>CAJTMX010000029.1 GCA_910577235.1 uncultured Acetatifactor sp. | reverse complement strand
CCTCCTTGCCAAGGAGGGGGTCGCGGGTTCGATTCCCGTCTCGCGCTTTTTTTATGCCCGGCGGAAACTGTTATAACACGGTTTTCGCTATTTTTCAACCCAGACTGTGATGGGCATGTAGCGGAAAGAGAAAAGTTTCTGAAAGGACTGGGTGATTCATGAGAACACTTCGGGAGATTATAAAAAGGCATCTGAGAATCATAACATTGATCATGTCAGTGGTCATACTTTTTTCCATATGCGCCATGGAGATTGTAAATGAGCAAAAAAGAGCGTGTGACAACGCGGCCACGGCTTTCCTCCAGATCCAGCAGACTCTGGAGCGCAACAAGGAAGAATTGCGGGAGATCACAACGGAATACAGCCAGACCTGTTTGTATAACGCGGAGGCTATCGCTTACTTGATTCAGGCAGAGCCCTCTGTATCGGAGGATATGGAGGAGCTGAAAAGGATTGCCGCGCTCATGGAAGTGGATGAGATCCATATATTTGACAAAACAGGACGGATCGTAGCCGGCACACATCCGGAATATTACGATTATACCTTTGATTCCGGGGAGCAGATGAGTTTTTTTAAGCCCATGTTAGAGGACAGATCATTGAAATTGGTTCAGGATGTTACCCCCAATACGGCGGAGGGAAAGATGATGCAGTACTCTGCCCTGTGGAGTAAGGATGGAGATTTTATCCTGCAGGTGGGCATGGAGCCGGTGCGTTTGACCAAGGTTACGGAGAAGAATAAACTGTCCTATATTTTTTCCATGCTGCGGATAGATCCCGCGGCCAGTTATTACGCGGTCCATGCGGAAAGCGGGGAGATCGTGGGTTCCACGGATCTGGTGTGCGTGGGGAAAAATCTGAAAGATATCGGGCTGCAACTGGAGGATATCCGCGATGACGGAGCCGGGTTTCACGCCAGGGTAAACGGTGTGGGTTCCTATTGTGTATTCGGCCGGATAGGTGCCAATTATATTGGCAGGGTAATGCCGGATAATGTATTGTATCAGAGGATTCCCATGGATATGGCGGCACTTGCCATATGCCTGCTGCTGATCACCGGCATACTTTCCCATGCCGTAATGTGGTGTATGAACCGTTATGTGGTGGAAGGCATCCACAGCGTGAATGAGAAACTACGCACTATTGCCAAGGGTAATCTGGAGGAAAGCGTGGATATTCAGAGCAGTGAGGAGTTCTCCAAGCTGAGCAGTTATATCAATGAGATGGTGGATAGCCTGCTGGCAAACAGCAAGAAGATGTCCTATGTACTGAGTAAGACCAATATGTACATAGGTGTGTACGAGTACAATGAGCAGATGAAAAGTGTTCGGTTTACCGAACATATTCCCAGGATTCTCATGCTTGAGAAGGAGGAGTCCCGGCAGTTGGCGGCCGACAGCAGGCTGTTTCAGGAATTTATCCGGCAGCTGCGGAGCAATCCCGTACCGGGTGAGGAAGGCGTATTTAAGCTGGCGGTGCAGACCGAGCGCTATGTGAAACTGGAGGAGATCTGCGAACACAACGAGATCCTGGGCGTGGTAATTGATGTGACAGAAGAGACCGTCCGGCGCAGAAAGATAGAAGTGGAGAGAGATATTGATTCACTCACGGGACTGTATAACAGGCGGGGGCTGGACAGCCGTCTTGAAAGGCTTTTTGCCATGGCGGAAAATCTGGGGCACTATGCGGTGATCATGATAGACGCGGACGGCCTGAAAGACATTAACGATAACTACGGGCATGACAAGGGCGATATTTATCTGCGGAAGATCGCGGATACGATAAATGCTTTTGATCCTCAGAACAGTGTCGCGGCCAGACAGGGCGGAGACGAATTTGTGCTGCTTATATACGGCTACGGTTCCCAGGAGGAGCTTGACGAGGCGGTAAAGGTGATGGAGTTCATTCAAAGACACTGTATTGCCTATCTGGATGATGAACTGCGGGTTAAGCTGGAGTTTTCCTTTGGATGCGTTTGCGCGGAGGGAAACAGGGATTATCGGGAATTGCTGAGACAGGCTGACGAGAGGATGTACGAGAATAAACGGCAGCGGAAAAAGCAGAGGCAGTAAAAAATATATTGACACAGAGAACAGGTAGCCTTATAATTCCTTGTAAATCTATAGGAATTATATAAAAAGAGAGGTGCATGATATGGGTAAAAAAACATATGCGGAAAGAGATTTAAAGTTTGAGACATTACAACTCCATGTGGGGCAGGAGCAGCCTGACCCGGTGACGGACGCCAGAGCGGTTCCGATCTATCAGACCTCCTCCTATGTATTTCATGACAGTGACCATGCGGCGGCAAGATTTGACCTCACTGACGCGGGAAATATCTATGGCAGATTGACCAATCCCACGCAGGATATTTTTGAGAAAAGGATCGCGGCTCTGGAGGGAGGGGTGGCGGCCCTGGCGGTAAGCTCCGGCGCGGCGGCCATCGCGTACACCTTTCAAAATCTGGCCCATGGGGGAGACCATATCGTAGCGGCTAAAAACATCTATGGAGGCACATATAATCTGCTGGCGCATACTCTGTCAGAGTACGGCATCAGCACTACCTTTGTGGACCCCTTCGACTATGAGGGAGTGGGAGAGGCCATACAGGAGAACACGAAGGTTTTGTTTATTGAGACTTTGGGCAATCCCAACTCAGATGTGGTGGATATCGAAAAGCTGGCGGGCATCGCCCATGCGCATGGGATACCGCTGGCGATAGACAATACCTTCGCCACGCCCTATCTGGTGCGGCCCATCGAGTATGGCGCGGACATTGTTGTGCACTCTGCCACCAAGTTTATCGGCGGTCACGGAACCACGATCGGCGGCGTGATCGTGGACAGCGGTAAATTTGACTGGGAGGCCAGCGGCAAGTTTCCTTCCCTGACGGAGCCCAATCCCAGCTATCATGGCGTGAGCTTTACCAAGGCTGTGGGGCCGGCTGCTTTTGTCACCAAGATCCGCGCCATTCTGCTGCGGGATACCGGAGCCACGCTGTCGCCCTTTCACGCGTTTATCTTTTTGCAGGGGCTGGAAACGCTGTCCCTGAGAGTGGAGCGCCATGTGGAGAACGCGCTGAAAGTGGCGCAATATCTGGATTGCCATCCCCAGGTGGAGCGGGTGCATCATCCCTCTGTGTCATCGGACCCTGAGCAGCAGGCATTGTACCGAAAGTATTTTCCTAACGGCGGCGGTTCCATATTTACATTTGAGATTAAGGGGGATGCCCGCAAGGCCAAGGACTTTATTGATAATCTGGAGTTGTTCTCCCTGCTGGCCAACGTGGCTGACGTAAAGAGTCTGGTGATTCATCCGGCCTCCACCACCCATTCCCAGCTGAGCGAAGAGGAACTGGCGGACCAGGGGATCAGGCCAAATACCATACGTTTGTCCATCGGCACGGAGCACATAGAGGATATTATCCAGGATCTGGACGAAGCCTTTAAGGCGGTGCTGTAAAAATTTTTTGAATTTTTCAAAAAATTTATTTGCTTTTTTCAAAAGCTGTGCTATACTAACCTTATGGGGCATTAGCGCAGCTGGGAGCGCGTCACACTGGCAGTGTGAAGGCCACGGGTTCGAGTCCCGTATGCTCCACGATGAGAAAAGTTAGATATATAGCGGGTTTGTCTTTAAAACAAAGGCAAATCCGCTATTTTCTTGTCTGTATTTACCCATAATAAAAGTGTCGTAGCGGCTGCCCTCTGAGGAGACAGTTTTGATTGGCATCTTGCGCACGCAGTCCGGCAAGTGGCGCATCCCCCGCTTGTAAAATATCAGGCATTGTATTACCATATTGCCAGAAGAGGTGAATATTGTGAAAATATCAGTGAATATAGATCCTGCGCTTACGGATACGGAGATTGTTATAAACTGTGGCAGCGTCACCGAGCAGCTGGAGAACATCATTGCCGCGCTGCGCATTGCCAACAGCCAGATCACTGTAACGAAAAACGGTGAAACGTATATACTCGATATATCCAAGATCGTGTATATAGAATCCGTTGACAGAAAAACCTTTGTCTATACCGAGAATCAGTGCTATGAGTCCAGACTGAGGTTGTATGAAATGGATGACAGGCTTTGCGACGGCAATTTTTTGCGTATCAGCAAGTCCTGTATCGTACGGTTGAGATATGTCCGCAGTCTGCGCTCCGAGCTTGACCGCAGGCTACGGATCACTCTTGAAAACGGCGAGCAGCTGATTGTATCAAGGCAGTACGCGGAAGAGCTTAAGAAGAGATTGGGGGTAAAGTAGATGGATAAGGATGTTACGGTATTTAGTTTTTTTTCTCAGATTTTTATGCTGTATGGAATCACAACAGGATTGTTCAATATCTTTTGCCTTTTGTTTGGTGAGTCGGCATACGGTTATTCCACGATGTTTTCTCTGGGAAACGCGGGCGTGGGAGTGGCGACAAGCTTTCAGCTCCTGGCCGCGGTGTCTTTAATAACGGTGCTGAGGTTCGTGCTCATGACGGACGTCCTGATAAAAGGCATGTCTCTGGCCGCAAGGGTAGTGGCGATGTTCTCGGGAGCGTTTCTGACCATGCTGGCATTTATATTTGTGTTCGACTGGTTTCCCTCGGATGTGCCGCTTGCATGGATCTCATTTATTGTCTGCTTTGGCGTGAGCTGCGCTGTGAGCACGATCATCTCCGCTATAGCGGAGCGGCAGGAAAACCGAAAGCTGGAGGAGGCTCTGAGACGCTGTAAAGAAGAAAAGCGGGAACTGTGAAAAGCGATCATATGGCCGTATAAGAGAGCAGGGAAGAGCGTGATGCCCAATAAGGGTAATGAAACCCACAATAGGAGGAACAGATGGAAGATTATATCATTGCGGACAACATAGCTAAGGTCTTCGGAGACAAAACCGTATTAGACGGAGTGAGTCTTACCGTTGGCAGAGGAGAGATATTCGGCCTTCTCGGGCCGTCGGGGGCAGGTAAGACAACACTGATCAAAATACTCACGGGACAGCTTGTCCCGGATATCGGAATCGCTGAAATAAACGGTACTTTGTCGCGGAAGATGACAGGACAGGACCATAAGAAAATAGGGATCATGATGGATAACTTTGGGATCTATGAACGGTTTAGCTGCTATGAAAACTTGAAGATATTTGCCAGGATATACGGTATTGAAAACCGGGATATCACGAGGGCTCTCGAAAAGGTTGGCCTTGCGGGTGTCAAAAAAAGGGCTGCCTCCAGGCTGTCAAAGGGAATGCAGAGCAGGCTTCGCCTGGCGCGAGTCTTTATGACCGATCCCGACGTTATGTTTCTTGACGAGCCTACCAGCGGACTTGACCCCACTACCGCAAACGAGATACACAAAATGCTCCTCGCCGAAAAAGAGAGAGGCAAGACGATCTTTCTCACAACACATGCCATGGCGGAGGCTGAAAAGCTCTGTGACAGGATCGGGCTGATCGATGACGGAAAAATAATAGAATATGACAGTCCCCAGGAAATTTGCCGCAGATATAACCACCAGCGCATGCTGAAAATACATCTCGCGGACGGAACGGATATAGAGATTCCCCATAATGGGGACGCGGCGGACAGGGTGGCGGAGTTGATCAGAGACGGCCGCGCGGAGACGATACACACCACGGAGCCGAATTTGGAAACGGTGTTTATTGAGCTTACAGGAAAGGAACTGGAAGTATGAGAAATATAGTGGCAGTGTTAATGAAACAAATATGTGATACTATGAAAAATAAGGAGGTTCTGGTCCAATATATAATGTTTCCCGTGTTGGTGGTGATCATGGAAAACGCGGTAAAAATAGAGAATATGCCGCAGCACTTTTTTGTCAGACTGTTCGCCGTAATGTTTATCGGCATGGCGCCGCTCACCTGTATGGCGGCCATCGTCTCGGAGGAGAAGGAGAAAAATACGCTGCGGGTGCTCATGATGAGCAATGTAAGACCCGGGGAGTATCTTGCCGGAATCGGCGTATATGTTTTTGGGATGTGCATGTTGGGAACGGCTGTATTTGCGGTAGTGGGAGAATACAGGGGCGGTGAGCTGGGGATGTTTCTGGCCGCCATGGCAACAGGTATCCTCCTCTCGGAGCTGACCGGCGCGGTCATAGGGATATTCAGCGCTAATCAGATGGCCGCAACGTCCGTCACGGTACCCGTTATGATGATAATGGCGTTCCTGCCGATGCTGTCCATGTTCAACGCCGGAATCGATAAGGCGGCGAGAGTGACATATTCAAAGCAGATAAGCGACCTCATAAACGGCATCGGCACATCCGGCGTATCTGCGGAAAACATGATTGTGATAGCAGTGAATTTTGCTGTAGCGCTGACATTGTTTGTCTTTGCCTATCGGAAAAGGGGGCTTGAATAAGAATGTCTTGTCATATACATATATAAAGCTGTGAAATAACGGGCAGGGAGGCCTGCCCGGAAGGAACTGACGTGAAAATGCTTTCTGTCATCAATCAATTTCTGTGGAACGGTCCGTTGCTGTTCCTGCTCTTGGGTGTTCACCTGTATTTTACATTTCATTTGCATGTGCCTCAGCGCCGTATTTGCAGAGCGGTGCGTATGTCGCTGAAACCGGAGACTAAGGGAGAGACCCGGCCCAGGGTATCGCCCTTCGGGGCGCTGGCCACCACTCTGGCCGCGACTCTGGGAACGGGAAACATCATCGGCGTGTCCACCGCCGTAGCGTTGGGGGGGCCCGGCGCGGTGCTGTGGTGCTGGCTCACCGGGGTGCTGGGTATGGCCACCGCCTATGCGGAGTGCTATCTGGGGGTGCTTTACCGCCAGCGGGATGAGGAGGGACATCATATAGGCGGCCCCATGTATGTGATTCGGGAAGGGCTCCGCTGTAAGCCCCTGGCCGGATTCTATGCGGCGTGTACCGTGGCGGCAGCCTTTGGGGTGGGCTGTACCACTCAGGCCAATTCCCTGACTCAGACTACATCCATGACCTGGGGATGGTCTCCCCATCTGGTGGGGATGGCGGCGGCTCTGTTGACCGGGTTGGTACTGATCGGCGGTATACGCAGCATCAGCAAGGTGTGTATGCGGCTGGTGCCGGTGCTGGGACTGCTCTATATTGCCGGATGCCTTGCTCTGCTGTGGCAGTTTCGCGGTGCGCTGGGTCCCGCCTGTCTGTACATATTGGAAAGTGCTTTTTCGTCCCGGGCCGCTGTGGGGGGCGTGGCAGGCGGCGGTCTTCTGCTGGCAGCCCGCTATGGCATAGCCCGGGGGTTGTATACCAACGAGGCGGGCATCGGAACATCCGCCATCGGAGCGGCTTCTTCCGACGCGGCATCTCCGGCTTATCAGGCCTATGTATCCATGACTGCCGTATTCTGGGACACAGTGGTCATGTGCCTGTTGACCGGATTGGTCATAGTTGCCAATATGCTGTTACATCCCGGATCTCTGGAGGGCGTCAATGAGACGGGACTGGCGGCGGCCGCTTTTCGCTCTCTGCCCCTTTTCGCTGCCTGGGGGCTGCCGTTTGACGGGGAAGTCTTTCTGTCTCTGTCTCTGGCGGCCTTTGCCCTGACCACTTTGATCGGCTGGTCTTATATGGGAGAGAAGGCGGCGGAATATCTGTGGGGGCCTGGGGCCATTCCCCATTACAAGCTGGTGTATATCGTCATGATCTATGTGGGGGCCGTGATACCCATGAATCTGGTATGGGAGTGCACGGATCTGGTCAACGCCGTGATGGTGCTGCCCAATGTGCTGGCGCTGATATTGCTGCGAAAGCAGGTGCGCACATAGAATTGCGCATAAATTACGGTATCATTTGACAAACAATGAAAGATAAGAAACTGTGGGACAATTTTTAGGAAAAAATTTGTAAATATTTGTTTTCTTTATTCTTAAGTTGTGCTATACTAACTTCAAAAAGGATTAGCGTAGCCGGGTACAAGTCACAGAGTGCAGGCTGCGGGCTCGAGTCCCGTATGTTACATAACGGCAAAGGGCCGCAGATCAAGGATTTTCGCAGGGAAATCATGGGTTTGCGGCGTTTTTAGTTCTGCTTTGCCCACTGGGTTTGCCATTGCGCGATCGCAAGGGAAACGAAAGGAGAAAAGGAAGATATGAAGAGATTATTGGCGTTTTTGCTGGTGGTTATGCTGGCGATGGGGTCCGGACTGACGGCCTATGCAACAGGGACGGGCGGTACTGTCTCGGGGGCCGATGCTTATGATGCGCTGAATGACAGATTAGGTCAGCGGATTTTGGCGGGGCAGATCGGACAGGTGGATGTGTGCATCGGCGCGGCGTTGATCTTGGAGAGCCCGGTGGCTTTCAACGTGGAGCTGACAGATCCCTTGGGGCAGGCCCTGAGGGGAGAGATCGTTCTGGGGGCGGATGATGCCCTGGAGGGCAGGACCAGTTTCAGTCAGCTTGCGGAGGGCCAGTATACCCTGACGGTGTCGGCGAAGGGTTTCGCCACATACACACAGTCCATTGCCGTGAAAAATAAGGCATATACCGTCAACTTAATGACCGGGTTTCTGGACGGGGTGAACTATGCCCAGGGTACCATGCACCCCGGCGTATTGCTGCTGGGTGACGTCAACGGGGACGGCAGGATGGACGCCGCTGACAGGGCGGCTCTGGTAGACGCCATGGACAAAGGGAGTTCCGGCGGATCGGGACTTGCTGCGGATCTGAACGGCGACGGTGTGGTGGATCTGGTGGATCTGGAATATTTTTCCAAGGGATACAATGACGGCAGAGATACCCAAGCGGGGGTGGAGCGGTTTGTCCCCGTGGAGGCCATACAGCCCGCCCAGGGAGTGAGTACCAAAGTGGAGGGCGATCTGCGGGGACTTTTGGAAAACAGGGAGAGCGTCACTTTGACGGCCCTGAAACCGGACGGCAGCGCGGCTGCCATCTCCAAGGATACCCCGGTTTCCCTGGAGTTCTACTTTGCGGAGGCGGGGGAGGCCAACCTGGTCGACGGAATCATTATTGAGACAGACGGGGATAATCCCATCAGCAACAGCATTATAACGGTTGCATACACGGACGAATCCGGGGCGGAGCAGGTAAAGGAGATCCCGGTGGACGACGGGATAAGTTATCTTTTGGCGGATTCCGCCATAAGAGCCGAGCGGGACGGTCACGGCAATATCCGGCTGCATCTGGGTTCACAGGTAGCCGTAAAAAAGGTGACACTGACCATCACGGGAATGCGTAAGAATAACAATCTGGCGGAGATATCCAAAGTGGAGTTTGTCAACGGCATGGAGGAGAGGATTCCGGAGCCGGAGATGGACATACCACAGAATCTGCGTGCGGAAGAGGGGAACAAGATTATCCGTCTGGCCTGGGACACCTGCGTGAATATCACAGGTTATGAGGTGCTGATAATGCAGGGAGACCGTCAGGAGACCGTGATGGTCACTGGCAACGCCTTGGATGTCACTTCCTTTGGCGGCAGAGAGCTGGCCAATTATCAGGAATACCGGATTCGTGTACAGTCGGTCAACGGCGCATGGCGCAGCGGGTATGGCAATGAGGTGACGGCTGTTCCCCTGCCCAGCGGCAAGCCGGATAAGCCGGACAATGTGTCGGCAAAGGGACAGTATCAGAGTGTGGCAGTGTCCTGGAAGAATATGAAGGATACTCTGACCTACAACCTGTATTATAAGGAGAGCACTGCGGAAACATATCAGAAGATCGAGGGCATCAAGGAGAACGGTTATACCATCGGGAATCTCAAGGACATGACGGAATACACGGTGTATGTGACCGGTGTCAATGAGTTTGGAGAGAGCGGTCCGTCCCTGTCCGCGGCGGCCACCACCACGGACTCCAATCCCGCTGTCATGCCCAAATATAATCTGATCAATGTGGGCAATGCAGGGGAAAAGGGCGCGCATATCATCAGTGCAGTCATGGGTGCCACCATGCAGAACAGCCCTCTGGATACCCAGCAGGGTACGGCCTGGGGAACGGTGGACCATGACCCGTCTTCATATTATTATGCCAATACATGGGATGTAGGCGGTTTTAACCCCATGGGGGCGGGCCACGGTCTTACATATGAGTTTGACCAGGCATATAAGCTGGACACCCTGGCTTTTCACGATATGACTTCTCAAGATACAGGGTATTACTATGCCAAGGTACGGTACTGGGATGAAAACGGGGTCCAGGCCGATGTGGCCGGCATTTCCATGCAGAGAAAGACTGACGTGGGGGGCAGGACTTACTATGTGATCAAGCTGCCTCAGGCGGTCAATGCCAAGAAGATACAGTTTGGTATCGCGCGCTACTCGGCGGCGGGAACCATCACGGTATCCGAGGTATATTTCTACTATTATGACACGCTGATGGATGATATCATGTCTCTGTATCAGGACGACCTGCACACGGTGCTCAGGCCGGAGGTTAAACAGGCGGATATAGACGCATTGCGCACCCGGATCAATACGGTGGACCCGGTCAGCGGCGAGTACCATCCCGACCGGGAACTGCTGGAGCGGGAACTGCAGACGGCGGAGGCCATACTGCGGGATGTCAGGCTGAATGCCTCGGTGAGGATTCACAGCGGGATCACCACCAAGGACGTGGGCAGAGGATTCGGCGGACTGAACGCGTGGCAGCCTCTGGGTGTAGTAGCAGCGGCCCAGGAGGAGATCATGGTTTACGTGGGCCACAGCAGCAAGAAAACCGGAGATGCAGCCAATCTTCAGCTTGTATCCACCCAGTATCATTCCGAGGCGGCGGGTGTGGGCACTGTGGTTGCCTCGCTTAAGGTGGGCGCCAACAAGATATCCGTTCCCAAGATCGGCAGCACCACGGGCGTGGAGTCCGGCGGGGCGCTGTATATTCAATACACAGGCGACGGCCGCGACGGTGAGTATGCGGTGCGCGTCAGCGGCGGCACACAGGTTCCGCGTCTGGATCTGTACCAGGTGACGGAGGCGAGCGAGCGGCTGGCCAGGGTTAAAGCCTATGTGGAGGAGCTGGAAACATTTGTAGGGCAGATGGAGTCTACCCACGGAGAAGTTCACGGAAACTCCCAGAACAATCAGGTGAAATATGCCTACAGCGAGACCGACTGTATTCTGGGCGCATCCGATATCCTGCTGGATACCATGATGCTCTCTCTTCCCGCAAAGCAGATATTGGGCGGAGCGGGCAGCGGCACGGCGGACCAGAAAGCCCAGAAGATCTTAAGTTCCATGCAGGCCATGGAGGATATGATGTATCTGTTCTACCAGCACAAGGGACTCAACGCGTCGGCGCCGGAGGCGGTGAACCAGATTCCCAAGGGTCATCTGAACATCCGCTACCAGAGAATGTTTTCCGGGGCGTTCATGTACGCGTCAGGCAATCATATCGGCATTGAGTGGGGGTCCGCTCCGGGAATGGTGAGCGCTACGCCCGTGACAGCCGACAGCGAGGGCAGATATGTGAGCGGCGCTTACTTTGGCTGGGGCATTGCCCATGAGATCGGGCATTGCATCAATCAGGGCACATATGCCATAGCCGAGATCACCAACAACTATTTCGCGGTGCTGGCCCAGGCTCGGGACGACAACGGCAGCGTCCGTTTCCAATACGACAATGTATATAAGAAAGTAACGTCCGGGTCGAAGGGCATGGCGTCCAATGTGTTCACCCAGCTGGGCATGTACTGGCAGCTCCATCTGGCTTATGACAGGGGTTACAACTACAGAACATACTCCAACTATACCGAGCAGCTTGACAATCTGTTCTTTGCCAGAGTGGACACATACTCTAGAGACACGGCAAAGGCTCCCGCGCCGGGCAACATAGCGCTGACCCTGGCCGGAAACCGGGATCAGGATCTGATGCGCCTGTCCTGCGCCGCCGCCAAGAAAAATATCCTGAAGTTCTTTGAGCGTTGGGGTATGACGCCGGACGAGGAGACCCGCAGATACGCGGGCCAGTTCCCGGAGGAGACCAGGGCCATCTGTTACGCCAACGATGATGCCCGGGTGTACAGCCTGCAAGGAGGCGTGAGTTCTCTGAATGGCACAGTGGAGGCCGTGGGTGACAATGTCACAGCATCCGTGCATGAGGGAAGGCCTAACCAGGTGGATATTGCCCTGGGCTCTAAGGGGATTCCCCAGGCGGATGTGCTGGGCTATGAGATCGTGAGATGTATGATAAACGGCGGAGATACGGTAAAAGAGGTGGTGGGTTTCACCACGGGAAGTTCTTTCAGCGACACGGTTCCCGCCAACAACCGGGTGGTCTGGTACGAAGTGGCAGTCATCGACAAGTATTTAAACCGCTCCGCGGCCAAGACTCTGGAACCTGTCAAGATCGGGGACGACGGCAGTCAGGATAAGTCTTTTTGGACTGTCAGTACCCAGAATCTGACGGCGTCCGGCCAGACTCAGGGCGAGGGTACGGATAATTCTCCCTGTGAGCCGGAAACGGAAGATCCCGCTTATAAACTCATCGACAATGACGCGAGCACAGCATACACGGCGGAAACAGGCGGTGAGGCGGAGATTATTTTGGAGTTTAACAAAACTCTCACTGTCACGGGGTTAAAATATACGGCACTGGACGGAATACCCGGCGCAGGTTATGAGATACAGGCATGCTGCGCAGGCGCCTGGACTAAAGTGGCAGAGGGAAGTCTGGACGTTTCCGGCACGGGAACCGTCTATTTCTCCAACGGCACCCAGGAATATGTGAGTACCTATTCGGCCTCCGCCGTGAAACTGATCTTAAAGACAGCGTCCGG
The DNA here is from genome assembly GCA_910577235.1 of uncultured Acetatifactor sp. Lineage (GTDB taxonomy): Bacteria > Bacillota > Clostridia > Lachnospirales > Lachnospiraceae > Acetatifactor. The sequence continues at coordinate 41,245 of CAJTMX010000029.1, read as the reverse complement.
CAGCAGGATCTCCATAGGGGAACTGGATGTGCTGGGAGTCACAGGGGACAACGTAGACTTTAGACGAACTGACAGCGGCGAGGTTGTGATAGGCCGCCTGGTTTCCGCCTATAAATACGGCGACAGGGATACGGATGTGATCCCGGAGGGGTCTATCGTTTTCAGTGGCTCCTATAAGGGTAACCCGGCCTATAACGCGCTGATCCTGTATGATCAGGACGGAAATATCGTGGGCGGGATCAACTCTGCGGGAGATTTGCAGGCACAGCAGATATTGCTGGCGGAAGTGCCGGAAGAGGGCGAGATCGAGAACGTCTGGAACGGCACATGGCTTTACTGGATAGAGCCGGAACAGCAGACGGACCTTGCCGGATTGGTAAGGGTACGGGCGGAACTGTACCGTGTCAACGATGCTCTGACGAACGAGGGGCAGAGGCTTGTCAGCGACTCTATGTTTGAGAACATGCCGGCCGTTTTGCCCGATATTGAACTGGGTAAGTGATAGAGCCGGACAGAATTACGGTTAGCGGCAGGTAAATAAATATATATGTGCAGTGATAGCGCACAGATGGGAATTGACATGAGAAAATATATTCACTTTATAATGATCTCACTCTTTCTGTTTGCCGCTCTGGTCCCTCTGCGGGTCCGGGCGGCAAGCGGCGACGGGCTGCGGATGGATGAGGAGGGCACGGTCACGATTGTCTCTCAGCATGCGGCAAAGGAGGGGATCTCATCCCTGTGTTTCAGTCTGTCAGTGGAGTCGGCTAACGCGGCCGCCGTGGAGTTTCAGTTTGGGGAGAGCAAGGCTAAAATACTGGACTACCGCTATGATCAGGCCACCGGGAGTATTAATGTATATCTGGCCGGGACGGAAGCGCTGTTTGCGCAGGGCACGGACTCCCTAACGGTGGGCAGGATCAAAGCACTGGACGGAAATGGGAACGAGGTGGCTGCTACGGTCAGTGCCGTGGAGAATTCTCTGCGGTATGTGTATGGCACGGAATTAAAGACCATGCAGGAAGTGGAACTTCCCGGGGCGGTGCAGATCGGTCCTGCCGCGGTGCAGCCTCCGCCAAGCCAGCCCGAGAATACGCCGAAACCCGACAATCCGCCGAAACCTGAGAATCCCCCGTCATCAGGGAATCCGTCGACACCCGGGAATCCTCCGACGTCGCAGGTTCCCGCACCGACCCAGGCTCCGGTGGTGCTGCCGCCTCAGTTACCGGTGGCGCAGCCCACGCCAAAGCCCGTGCAGCCGCCCCGGGCCACCGAGAGGCCCAGGCCCACGGAGGCTCCTGTAGACGGTACAACGGATAGGCCTTCGGATAGTGAGTCACAGGAACCGGAGGGAGACCTTCCGGTTGCGCCTGAATTGGGTGAAGATACTTTCCACCCGACTCCGTCGCCTGACGGGGAGGACAAGGGACAGAATGACGAGGAGGCAAAAGGGGTTGACGTGTTTGTGGTGGTAGCGGTTGTGGTGGTTCTGGTGGTTGTGGCGATCGAGGTGATGGCCTTTGTAGTACTGAAAAAGCCGGGAAGACCCAGACGCGGAAGGAGAGGATAGGAGCACTGATGGATATTATTGTCTCTCAGAGGATTTTGTCCGCCTCCATACCCGGCTGGGCTGAGCCCGGAAAGTGGGATAACGCAGCAGCAGGGTTTTTAGGGCCTGCCAGTTAAAGGGAAACAGTGGCCAGAGATAACTGTAATTTCCATAGGTGGGAGTAGTGGCGACAGATAGGCATACCAGCGCCAGACCTATGAGAAAGCCCCAGAGTCCTCCCAGTCCTGTGATCAGGATCAAAAACAACCGATAAAGCCGCAGCCCGTCGGCAAACTCGGTGCTGGACAGGGACAGGGTGGCAAGCAGCGTCACTGCCGCGTAAAACAGTACTTCCACGGAGGCCCAGTTCAGTTCTACGGCGATATCTCCGATGATCAGCCCCCCTACGATGGACAGGGAACCGGAGAAACGGCTGGTACTGTGCGCGGCGGAATATTTAAAAAGATCCAGTATAAATTCTACCGCCAGAACATAGAAAAAAATGGTGACAGGTCCGGCGTCCGCGCTGTCCAATAAATGGTACTGCGCTGAAATATCGGGATAATAAGCGGTCAGCAGCAAATACAGCGGCATCAGCACCAGGCTTACCAGCATACAGGCAAAGCGGGCCAGCCGGAAATAACTGCCCACCATAGGACTGCTGTAATAGTCGTCCGGACTTTGGGTAAACTGAAAGACGGAGCATGGCAGTATCAGTACCGTGGGAGAATTGTCCACGATCAGCAGCACATGTCCCTCCATCAGGTAACTGCAGGCCACGTCGGGCCGCTCTGTCAGCTGTATGCTGGGAAGGGGATTGTACCAACGCTTTTTAACCAACAGCTCTTCCAGGCTTTTGGCACCCATTGTCAGGCTGGATACCTCAAGGCCGGACAGACTGCGGGATATCCGTTCTGTCAGCCCCGGGTCCGCCAGATCGTCCACATAGGCCAGAGCCACATCGGTCCTGCTGTCCGCGCCCACGCAGCACAGTCTGAAGGTCAGACGGGGAGAGCGTATCCGCCGCCGTATCAGGTTGGCATTAAACAGCATGGTTTCCACAAAACCGTCTCTGGCACCTCGCAGCACAGGCTCCGCGTCCGGCTCGGAAATACCCCGGGCCGGATAACTGCGCGCATCCAGGATCAGTGCCTGGTCAAAACCGTCCACCAGAAGTATTACGGGACCGCTGAGCAGCTGGCGCAGCAGCTTGTCCCAATCCGATTCCAGCTGTACCTGGGCATAGCCGATGCGGGCGGACATATACTGTTGTAACTGCGCCACCACATTGTCCTGCATGTACTGGGGATTTTGCAGATCGGAAAAAATGCGCTGCAGCACTTCGGTCTTGCACATGCCGTTGATGCCCAGCAGATAAGCCCGTGTCTCCCCCAACAGCAGTTCCCGTGTGATGATATCAAAGCTGGTGCCGATGGGCAGCAGGCTATGAGCGGCGGCGATGTTTTCTTTCAGGGATGTGGTAAGTTTCATGATAAAGCCTCCTCTGCGCTTAGTATGGCGTCTTGCGGGAAAACTATACTTTTCTATTGATCTGCGCGTTTTTTGTTATATCATCTCTTGAACCCACCCCATGCCTGTGCTAGAATGAAGGCGGCAGAGGGCAATGGGAACCGTCCTTTGTCCATATCCAATTGTGCGCGTCAAATTATTACAGGTGTACAAGATATTCTCACGCGAATCAATCGTCAAAAATGTATGGTTTAGTTATATACGATTTTTAGTATATAATGTATTTATGAATATAACATAGAAGGGAATTGGCGGACATGGAAGAGCTTTTGCGGCAGATCGACAGGCTTTTGGAAGAAAATAAAGGGGTTCAGGCCCAGGCGCTGATGGAGGAAAGTCTGGAGAGTGCGCTTCAGAGCGGAGACAGGGGCAGCGCGGTGACGCTGCTGAATGAGCTGATCGGGTTTTGCCGGGAGACGGGTCAGACGGAGAAATCCTATTATTACGGAGAGGCGGTATTAAATATCCTTCAGGATATGGGACTTGCCGGGACATTGCCCTTTGCCACATCGGTGCTTAACATTGCCAGCGCTTATCGGGCCGGGGGACGGTTGGAGGATGCCATGACCTGCTATCTGGCGGTGGAGCAGATATATCGTCAAGTTCTGGAGCCGGATGACATGTTGGTGGCCAGTCTGTATAACAACAAAGCTCTGCTGTATCAGGAGATGGGGGATTTTGAGAACGCGGGGCTCTATCTGGAGCAGGCGTTGGAGATCGCGTTGCGGCATCCGGACCGCTATTATGAGCAGGCCAGCAGCTATGCCAATCTGGCGGCCACCTGCTTACAGCTGGGGAAGAAAGAGAGGGCGGTGGACTGTTTCCACAGAGCGATTGCTCTGTTTGAGGCTCACGGCGTGAGAGACGCACATTACTGCGCGGCGCTGGCATCTCTGGCGGCGTATCTGTTTGGACAGGGAGAGTATGAGAGGGCGGAGGAGTATTTTGTCCGGGCCATGAATGGAATAGAGGAAAGTTTGGGCAGGACGGAGGCATATTTCAGATTAAGGGATAATGTACAGGCTTGCCGCAGAGCTTCCCAGGAGCAGAGGGAGATGGCGGATGCAGACGCTGTTCCCGGACAGGGAGAGGATGGGGCAGCGTCACATTCCCCCAAGGAGTGGCGATCTTCGGAGGAATCGCAGTTTTCACAGGAGCGGCGATCTTCGCAGGAATCGCAGTTTTCACAGGAGCGGCGATCTTCGCAGGAATCGCAGTTTTTACAGGAAGGGCGATCTTCGGAGGAAGTACAGTTTTTGCAGGAAGGGCGGCCTTCGGAGGAAGTGCAGTTTTCACAGGAAAGACAGCCTTCGCAGGAGCGGAATGTCACGGGCATGGAACTTTGCCGGGCATATTATGAGACTTACGGGCGAGCTATGATCCATGAGAAGTTCCCGGAGTATGAGGGACGGATTGCCGTGGGGCTGGTGGGCGAAGGCTCTGACTGTTTTGGCTATGACGATGAATTTTCCCGGGATCATGACTGGGGGCCGAGTTTTATGATGTGGGTGTCGGACGGTGTCTATGAAGAGATCGGAGAGCGGCTTCAGACCGCCTACGAGGAATTGCCCCAGACCTTTTTAGGTTATACCTACAGGACCTCCCGCCAGGGAGCGGGCCGCAGAGGGGTGCAGACCATTCGGGGATTTTACGGCAGATTACTTGGCATGGAGCAGTTGGATAGCATACGGAAAGCTATGGAGACAGAGAATCCGGGGCTGATTCCCTACCGTCAGATCGAGGAGAGTGCTCTGGCCGCCGCTGTAAACGGCTCTGTGTTCAGAGATGATGAGGGAATCTTTACTCAGATACGCAGGATGCTCTGTGAGCATTATCCGGAACGGCTGCGGTATATGAGGATCGCGGAGGCCGCCGCACATTTCTGCCAGTACGGACAGTATAACGCCGGGCGGATGTTACAGCGGGGAGACGGTCTGAGCTGCCGTATGATGCTGGGCAGGGCAAGCGGAGAGGCGCTGAAAATAGTCTATTATATGGAGAGAAAGTTCCCGCCTCACGATAAATGGCTGGCGGAGGGCGCGCGCAGACTGGGCGGTCATGAGGAACTGCTGCAGCTGCTGTCCGCGGCGCTGGAGAGCCGGGGACAGGATGCCTGCCGGATCATGGATCGGGCAGGTTCCCTGCTGGCTCACAGTCTGTATAAGGCTGGCTATATCAGCGATATAGACAGTTTCCTGGAGGAACATGTGGCGGAACTATTGTACAAATCCGGCGTGGCGGACAAGAGCGTTGAAGAGTTGGCCGAAGTGATAGCGCACAGGGAGTTTGAGGCTTTTGACGTGGTGAAAAACGAGGGAGGCAGAGCCGGGTGTCAGGACGATTGGTTTACTTTTTCCATTATGCGTAAGAGCCAGTATCTGACCTGGGATAAGGGTATGCTGCTACAGTACTGCTATGATTTTGACCGGGAGATGGAACGGGGACATAATCTGATCGAAGAAAAATACGGCAGGATGATGGAGAGCACCGCTCCTGAAAAGTATGTGGAAATGAAAGCGCGTTTCCCGGAGATCACATCGGAGAAAAAACAGATCATTGAGAGGATCGTGGCTCTGCAAGTGGCCTGGATGGAGGAATTTGCGGCGGAGTATCCTCATCTGGCTGGCAATGCCCGCAGCATTCACACCTATGAGGACAACGGCTGGGATACATCCTATGAGACATATCTGCGGGGTGAGATCAGCACATATTCCGATAAGATGCTGGAGCTTTATGGCAGATATATAGCGGCTTACGCGGCAGCAGGGAAAAATCTCGCAGGCGAAATTATGAGCAATTCTGCGCGAATGTACGGTTATGGGAGCCTGGAGGATGCGGACGAAGGGCTGCGCAGAGAGAACGAGAGGTATAAATAATAATGGAAATGAAAAGGAATGGCATAAAGTTCCCTACGGCGATAGAGGAGCGGATAGCGGGCAAAGAGGTAGCGGAGATCACAGATAACCATTGCAGCGGGGATCTGGTGTACCGGGTGGGCAACGATTATATCCTTAAGATATCGGACAATCGGGAGAGACTTTTGCGGGAGCGGGCAGTGAATGATTTTCTGACAGGAAAAGTGGGGGTCTCGGAGACCGTCCTGTTTGCAGAGGAGGCAGGATACGCGTTTTATCTGAAATCTCTGTTGGAGGGTGACACGCTGGTTGAGAAAAAATATCTCCGCGATCCCGGAGAACTGGTGCGGCTGCTGACGCAGGCCATGAAAATGATTCACAGTGTTGATACGACAGACTGCAATCTCCGCAATTCCGACTCAGAGGGGACCTGTTTTATTCACGGGGATTTTTGCCTGCCCAATATTTTGGTGAAAAACGGAGAGGTCACGGGATTTATTGATACGGAGGCTGCGGGTGTGGGTGATCCATGGATGGATTACGCGTGGTGCATATGGTCTCTGGAGCATAATCTTGGAACGGATCAGTATACTGGGGTTCTGCTGGATGCGCTGGGTATTCAGTTTGACAGAGAGAAGTTTGACAGATATACCTCCCTATAATGGGCAAAGTATGAACAGGGGAATGCCATACGGTGAACGGATACATGGAGGGACAGGATGAATATACAATATAGACTGGCCGGGCAGAGCGATGTAGACTGCGTTGCGGCTCTGGCCAGCCAAGCCGCCATACGGATGTCAGAGCAGGGGATCGAGCAGTGGGATACATTATATCCCATAAGGGAAGATTTCCAGCAGGACATTTTGATGGGACAGCTCACGGTGGGGGTTGCGGAAGGCAAGATCGTAGTATTCTACACTGTAAATGAGGAATGTGACCCGGAGTACCAGAAGGCAAAGTGGAAAAAACCGGAAAAACCCCACTGTATCCTGCATCGTCTATGCGTGAATCCTCATTTTCAGCATCAGGGAATCGCCAGGCAGGCCATGGAACATATTCAGCGACAGGCGGTGGAGAAAGGATATCAGGCCATTCGTCTGGACGTATTTTCCCAAAATCCCCACGCGCTCAAACTGTATCTGGGATGTGGTTTTGAGAAAGTGGGATCTGTAAGATGGCGAAAAGGAGTGTTTTATCTAATGGAAAAATATATAATTGTATAGCAATTCTGCATTATCCTGTTTTTTTAATAAAGAGCCAGAGATAAAGAGCCAAAGAAAATAGTAAAAGAAAAAGAGCCAAAGAAAAAGAGTAAAAAAAATGGACGCAAAAAACAGAATAGGTCCACATGGATGTGAAATACTAAGAGTGATCTTCTGACACAGGCCGGAAGATCACTTTTTGATTGCGGATGAACATGGAACCGGCTTTCGCGCCGAGAAAGGAAGGGCAGATATGGACTTTAATGGAACAGCTTTCGGCGTGTCGGCAGAGGCAGGTTATCCTCTTTCCCTGGTGCCTTTGGGCCTTGGCCTGGACGCGGTGGAAAATGAGGCGGCCTTTGGCGGACGTCCGGGTATGACCGAGAGTGAGAAGGAGCGGCTGCTGATGCGCTGTATGGACGCCAAGTCCGACAGGGAGATGCGGCATATTGTGAGAGACGAGGTGCCGGAGGGCAGGATCAGCGCATTGTTTGAGGGGCCTGCCGGCGGCTGAGCAGACAGCGGAAAATCCACATCTATGTGTGGATTTTCTGTTTCGTAGGGGCAATATTAAATTTTTTCAAGAATATCGCATAAGCGGCTTAATACAATCGGGAACTTTCTTATAATCCCGGCAATCTCTCTTCTCTTTTTCTCGTCCTGTAAGATTTCGTATGTAATGTTAAACCCTGCGTTGGCGGATTGCAGTTCCTTTTCCAATTTGTCCAAAGCCTCGTATTCCCGCTCTATCAGCGAAGTGAGCGGAGCGAGGTCAGGATTTAGCCGGACCGCCCTGTCAATGGTGTGCCGTTTTGAAAAGATGTTTGTGGCGATGATGCACACATATACACAATAATACCGCCAGCTTGCGATACTGTCTGCCGCATCGTATTCCGCCCTGTCCATAAGATAAAAGTCTCCTTCCAAAGCCTGTGCCCACTGCTCAAATGCGTTATTGCCAAAATAGATATCGCTATTATTGGCGGGCAACGTCCGCATCAATGTGGGGGCATTGACCAGGGCATTCCGATATACGCTGGCCAAGGGCGGCGCATCCTTAGGCTCCCCTGCAAAGACAAATATATATGGAAGGGAATCCTCCAAAGTAAAAGAGACCAGATCCGTTCCTTCCTCCGTCATTCGGTAAAAATGTTGTCCGTCCTTCTCGTAGCCGATGACACATGAGACTTCATCTGTGGGGAGCTCGCAGTTGCCCACAACAGAATGAAAACCTTTGGCGATCACGGGGAGCCCTCTGTCGATAGAATCCATTATTTTTGCCTTTGCAGCCTCTCTGCCTCTCTGCCATGTCTCCGGGTCTAGATAGTCGAAACCATACCCTACGGCATCAAAGACCCGCTTGACCAGCTGATAGTCGAATGCCGTCTGTGAAAAGCAAGTACTCCATTTTGTCTTGTTTTTGTTGAATACTTGTACAAAACTGTCACCGGAAACTGCGGAGAAAAACCAGTAATCATGCGGTTCGTTTTTTTCTCCAAGACATTCCATCAGGAATTGCATACATCCGTTAAACACATAGTTTTGCCCTTGATCGGGATATTGTAATGGGTGAATGGGTACGTGGCTGATAAGTGTGCGTGACATTTTGTGTTCTCCTTGAATGGTTAATTTAAATTTATCTTATCATATCTTTTCGCATATTACATCGACAGGATGTTAAAAAAAAATTATGCGAAAAATTATGCGGTATAATATCATTGACGGGGACGCGGAGCTTGTATATACTGTGATGAAAGAAGTGTGGATGCCGATTGAGGCGGAGAGGAGAAGACATGGGGGAACAGTTTTCCAGAACCCGGCTGCTGCTGGGTGAAACTGCCATGGAACGATTGGCGGCGGCCAGAGTGGCGGTGTTCGGTATCGGCGGCGTGGGAGGTCATGCTGCGGAGGCGTTGGCGCGCAGCGGTATAGGAGAGATAGACCTGATAGACAGCGACACGGTGAGCGAGAGCAATATAAACCGGCAGCTGATCGCTACCTACAGCACCATCGGCAGATACAAGGTGGATGTGATGGCGGAGCGGATTGGGGAGATCAATCCCCAGGCTGTGATACATACATTCCGCAGTTTTTTTCTGCCGGAAAACGCAGGGGAGTTTCCCTTTACGGAATATGACTATGTGGTTGACGCGGTGGACACGGTGACCGCCAAGATTGAACTGGTGCTCAGAGCCCGGGAGACGGGAGTACCCGTGATCAGCAGCATGGGAGCGGGCAATAAGCTGGATGCCAGCGCTTTTAAAGTGGCGGACATCTATCAGACCAGCACATGTCCGCTGGCAAAGGTCATGCGGAGGGAGCTGAAAAAAAGGGGAGTAGAGCATTTGAAAGTAGTATACTCCCAGGAGCCGCCGCTTACGCCGGAAGGAAACAGCGAGACACCTTCTTCCGGCCGGAGGGCGGTTCCGGGGAGCGTGGCCTTTGTTCCCTCCGTGGCGGGACTGATAATTGCGGGAGAAGTGGTAAAAGACTTGGCGGGGATCAATTAGAAAGAGACTTTCCTGTATCAGTCTATATAAACCCGCCGTCCAGAGTGATGATCTGTCCCGTGAGGTAGCCGGGGGACTGAGTGAGCTGCAGCGCCAGCATTGCCACCTCTTTGGGCGTACCCAGCCGGTCTGCGGGAATCTCCCTGCGCAGGATTTCCATGTCTTCCTCAGACAGGCAGCGGTTCATGTCTGTGTCGATGACGCCGCAGGCGATGGCATTGACCTGAATGCGGCTGGGGGCCAGCTCTTTCGCAAGGGCTTTGGTAAAGCTGTTGACGCCTCCCTTGGCAGCGCTGTAGGCCACCTCGGCGGAGGCCCCCACATTGCCCCAGATCGAGGAGATATTTAGGATATGTCCGCTCCCTTGGGCCAGCATCAGAGGGATGGCATGTTTGCAGGTGTAAAAGCAGCCGTCCAGATGGGTGGCCAGCATTCGCCGCCACTGCTCGGGTGTCATGTCCTGCAGCAAGCCCATATGGGAGATCCCGGCATTGTTTATCAGTACGTCCAACCGGTTTATCCGGGTGAACAGGGAACGGATCTCCTGGTAATCCCCGGCATCCGCCGCAAAGCAGTGGCAGGAAACGGAATGGGTGTTTTCCAGCTCCCGTCCCAGAGCATGCAGTTCATCTATATGATGCAGGCAGGTCAGCACCAGATCGTAACCCGCCATGGCAAAGACTTCAGCCATGGCCCGGCCGATCCCACGCGAGGCTCCTGTGATCATTGCGGTCTTGTTCATGGTATTGCGATTCCTTTCTTAATTATATAATGTTAGGCAGTTGCGAAACCCCGATTCAAAATAAAGGGGATGGGCGAAATAGACAAAATAAGGGCGGGTTTTGCCAACGCCTATATATGATGCCGTTATCAGTATAGCACATATTTTGGTCGGTTTTCCACTATCAAACGACTTGTGGGAAAAAATAGGATGTGTTAATATATCCTTAATGAGGAAAAAATAATGACATTCAAGAATTCTTTTACAGTTCGAAGCCAGATGGCTTATGAATATGATTAGGGAGTTTGCCCCGGACACTGTGGCGGATGTCAGAGGATTTGAGAGCGTGAGGGACAATATCCACCGACTCCGCGTGTATTGAGCGGTGCCTTCGCAAAGCGGAGAGTGGGCGCTGAGAAAGAGAGGAAATAGATATGCGGGAAATATATGACTTGATCATCATCGGCTCCGGCCCGGCAGGACTGTCGGCGGCGGTGTACGGCATGCGGGCGGGGCTCAAGCTACTGGTCATCGAGAAAAATCCCATGAGCGGCGGCCAGGTGCTTAATACTTATGAGGTGGATAACTATCTGGGTATACCTGGGATAAACGGGTTTGATATGGGCGTACAATTCAGAGAGCACGCGGATAAGCTGAATACTCCGTTTTTGGAGGCGGATGTCACGGGCATCACGGACGGCCAGCCGAAGACCGTGCACACTACCCAGGGCGATCTGTACGCAAAGGCTCTGATACTGGCTACCGGTGCCCGGCACGCCCATCTGGAAGTGGCGGGCGAAGAGGAACTGTCCGGTATGGGCGTTTCCTATTGTGCCACCTGCGACGGCGCGTTCTTCCGGGGCAAGACCGTGGCGGTGGTTGGCGGAGGGGATGTGGCGCTGGAGGATGCGATCTACCTGACCCGTTTTTGCGAGAAAGTTTACCTCATCCACCGCCGGGACGAACTGCGGGGCGCTCATGTGCTGCAGGAGCAGCTTAAGGCGCTGCCCAAGGCGGAGATTCTGTATTCCCATGTGGTGAAAGAGATTCAAGGGCAGGAGAGTGTGACCGGACTGCTGCTGGAGGATAGAAAGAGCGGAGAACAGCGGACTCTGTCTGTGGACGGCGTGTTCGTGGCGGTGGGAATACACCCGGAGACAGAGCTGGTCAGGGAACTGGCGGCCTGTGACGATGCGGGATATGTGCTGGCCGGTGAGGACGGAGCTACGGATGTGCCCGGGATCTTTGTGGCCGGTGATGTGCGTAAAAAGCCTTTGCGGCAGATAGTTACGGCGGTGGCAGACGGAGCCAATGCGGTGACGGCGGCATCTATATGGATACAGACAGTTAATTATTAAGAAAAATGAAAAAATTATTTCCTGGGAAAAGAAACCATATCGTAGGTTTCTTTTTCTTTATGTGTTTAAAAAGCTGATATTTATGGGACTTTAGAGGTTTTTTGATATTTTTTACCGGGTGTTGACAATTTGTGCGGGGCATGATATAGTTAATAGCGGATGTAACAATTTTGTAATTATTTGCGTAAAGTATGTAACAATTAGTCAGACAAATGGAGGATGAGATGTTTAGACGCACAATAAAAGCTACTGCATACGCGTTATCAGCTGTTTTGCTTTGCACAGGCCTGAATTTGCAAACATATGCCGCAACAGGGATCTCTTCGGTATTGCCCAGCGGCGGTATCAATATAGCGCTTGACAACGGAACGACTTTGGAAAACCTGCAGGACCAGACAAACGGTAAGGATATAGAGCTGGAGAATATGGTGAGCGCGCAGCAGGTGGATGAGGCAAAAGCCGCCGCCACCGCGCAAGCGATCGCGAGGGAGAAGGCTCAGGAAGAAGAAATGTTCAAAAATCTGGTCATCGCGCAGGTTAACGCCTATGTGAATGTAAGAAACCTGCCCGGCGAGTCCGGCGATGTCGTGGGCAAATTGTACAATAATTCAGTGGGTACTTTTCTCGCTGAGGAGAACGGCTGGTACAAGATTCGTTCCGGCAATGTAACGGGTTATGTGAAAGGCGAGTTCTGCGTGACCGGGGAGGAAGCCATCACGCTGGCAAGAACGGTGGGAACCCGGATTGCCTCAGTGACCTGTGACGGTCTGTATGTGCGCAAGGAGCCCAGCACTGACAGCAAGATTCTGGGCATGGTGGCCTTTGAGGATGATCTGCTGGTGCTGGAGGAGACAGACACTTGGGTACGGGTGGACACGGAAGAAGGCGAAGGCTGGGTATCCAGAGAATTTGTGGATCTACATACGGAATTTGTACAGGCCGAGTCCAAGGAGGAAGAGGAGGCCAGACTGGCCAAGGAGGCGGCAGACAGGCAGAGAGCCAGAGAAGCGGCCCGTCAGGCACAGGCTGCTCAGGCACAGACCACAACGCCTCAGGGCGGCAGCAGTCACGGTATCGATCCCTCCAGCGTCACTATCAGCGGTGACAACGAGATGGGTGTGGCAGTGGCAAATTATGCGGTACAGTTTGTGGGTAATCCCTATGTATGGGGAGGTACCAGTCTGACAAACGGTGCGGATTGCTCCGGCTTTGTGATGAGTGTATACGCCAACTTTGGAGTGTCGCTCCCCCATTCCTCCTCCGCGGACAGGAAACAGGGTTATGCGGTGGATGGTCTGGAAAACGCCCAGCCCGGAGACTTGATCTGCTACTCCGGCCATGTGGCTCTGTATATCGGCGATGGCAATATCGTACACGCCTCCACGAAAAAGACGGGTATCATCATTTCCAAGGCGGATTATAAAAAGATTTTGGCAATCAGACGTATTTTCTAAATATATATTGCAGAAACAGGTCAATGGAGAGCATCTTCTGAGAGGAGGATGCTCTTATTTTCTCAAAATAAAAAAATGGAAAAAGGACTTGCGTTTTGGACAAGTTGTGCAACTTAACCAAAAAAACAGGATATAATGATGGGACGTTATTCTGTGAATGAACTTTCGTGTATAAGTTATCCACCGATTTTAAAACGTAAAATTAGTCAAAACCCATTTATACACGGAGTTATGCACATTATCCACAGGTTTTTGACTGCAAAGAGAGCATTTTAGGAATCGAAAACAAGAACAAGTGTTTTGTGGACTTCTCCTAAAAATTCAATTTTTAGTCAAAAATACAAATTTCTTGTTGACAAGGTTGATGTCAAAAACATGTAAAAAATTGGCTAAATTGTTGCAAAACAATTCTGAATATGGTATACTTTGTATACAATAAACGGTATATCTCCAGACAGCGCGCCGCGGGATATCGGGAGCAGGAAACAAGCTTATAACAGGCATTACCCTGACTTCGCGTGCTTGTGCGTACTCCCTGTATAATAGAGCTTAATGCGGAGTCAGTTACCATAAGTCTGTGAGCAGGGCGGAGATATACGGAACACTAACTTATTAATAGAAAGGGATGATCTGTATGAAATTTGTGATTGTGGGAAGGAATATCGAAGTAACTCCGGGGTTAAGGACAGCAGTGGAAGACAAGATCGGTAAGCTGGAGAAATATTTTAATCCCGATACAGAGGCGCATGTGACACTCAGCGTGGAAAAGGAGAGGCAGAAGATAGAGGTGACGATTCCCGTGAAGGGCAGCATCATCCGTTCCGAGCAGGTCAGCAACGACATGTATGTCTCCATTGATCTGGTGGAGGAGATCATTGAGAGGCAGTTGAAAAAGTATAAGAGTAAGATTGTGGACAAGCAGCAGAATGCCAGTTCTTTCAGCAAGACTTTTGTGGAGAACGATTATATGGAGGACGAGGAAGTTAAGATCGTCCGTACCAAGAAATTTGACATTAAACCCATGTATCCTGAAGATGCCTGTATCCAGATGGAACTGCTGGGGCACAATTTCTTTGTATTCTGTAATGCGGAGACCGATCAGGTAAATGTAGTATATAAGAGAAAGGGCGACACCTACGGACTGATAGAGCCGGAGCTGTAGAGTGTATGAGAGCTGCTGCGTAGAGGCTGTCGGCTGTGAAAAATCTGAAAAATAAGAAATGGCAGTGTAAGATACACCGGGAGAAGAGATTTTCCCGGTGTATTTTGTAGGTGTTTACAGCACGCGTTCCTGTAAGTGCCAGACAAATCTCTGGTCTGACTGAATAAGTCGGTGGGCTTTTTCATATATTTCCAGTGAGAAAAGCTACCAGGAGTGACAATGGACAAGAGACAGAGAGCGCAATATCTGATGCGGATCAAAAAGGGAATATTGACAGAGTGCGTACTGTTGGTACTGGCGGTAGCCGTGCTGGCAGGACAGAAGGAGCGGATGGAAGAGCGCAGAGCTGCCAATAATCCAATACTTGCCGTAGAAGATGGCTACATAAAATGGGTGGACTTTACCGTGTCTTATGAGGCGTTGTGCAACGCGTATGAGTGGGATGTGAAGACTCACGGAACGGAGCATGAGATACACTGGGTGGAACTGCTGGCATACACTGCGGCAAAGACAGGGGGAACTTTTGATAAGAGCGCGCTGAAGACCATGGAAAAAGCGGCGGAGGCTCTCTCCGAGGGGGAGAATACGCTGGAAGAGCTGACGGAAAAATTGCAGTATTATCCCTATTATAAGGAGGCTTATGACGCCGCCATCGGCGGGCTGGTGGGAGAATATGAGGAGGAAAAAGAGGACGGCAGCTATGAAACGCGGTACGGACTGAAGGGGTATTTTCCGTTGGCCAGAGGGTTTGACTATACCCATTATGATGATTTCGGAGTCAGCCGTAGTTACGGATACAAGCGCAGACATTTGGGACATGACATGATGGGGCTTACCGGAACACCTGTGATGGCTGTTGAGTCCGGCAGGGTGGAAGCCCTGGGCTGGAATCAGTACGGAGGCTGGCGCATCGGCATCCGCAGTTTCGACGGAAAGCGCTACTATTACTATGCCCATCTGCGGCAGAATTACCCTTACGCGGAGGGCCTTCAGGAGGGTAGTATCGTCACTGCAGGGGATGTGATCGGGTACATGGGCCACACCGGGTACAGTACCAAGGAGAATGTGAACAATATCGATACCACCCACCTGCACTGGGGATTGCAGCTTATATTCGATGAGTCCCAGAAGGAGGGGAACAATGAGATATGGATCGATATCTATCCGCTGACCAGATTTTTGGCAAAACATACCCAGGCGGCGGTTAAGGTGGAGGGAACAAAGGAGTGGGTGCGGACGAACCATATCAAGGACCCGGCGGTGGAGGAGTATGGGACGGGATCGTCTACGGAAATAGAGTGGCTGCAACCGGAAATGTAAGTGGAAATTACTCCGTTTTTGTGATAAGATAGGCGCAAAGTAGCAGAAAAAGCAAAAAGGAGAGATACACAATGGAAAGAAACAGAGAGGACCTTGTATGGGAGGAGGTCAGTACCGAGCATATCATACAGGATAAATGGATGGATTTTCGGCGGTCCGCGTACCGTCTCCCCGACGGGAACGTGTTTGAGCCTTTTTACAGCTACAGCCGCAAGGATTACGTGGTCATCGTGGCATCCGACTGCGGCGGAAACTATATTTGTGTCAGACAGTTCCGACAGGGCATAAGAAAAGTCACCACCGAGTTCCCGGCAGGGGGACTGGAACGTACAGACGACAGAGAATATGGCGCGGCGGAGAGGGACGGATCATCGGAGGACGCCCTTGCTGCCGCCAGAAGGGAATTGCTTGAGGAGACGGGGTATTCGTCAGACGAGTGGACTCATCTGATCACGATTCCCTCCCACGCGACGCTGGCTGACAATTACGCCCATGTATACATGGCAACAAACTGCCACAAAGTCAGCGGTCAGCAACTGGACGAGACGGAGTTTTTGAATGTGGAACTTCATACAGAGCAGGAGCTTGGGGAAATGATACGAAACGGCGAGTTCCAGCAGGCGGTACATGTGATGGCGTGGCTGCTCTCAAGAGAGAACGGGAATACAGGAGTAGCAGTATGAAAAAAGTACTTTTGATTGCCACAGGGGGTACCATTGCGTCGGGATATACCAAGGAAGGGCTTGTTCCGAAGATAGCGGCGGAGGATCTGTTGCAGTATGTGCGGGATTATACGGCATTTTGCCGGGTGGACATCCTTCAGCCGTTTTGCCTGGACAGCACTAACATATACGCGGAGCATTGGCTGAAACTGACTCAGTTGATCGAAGAGAACTATGAATTATACGACGGATTCGTAATTTGCCACGGCACCGACACCATGGCATTTACCGCGGCAGCTTTGTCATATCTGGTACAGAACAGCCAAAAGCCCATTGTTATCACGGGTTCACAGAAACCCATCAATCTGCCGGTGACAGACGCCAGAACCAATCTGCTTGACAGTCTGCGCTTTGCCTCCGATGAGCGGGCTCACGGCGTAAACATCGTATTTGGCGGCAATGCCATCGCCGGAACCCGGGCGAAAAAAGAGCGCTCTAAAAGCTATAACGCGTTTTCCAGCATCAATTATCCCAATGTGGCGGCGTTGTGTGACGGGAGGACGGTCTTCTATATTGATGATAAGGACAAAGTGACCGGGCGGGTGACTTTTTATCATGAGTTGAATGAAAAAGTACTGCTGCTGAAACTGATGCCCGGCATGGATGGGACAGTACTTAACCGGCTTTTCCCGCATTATGACGCCGTGGTCATAGAGGCCTTTGGGGTAGGCGGTCTCCCGGAATATGGGGAAGTATCCTTTTACGCAGAGATACGCCGTTGGACGGACGCGGGGAAGATTGTCATGATGGCGACCCAGGTGACCCATGAGGGCAGCGATATGGAAGTATATCGGGTAGGCCGGGTCATCAAGGAGAATTTTCATCTGATGGAGGCCTATGATATGACGCTGGAGGCGACGGTAACAAAAGTTATGTGGGCGCTGGGCCAGACAAAAGAGCAGGAACAGTTCCGCCGCCTGTTTTATAAGACGGTAAACCACGATCTGTTGCTGGCCGTTTTATGATTGGGGGGAGTCCGGGTATTCTTCATCGGAGGCAGAGTCGTCTCTGCCTGTCCGGTCTCCCAGCCGGAACGCCCGACTTCTCTCCAAACGCTCCTTCTGTATCCTTTCCGCCCCTTCTTCGGTAGGCAGATAGTAGCGACGCTCTTTCAAGTCTTCCGGCAGGCAGGTCATGCGGGCCATCTTCTCCCGGGTATCATGGGCATAGACATAGCCTTCCCCATAGTGCAGTTCCTCCATCAAATCCGTGGGAGCGTTGCGGATCACCAGAGGCACCGGCTGGTTTAAACGAGTCATGGCGTCCTCCCTGGCCGCGCCATAGGCGCGGTACAGAGCGTTGGAGCGGGGAGCCAGAGACAGATAGACCACTGCCTGGGTCAGATTCAGATCGCATTCGGGCATACCGTTAAAGTGGCAGGCCTGATAGGCGGCCACGGCCAGAGGCAGAGCCTGGGGGTCGGCCAGTCCCACATCTTCGCTGGCAAAGCGGATCAGTCGGCGGGCTATGAACAGAGGGTCTTCTCCCGCCTCCAGCATCCGGGCCAGCCAGTAGACGGCGGCATCCGGGTCGCAGTTGCGCATGGACTTATGCAGGGCGGAGATCAGATTGTAATGTTCCTCGCCTTTTTTATCATACAGCAGCGTCTTTTTTCCCAGGCACTGTTCCAGTGTTTCTTCTGTCACGGTTACTGAACCGTCGGGGGCAATCTCCCCATTTAAAACAGCCATTTCCAATGTATTTAGTGCCGTGCGGGCATCCCCGTCGGCAAACGCGGCTATGACAGACAGCAGAGACGATTCCATATGGACGGTGGAGCTGCCAAAGCTGCGCCTGTCAGTCAGCGCCCGGGACAGCAGTCCGGTGAGATCCTCACATGTCAATTCTTTTAATACAAACACCTTGCAGCGGGAGAGCAGAGCGGCGTTGATCTCAAAGGAGGGATTCTCCGTGGTGGCACCGATCAGCGTGATACTGCCCCGCTCCACAAAGGGCAGAAAGGCGTCCTGCTGCGCTTTGTTGAATCGGTGTATCTCGTCCACAAACACCAGAGTACGGACGCCATAGGCCCTGTTTTCCTGGGCCCGGTTCATGATTTCCTTGATCTCTTTGATGCCGCTGGTCACGGCGCTGAAATTCACAAAGGCGGAGCGGGTGCGGTTTGCGATGATGCTTGCAAGAGTGGTTTTCCCCACCCCCGGAGGCCCCCAGAAGATCATGGAGGGGATCTGATCCCGCTCCAAAAGCTGGCGCAAGATTTTTCCGGGGCCGAGAAGATGCTGCTGTCCCACATACTCATCCAAAGCGGCGGGCCGCAGCCGGTCAGCCAGCGGACCGGACAATGCAGCGGCGCCCATGGCTCCGCCCTGCCCGGCATTGCCGCCGGGCGCTATATCAAATAGAGAAATCTGATTCATAAAATTGTATCCGCCCTTTCAGACTATTGCCCAAACATTTGCTATTATCAAGGAAAACCCATATGAAATAACGTTTCCGGCACAGTCATTTTGTCCCCCAAAAGAAAATATGCTCAACCATTATATTTCAACACTTAGTGAGTCGTACTCAAACCGAAAGTATGTTCTGCGCAAATAATTCTACCACACGTCGGATAGATATGCAACGAAAGAATGGAACCGACACACTGTGCTGGCCGTCCCCCCACAATTATTACATCCTAGCTGACAAACTTTACATATTAGCTGACAAACAGCTCCAGACGGATAATCATTTCTGGCAGGACCGTCTGGAAACGTCGGCACTTGGCGAGGTATGCCGAATTTATTCGGCCGAGCCTAGCGACCGTTACGTTTCCAATCGAGCGAAAGCGTGTCCGGACAGGAATGATTACCCGCCTGGAGCGTCCCAAGCCTGGGCCCCCATGAAACAGGACGAATTACCTGCCTGGAGCGTCCCAAGCCGGAGCCCCCATGAAACAGGACGAATTACCCGCCTGGAGCGTCCCAAGCCGGAGTCCCCATGAAAGATAACAAATAACCCCTAAAACATCCCAAACCTGCTCTCTTCATAAAAAATAATGATTTCCCACATCCTAAACGGTTTTGCAAGAAATCCGTTGCAAAACAGGAATGGGTATGCTAAACTAGATGTAATGGCAATGACAAAAAAATAACAATCATTGCCGATTCAGCGAAAACAGCGAAAAAACAAGTTGGAGGAGAAAGAAATGGCAAAGAAAGTTGTATTAGCAGGCGCTTGCCGTACCGCTATCGGTACCATGGGCGGAACCCTGAGCACCACCCCTGCGGCAGAGCTGGGCGCAATCGTTATCAAAGAGGCTTTAAACAGAGCCGGTGTGGCTCCCGAGCAGGTTGACCAGGTGTACATGGGCTGTGTTATTCAGGCCGGACTGGGCCAGAACGTGGCTCGTCAGGCATCTATCAAAGCAGGTCTGCCTATCGAGGTGCCTGCAGTGACCATGAACGTGGTATGCGGTTCCGGACTGAACTGTGTGAATCAGGCCGCGCAGATGATCATGGCCGGCGACGCGGATATCGTGGTGGCCGGCGGTATGGAAAATATGTCCATGGCCCCCTATGCTATTCCTCAGGCTCGTTACGGATACAGAATGAACAACGGCACTCTGGTGGATACCATGATCAAGGACGCCCTGTGGGACGCATTCAACGATTATCACATGATCACAACCGCCGACAACATCTGCCGCGAGTGGGGACTGACCCGCGAGGAGTTGGACGAGTTCGCGCTTAAGAGCCAGCAGAAGGCTGAGGCGGCTCAGAAGTCCGGCGCATTTGACGCCGAGATCGTGCCCGTCATGGTCAAGAAGAAAAAGGAAATGATCGAGTTTAAGGTGGATGAAGGTCCCCGTGCCGGTTCTACCATGGAAGGTCTGGCAAAGCTGCGTCCCATCAATCCCGACGGTTTTGTAACCGCAGGTAATGCCTCCGGTATCAATGACGGCGCCGCCGCCATCGTTGTGATGAGCGAGGAGAAGGCCAAGGAGCTGGGCGTGAAACCCATGGCTACATTTGTAGCAGGCGCTCTGGCAGGCGTTCGTCCCGAGGTGATGGGTATCGGCCCTGTGGCATCCACCAAAAAGGTGCTGGCCAAGACCGGTATGAAGATCGAAGATTTCGATATCATCGAGGCGAACGAAGCTTTTGCGGCTCAGTCCGTAGCAGTGGGCAAAGACCTGGGTATCGATGTAGACAAACAGCTCAATCCCAATGGCGGCGCTATCGCTCTGGGCCACCCCGTAGGTGCTTCCGGATGCCGTATTCTGGTGACGCTGCTGCACGAGATGCAGGCCAAGGGTGCCAAGACCGGTCTGGCAACGCTGTGTATCGGCGGTGGTATGGGCTGCTCCACGATCGTTAAGATCGAAGATTAACAGAAAAACCGACGCCCGGGGAGGCTATAGCGTTCTCCGGGCCGTTTGGCGGTATATTGAACATAATGCTGGCACAGCGGGAGCCTGACCCGTGTCACGCTCCTGCCATGCGGAAATGAGGTAAATATGGATTACATTCTTTATGAGCAGAAGGGACAGTACGCGATCCTTACCATTAACAGAGAAAAGGCTCTTAACGCTCTGAACAGTCAGGTACTGGAGGAGTTGGACGCGGCGCTGGACGCAGTGAATCTGGATGAGGTGAGATGCCTGATCCTCACCGGAGCCGGACAGAAGTCCTTTGTGGCAGGCGCGGATATCGGGGAGATGAGTACGCTGACCAAGGCCGAGGGCGAGGCTTTCGGCAAAAAGGGAAATGATGTGTTCCGCAAGCTGGAGACATTCCCCGTTCCCGTGATCGCGGCTATCAACGGATTTGCGCTGGGCGGCGGCTGCGAGATCTCCATGAGCTGTGACATCCGCATCTGTTCCGACAATGCGGTATTCGGGCAGCCTGAGGTGGGATTGGGAATCACTCCCGGATTTGGCGGCACCCAGAGACTGGCTCGTCTGGTGGGCGCGGGCATGGCGAAACAGATGATCTACACGGCGCGCAACATCAAGGCTCCCGAGGCTTATCGCATCGGTCTGGTGAACGAAGTGTACTCTGCCGAGGTGGACGCTGAGGGCAATGTGGTAAAGACCGCCCAGGAAGTGCTGATGGCGGCCGCCGAGAAGATGGCTTCCGGCATTGCCAAGAATGCACCTATCGCCGTTAGAAACTGCAAGAAGGCTATCAACGAGGGCCTGGACGCGGATATGGACGCTGCTGTGGTCATCGAGGAAAAGCTGTTTGGCGACTGTTTTGAGACCGAGGATCAGAAGTACGGCATGGCATTCTTCCTGGATAAGAATAAGGAGAAAGTCAAGGAGCCTTTCAAGAACTGTTAATGCGGCAGCAGGACGGTGAGAGCGGCATCAGCGTGTTTTTTTGCCGGAGAGTTCATGCGGTATCACAGCCACCATATCTGCGGTGTCCGTGTGATCGGGGCAGGAATCCGGTGTTATATGCGCGGAGGCATCTACATAGCGGGAGGTGTGGAAGGACTGTTTCTTGTTATTTCTGGAGTCCTGATCCTGTTCTGGCCGTCATCTTAAATGAATAATGGTCATATTATCGGCGGAAAGCGGTGGTATGGTCATTTACGCTGTGAAAACAGGAGTTTTCATAGACATTAAAAAACAAGGAGGAATTAAACATGAAAGTAGGTATTATTGGCGCGGGTACCATGGGTGCAGGGATTGCGCAGGCTTTTGCGATGACAGACGGATATGAGGTATGCTTATGCGATATCAAGCAGGAGTTTGCTGACGGCGGCAAGGCCAAGATTCAGAAAAACATTAATTTCCTGGTGGGCAAGGAGAAGATCAGCGCCGAGAAGGGCGAAGAGATCCTGGGCAAGATCTCCACAGGATTAAAGGATATCTGCACGGACTGCGATCTGGTCATCGAGGTATGCCCCGAGAGCATGGCCATCAAGAAACAGACCTTTGCCGAGCTGCAGCAGATCGTAAAGAAGGATTGTATCTTTGCCTCCAACACCTCCTCTCTGTCCATCACGGAGATGGGCAACGGACTGGATCGTCCTCTGATCGGTATGCACTTCTTCAACCCTGCGGACAGAATGAAACTGGTTGAGGTGATCGCGGGCGCAAACACCCCTGCGGATCTGGTGGAGAAGATCAAGGGTATCGCTACGGAGATCGGCAAGACTCCCGTTGAGGTAAACGAGGCAGCCGGATTTGTGGTCAACAGAATCCTGATCCCCATGATCAACGAGGCGATCAACGTATACGCCGCTGGCGTTGCCTCCGTTGCGGACATAGATGTGGCCATGCAGCTGGGCGCCAACCATCCCATGGGACCTCTGGCTCTGGGCGACTATATCGGTCTGGATATCGTGCTGGCGATCATGGAGGTCATCTATGCGGAGACAGGCGATTCCAAGTATGCTCCCGCGCCCCTGCTGAGAAAGATGGTTCGTGCAGGCAAGCTGGGTAAGAAGACCGGAGAGGGATTCTATAACTACGCAAAATAATGTTATCGTGATGGCTGCGGCGGCTCCCGGTTTTTTGCCGGAAACCGCCGGGCGTCTAAATTTAGATGAAAGTGGAGGAATAAATCATGGATTTTACATTATCCAAAGAACATGAGATGGCGAGACAGTTGTTCAAGGATTTCGCCGAGAACGAAGTAAAGCCTCTTGCGCAGGAAGTGGATGAGGAGGAGCGTTTCCCCAGAGAGACCGTGGAGAAAATGGCGAAGTATGGTTTCATGGGTATCCCCGTTCCCAAGGAGTACGGCGGACAGGGATGCGATATCCTGACTTATGCCATGTGTGTAGAGGAGCTTTCCAAGGTATGCGGTACCACAGGCGTTATCGTTTCCGCTCATACTTCCCTGTGTATCGACCCGATCCTGACCTACGGCACAGAGGAGCAGAAACAGAAATATCTGCCGGATCTGGCAAGCGGCCGTAAGATCGGCGCATTCGGCCTGACCGAGCCCGGCGCGGGCACCGATGCCCAGGGCCAGCAGACCAAGGCCGTGCTGGACGGCGACGAGTGGGTGCTCAACGGCTCCAAGTGCTTTATCACCAACGGTAAGGAGGCGGACGTATACATAGTGATCGCCGTTACCGGTAAGATTGAAAAGAGAGGTAAGTTCCTCAAGGAGATTTCCGCGTTTATTGTGGAGAAGGGAACTCCCGGCTTTACATTCGGTACCAAGGAGAAGAAGATGGGTATCCGCGGGTCTTCCACCTATGAGCTGATCTTCACGGACTGCCGCATCCCCAAGGACAATCTGCTGGGCCAGCAGGGCAAGGGCTTTAACATTGCCATGCATACACTGGACGGCGGCCGTATCGGTATCGCCGCGCAGGCTCTGGGCCTTGCCGAGGGCGCGCTGGAGACCACCATTGCTTATGTGAAAGAGAGAAAGCAGTTCGGACGTACCATCGGACAGTTCCAGAACACCCAGTTCCAGCTGGCCGATATGGCTACCAAGGTGGAGGCTGCCAAGATGCTGGTATACAAGGCTGCCCGCAAGAAGGACGAGTACAGAACCAACCCCAAGACCTCCTATTCCGTGGAGGCTGCCATGGCTAAGCTGTATGCCGCAGAGGTTGCCATGGAGGTGACTACCAAGGCAGTTCAGCTGCATGGCGGTTACGGCTATATCCGTGAGTACGATGTGGAGCGTATGATGCGCGATGCCAAGATCACAGAGATCTACGAGGGAACCAGCGAAGTGCAGAGGATGGTTATCTCTTCCAATCTGCTGAAGTAAGTCCAGAACCGGAAAGAGAACCCTCAACCAATAGCAATATCGGATAAAAGTAAAAATATTAAGAATAAGGAGTGAAAATACAATGAAAGTTATCGTTTGTATTAAACAGGTTCCGGATACCAAGGGTGGCGTTAAGTTCAACCCGGACGGAACACTGGATAGAGGCGCTATGCTGGCTATTATGAACCCCGATGACAAGGCCGGACTGGAGGCTGCACTGCGTCTGAAAGATCAGTACGGCGCGGAGGTGACAGTGTTGACCATGGGCCTTCCCAAGGCGGCGGATGTGCTGCGCGAGGCTATTGCCATGGGCGCGGACAAGGGTGTTCTGGTAACAGACCGCGTGCTGGGCGGCGCGGACACATGGGCTACCTCCACCACCATTGCGGGCGCTATCCGCAATCTGGAGTATGATCTGATCATCACCGGTCGTCAGGCTATCGACGGCGATACCGCGCAGGTTGGCCCGCAGATCGCGGAACATTTGCAGATTCCTGTGATCTCCTATGCGCAGGATATCAAGATTGACGGAGACAAGGTTGTGGTACAGCGTCAGTATGACGACAGATATCATGTGCTGGAGGCACAGATGCCCTGCTTGATCACGGCTCTGTCCGAGTTAAACGATCCCCGTTATATGACTCCCGGCGGTATCTTTGACGCCTGCGCGGCAGAGATCACCACATGGGGAAGAGCAGACCTCAAGGACGTTGAGGATTGCAATCTGGGTCTGAAAGGATCTCCTACCAAGATCGCAAAAGCATCCGACAAGGTCCGCAAGGGCGCAGGCGAGAAAGTTACTCCCGAATCTCCTGAGGATGCGGTTGCCTATATTGTCGGCAAATTTAAGGAGAAACACATCGTATAAGGGTGGAATAAGTTAGCGGAACATAAAACAGCAGGAGTTTTAAACAGCATATTCCCGTAAGACGCACTGAAACGCATCAGGATGCCTTGGCGGCATGTTGGTTCAGTGGATTATGTGTGCCGGGAGTATATGTGAGGAACTCTCAATAGGAGGTAAACCAAACCATGAATTTAGAAGAATATAAAGGCGTATACGTGTTTGCCCAGCAGGTAGACAACGTGATCAGCGGTATCGCATATGAGTTGCTTGGAAAAGGTAAGGAACTGGCAGCTGCTCTGAACACAGAAGTGACGGCAGTGCTGATCGGTTCCGATGTCAAGGGCCTGGCTGATTCCCTGGCCGAGTATGGCGCCGACAAGGTTATCCTGGTGGATGACCCGGAGCTGAAGGACTACAGAACAGAGCCTTATGCTCATGCGCTGGCATCAGTTATCAATCAGTATAAGCCGGAAATCGTGCTGGTAGGCGCAACTGCCATCGGCCGTGATCTGGGTCCCACCGTATCTGCCAGAGTGGCTACCGGTCTGACTGCGGACTGTACCGTGCTGGAAATCGGCGATTTCCCGCTGAATCCCATCCCGGGCCAGGAGCAGAAACACAATCAGTTGCTGATGACCCGTCCGGCTTTTGGCGGCAATACCATCGCCACCATTGCCTGCCCGGACAATCGTCCCCAGATGGCTACCGTTCGTCCAGGCGTTATGCAGAAGATCGAGCCGATCAAGGGCGCAAAGGCAGTTATCGAAGAGTTTAACCCCGGATTCACACCCAACAACAGATATGTGACCATCAAGGAAGTGGTAAAGGCTGTGTCCGACACTGTGGATATCATGGATGCCAAGGTGCTGGTATCCGGCGGCCGCGGCGTGGGCAGCCCCGAGAACTTCAAGATTTTGGAGGAGCTTGCGGAGGTTATGGGCGGTACCGTATCCTGCTCCCGCGCGGTGGTTGACAGTGGCTGGAAACCCAAGGATCTGCAGGTTGGCCAGACAGGTAAGACCGTTCGTCCCCAGATCTACTTTGCCATCGGTATTTCCGGTGCCATTCAGCATGTGGCCGGCATGGAGGAGTCCGATATCATAGTAGCCATCAACAAGGACGAGGACGCTCCCATCTTTGACGTGGCCGACTATGGTGTGGTGGGCGACCTGAACAAGATCGTGCCTCAGCTGACCGCAGCGCTTAAATCTGCTATGGCTGAGAAATAGTCTGAACCCGGAAAACGGATATAGATAACAGAGTTGTATCCCAGCGAGATGATCGCTGGGATACAGTTATTTTGTATCCACTATTTATCAAATATTGCAAAATAATATTAAAAATGTATATATAAAAACAGGATATAAATCAGATGAGTCGCATTTCGCTAAAAATATGTCATATATAGTGTTGTTGTGCATGAAAAGTATATGATATGTTGAAAATATATGCTATAAATGCTACATTATATTTGGAGAAAGCGAAATGGGACAAGAGTTAAAGAGAAAATTTACTGCGCTGGATGCGGAGATTGTATGTGAATGTAAGACTATTACGGCTCCCTTAGACTATTCCATGGACATGCATAATCATGACGGATATGAGGTTCTTTTGGTTTTGGGGGGCATAGTGAATTTTTATACCGAACACGGGGGGAATCGGCTCAAGCGTGGAGACCTGGTATGCACGGATGAATTGGATTTCCACAGGGTTGAGGTCATCACCAGAGGAGTCTATGACCGCGTTGTGGTCAATGTCAAGCGGCATGTGCTGGAAACAGCTTCCAGCGGGCAGACGGATCTGCTGACCTGCTTTCACCGCAATCCGGCGAGTTCCGTGAATGTTATCCATCTCTCGGAGGAGGAAGTGATGCGTCTGGAAGTCTACGGGCGTTCTCTCCAGGAGAGCCTTATGGGCAGACTGCCGGGGGACGAAATCCTGTCAGACGCCTATCTGAAACAGATCATGGTCACGGTAAACCGGCATTTTCTGGGACAGGACATTCTGCCGCGGACGGAGATTATGCCTGGGCTGGTCATGGAAACATTCAATTATATCGAAAATCATCTGACGGAAGAGATCACGCTGAAATGCCTGGAAGAGAATCTGCATTACAACGGGACTTATATCAGCAGGCGGTTCAAGCGGATCACAGGAATATCTCTCCAGAATTTTATTATCGCCAAAAAGATCATGCTGTCCTGCAAGTTGCTCCGGGAGGGGATGTCGCCCTGCAATGTGTGTGAGATGACAGGGTTCAACAGCTATTCTAATTTTTCCAGAACATTTTCCAAACAGGTGGGGATGTCCCCAAAGAAGTACCAGATGGAAAATAGATAAGACTGGCCCGCTGACATGTAAAATTTTACATGTCAGCTTTTTTTGTGTCGTATTTCGCTAAAAAAGTGAACCTATTAAGTGTAGGTGCACAAAGAAAGAGTGTGATATAGTCAAAGTGTGTACAAAATAGACAAAGGAGGCGCAAGATGAGTAAAAGTGTTACCAGAAAAAAGCCGAACAGGACCCTTGTAAAAATGTGGAATTACAAGTGGATATACCTGATGCTGTTACCAGTGATGGCCTACTACATCATATTCAAATACATACCTATGTACGGAGTGACCATCGCCTTCAAGGATTACAATGTGTTCAAAGGTGTCTTTGACAGTCCTTGGTGTGGCTTGGAAGTGTTTGAAAAGATACTGAAGAACAAGAACTTCTGGTCGGCGATCAAGAATACGTTGCTGCTGAATGTGCTCACTTTGCTGGTCAGTTTCCCGCTGACGATCATTGTGTCGTTGATGCTGAACGAGGTGATGAGCTCCAAATTTAAAAAGATAACGCAGTCGGTTCTGTATCTGCCCCACTTTATTTCCTGGGTGGTGGTGGCCGGCATCGCGACCAACCTCTTCTCCATGCAGGGAGGCACCGTCAATCATATTCTGAACGCTTTGGGAATAGATTCCATTCCGTTTTTGAGCAACAACGCCTGGTGGGTTTTCACCTATGTTATCTGTAATGTCTGGAAGGAGATCGGCTGGGGAACCATCATATACCTGGCGGCTCTTACAGGGGTGGACGAGAGCCTTTACGAGGCAGCCTATCTGGATGGTGCCACCAAATTCCAGAGGCTGATCTATATTACACTGCCTTCCATTAAGTCGGTGATCGTGACCATGCTGATCCTTCAGATCTCCAAGATGATGACCATCGGGCTGGATGCCCCGCTGCTCCTGGGCAACAAGAAAGTTATGGGCGTGTCTGAAGTTATCAGTACCTATACTTACCGGCTGGGTATCGAACGGGCAAAATACAGTGATTCCACGGCAATCGGCCTGTTCCAGTCCGTAATCAATATCATTATTCTGTTCGCGGCGGATAAGTTCGCCAAGGCCATCGGTGAGGACGGAATCATTTAAACTGGACAGATGCGGAGCTTGGATTAGAACAGCATCCGCCCGGACGGCGCGCTGATGTATAGATGAACGCCGGAGGCGGTCAGATAATCATCAATGATCCTGTATGCCGGTAGGGAGGATGCGGAACTTAATATAGAAAGGAACGGAATATGAAAAAGAAAAAGATAACGGTGGGACAGGTGATAAATTACTTACTTTTGCTGGTACTGGCTTTCGTCTGCCTGTATCCCTTCCTGAATGTGATCGCCTACTCCCTGAGCGGGTATAACGCGGTTCTGTCAGGGAAAGTCACATTTTACCCCATTGACTTTACTCTCAGCGCATACCAGCAGATACTGGGAAAAACACAGATCTGGAATTCCATGCGGACCACGGTGCTGGTTACGCTGATGGGTACGGGGCTGAGTCTGCTCCTGACTATTTTTGCCTCCTATGCCCTGTCCCGGAATGATCTGCCGGGCAGAAAGTTCCTCACAGGAATGATCCTTTTCACCATGTATTTCGGCGGTGGCATGATACCTACTTTCCTGGTGGTGAAGGGCGTGGGGCTGTATGATACACTGGGTGCTCTGTTTATCCCCCAGGCGGTAAATGTTTTCAACTTCATCGTCATGCGGACATTTTTCAGGAACCTGCCGGAAAGTCTGGAGGAGGCAGCCCGGATCGACGGGGCTTCCTATATGCAGGTGCTTGTGAAGATTGTGTTGCCGCTGTCGCTGCCCATAATCGCCACCATCGGACTTTTCTACGCGGTGGGTTACTGGAACACATATTTTGACGCGTTATTGTATATACAGGACCCTAACAAGTACACTCTGCAGCTGCGCTTAAGGAGTCTGCTGTTCGGCGAGGAACTGAATAACTCGGGAGTAAATCTGGAAGGTCTGGGTACTCAGGTTATGACCCAGTCTCTGAAGATGGCCACCGTGGCTGTGTCCACAATCCCGATTTTGATCGTGTATCCCTGGCTGCAGAAATACTTTGTCAAGGGCGTTATGGTAGGTTCCGTGAAAGGATAATGTAATGCCGCAAGGCGTTTCATTATAGAAACTGCGGCTCCTCTTCCGGATATATGTGGACAGGAGGCGCATAACAAAAGGCAACATCTGTCATGATAGGTGACGGATGAGTAACTCTTAAGAAAGGGAGGAAGTATTGTGAAGAAGAAAGTTATTTCATGCATGCTGGCAGTATCCTTGCTGACAGCAACCCTGTTTGGCTGCGGAAGCGAACCGGGGAACGAAGAGAGCTCCAGCGCTGCCGGAAACGGAGAAAATCAGACTGTAACTCCGTCTTCGGACACTGCCGGGACAGACGACAACCAGGAGGGACAGGGGGAGGTACAGGCCAGCCAGTACCAGACTACTTATGGCTCCAAGATGTTTGACAATGTAACTATCACAGTGGAATTGTTTGACAGGAGCAACGCGCCGGAGGGTTCTACCATCACTGAGAACAAGTGGACGGAGTATGTGAACCAGGAGATGAACAAGGTAGGCATCAATGTAGAATTTGTGCCCGTGCCCAGATGGGACGAGATCACAAAGATGCAGAGTATGGTGGCGGGCCAGACCGCTCCCGATCTGACACTGACCTACACATACGCCTATGCGGAGGATTATTTCAATCAGGGCGGTATCTGGGATCTGACTGAGTTTATCGACGGCCCGGATCAGGCGCTGAACATGAAAGAATATCTGGGGCAGGAAGTACTTGACATCGGCAGAAACCCGGATGGCAAACTTTACGGTATTGTGGCAAAACGTGCTACGACAGCCAAGGACAATATCTGCATCAGAAAAGACTGGCTGGATGATCTTGGGCTGAGCGTGCCCACCACGCCTGACGAGTTGTATAACGCAATAGAACAGATGACCAAGAACAATCCGGATAACAGAAACGATGTGCGCGGTATGCTCATCTGGAACGCTTGGAACCTGAGAATGGCATTTTCCAAGATTGCCGGAGATCCTAACGCTGTAGAGATCGCCAGCACAGAGGACGCTATTCAGGACTACTATGACGAGGGTATGCGGGACTACTATCGTTTCATGAACAAGATGTATAACAACGGCCTTCTGGATCAGGAGTATTATACCCTGTCCGAGGATAATTTCAAGAGCTTAATCGTTACCGGTTCGGCAGCCGGCTTTGAGTACGCCGTAAACGGTAGTGTGGACGTAATGAGAGGTTCCCTGCTGAAGACTTTGCAGGAAAATGATCCGGGTGCGGATATCATCTCCATCCCTCCTCTCAAGAATGTCAACGACGGAAAACAGTACAGCGCTACATATGCATCCGGCGGTTTGATCGCTTTCTGTCCTCTGACAGCGGATGCGGAGACCGTTGAGGCTTGCATGACCTATCTGGATTGGATGTGCACCAAGGAAGGCGGACATGTGCTGTATCATGGTTTCGAGGGCGAGCACTATGACTATGACAGCAACGGCGTGCCCGTTGTTAAGGATGCCGAGTACAATACCAAGGACAAAGACTGGATTCGTGCCGACATCTTCCTGGTAGGTAATCAGGGCTACTTCGCTACAGTGGACGATTTCAATGCATGTACCGCGAAAGAGGCTCCGGGCTATGAGGATCATGTGGTAGCCAACTATGAAAACGCTATGGTAGGAACGCTGAACCATGATTCCACCTACACCTCTCCTTCCACGCCGGAGTTGATCACAGATCTCAATCTGGTAAAGGATGAGTATCAGGTTATGTGTATCACATGTCCCGAGGATCAGTTTGAGGAGACATATGACAAATATATGGAAGAGCTGGGGAATGCCGGCGCACAGACAATCATTGACGAGCGCACAGAGCATGTTAACAGATAACAGAACAGTTTAGTCCAGACAGGCCTCTTTGAAAAAAGGGGCCTGTTTTATGGAGGTTAAAATATATGATTCATGTAGCGATAGCAGGGACGGGGAATATCGCCAATATGCACATCGAGGGACTGCTCACGTTTCCGGACAGATGCCGGATTGTGGCGCTCTGTGACATATACCCCGAAAAGGCGGAGGCCATGCGGGCAAAGTATGAGCTGGACTGCCGGATCTTTACAGACCACCGGGTTATGATCTCCTCGGGTATCTCCATCGATCTGGTGCTGATCTGCACACCGCCCTTCATGCACTGTGAGGTTGCCGTGGACAGTATGAACGCGGGCTGCAACGTGGTGGTGGAAAAGCCTATGGCCACTTGCCTGGCGGAATGTGACGAGATGTTAGAGGCTGAAAAACGCAATCATGTGACCTTGGCATGTATTGCCCAGAACCGTTTCAGAAATCCGGTATACAAGCTGAAAAAGGTTGTGGACAGCGGTCTGGCGGGAAAGATCTGCCTGGCTCAAGTGGATTCTTTCTGGTGGAGGGGGCATTGTTATTATGACCTATGGTGGAGAGGAACCTGGGAGAAGGAAGGCGGCGGTCCCACGCTGAACCATGCCGTACATCATATTGATATGCTGAACTGGCTGGAGGGGAAAATGCCCAGGACGGTAATGGCCATGCTGACCAATGTGATGCACGACAACGCGGAAGTGGAGGATCTCTCCGTGGCCTGCCTTCGGTATGAGGACGGCAGCATGGCCCGGATCACAAGCTCTGTGGTGCACCACGGGGAGGAGCAGGGGATCGTATTGCAGTGCGCGGACGCCAGAATCTCCGAGCCCTGGGATGTCAAGGCGGAATGCAGCCAGCAGGACGGATTCCCCGTGCAGGGGGGGAACCGGGACCTGATAGACAAAATACAGGATTTTTACCGTGAACTGCCGGATCTGGCCTACGAGGGCCACACCGGGGAGATTGACGATGTGCTCACAGCCCTGGAGACCGGGGCACGTCCCTTGATCACCGGGGAAGATGGCAGAAGGACCGTGGAGGTCATCACAGCTATCTATATGTCCGGTTTCAGCGGGCAGGCTGTGAATCTCCCTGTTACGAAGGAGGAACCCTGCTATACTTTTGACGGTATAATGAAGAGCGCTGTGGAAAGCTTTGTCTAGCAGAATATATCCCTGTGCAATAACAGGCAGCAAGAGGTTAATGCATAGCGCAGTAAATACACAGGTAAGAAAGAACAAAGAAAAAAGAAAAAGGGACTGTTGCGGAAACGCAAGAGTCCCTTCTGACGCTCTACTGTCCCGGCTCCGCAATGCGGCTGACTCCCACATAGATATCGGAGATCTCATACCAGGTTGGATAATCCACTACCCCGGTCTGGGGCAGGTTGAAGATTCCCTGGAAAGTGCGGACGGCGCCCGCGGTGAGAGGGCCATATATGCCGTCGGCAGTGATCACGGGGATGGCAGGGTAATTGCGGGCGATGCGGTTTAGCTGATTTTGCAGCTGCAATACTTTCTCGCCGGAGGAACCCACAGTGAGAGAATACCCCGGCCAGGAGGATGGCACCCCGGAGATCACGTCGGCAGTGTTGATGTACATATCGTTGCCGTAGTAGTAGCGTATGATCTCGATAGCAGAGTAGCCCTGGTCCCCCAGATATTTGGAACCCCACTGACTCAGGCCGGAGCAGGTGACCCGCTGACCGTCGCAGTAGGAAGTGAAAATCGGCTGGCGGACTCCCGGGCGAGACAGGAAATTGGCAAATATGCTGTCCACCAGAAAGTCAATATTCTGGAAAGTGTTGCGCCCGTAGACCCATTTCTGGTCGTAGGCGGTGGAGGAGGTAATGGTGAAATTGTACCCCTGGTTCCGGTACCATTCCGTGTATACCCTGTTTAACGTGAAGGACATGATCACCAGAATATTGGCGTACAAAGCGGCCTCCGGCCAAGTGGAGTAGATCTCGCAGGACGCCACGTTTTTGATGTAATCCTTGTACCGCACCCAGTAGTTGGGGGCAGAGGAATCGGAGGGCACGCCGTCATGTACAATGACATATTCCGGTATCACTACCCGGCTCAATACGATCTCCCCGGTTTCCCCCATGGGCTTGATCTCGTCCTCCGGGATCTTGGGCGGATAATCGCCGAACAGGGTGTGTACGGGAATGGGCACCCGTTTTTCTTCCCGGCCGGGTTCCATCTCTATGGGGTTCATTCGGATGGGCTGTAGGGACAGTTCCCCCTCGAACATCTCGGAGCCGGTGACATACACGGGCTCGTAACCCTCCGCCGTGACCAGGATATTGTACTCTGAATAGGGCTGCTGTAGGCTCTCAGGGTCCAGGGAGTAGGACAGGGGCGGAGTGGGCAGGGTGATCACCTCCGTCTCCCCCGAACTGTCGGTGGTCAGTGTGGCGATGGGGGTCTCTGGATCACCGGTGTAGGAGATGACGACGGTGGCTCCCGCAATGGGAATATAGGCCACGGAGGAGATGACGCTGATCTGCAGAGTGCCGGTATTCTGGACGCCGTTCTCAGCATTGCCCTCCTGGGTGGCCGTCAGATCTGCTATATTTTTGCTCATAGGATGCCTTTCTCTATTCGCTGAGTATTCTTTCTTAATCAATATATGCGGGGAAAGACAGGATGTGCCATGAGGGGAGAAATTTGAACCGCTTTTCTGCGGACTGCCGCGGGGTATTTGACTTGCCAGCCGTGGCTTAATATGTTACACTGTATGAGGACAAAAAGGCATAAAAGGCGGGAGGAATACATGCAGGATTCTGTCACACTCTCTGCCCCGGAGCTGTCGGCGGCGGGTGGGGATATCAGCCAGATCAGTCATATTTTAGAGGGAAAATTCGACTATGAGGACGGTTCCCTGGATTTTTCGTGCACGAAAATAGAACTTGTCCTGCAGCCGGGGGAATGTTATGAGGGGAGTTTTGGCGTAGAGGTCCATGGCGGCGGCCCCACTGTGGGCCGGATCAGCAGTTCCGATATACGCATGGAATGCCTGACCTGCGACTTGACGGGAGCTGATGAGGAGATCGCGTTCTGTTTCCACGGGGAAGAGCTGTCGGCGGGTCAGGAGGTCAAAGGCTGTTTTTATGTGGTCAGCAGCCACGGGGAATACAGTCTTCCCTATGTGGTGACTGTGTGCGGCAGCGCTCCTCTGTCCTCCATGGGACCGGTGAAAAATCTTTTTCATTTTGCCAATCTGGCCCGGGAGAACTGGGACGAGGCTGTGGCATTATTTTACTCCCCCGGTTTTGAGAATATCCTGGTGGGAAATGACAGGCAGTACCGCACTTTATATCTGGGGCTGTCCACCAACCGGGGCAATGAGCACAATGTAGATGAATTTCTGATCGCGATACATAAAAAACAGCCCATAGAATATGCTCTTACCGGGCAGGAGCTGGAGATTGAGAATCCGGTGGGGGTGACGGAACTGGAGATCCAGGTGATCCGCAGCGGCTGGGGAGCAACCTGTCTGCAGATCACCGTGGAGGGAGATTTTCTGTTTACGGAAAAGCAGGTGCTGACAGGCGACGACTTTATGGGCAGCAGCTGCCGTCTGCCGGTCTTTGTGGATGACAGCATGCTGCACGGAGGGCGAAACCGGGGGCGGATCACGCTGTCCGACAGGGAGTGCAGGCTGGAGACCCCGGTGACGGTCTACTGCGGCCGGGTGAGAGCGGCCGCCGGGGCAGGCAGAGAGCGGGGCCGTCTTCTGGTACAGCTGATGGAGTCTTATCAGACCATGCGCCTGAAACAGATCAGCACCTCTATCTGGCTGAAGGAGTCGGAAAAATTGGTGGACACTTTGGTGGCTCTGGACGAGCGGGATGTGGAGGCAAGGCTCTTCCAGGCGCAGCTGATGATCACCAACCAGCAATCTGATGAGGCCCAGTGGCTGCTCGAACATTCCATGGACCTGCTGGAGCAGGGACAGGGACTTTACAGGACGGACCCGGCGGCGCTGGAGGCATATTATCTCTATTTGACCACTCTGGTCAGACAGGACGGAGTCTATACGGCGCAGGTGGCCGAGCGGGTGCGCAGGATTCATCACGAAGTGCCCGGATGCTGGCAGGTGGCGTGGCTGCTTTTGTATCTGTGGGAGGATCACTACCGGACGCCGGGGGCCAAGTGGGCTTTCCTTGAGAGACTGTCCGGCCAGGGCTGTAGCAGCCCGGTAATCTATATAGAGGCTTTGCAGCTGCTGAATATGAATCCTGCCATACTGCGCAGACTGGGGGGCTTTGAACTGCGGGTTCTGGTCTATGGCGACAAGCGGGGTGCCTTATCGCCGGAGCTGCAGGAGCAGATGTATTATCTGGCGGAGAGGGTCAAGGACTTTTCCCCTCAGCTGTATACCCTGCTGTGCAGCAGTTATGGGAGATGGCCTCAGGAGCGGGTGCTTAAAGAGATATGCCGGCTGCTCATCAAGGGAGGCAGGGTGACGCCGGAGGCATTTGAGTGGTATCAGAGGGGTGTGGAGGCGGAGCTGCGTATCACCCGGCTGTACGAATATTATATGATGGCGCTGGATCTGGACAGGGAGATAGCTCTGCCGAAAGCGGTCCTGCTGTACTTTTCCTACCAGAATAATCTGGATTACGCCCACAGCGCCTATCTGTACCGATATCTTCAGGAGCATAGGGAGGAATACATCGACCTGTATGCCGGATACCGTCAGCAGATGGAACAGTTTGTGATCGAGCAGATCCAAAAGGAACATATGAGCCGGGATCTGGCCTATCTGTACCGTGAACTGCTGACGGAGGACATGATCGGGGAGCAGACTGCCCGGCAGCTGGGACGCATGATCTTTGCCCATGAAGTACGCCTGTCCTGTCCGGGTATCCGCAGGGTGGTGGTATGCCAGCCGGGAAACAGGATGGAGACTCTATATCCCATAGCCGACGACAGGGCTTGGTTTGCTCTGTACGGCAGCGGTTGTCTGGTGCTGTTGGAGGATGAGGAGGGGCGGCGGTATACTCAGATACCCTGCACTCCGGACAAGCTGATGGTACCGGGGCGCCATATAGGCAAGGTGGCCCAGTGGGTGACGGACAGCCCGCAACTGGATCTGTATCTGTACAGCAGCCGGGAACTGCCGGAGGAGCCCAGACAGCAGCAGGAGGCCAGAAGACTGCGGATATGGAACTGTGAGGAGCTGGAGACGGCAGTGCGGCGGGACGCGTGCCGGGAACTGATGGACTGCTATTACGAGACGGACCAGGTGCAGGCGCTGGACAGCTTTCTGGCTGGTCTTGACGGTGAATTGCTGGGGCAGCGGGAGCGGCAGACAGCGGTGCGTTACATGGTGATACGGGGCAGTTACCAGCAGGCATACGACTGGCTGTGCAGGTACGGACTGTATGAACTGGACAGCAGGGTAATGGTGGAACTGGTGGGGCAGATGATACAGAGGCTGGAATACACTCTGGAACAGAAACTGCTGCAACTGGCCGAAATGATCTTTCAGGGGAAAAAATATGACGGCACGATCCTACGGTATCTGTGCATGTATTATCAAGGGCCTTCCCGGGAGATGCGCAGTATCTGGAAAGCGGCCCGCTCTTTTGATGTGGAATGCCGGGAGCTCTGTGAGCGTTTGTTGCTGCAGATGCTGGTGACAGGGTGTTATGTGGGAGAGCAGGAGGAAATATTTTCTTATTATATATCCAGAGGGGCCAATCCCCAGGTGGCGGGTGCCTATATGTCCCTGTCTGCCCATGACTATTTTGTCAGGGGAAAGGAGATACAGCCGGAGGTCTGTCGGGAGATCATGCGTCTACATAGACGCCGGGAGCCGGTGCAGAAAGTATGCAGGCTGGCCTTTGTAAAATATTACGCGGAGCATGGAGCGGAGATCACGGAGGAGATTCACCAAACTGCCAGGGACTTTATCTGCCGGCTTATGGAAGAGGGCATACGGCTTAAGGATTTTCTGGCCTATCAGGGCATGGAGCGGGAACTGGCGCCTCTGACGGACAGAACTTTTATCGAGTATCACGGACATCCGGACAGTGTGGTGCGGATACACTATCTGCTGAGTCAGGAAAACGGAGACGAGGATCTCTATGTCACGGAGGAGATGCGGCCGGTGTACGGCGGCGTATGCAGCAAAGAATTTGTCCTGTTTTTTGGGGAAAACCTGCAATATTATATAGTGGAAGAGCGGGGCAGAGTGGAGCAGCTGATGGAGAGCGGTGAGCTGAGTAAGAGCGATGTCCCGGCCGCGGAGACGGAGGGGCGTTTCGGCAGGATCAACGAGATGGCAGTGAGCAGGAGTCTGGAGGATTATGGCGCGCTGGAGGAGCAGCTGGAAGAGTTCTACCGCAAAGAGTATTTGGGCAGACAGTTATTCAGGTTAAAATAGTGCGCGGCATGGAGGTGCGGTATGCTGGGAGCGGCAGGTGATAAGGTTATCGTAGGATACGATCTGGGAAACGAGTTTTCTCAGATCAGTTATGCCTATCTGTCTCAGGACTGCGAGGTGGAAACCCTGTCCTGCGTGGCGGGGGAGGAACATTATAATATCCCTACCATACTGTGTAAACGCCAGGGGACGGGACAGTGGTTTTTTGGCAGGGAAGCCCTGCGCTTTGCCCAGGAGGAGCCCCAGGAGGCCATAGTAGTGGAGAATCTTGTGGAGCTGGCCATAGCGGGGGAACAGGTGTTGATCGACGGGGAAACTTATGAGCCGGTGGCGCTGCTGACTTTGTTTATGAAGAGAAGTCTGGGACTTCTGTCGCTGGTGTCCGCCCCGGAGAGGATCGTAGCCATGATGATCACCAGCAGGAGACTGGACAGTGTTCTGGTAGAGGTGCTCAATCAGACGGTGACGGGGCTGGGCCTTGGCTATACCAGAGTGTACTATCAGAGCTATGAGGAGAGTTTTTATGATTATATGTTGTACCAGCCCGGGGAGCTGTGGGCCTGTCAGACGGTACTGCTTGACTATCGGGAGGATGGGATCTACAGTATGCGCATGGAGTGCAACAAGCGTACCACTCCCATCGTGGCATTTGTCTATCCTTGCGTATATCCCTTTGACGGAGAGAGTTGTCTGCCGGATATCAGCGGACTTAGCGGCGACAGAGTAGCGCAGCTGGACCGGCAGCTGTTGGAGGTGGCCAGTCAGGAATGCGGGAAAGGTACGGTATCCGCAGTGTATCTCATCGGAGAGAGTTTCGCGGAGGAATGGATGTCCCAGAGCCTACAGTATCTGTGCCGGGGCCGGAGAGTGTTTCAGGGCGTGAATCTCTACAGTAAGGGCGCGGTCTATTGCCTGTTGGACAAGCATTTTGGCAGCAAGGCGGGCAAGGAGCATGTGTTTCTGGGCGGAGATAAGCTGAAATACAACATCGGTATGGAGGTGCTGCGCCAGGGGCAGGAGTCCTATTATGCCCTGTTGGACGCGGGAGAAAATTGGTATGAATCGGAGTATAGCTGTGAATTTTATGTGCGAAAGACCGCTCCTATCAGTCTGGTGATCACTCCTCTGATCGACGGAAATGTGACCCGGGTATCCCTGACTTTGGGTGAACTGCCTCAAGAGCATGAGTTCTCAGGGGAAGATGAATGGGGATACTGCGAGTTTTCCAGAATCGGAATGAAACTGTATATGGAGGGAGAAAAACAGCTCTGCGTGGAATTGGAGGATCTGGGGTTTGGT
Source organism: uncultured Acetatifactor sp. (assembly GCA_910577235.1). Classification (GTDB taxonomy): domain Bacteria; phylum Bacillota; class Clostridia; order Lachnospirales; family Lachnospiraceae; genus Acetatifactor. The sequence goes on along the minus strand of CAJTMX010000029.1, from coordinate 2,361 downwards.
GAGATCAGACCCTCGACTGAGCTTACCTGGCGTCAGCGCGTGATCTGCGGGGACGGCAGGGCGGAGGAGAGCCGTAGCGGGTCTGCGCCGGTCATGGTCTGTGTGGGAGACTATGCCCGGGAACCGTATGTATTGCCCAAGCTGGGAGTGCGGGTATACTGTATGGAGGAGCTGTGTTATTGCCTCAAGGAAAACGCGTTTTTACTGGACGGCAGCGTAATGAACGACGAATTGCTGGATTTTATCCGCAGAGTCTGTCAGCTGCCCGGACTTACACAGGTACTGTACCCGATGGTACATCAGCAGGGTTCGCTGAGCGGTTTTGTGTCTCAGATTTTGTCCTATGTGGGACTCTATGATCAGGAGACGGTGAGCCGGGTGGAGGAGACGCTGCGGGCTGGTTCCGGGCTGTCTGACTTTGAGAAACAAAAGCTTCAGACGGATCATCTCGTGGAGCAGAAGAGATATGAGGAGGCTCTCAGATCCTATGAGGGCTTGCTGGCCCGGATCAGGGAGAATCAGGAGATGGAGGTGCCTGCGCTGCAGGCTCTGACAGCGGACATCCTGCACAATCAAGGTGTGGTGTATGCCCGGCAGATGCTCTACGGTCGGGCCGCGCAGCTGTTTTTGCAGGCGTGGAAGACCGGGGGAGGAGAGGCGGAATATTTTTCCGGCTTTCTGACTGCCAGAAGGATGGAACTATCGGAGCGGGACTATGTGGCCCTGGTGGCAGAATACCCGGACCGCTATCGGGAATCTCTGGAACTGGAACAGGCTATGGAGGCCATGGGGCAGGACTTTTTGGAGACGCCGGAGTATCGGCGTCTGCGGCAGCTTAAGGCGCGCAGGGAGGACGGAGAAATGGCGGAGTATTGTGAGGAGGCGGACAGACTCCTTCAGACACTGAAAAATGAGTATCGCAAGAGGACCGGTGGCAGGAGAGCTGCCGCGGAAAGAGGTTGATTTGAAGATTTTTGATTTTTTTCGTAAGATTTTTACTCCGAGGAGCAGGAGAAAGGCTCAGGAGGGCGAGTGGGAAAGGCTGGTCAATGCCCGGGACGGGGTGGATTTTGAGCAGGAGGAAGAGCGCAGCCGGTATGTGACCGACTGTCTGGAGCAGATCGCGGAGGCCTCCAAAGAGCTGGAGATGCTGCAGGGTGAATATGGCAGGGTCACGGCGTATCTGACGGACCTGGAAGAGCTGGAGGCACTGCCGGAGCAGGAGATGGAAAGCCTGGAGATCACGGCCCGCAAGCTTCAGAGTATGGAGCGGGAGTACGAGGATTTTACACAGCGGAAAAACAGAATGGACGACGCTCTTTACTATCAGCTCAAGAACCGGGAACCGGAGCTGGAGGAGGGCATAAACAAGATCCGCGACACGGAACATTACGGGACTCTGGTGAAACAGGACTTGCAGCGTCTGGATGGGGAGCGGCATGCCTACGAGTACCGTAAAAACGAGCTGCATGGGATCATGGAGAATCTGCGGGGAATGGCGGTGATCTTTCTGACGGCCCTTGTGATCTGTATGATACTGCTGGCAGTACTGCAATTCGCGCTGGATATGCAGACCCAGGTAGGATATTTTATCGCCGTATTGGCAACGGCTCTGGCGCTGACGATTCTGGCGGTGAAATATATGGACGCGGACCGGGAAATGGAGCGGGTGCTGCGGGATGCCAGAAGGCTGGTCAAACTCCAGAACAAGGTGAAGATCCGCTATGTGAACAACAAGAATCTGCTGGATTACTACTATATAAAGTATGATGTGGACAGCGGGAAAAAGCTGGAGAAACGTTATCATCAGTACCTGGAGGAGAAGGAGCAGCGCAAGCAGTTCGCGGAGACGGAGGCCAGGCGGGAGTATTATCACAAGCAGCTGCTCACCCAGCTTGGGCATTATCATATATTGTATCCCGATCAGCTCTCGGGCAATGTATCCGTGATCCTGGACCGCAGGGAGCAGGTGGAGAGACGCCACGAGCTGATCCTGCGCAGGCAGTCTCTGCGCAAACAGATGGAGTACAACAATACGGTGGCGGAGGAGGCCAAGCAGGAGATCAAGGATATCGTGGCGGCCTATCCCCGGTATGCGGCGGAGATCACGGAGATGGTGGACCGGTACGACGGAGGGTACAGGCGGTAAGGCATATTTTCAGGTCAGCGATGGCATCTGGGGCTTTCCGTCCATTTTTTGCCCCGTTTCTTTAAGAAGAGGTGGTTTTCCGACTTTTCCTGGCATTGCGGATAAGCTTTTGCGGCAATGCAGACTAGTGGTCCTGCGATGGGAAAAAGGATGTATTGGAGCTTCCTGTATAATTCAAATATAGGGAATCCCAAGAAAGAAGGTTGAGAAAA
>CAJTMX010000028.1 GCA_910577235.1 uncultured Acetatifactor sp. | reverse complement strand
TCATAGGCGTAGGTCATCCGGTTTCCGGCGGTGTCGGCGGCCTCTGCCACCCTGCCCATGGAGTCATAGTTCAGCGTGGTCTGTATGCCGTATCGGTCTGTATAGGTAGCCACTTCCCCTGTGGCCAGGTAGGTATAGCTGTCTTTTTCCCCGTTGGGGTAGGTGTCCGTCAGCAGGTTGCCCTCCGCATCCACCCGGTAGCTGTGGCCATTTCCCAGAGCGTCCACGGTCTCTAAAATATTGCTGTTTCCATCGTAGGCATAGGCCATAAAGCGGCCTGCCGTATCCGCTATACAGGTGATCCGGCTGATCTTGTCGTAAGTGTAGGTACTGCTGTTCCCGGAGGCGTCCCGGGCCTCCGTCATCTGTCCGATGGCGTCATAGGTGAAAGCGGTCTCTCTGCCCTCGGGTGTAACCATGGAAAGTACCCGATCCTCCCGGTCATAGGTATAGGCGCTGTTTCCGCCCAGGGCGTCTGTCACGGACACCAGACGGCTTAAAGCGTCATAGCCATAATCCGTGGTATTTCCCAGTTCATCCGTCACGGACAGCAGGTTGCCCAGAGCGTCATAGGTATACAGCACTGTGCCGCCCATGGGGTCTGTGGATTTTACCAGACGGTTTAACTTGTCGTATGCGTAGGTATATACCCGGCTCTCGTCATCCCAGAGCCGGAGCAGGTTGCCGTTTTGGTCATAGGCAAGTCTGGTGGTAGTGCCAAGCGGGTCTGTCACCCCGGTCACTCGTCCCAGAAGGTCATAGGTATAGGACACTGTACTGCCATCCGGGTAGGTGATCTTTGTGGTTCTGCCGCACACATCGTTTTCGTAAGCGGTCACATGGCCCCGCTCGTCTGTCTCTGTCAGGAGACCTCCTGTCACGGCATCATAGGCGGAAAGGCTGGTATGGCCAAGCCGGTCGGTCTCGCTGGCCACCCGGTCTCCACGGTCATAGGTATAGGCAGTCTCACCGCCCTCCGGTCCGGTCACTTTCTGCCGGCGGTTCATGGCGTCGTAGGTGTAGGAGGTCACATAACCCTCCGCATTGGTCTCCGTCAGCCGATTGCCGTTGGCGTCATAGGTATAGCTGAGGGTATTTCCCAATGGATCTGTCCCCTGCAGCATCCGATTCATCTTGTCATAGGTAAAGACGCTCTTCTGTCCTTCCCTGTCCGTGATGGCCGTCACCGCTCCCGCCGGGTCAAAGGTATAGGCGGTGGTGTTTCCGGCCGCGTCCGTCTCGCCCACGCACCAGCCTTTTGCGTTGTAGGTCCGGGTGGTTACCCCGCCCAGAGGATTGGCGGTGCGGGTCAGGCGGTTCATGGCGTCATAGGCAAAGTTACATACGCCGCCCTCGGGGTCTGTCATGGATGTGACGCAGGCGCCGTCGTAGGTATAGGAGGTCACGGCTCCTCTGGGGTCTGTTTCCTCGGTCAGACGGTTCTGTCCGTCATAGGCATAGCGGGTCACGCCGCCCTCCGGGTCCGTAACGGAGGACAGGCGGTGTTTTTCATCGTATGTATAGGAAGTCACGCAGCCGTCATACTCCGTCACGGAGGCGATCTGCCCGTCTCCGGTGTAGGCGTAGCGTCTCACGGCGCCGTCCTGTCTGGTCTGGGTCAGCAGGTTTCCGTTGCCGTCATAGGTATAGGCGGTGGTTACGCCCTGCCTGTCCGTCACGGAGGACAGATACCCCTCCCCATTGTAAGCGCGGCCTTCCGTTGTGCCGTCGGGATAGGCGATCTGGGTGGTACGGAACTGATGGTCGTAGGTATAGACGGTGGTATTTCCGTTGGCGTCCACGGCGGTGGTGCAGCCCTCGCCGTAGGAGAGGGTTATAACTGCGCCCTCCGCGTCGGTCTGCTCTGTGACACGTCCTTCTGCGTCATAGACATTAGTCACCACGCAGTGGCCGTTCTCGTCCTGCCACGCCGTCATCCGGTGCTCTGCGTCATAGGTATAGATGCGCCGGTCTCCCGCTGCGTCTGTCACAGTGGTCAGGTTTCCCGCCCCGTCATAGGTATAGCCGATATGGTTGCCGTCCGGCAGACTGATTTGTGTGATCCGGTTTTTTTCATCCAGCGTCACGAGATAGTTCTTTCCGGAGGGAGATGTGACGGCGCTCAGGCGGTAGTCCATGTCGTAGGACAGAATGGTTCTGTTACCATAGATATCTTCCAGCCCTGTCAGCATCCCATAGGCGTTGAACAGGTGCTTTTGAAGGCTGCCCAAGTCTGTCAGGACAAAGCCGTCGCCCTCTTCTGCCAGCGCATAGTCGTAGCCGTCGGGAGCCGCATACCCCTCCGCCGTTTTTTGAAAGGCCACAATGCTGCCGGTGCCGGAAAGCCATAGAACCGTGCCGTCGGAAAGTTCTCCCAGCCGCTCATCAAAGGGCGTACTCCACCCATACCCCAGGCTGCCCGCGTAACCGGCACCCTTGGAATTGTACTGTCTGGCAAAGGCAAAGCTGCCCCCGATATCTGCGATCTCCGCATCCGTCTGCTCCATGTAAAAGTTACCGGTGTTCAGGTTCACCGGCTCAAAGCCAAAGACGCAGTTTTCCGCCCGGCCCAGGAGCAGCCCGTCCAGCACGGCTCTCCAGTAGTCGGACAGTTCTCCCGCCTCATAGGGTGTTGTATTCTGAGGGTTGCGGATAAAGAGCCGGTTCCCCTCCACAGTCAGGGCGTCCTGCATCTGCATATCCGCCATGATGGTATTCACATCCACCCCGTAGTGCAGGGCAATGCGGGGGATCAGATCAAATGCGCCCTCCTCATAAATCAGGAACGTATCGCTGGTCACCGTGGCTCCCACGCCCATCACGCCCTCTGAGCCGGGGAGCAGCGGATCAGTCACCAGGCCCTCGGCATAGGCGGTAATATAGTAGATCTGGCCCGGTGTCAGGTTCGAGAATACCTCGCTCTGCCAGTTGGATAAGCGTCTGTTATAGGCAACGGCCGTGGGGAAGGCCCCTGCATAGAGTTCGGAGTCGGGATAGATCAGACTGGTCTGGGCCTCCACTTCCCCGGTGCTGCCATTGATAAGCTGATAGTGTACGATACTTCCGGCTTTGGCCTGGCCATGGGCCACAACGCCCAGTGTGTTGGTGGATTTATCCCCTTTCCTCTCCACCACGGGGTAAATGTCGATGGTGGTATCGTCCAGGCTCAGGGAATCCAGATCCGTCAATTCCCCGGTCCAGGACAGGATCAGTTTGGGGGCGTACTTGGCGGAGGCGCCGTTATACAGCACCTCGCACTGCATCTTGACCCCCGCCGCAGCCTGCTCCTTATTGGGCGCCTCCACCTGGGCTTTCATGACAAAACCGTGGTTTTCTTCCATGCCGTTGATCCAGGCACTGACTTCCTCTGTCACGTCATAGGAGACCGCCTCTCCTCTGACGGCGCTGGCATACTGGGCATCCAGAAAACGGTGGGTATAGTTCACCTGGTTGTTCCAGGTAAGGCTCCTCACCTCCCAGGGTTCTTCCACGCCGTAAATACCGAATTCGCTCTTGCCCTTGCTCCATCTTGTCTTTTGTGTCACCTGGAACGTGGCCGACACGATTTCCGCCTCGGACAACAGGGAATTGAAGTCATAGTCTATGGCAAAGTAGGTTCTGCAGTTAAGGTGGCGGCTGCCAAATCCCGCATAGGTGCCGGAGGTGACACCGTCGTCATAGCCCACAAAGGGGTACTGATTGTCGCCGATTATGGTATTGGGACTTCCCTCCTCCGCGCAGGTCATGCGGATGGCGCTGCCGGTCACCTGGATGGCCGTGGGGTCTATGCGCACGGGATACACTCTCTCCGGCGCGGAGAGCCACTCTTCATCCGCCGTCACCGTCACCAGCAGCAGATCTCCCTGCTCCTCCATGGACATGCTGACGCCAAAACTAATCTCCTCGGCGCTGTCCATCATCTCCGGAGCCTCCACCACAAAGACGGCCTTCTCCGGATCTGTCCCCGGCTCATACAGGTACAGGGTGTTGCTGCGGATTTCTCCCGCCAGACCGCAGGGATCGATCAGATAGGAAAAGCTGTTCCTCTCTCCCCTCTCCAGCAGGATGATATCTTCTTTTACGCTGTTTCCCAGCACGGTGTACTGATAGTCCACGCCGGGGAACACTTCGCTGTAGCGGACGGCGTTGTCTTTTGCCAGCCCGCCCGTAAAATCGCCCTCCGCCGGGTACAGGGTGATCACGGCCTCCTCGTTGGCAATGGTGATGCCTTTTCCCTGCTCCCTGTCAAGGTTTTCCGGCAGGACTACCGTGTAATCATTGGCCCTGTTTATGTAGCTGGTTTCTTCCCCGCCGAGCAGACCAAAGACTGCGGTGGTATCTTTTTCCAATGTGTTGTCCACAGGCCGCAGACTGCCGTCATCGTCTATGTAGGTGGCTCCGTCGTTGCCCACCACGGTCACATAGCGATTCCCGTCCACGTGGTAGGTGCGGCTGTATTGGTCGTAAGAGACCAGCGTACCATAGGATTTCGGTATCTCCTCCTCATAGAAGGCCTCCGGCAGACGGCCGGGTTTCATCGCGTCTCCGCCGGAGACCGTTCCGGCATCTCCCCCGGAGACGGTTTCGGAAGTGTCTTCCGGACTATCCGGTTTGTCGTCAGAATCTATAGTATTTCCTGTATTTTCAGCAGGCTTTTCTCCCTTTCCAACGGTTGTGTTATCTCCCACATCTCCGCCAGAGACAGTGCCTGCGTTTTCTTCCGTCCCAGTCTGCTGTGTATCGTCTGCAATGGCGGCCTCAGCAGCGCCCGCCTCGGCAGCGTACAGGATCGTGTGATCCGACAACAGCAATGCCGCTGTCAGCAGAGTGACCAGCAGTTTTCTTAGTTTGGTGCTTATTGGCTTGGTTTTCATTTGTTATTTCCCCTCTCTTACACATCTTATTTAATAATATATCACCAGGTTGTATTTTTCAACATTTTTATAATGTATCTATGTTGTTTTATATTGCATAAAATTTATGTTCATAAAATGGTTATCATTGGAGTTAATCCGAATCTTTCTAAATTAAAGCCCATAACCGGATAAATGACCATGTAATAACCTTTGTGTTGTTCATGCCCAAACAGGTGGAGGTTAAAAAATCTATATACACTGATTGTATCAAAACCCACAGATCATCCTTTTCTATAGTTTGATTTATCTAAAAAATCAACATCTAATTATACACTTCTCATAATCAGATGTTGATTTTAATTACATATTTGATATGACAAACAAATCAATGGATACAATATGCATTTAAAGTATTCGGTTTTTATTCAATTAAATGGGTAATATATCGTGCCATTCTCTTTCAAATAGATCGCCTCACCCGCCAACCACCCCCGCCAGCACGTCAAACACCCTCCGCAGATTCAACCTACCATACCCCGAGTATGTCAAGTTAGTGTCACGAGCTTTTTGAGGTTTTTTCAGGGGGAAAGTCTGGGAAAGCGCAAAATTCGTTGGGAGTATGGTAAGTTAGTGCCAAGTTAAGAAAAAATTGATGGGCAATTAATGCCAAGTTATTCCTTTTCTATAGTTTTTCAGATACTGTTTATGTTCAATATCAAAATTCTAAAGGCAGGGGCACCCCCCCTTGAATGTTTCCTTTAACTTTTATGCTTAAGTTGTCTCTGGATGCTTTTATTTTCTTGTTTCATTTTATGTGTATATTTATTCTTCCCAAGTATTTTCCTAACGTCCCTGAGCAAAAACTTTTTCATATTTTTTTCGGATATCTTTAATTATGGAAAAATAGCAAAAAACATGTAGCATAATTATATAAAATATGCTATTATTAAGATATCTTTTACGGAGGTTGAAACTATGAGTTGTAAACTTTTTTAAGTCATTCCAGCAATGATCTAAGTGCAGTCACTTCATTTGTTAATTTTATGTATAAAATTGGTTTAACCGAAAAGGATATTTTATGTACTTCCGTTCCCGAAACCAAAATTTCTATCATGAATGATATTTATGACTATCTAAATAATTATTTATCTACTGAAGAACTATACGTTATCTTCTTTCTTTCTGATAACTACTATTCAAGTCCTGTTTGTCTTAATGAGATGGGTGCCGTATGGCTTAAGCGTTCAGACAGCCTTAATTTTTTACTGAATGGGCTGGATTTTCCAGACGTAAAAGGTGTTGTCGGGAATACCAAAATAGGAATTAAATTAGGAAATTGTGATTCAATGACAAAAGCATCCTTTAACGAATTATTAGATGTTTTAAAGAACAAATTCAATATCTCACCTTCTCCAACAAATTGGGAAATGGCACGTGACAATTTCCTACAATCAGTAATGGAAAACCAACGCCATATAGATATGTCTTTTTCCAGAAGTTATTGTATAGACGATTCCGAAAACGATGGTTGTAAAATCATCAAAAAAAATTCTTCGGCAAATACTATTTTTGCACAAATAGACTTTTCTCAAACAAATAGTAAGTTATGTGATATCGTAGTTTTTAATGGTATTCGTAACTTTACAAGCTATTATATAAATAGAAAAAATATTTGCTTTGAGGCATATGCCGATGCAGGTATTCATTTAATTGATGTCGAACTTCGCCTTAATGATATAGATATTCCATATGAAATTTACATAAATGAGGATGAAAAATCAATTAAAATACCTTTGGGGCAATTTTGCAATCACATTTCCTATTGGCAAGATGTACCACAAATCAAATTTGTAGTACATAGAAAAAACGTTACAGAAAAAGCAAATCTAGTCATCAAAAATTTACGTATTGAATAGTTTTTTAAATGGGGAGTCTCATAAGCTCCCCATTCTCACTCCGAAAAATTCCACTCAATCTCCACCCGTTTCCCCTTATATACCGTCACCTTTTTAATAAAAACATCCACCACCTCCTGCGTCAACTCCTCCAAATGCGAATAGCGTATGATCTGTTTCATATCCTGAATATCTTTCCCCGTCTCTTCCTCCACCCTGTCATGTTTCGTCTCTACTGCTTTTATCTTACCCGCCAGTTCCTCCATCTGACCATCCAACTGATCGGCCCTGCTACGGTATTCTTGGGCATCCATCTGGCCATCCGCATAGTTTTCGTACAGGGAATCCTTTTCATTCTGCATATCGTGGTATTGTTTCCTGTACTGCCTGGCTTTTCTGGCAAGTCCCTCCAGAACCTGTTTCTGAAACTGTTCCAGATTCCCTCTCTGCCTTAACAGATCGCCCCTGCGCAGCAGTTCTTTATTTAATAGCGTGAGTACTATTTCCTCCAGTATGGATGCATTGATATAGGTACAGCACTCTGGTATCTGCAAAATGGCATGTTGACTACACCAGAAATGCCGTGGAAATTTTTCTCTTTTGGGCTTATACTTCAAAGCGTATCCGCACCCACCGCAATATATTTTCCCTGTCAGCGGATGCTTTTCCCTCTTTCTTTTCGTGGAGTAACCCAGAGCCTTCTTTGCGGCACAGGCAAACAACTCCGGTGTCACCAATGGCTCATGGTGGTTTTCAATTACTTTCCACTCACTTTTGGGAACCGCAATTCTGCCCTTGCTGCCAACGGACTTGCTGATGGTCTTTCCATAGGCCATTTCCCCAAGGTAAAAACGATTGTCCAAAATTCCACGAACAGCATTCATACTCCAAGTGTGTTTTTCCTTTGGGGGCTTTTTATCAGGGTAACGCAGCTGGCTCGCTGTGGGAATCTGCTCTGCGTGAAGTCTCTTTACGATCTGTGCAGTGCTCATACCCTCTGCCGCCAGAGAAAAGATATAGCGGACGATCTCTGCCTCTCTTTCATTGACAATCACTGTATTTTTTACTTCCTTGCTTTTTTCATATCCCATGGGAACCTGTCCAAACACATATTCCCCGCCTGCGCATTTACTGTCAAAGGATGCCTTTACTTTGACAGATACGTCCTTGCTGTACAGGTCATAGAGTAGGGTTTGAAACGCTGTGTCCAGAGTAATTGATGCGCCGTCATGCTCCCTGCTGTCATAGCCGTCATTGATCGCTATGAAGTCCACTCCCATAAAGGGAAATATCTGGCTCAGATAAGTTCCCATCTCTATATAGTCTCTGGAAAAGCGGGACATATCTTTTACTAGGATGCAGCCGATCCGATTCTGCCTGACCTGTTTTAGCAATTCCTGCATCCCGGGCCGCTCCATGTTGGTTCCGGTAAAGCCATCGTCGCAAAATTCAATTACTTCACTGTCTGCCAGCCGGGGGTCACAGCCTATGTATTCCAGCAAATATTTTCTCTGACTGCCGATGCTGTTGCTCTCTTCCCGTCCCCTTTTCCTCATTTCCGGCTGGGTATCCTCCTGGGATATCCGCAGGTAAATGGCTGTTCTCTGCTTTTCACTCATGTCACTTCACCCCCTCTGTCCAGATATCGCCGTAAGTGAACACGATCTCTACCCGTTTGCCCGGATAGACATATATTTTCTCGATCAATGCCTCCACCAGATCTTTGGTCAGTTTTTTATGGGTTTTCAGCTTGACGAGGGAGCGCACTGCCTTTAAGTATGTTTCCCCTTTCTGTTTCAGATTCTTTGCCGTCTCCTGATACTGGCTTTTCTGCTTTTCTAATTCCATCAGTCGCTCGTCTTTCCAGAGCCGGTAGCGAACATATTCCTCCTGGGCTAGCTTTCCTGTGCGGTATGCCATGTATTTCTTGCCCTCTTCCTCTGAAAGCGTCAAAAGCTGCCTGTCCGCCTGCCGCAGTTTCTGCTCCAGTTCCTGTTGTTTCTGCCGCACCAGAGCCTGCCCCTGCTCCACATAATCTTTTTGCTTTTTTAACCAGGTGGCAAACTCTGTCTGAAACAGGACAGACAGAATATCCGTCAGCTCGGTCTGGGAAATTCTGTTTGTAACCGTACCGTGCTCTCTTTTGGCGCCGATACTGTTCAGGCAAAAATACCCCTCCCTGCGTTCCCGCCTGCCGTCCACATATTCTTGAACCTGGCTGTTTCTGGTCATCTTCCTGCCGCAAACACCGCAGTAAAGCACCTTGTCAAATATATTTTCTTCGATAGGACAGCCTTGCGTGGGATGCCCGTGGCTGTTCGTGCGTTCCTGGATTTTGCAACAGATATTGCGAGCTTGTTTGTATAATTTCAGGTCGATCAACGGCTCATGGGTGTTCTCTCTTTTTACCCATTCCTCTTCCGGCTTGCGGATACGGTTTTCTTCCTTTCTTGCGGTAAGGGAAGTTTTGCCCTGTACCAAGGCACCGATATAGGTCTCGCTTTTCACGATTCGTTCCACGGCTCCCCTGCTCCAGCCTCTGTACTCTGTTCCCGGCGGACAGTAAACCTCCCCGCTTTTCCTATATGCGGACGGCGGATTGATTCTTCTTTTATTCAGCCAATCCGCCACGGCTTGACAATTTTCCGTCTCCACAAACAGCTCATAAATTACACGGACGATTTCTGCCGTGTTCCTATCGGGACGGAGCCTCCTGATCCGTCCCTCCTGATATGCCTCGTAGCCGTAGGGCGGTAAGCCTCCCACATAGGAGCCCTCCTCCCGGCGCTGTTTCAGGGACAGCTTTGCCTTGGCGGAAAAATCTTTGGCGTACATGTCGTTTACCAGATTTTTTATCTCGGATGCCATCTGCCCTGTGTTACTGCCGTCTGCGCCGGTGTCGTACCCGTCCGCAACCGCAATGAACCGGACGCCCAAAAACGGGAAGATCTTCTCTATGTAATTTCCTGCCTCCAGGTAGTTCCTGCCAAATCTGGACAGATCCTTTACGATCACACAGTTAATGTCTCCCAGCCGCACATCCTGCATCAGTTGTTTAAAGGCGTCACGGTCGAAATTCGTCCCTGTTTTCCCCAGGTCGGTATAACGGCCAACGACTTCTATCTTATCTCTGTGCCGCCGGTTCCAGTCCTCCACATATTTCTCCGCAATCTCGATCTGCACTTCTGCGGATTCGTTCTTTTTCATATCCTGATCTGAGGACAGTCTGGCATAGATGCCCGCCTTATACAGCCTGGTTCCCCGTTGTTTTTCCTGGCCTGTTCCCTGGGCTGCAGCTACGGCGCTGCCGGGGGCATGGGCGCGCTTTGATGTTCTCCCCATATCACGCCCTCCTTTCCATTCCGGCGGGTGCATTTTTCACTGCATTCTCCGCATGGAGGTATATCAAGGAGGGATCGGAGGCTGTCTTTTCGTTAAAATCCGCCATGGCCCGGTACTGATCGGTAAAGTAAAATTCGATTTCTACCCGCTTTCCCTCATAGACCCAGATCCTTTTCACAAGGCTGGCAAGGGTATGGCGGTCAATTTCCTTTAACTCCAGAGAATTTTTAAAGGATTGCAGCCGTCCCGCACTGAGTACGCCGGATTTAAACAGTTCCCGTACCAGCCGCTCCTGGCTTTCCTCCGCCGCTGACAGTGTATCTGCCTTTCTCTGGAATTCGCCGTGAAGCCGCTCAAATTCCTCCTTCGTGACAACGCCTGTACGCAGATCCTCATACAGTCCCGCACACAGACTGTAGTATTTATCCTGTTCCTGTTTCAGACGGGCAATTTCTCTATTATAATGGATGACTGCCTGCAAGTTCGCCTCACATTCCTTTGCCTGTGAGTACAGCCGCCCTTGTTCCAGAAAGTCATTGGCATACCGGCGGATGGCAGTTTCAGCCAGTTCCCTCAGCGCTGTCTCCTGGATGCTGTGACGGCTGCATCCCTCCCCACGGTTCTTTGTGGAGCATATATAATATATCTTTTCTGTCCCCTTATAGCGGTTGACACGCCTTACCATCTGCTCTTTGCAGTCCCCGCAGAACAGCAGCCCCACGAACGGGCTTAACTCTTTCCCCGCCGGGCTGATGCGCCCGTCCGATGTAAGGAGATTCTGCACAATGGCAAAATCGTCCGCGGAGATAATGGCCTCATGGGTGTTTTCCACCCGAACCCATTCCTCTCTGGGTTTTTCCACGCATTTCTTTATCTTGTAATTGATCCGCTCTGTCTTTCCCTGTACCAGATGTCCCAGGTAAGTCTCGTTGGTCAAAATCCGTTTGACCGCCGTATCGCTCCACTTAGAGCTGTTTCCCCCCGAAAAACCGCCCCGGTAGTTAAGCCCCAGGGATTTCTTATATTCCCTCGGGGACAGGATGTAAAGGGCATTTAGTTTCTCCGCGATGGCGGCGACCGCCATCCCCTCAATCTTCCAGGCAAAAATTCTCCGTACGATCCCGGCAGCGTAGTCGTCCACCAGCAGCCTGTTTCTATCCGCCGGCGATTTCCGGTAGCCATATACGGCGAAAGCAGCCAGGCATTCCCCGTTCCCACGCTTGACTGCAAGCTGGCTCTTGACCTTAGTGGAAATATCCCGGCAATAGCTGTCGTTTATAAAATTTTTAACCGGCAGCACAATGTTCCGCTCCCCGGCGTCCGCCGCTAAGCTGTCGTAGTGGTCGGTAAGAGCGATAAAACGCACCCCAAGAGCCGGAAATATCCGGTCCAGATACCTTCCTGTCTCGATATAATCCCGCCCGAAACGGGACAGGTCTTTCACAATGACGCAGTTCACCCTGCCCGCCTCGATATCGCCCATCATCCTTCTAAATTCTGGTCTGTTGAAATTGCTGCCGGAATAATTGTCATCCGCATAACAGTCAAAGAGTTCGATATCCGCCTGTTCCCTGATAAAAGAGCGGATCAGCTCCCGTTGACTGCCAATGCTGTTGCTCTCGGCTCTGAATATGCCGGCTTTTCCCCCGGCGTTTTCAGGACCAGCGGTGGTTCCTACATCACTGTCCTCCCTGGAAAGGCGGAGATACATGGCCGCATAGAAATGTCTTTGTCCCTTTACTTCTTTCATGGTATCACTCCTGACTTATATTCTCATGTCAACGAAAACCTGATGGCTTTCAAAACCCAAAGTCAGGAGTTCCACTGATTTGTCCTGCCATCAGAGCAACAAATGCTTATGAATGCTTTATGAAAAATGTTCTATAGGTATATTTCCGACATTCTCCGCAGATACTCCGCCATCTTGTCATCTATCGTGGCTCCGCTCTCCTGGAACCGGACTTTCACCACATAATCCCCGATCCGGTTCACATAGACATTCTTTGTCTGTCTGGCAAAAGCGGCCAGCTTTTTCTCCACTGGCTGTGAAGTGTCAATCTCTATATCCCGCAGGTCGGTGAGTTCAGAAATATCCACGGTCCTAATATCCACCTCCGCCATTTTTATAAGGGTTTCCTTCGTCAGCTCCAAGGCAGCATCCCCCTTTCCTGATATGCCTGATCTGATCAAGGACCGCACACTGCTCTGCTCTTTCCACCGTTTTGTGCTGTCCCATATTTATTGTATTTATCCGGCAGATTGTCCTATGACGGCCTCATTGCCTTTTGCTTGGGCCTGCCCCTGCGCTCCCTCCTGTCAGGCACATCCGGCGGGACCGGGTTGTGGTGGGATAATACTCTTCCGTCAATATTTTCTGTAGAGCAATCGTGGAAATGGAAATGACCGCTGGCCGCGAGGGCTGTATTTACTCTCTTCATGGCCTCAAGCGTTGTCAGAAAATATATTACGCAAAAAATAAAACAAGCCACGGTCTTTTGCTCATAAAAGACTATGACTTGTTTATCGTTTTCTTTTCAGGTACTGCAGCAACTGACAGTTCCGTATGTCCAACGCCTGTCCCGGTACCTGTAAAAAAAGGCCGGGGGAATATTCTTATAATTCTTCAATGCAAGCCTGAATTTCGGCACATACGGCGCGGTCATTTTCAAATATCTTCGCATACAGGCGTTTCAGTGTTTCCTGTGTTTCCTTTTGCATAATCAGAGCTGCTGACTGCTCTGTGATATCATATCCGGTCTCAGGGCCAACACCCAGTGCGCTCCATATCTTCCATCCGATACCATGTGTTTCATCATTTCCCTCCATGATATACCGTGCGGAAAAGACTTCACTAAGCCGACTGTGAATATCTTTATTTGTACAAATATTGCATAACAGGTTATCTGCTCCGGCAAATGCTTCCCCGGCGTGCCATCTTGCTTCAATCGGCACACTGACGATGCCGCACATCATGCCGGCAGTGTCCATGGCATTTTCCGCCGTCACATGGTCGAGCACATCCATGATCACGCTTTCAAGCGCCGTATGCTCGTCATAAGACAGGGCAGATACGATGCGCTCCAGAAGTTCTTTGTAGGACATGCCAGGCTCAGTGTTATCAGTGATGACAATGGCATCACGCAGCATGGAATGCCAGTTATCAGGTAGTTCATGAAACTGTGAGTCCAAGCCAAATACGGTATCTGCGTCATAGCCCACTGCGAGAATCCATGCCATTTCGTTTTCTAACCGCAGCAAGGTCGGTAAACCGTTATCTAAAGAGCTTTTCATAGTGGAAAGCACCTCTTCCTGTGCGCTGGTACCGTCAAAACGCAGATAGGAAAATCCCGCAAACCGTGCCAGTGCATTGACAAAATCGTCGTCCCAGCGCCAGCCGTTTTGAAATCCCGGCAGGCTATGCGAATCCATACTGTCATCCCACGGATAATCAAAACCAAATGCCAGTGTGGATGCCGTCAGAAGACAGTGGTAGATAGACGTCTGGTGGCGTTCCGGCAGGTTATCGCCGCAGGGACTGCAATGGATGCAATAACGGCGGTTCGGCCCACACCAATATGGCGTTTCTTCCGTATATCCGCGCGCAATGACCAATGCGGACGCAAGTGCCGCAGTGAAGTTGTCCGATTCCGCATCCACCGGAAACGGTACCTGATGTTCTAAGATTCTTTTCATATCATATAACCTCCCATTTAAGATCCGCATGTTCTCTCCCGGCCCCATCTCCGACAGAGTAATTATAACTGTTCCGAACCATTTACTCCAGGGTACATTGGGGACAACCTGAAACAGACTTCCCGATTGCAGATAGTATTTCCCCACATCCCCTTTCCATCAATTCAGTACGGCGAAAAGAACAGGCTATAAATGATCGTCCAATAATTCACAGATATAGCCATACGCCCGTTCATCGTGAACCTTCATCCGCTCAATCTGTCTGGCAAGCAGACGGCGGTTTTCCGCCCTGGCCAGCCGGCGTGTCTGCTCCTCGCCCCGCTCCCAGCCGCCCAGAACGGGAATCATATCTCTCCAGATGATTGCCGGTATCCCATCCAGCTCCCCTGCGGCGGCATTCAGACCGGGGGCCATCGCAGGGTGCTGCTCTGCCAGCCTGCGCAAATACTTTGCCGCATAACATCGCCCATCGGAAAGGCTGTCCATGGCATCGCCGTGGCACATCATACGCTCCACCAGCAGAGAAAAGACGGCATCGGCCGGAAAGTCCCTGTCACACAGCAAGGCGTTCCTCCAGGCGTCATAGGCCAGTATGCCCTTGGCATAGGTTCCGCACATGCGCCCCCTCAGAGCCTCCGCCGCATTCCGGAGCACCTCTATGGGAGTGAGAGGAGGAAGGCTGCCCGTGCCGGTGGCGATCAGAGCGGTTGTGTCGGGATTCTCCCACCAATCCTCAGCGATAAAATATCCGTTTTTCTCGAACCGGACGCATGCCTGGTATTCCAGATATTCCTGAAATACATTCCAGCCCATCAGCACATTGCCGCCGTCCCTGTAGCCGGTTATAACGCATGCCTCCGGCGGGCCTATGATGCCCAGAGCGATGACCGGGTTCCCTGCATCGATCTCCCTGCGGATGAAGTCCGTAAAATCTTCCTTTTTGGTCTCCGGCGTGCGGGCCATGAACTTAAGTTCCCGCTCCATGGCCCGCATGCCGCAGTAAAATACCTTTACAGGATCGTCAAAAGTAAAGATGGCGTCCACATTGCCGCCGTCCCAACAGGCGGTGTTCCATACAAACCGGAAAGCCGCACCGCTCTCGGTCATGGCCCGGGCGTAGTCAACGCACAGCCCCAGGTACTTTGCGCAGGAGTGGATGCACATGGGGAGGGGCGTACACCCGTCCTGTCCATAGGCTACTTTGGGAACACCGTATAGGATTGCATTGTCTCGTTTTTCCATTTTGTCTCCTCAATTATCTTCTCTCGATTAGTCCATCTCATTAGCGTAGCTGTCGTTTCCATCATCCTGTCTCTTGGGAAACGCCACGCCGTATACCCCCGCGCAGAGCCGCACCCGGGCAAGCGCAGGAGCTTCGGCGCGAAACTGGCAGGGCGTGTAGCCGGTATGCCGTTTGAAGGCCCGGGAGAATACGGTTCTGCCCGAGAATCCGTATTGTACGGCGATGTCCAGGATTGTTCTGTCCGTGTCCAAAAGCTCCCGGGCGGCATTGGCAATCCTGCGCTCCTGCACATACCGGGACAGCGGCTTTCCGGTGCAATTTCGGAACACATCCCGGATATGGGCCAGGGAAAAACCGGTCTGACGCTCAAGTTCCTCCATGGGGATCTCCTCCCGCACACGGCTTTCCACATAGGTACACACAGACCAGATCAGAATATAGTGGTTCATACGGTTCGTTCCTCTCCTGTCAGTATTGCTGTGAAACAAATTCATTATAACACAGCCCTGAGATTGCCGCGCAACGATTTTAAGGAATACATATCATTTTGGATGACAGCAAATGAAATAGAAAAACCAGAAACTTAGCCGTTAGACAGGGGAATGGTATTTTAGTGTCAAGTCGCCTGCTTCTCAATCACAGGGATAGAAATCAATCATTTGCACCCCGTTTGGCCGTTTTCACGGCAGTTTTATACCTCACAAAAACAGCGATAGCCCTTGCTTTTTCGGGATTTCCTCTAACTTGACACTATAATACCACTCTCCCCCCATTCTCTGGAGGGATAACTGATCTCCGCAGTTCGCACCGCACCCTGAATAAAATAATTGCGCACCTCCTCCGTCTCCGCCAGCAGACTGTTTCCCTCCACCACGGCCCACTGCATGAACTGCGCCGCAGCTCCCGCCGTCAGCGCGGCCGCCAGGCTGCTGCCAGTGCGCCGCCCATAAATAGTAGAGATATTCACGCCGGGAGCGGCAATATCCGGGCAGATCTGTCCCATCCGGGCAAAGCCTCTGCCGGATTCCAGGAAAAA
The DNA here is from genome assembly GCA_910577235.1 of uncultured Acetatifactor sp. GTDB lineage: Bacteria > Bacillota > Clostridia > Lachnospirales > Lachnospiraceae > Acetatifactor. The sequence goes on along the minus strand of CAJTMX010000028.1, from coordinate 38,083 downwards.
GCTGTTGTTGGCGTCATTATAAGTGGAAACACAGATCACCCGATCGGCCATGGAAGGCTCGGTGAGCGTGGTGTAAGGGTCCGGGCTCAGGAAGTAACACTCCGCCGTGATAAAATCCGTGATGGGCAGCCACAGATGAAAACTGCCGTTGTACAGCTGCCCCGCCGCCGATACCCGGAAATTCCAGATTCCCGCAGTGGGCTGATACACCCGAAACAGTACCAGCTGTTCCCCGGTGTTGGCCTCCACCAGCACGCTCTGTATCGTGATGACCGTCCGCTCATAGATAAAGCGGTGAGTGCTTTCCCCCTCCACCCCCAGACGGATGGGCGGAATCGTCTCACCTCCCGGAGACCGTATGGCCACGTTGAACAGATCCGGCACACTGCCCCAAAATTCCATGATAAAGCCGTTTACCCCTTCTGCCACCCGTACCTCCACATCTCTGTAACTGTCCACTCTGCCCAGATCCGTGGGAATCTGCCCATAGAAATGATGCGCCGCATTTCCCTCGTTGCCTCCCGCCACCACCATGACACGACTGCGGTAGCCGCCCATACAGCTTAAATATCTGGACAGAAAACTGTTCCCGTTGTGGTCGCCCATATTGGTCCCCACCCCCAGACATATCACCACCGGCCTCTTAAACGTCTCCGCAAAGGAATCGGCATATTTGATTGCCAGCATGATATCCGCTTCCGTGTATGCCGGAACATCCTCCGGCAGAAAGAAATACTGCCGCAGATAAGGCTTGCACTGTTTCAGTTTCACCACCAGGATATCGGCCTGGGGAGCCGCCCCCAGATACATGGTGCCGTTGCCCAGACTGCTGCCCGCCGCCACCCCCGCCAGCGCGCTGCCGTGCCCCAGCTCATCCCGGCTGGGAACCACGCTGTATGGGTCCTCCGCCTGCAGCGCCTCATTGATCTGCTCTCTGGTATAGATCGTGCCAAAGTTAAACTCCTGAGGAGAAGGTCCGTCCTGGATGGTCTGATCCCATATCTCCAGTATCCTGGTACTACCGTCCTCATTGCGGAAAACCGGAGAAGTATAATCCACCCCCTCTTCTGTCAAGTATCTCCAACTAATTTTTTCATTTTTTTCTGGCTTTTTACTGCTTATTTTCAAAAAATCAAAGCCTGCTGTCAACTAATTGCCATAAATCCATACCAAATACGTTCAATTAATGCAAAATCTCATCCCACACTTCTAACAAGCCGCCCCCTTGTTTCCTTTCTCTTTCCAAAATATCTCAATGTTCTGCTCATCATACACCTCTATCCTTTCGATATATTGGTCTATCATCTCTTCCGTGAGAACAGCAAGCCGGCTCCCGGCACTCCGAAGATCCCTTTCATTTATCAATTCGGCATATTCTCCTTCCAACCGCTCAATATTGTCGTCCAGATTTTTCAGTTCTGCCTCCGCCGATTTTGCGGTTTCACTTACCCCCTGAAACACATCGGCCTTTCCCAATCGGAAATTTTGATATTCCTCCAGTCTCATGTTCCGCAGCTTTTCCGCCTTGAATAACATTTCCTGCCGTTTATGCCTTAATTCTTTTATCTCTGTCTCCAGCCGGTCGGCGGATTCCCTGCACAGCTTTTCAAGTTCTGCGTCCGCTGAAAGTCTCTCTGTCAGCATAAACAGCACATACTGCTCCATAAACATCCCATTCACCTTGCGGACACAGTTTTCCAGCATATTGGAATAACGATTTTGGCAGCTAAAATATGGATTCCGTCCTGTACAGTAATGCAGATTCTTTTTACAACAGCCACAGACCAGCTTGCCAGTCAGGGGATGCCGTCTCTTCTGCGCAGGCTTTCTTTTCTTTCCTCGTCCCTCCTGCACCTGATCAAAGGTTTTCCTGTCTATGACCGGCTCATGATGCCCATATGTAATCAGCCAGTCCTCACGGGAATTTAAACGATTTTTTCCGCCCACAAATTCCTTTGTGGTCTTTTTCTGCACAATATTGCCAATGTAGACCTCATTTCGCAGGATCTGGCATATCCCGGAGCTGCTCCACAGGAACCTTCCGCCCTTGGGAACACGGCTGGTCTTTCCTTTTTCGATCTTGAACTCAATCGGCGTCTTTACCCCTGTTTGATTGAACAGCTGCGCAATCTGAGAAGATGTATAGCCCTTCACTGTCAGGGAAAAGATTCTCCGCACAATCTCCGCCTCATCTTCTTCGATCAGCAGTCTGTGACGGTCTGCCGGATCCTTTTCATACCCAAAAGGGCTGTTCCCACTGACATACTGCCCCTGCTCTTTTCTTACGGCAAGGGATGAACGTACTTTCTGCGATAAGTCCTTACTGTATAGATCATACAGCAGATTTTTAAAATTGACGTCAACATCCGCCAATCCGCCGTGACACTCCCGGCTGTCATAGCCATCGTTTACAGAGATAAAGCGCACACCCATGAACGGAAATATCTGTTCCAGATAGGTTCCAAGCTCAATATAGTCCCTGGCAAATCTCGAAAAGTCTTTAACAATAATGCAGTCTATCCTTAATTCCTTTACCATTTCAAGCATGGCCTGCATCCCTGGCCGGTCAAAGTTTGTTCCCGTATAGCCGTCATCAGAAAACTCCAGCAAATCATAATCCGAAAAGTTTTCCGCTGCATATCTCCGTAAAAGAAGACGCTGCATCGTGACACTGTTGCTTTCCATGGAGTGCTCTTCTCCCATTTTGCATTTCTCGTCTTCCTTTGACAGCCGGATGTAAATTGCAATCTGACATCTTTTCATCCCTGAAGTCCTCCTGTGAAATCACTTCTCTTAAAAGCAAAAATAACTTTTATGCGGTGATCCGGATATACTTCTATCCTATGGATGAGCGTTTCCAGCACTTCCGCCGTCAGCTCCGCTTTCCCCCTTCCCCTGGCTAATGCTCTGAGAAAATGGTTTTTTTCGGCAGTCTGTACTTCTATTGTCCGCAGCCTTTCCGTAGCATCCAGCCGCTGCTTTTGCAATAATGCCCTTCTTTGGCCAAGTTCCTCCTTTTCCTTAAGAAACACACCTTCGCTGAGCTCGCCCTTTCGATACTTAAGATACCGCTCGCTCCCGCTCTTTGTCAGTTCTTCTATCTTTCTGTCAAGAGCGGCCAGTTGGCTGTTGCATTCCTTTTTTGCCGTTTCCGCTTCTCTGTTGCTCACTTCTGTCAGGTCTTTCAGACGCATGGCCGACAGGGAAAATTCCTGGCGGACTGCCTCTCTGACAAGCCCGGTCAATGCTGACAGCGTAATGCTCTTTGTCACACAACGCTGCCCGTCAATCCTGTTCGCCTGAGGGCAGTTATAGCTGTATATTCTTACCCTGTCCTTTGAACTGAAGGTCTTTACCTGTGTTACCCGTTTCATTTTTGCCCCGCAGTCCCCGCAGTAAAGTATCCCCCTAAAGATGTCCTCATCCACCGGAACCGTTTTGGAAAAGCCGTTTTTATTACAGTAAACGGAAGATTTTTCAAATCTGGACGCTGCCTGAAAGAAAACATCCTCGCTGACAAGGGGCTCATGGGTATGATCTTTTACCGACCAGTCTTCCGAGTCTATATCATGGCGGTCGCGCATCATATAATCTTTTCCACAGGTGCTGCCCTGCACAAGACATCCCATATATACAGGATTTGTCAGAATCATCTTTACGGTAGCCTTGGGCCACTGGAGCAGCTCACCGTCCTGCGGGCAGTAAATCTGTCCTGTTTTATGGTATTGCGAGGGTCTTTCGATCCGCTCATCATAAAGCCATACCGCAATCTCTTTCATGTTTTTACCGGACAGGAACAAATCAAAAATCTTTTTTACAATGTCAGAAGTGGTTTCTTCGATAAAAAGGCACTTCTTATCCCCAATCCATTCCGCCCTGTATCCATAGGGCGGTACTCCGCCTGTATAGCTGCCCTGCTCCCACTTTTCTCTCCTGCTGGACTTTACCTTGGCCGCTATGTCCCTGGCATACATCTCATTCACCAGATTTTTCAGATTGACACCCAAGGTCCCGTCCTGTCCTGAAACATTCATACTGTCAAAGTTATCTGTGACCGCTATAAAACGCACCCCCAGGAAGGGAAAAATCTTCTCTATGTAATTGCCTGTCTCTATGTGGTTCCTGCCAAAGCGGGATAAATCTTTTACAATGATACAGTCAATCTTCCGCACCCGCACGTCCCGCATCATGCGTTCAAAACCTTCCCGTTCAAAATTCGTTCCGGTTCTTCCGAGATCCGTATAGCAGTCAAAGATACGCATATCTTCCCGCTGTCTGACAAATGCCTTTGCAATCTCGATCTGTGTCTCAATGGATTCATTTTTCCGGGCCTGCCCGCAGGTCCTGTGTTCCCCAGCCTTTTCCTCATCCACGGACAGTCTGGCATATATGCCCACCGAAAATATTTTAGCAGGGGATGAATCCGCAGCCGGTTTTACAACTGTATTTTTCTTTTTGGAGGTTCTGGGCATTTAGACCGCCTCCCCTCTGGAGCATTGTTTTGACTCCACATATCCGGACAGCATAACCACCTTGGAGAACAACTCCTTGTGCCTCATTTCCAGATATACACGCTTATCCTCATACACAAGAATCCGTTTCACAAAAGTCATAAGCGTCATACGGTCAAGCTCCGTGATCTGCATGGCAGATTTCATGCGCTCCAGATTGATTCCGGCGGCAACGCCGGATTTAAAAAGCGCCTTTACCGCATCCTCCTGGCAGCTGATCGCCTGCTGCAGCTCCTGATAACGCTGTTCATAGATCATACGAAAATTCTTAAAATCTTCCTCCGTAATAATCCCTTTCTTCAAATCCTCATAAAGCCCCGACCTGAGAGACAGATATTCAGCCTGCTCCTTATGCAGCCTTTTGAGTTCCGCATCAAAGGAAACCACTTCCTCAAAGTCAATCTCCATCTGCTCAATTTGGACCAGCACCTTGCTTTTTTCCAGGAACAGGGCAATCTGCTGTCTGAGCCCTGTCAGCACCAGCACATGCAGATCATCCTCGGAGATCGTGTGTCTCGTGCATTGCCCGCCTTTATTTTTCGTTGCGCAGATAAAGGAAACTTTTTCCTGCCCTTTATAGCGGTCCACCCTGCGCTGCATCGGCTGCATGCAGTCACCGCAGAATAGTATGCATGCGTACAGATGCGCTTTTTCCCCACCGTTTCCGGCACGGGTATCTACCTGTAATAAATCCTGCACAATCTCAAAATCTTCTCTGGAGATAATGGCCTCATGCGCTCCCGGCACTCTCGTCCATTCCTCCTGCGGTTTCATTACGGATTTATTCACCTTGTAGTTTATTTTTTCTTCTTTTCCCTGAACCAGCGTACCGATATAGCTTTCGTTGACAAGGATCCTCTTTACCGCCACCGGAGACCACCTGGCCCTTGCTCCCGTGGCAAACCTGGTACTCAATCTCTCGCCCTGCATCTTCTTGTATTCCAGCGGCGAGAGGATCCCCAGCCCGTTCAGCTTTTCGGCAATCGCAAGATTACTGAAACCTTCTATTTTCCACGCAAATATCTTCCGTACAATATCAGCGGCATATTCATCCGGCACAAGCCTTCTTTTATTCTCTTCGCTTTTCTTATATCCATAAACCGCAAACGCGCCAATAAATTCTCCGTTTTCTCTCTTAACTTTCTGGTGGCTTCTCACCTTACTGGAAATATCCCTGGCATAAGAGTCATTGACAAAGTTCTTGACCGGCACAACCAGAGAAGTCTCATTATAATCGGCCGTCAGGGAATCAAAATGGTCTGTCAGGGCGATAAAACGCACAGAAAAAGCCGGGAAAGTCTTTTGAATCAACCGCCCGGCTTCTATATAATCCCGTCCCAGTCTGGACAGGTCTTTTACGATTACGCAGTTGACATGACCCGCTTTTATATCTTCCATCATCCGCTTAAACTCCGGTCTGTCAAAATTCGTCCCGGAGAAACCGTCATCCACATAGATGTCATAAATCTCCATGTTGTCCTGTTTTCGGATAAAAGAACGAATCATATCCCTTTGGGAACTGATACTGTTGCTTTCTGTCCTGCCAATCCCATTGGCAACGCTAATTCCATTGGCAATGGAATTTTTTCCGCCTGCATCCCCGGTAGAAACGTCATCCCTGCTCAACCGAAGGTAAACGGCAGCGTTATAAAATTCTTTCGTTTTCATCTATGGCCTCCTGATTTACAAGTGTCAGCAAAACCCGTCCTACGGGGTAATGTAACTTAAAATCAGGTTCCATCTGAAATAGCCCTGCTTTTAAGTTAGCATAACTTCTCGCTCTTGTAAAGGGCTTTCCCGATAAATTTACACCAGAATCTGCGCCCTTCTTCTCGCAAGCAGTATCATACGGTCATCAATCAAATCCTCTGTTCCCTCCGCAAATCCCACCTGTAAAATGTATTCACCGACATTAAGCGCAAAGGGATTTCCCGTCTGTTCCATAAAGGAACGGACTCGGCTCTCCATGCTTTTTCCCGTGTCGATCACAATGTCCTCCGCATTGGCAAGCTTATCCCGTTCCAGTTCCATTATGTTCATAGTCTGCATCTGCTGTAATTGCTCAATCGTAGGCAGCATAACTTTCCCTCCCCTATTACCTTATGCGGATACCGGATTGTCCCATGTGCGGAACTATCTGATTTCGCCTTGTTATTTCCAGGTATTCCCCTGCTTTGGAAAAAAGCAGATACGCAGTCAATACCCTGCCTCAGGTACAATAACGCTATAAGAATACTATTTAGGACATTGTGTGCCCTTGGAAATAGGCAGGGCGCCCGTTACAGCGCCCGCCACGATCAACATAATCTTCATTTCTCATCCCGCGCCTTATCCATAAAATAGCTGTCAGCCTTCTTCCTCATGATAAAATCCGCCACGTCCGCAAGCCTGTCCGTCACCGGCATGGAGGGCAGTGTATTCAGAATTTCCGCCCTGTATCGCCCCCGCAGGGATGCCCTGTTGTCCAGAATAGAGAATACCGCCGTATCTTCCTCCCTGCGGATGCCACGGCCAACCCACTGCCTGAGTTTGATCAGCATCTCCGGGATGATAATGTCCCTGCGGTATGAGTCAAAGTCCTCATACAAAGTTCTCTGGTATTCCATAACCGGATCCGGCACCGGAAAAGGAAGTTTGACAATAATCAGGCAGGAAAGAATGTCCCCGGCCAGGTCAATCCCCTCCCCCGCACTGTCGCTGGCAAACAATACACCGTTCCCGCTCCTGCGGAAACTCCTTAAAACATCCAGTCTGCCCCTGCCCATAAGAAACAGCGGATAAGCGGTAAGCCGGTCTTTCAGCCCATAATAAACTCTTTCCATAAGCCAGTAGGATGTAAAAAGAATAAGGGTATGCCCATGGGCCGCCGATACGATCCGCAGGATCTCTTCCATGACCGTCCGTATATAGCGCTCATCCCTGATATTGGGAAACGGCATCCGCTCCGGTATGTAAATAAGCCCATTGTTCTGAAAGTCAAAGGGCGACGGTTTGCTGGTCTCCTGGATCCTTGCCGCCGCTGCGGACGCAAGCCCTGTCATCTTCTTAAAATGGGTAAAATCACCCCTGACGGACATAGTGCCGGATGTGATAATGGCCGGTATGGGCCTGCTCCAAAGATCCCTATATAAAATCTGTTCCAGCTCCATGGGGACTGCACACAGGGCAAGTCTGCCGTTCTCCCCTTTTTCCATCCAGCAGATAAACTTGCCGCTGTCTAAAAATACCGCCAGCTTGTCCGCCAGTTCATGACAGCGCCTTTTCAGCCCCTGGGCCCGCATTTCCTGTCCGCCGTTTTTCTGGTAAACAAAAGGGAGCTTTTCTAATGCCTCCGCCATATGTTTCATATATCTTCTTTCCACCGGGCCAATCGCAACCTCCGTCCTGTTCTCTTCCCTGATATGGCTGCCAGAAAGCTCTCCCGCCAGCCTGTCAAATATCTGCCGGTTGCATTCCGTGATCCTGCCCTGTAACACCGCCAGTTCATCCATCCCGGTCATTCTCACGTTTACTGCGCCCAGCCTCACAATCCGTTCCGCCTCCTGCTCATCCCATGCTGTGCTATACATCTGTCTGGCAGCATCCAGCAGTTTGTGAGCCTCGTCCAACACAATGGCCCCATATGCCGGGAAAAGCGGCCTTTTCCCCTGTTTCCGCCCGATTAAATCAGCCAGCACATAATTGTGGTTGGTGATCTGGAAGTCGAACTTTTCCGTCATGCACCGCTTCTGAAAATTCATAAATCGGCATAAAACCAGATAAGGACATGATCTGCTGCAGCGCAGCACATTGATCCTTGCTTTCACATATGGCGTCAGCGCCGTATCGTCCAGGTCGATCCGGCTGTCATCCATGCCTTGCAGCCTTGCCAGTTCTGCGTGCAGCCCCGCATCCGCCTCTCTGTTCAAATTTTGGATGGATGCCTCATATATGCCCAGCCGGGAATCACAGACATAATGCTTTTTCCCTTTTCTCACCACAAAGGATAACGGCCTGTCTATCACATGATGCTCCAGCAGGATTCCGGATATTTGCGGAATATATTCCTCTGTCAATGCCTTCTGCAACGCTATGGTGGATGTGGAAATCACTGTCGGCGCTTTCCTGTCGGAATACAGGCTATGAACTGTCAGGGCAAGGATATAGGCGTGGGTCTTTCCCGTCCCCACCTCTGCCTCGCACAAAGCCAGCCTGTCCTCCTGCAGCGCCCGCAGCATTTCCAGTGAAAGTTCCTTCTGTCTCATCCGCAGCGTCATTCCATGCTTGGGTAAAATCTCGTCAAATAAAAGAATCAATAATTCTTCTGCACTTCTTTCCATCGTTTACGCCTCCTGAGTATTGTTAAGTGCCATAGAGCAGCACAGGAATGGACTGGAAGGCTCCTGTCTGGCTTTTTACTAACAAAAAGAACTGCCATCCAGCCCATGGTTTCTACTGCTCTATCAGGCGAAACGACGTTCTGTTTTGAGAAATATCGTTTCACCTCAAAGTATGTCAGGCATCCTGCCGGTAAGCAGGCATCATAAAAGCCGCCCACATTCTCTCTCAAACATGGGTGTGCATTTTCCCGCCGTTCTTGCGGGCCACTGCCGTGGAAGTATCATTATCTCCGACCGGTTTCATCGCATCCCGCCCCACCACGGGCAGTACAGCCACAGATATTTCTCGCTTGGAAAATGTGAGAAGAATTACTTAATCCCACATAAAGAATGCCAAAGGCTGACATTCTCTCCGCATGGCGTATCCTGGCTGGTGCTTTCTGGTTCTCCAGCCGATTGGATGTGTGCCTGACACACAGATATGAAATTGTCAAAGTGCAGTAAATCAGGTGTTCTCTATAAGAACAAAAGAAAACCCCTCCACCTGATTAGCCGCCAGGTGAAGGGGGGTGACGAAAACTTTTTTGATTTTATAACAGTTCTTTTAATTTCACTAATATCTTATCTTTTCTGGAACGCAGGGTTGTCCGTGGTATTCCCATTCTTTTTGCCAGCTCCACCTCACTGACCTCCTGATAGAACAAGGCATGGATGATCGCCTTTTCCTCATCTGTAAGAGTATGTAAGGCTGCAGTCAGCTTTTCCAGCATAACAGCCCGGATCGCCACATCTTCGATATTCTCCACATCCTCGGCAAACTGTTTTTCTGCTTCCAAAAGCCGCTCATAGGAATCTTCCCGGCTGGGTATGACGGTAATCTGTCCCGTCTTCTTATCCACTCTTGTACGCTCCTGCTTTAAGTCCTGAGTAAAATACCTTTCTTTCCTCCGACCTTTGTAATAAGCCTCATACAATTCCCTGCTGACCTCAAAGATCTGTCCGTTCAGTTCAATATAATATTTTTCTCTTTCTGCCATTTGGCGCTCTCCTTTCGATTTTGAATTGTTCAAAATCGAAAGGGGGGAGCGCGGATTTGACGTTTATATATACCAACACAAAAGCAGAAAAACTTCACACAAAAAATGCCTGACAGATGGTTGATCCGCCAGGCATCTAATATCGCTTTAAATATACCATTTCCCCTTATAACTATGGTGTATAATGCACTTTCAATGGCATTTTCCCACACCACTAAATAGCATTCGCCTATATACGGCTCCTTTCAACAAAGGCCGTTTTCTTATATTTATCAAATAACCCCTTGAAAAGTCTGGTTTCCATAATATTTCCAAACAATTCAAAGGAAAAAACCATGTAAAAAACCTTTGAACAGCACCTTTTTTTATATAAACCGTCCAAAGTTTTAATATCCTATTTGTAGTGCATTATCTCCCTCTTATTTTGTGCATTATAAAAGCATTTTCATAATAAAATATGCACTATACACTATATAAAAAGGGGGTATTCTAATGGCTAAAGCAAAAAGAACCAACAAAGATATGGGATTACGAATAAAAAAGGCTCGCACTAACCAGAAACTCACCTATGATGAACTTGCAGAAAAGTCGGGAGTATCATCCCGATATATCAAAGAAATTGAAAATCATGGCAATGTCCCAAGTATAGAGAAATTTACGCAGCTCATCCGGGCGTTAAATATTCCTACAGATCCTTTCTTTTATCCAGCCGCCCTTTCAGATAATCTGGATTATCAAAGGATTCAGGTATATTTATCTCAATGTTCCTCCGACCAGCTTTCCACTATTCTAGCTATTGTTGAGGCATATCTCCGTACATATAAAAAGCCTGTGTAATAGTTTAACGAGGGGGCACATCTCTGCAAATGTGCCTCCTTTTTATCTACGCTTGCAATTCCTTGAACACCTTCTCCATATTATACCTATTTTCAGCAGATTAAGCCCTTCCAACAGTTACAAAGCATCCAGCATCCCCTGATACTCCTTTTTAAAATGGACATAATCCAAGGTATTCATATATTTTCTAAAATGCACATTCTCCATTTTACATCCTTGGTTCACGAATATTAAAACTTATTTTCAAACGCAAGTTCCACGCTTTCAGGTGTCAAATCATACCAGCCAACATCAGTTTTACTTTCTTGAGATCCACTATCTGATGCGTCTTCAATTGTATATCCTTTCTCAGACAGTTCTAGTCTACCTACTCCGAAGTAATCATCGCTGTTTTCTATGCCTCCAAAAGTTTCAAATGTCCCGTCCGTCTTCAGATTCATAAAACCTCTATCAGGCAATGTAAATCCATAAACTTCCTGATCTTGATAAAACAAAATTTCGTATCCATAAACCGAATCCCCATTTCGTTCTATCCAAAGAACAAGTTCATCTTCTCCATTTCCATCCAAATCAATGATTGTGAATTTCGTTACCTCTGCCGTTACCCAGTCCTCGTCAGAAACCACCTTTTTAATATCCTTAATATTTAAACTTTTATCTTCACCTCTATAATCAATTCTAACAAAGTCTTCTTCCCCAAAAAGTATTGCTTTATACAGTTCTTCCATTTCGGATGTCATATTCTCACCCTGCATACTCGCAGTATCACTCGACTGTTCATTGCGTGTACTTTCGGTAACTTGCTGCCCTACACTATCTATTTCAGAAGGCAATGTTTCAGAACCTGACTCATGCTCCACCAAATCATTAGATTCCTGAGGTTCCATATCCTTACCATTTTCGCTGATTGTGCAGGCACTTAAGAGGCACAACAACATTCCCGCCAAAACTGCACAAATACATTTCTTTCCACGCATAGCCCTACTCCTTCACTGTTCTATAATCTCATGATATAAGGGTCAAAATCGTCTATATCTACTAATTGCTTTATAATTAGTTGAAATAATGCAGATTCAAGACTCTTTTGACCCTAACATTCTATAACTATCTTATGTCTAAATACTACGTCTAATGACAACTTATCGCTTTAAAGGCTATTGTACCAATTCGTAGCGTAAGTGGCTCTGGTATTCAATCCGCTAGTCCCATCGCCGGATCTTTCATAATGATCATGGAAAATTTTAGCCAAAGTTCCGGCATCCAGATCGGATTGCTTATACTCATCAAAGGTCATCCTTATTCCCGTATGATCCATAGAGCTGCCCTCTTCCGGCTTAAAAAAATCACCTTTTGTACAGCACCAAATCAGGCAGGACAACTCTGCTTTCATAAGTCCCACCGAATCAGTAAGTGCCAAAGCATTGGCCGCGGTAGCAGTAGCCGCAGTTAGTTCACCAGTTGCTTTTGCTCTATTAAGGAATACTGTTGGTGGATGCCACTGCACCAAGCCATACGCACTCGAAGTATCATTAAACTTGCTCCACAATCCGGGATTTATGGAACTCTCTCTCTGCATATTTCCCAGTACACCACATGCGGCATTTTTTGTAAAGCCTTGCCCCATCAGGTAATTGCAAATATATCTTGCATTGTCGGTCATTTGCGAAGATGTTAATGTTGTGTTATACGCACAAACCGACGCATACGCATCTTTCGAGGCACTGCTAGGGTACATGTTATACCCAAATAGATATTGCCAAGTTGTTGCATCGACACTCCCAGTCTGCGTGATCCCCATTCCCTTTTGAAATGCTTTTGTTGCTGTTTGGGAGCCAGCGCCAAATGATCCATCAACATCCATTGCCTCGAATTTATTCATTAAATACTGGGCGGCTTTTGCTGCATTATTGGAGACTCCCTTGTTCACTGTCACAACCATAGATGACAATGTACTCGTCCCAGCCACTCCGTCATCCCCGAGATTGTGATTCTTCTGATAATTAGACACTGCCGTTTTAGTACCATCGCCAAAGCTGCCGTCAATGTCAATTGACGCTCCATGGTAAACCAGCAAGCTCTGCAGTGCGTACACGTTTATTCCTTTGTTTCCTTTCTTTAGATTTGGCCATGCGGGTTTTGTTGCCATAATTTATCCCTCCTTTGTATTCCTATTGTTGATATGTATTATTACTTCTTTTCATCAGTTCAGATTCTTTAACAATTAACCGTTCAGAGCTTTTCTTTAATTCTAGCATTCTTTTGTTTACATTGGCTCAATCTTCCACAAAAGCATGATACGAGAAATTTTATTGTTCACACAGTTGATCAATTACCCACTCGTTTCCCTCTTGCACTAATGTTATCTCATAAAACTCACAAGCGTCATTTTCCTCTTCTGCAGCAACCTTAATTACTATTTCATTTTCCATCCGGTTTAAGACCAACACAATCTCATCTGTGGGCGCTTCTCCGACCGCATCCATCTCAGCAACACATAAACGACCATCTATTTCCTTATAAAGTGGACGTTTCCCCTCCAGCACCCATGACAAATGTGTTTCAATGTACGCAGCACTGAAAGTAGATTTTAACACTTTTCTAATGCTTTCCAAGTCTTGGTATGTTGGCTCTTCCACTACGAAATATACTTGATCCTTTTCGTCTGTGACTTCCTCGCCTGTTTCAATCAGCGCACCATAAATTAATACTTTCGCTTCTTGCCAATGTTCATATACATTTCTATATATATCCTCAATTTCCTTTTGTTTATCTCTTCCTCCGCATCCTACTGTTAGTATGCTTATACAGAGAAATAGTATAACAAAATTCAATTTTCTATTATACATCCAAATTTCTCCTAACTCACCTCAAATTTAAAAGAACCATTTTCTTACTATTCATTAGCATATACATACAGTCTGTTCACATAGTAATTTTCCAAGTATTGACTCAATTCTGTATAATCCCTGGAACTTGCGGGATCATGAATATAAATCGTAGTTCCATCGTATCCATATGCAGTAACAAAATGTGTACTTTTTGAATTACTATCTTTTGCCATTCCCACAAGTACCGGAAGGCCGGAATCAATCGCGCCAATAATAAATTCTATGGCATAATCATCCGTAACTTCTCCACGTTTGTAGTTCGTAATAGTATACCCGAAAGCTGTTGCTGCCGGTTGATAATCAAATGGGCAGGCACTGTCACCAAGTATAGTATTGACCTCTCCGGGATTACAGGTTCCCCCCAGATACCTTTGGATCATTGCGAAACTTGTCAGGCAACACCCAGAATTACTTATGGTCTTTCCACATGTCTGCATAACATCACTGCTCCATGTCTGCCCACTTTGATAATAATGAGTAACATCTAAAGACACACCTGTTCGTCTAAGCAATGCCTGACGCCCTCTCTGTATTAAAGCAGCATTTGATTCCACATAATCATCTGGATTAAGACCATCATCAAATACATCAATCGGTATTTCCTCATCCTGATAATCGGCCGCATTAGAAACAAATATTGATGCAGACAACATTGTCAAACAAATTAAAGTACACAGCACATTTTTCACTATTTTCCTCATTATTAGTTTACTCCTTCCCATTAATCAAAATGCCGTATTGTGTTTTTCAATTTCCTTAATTATTTCAATCTTCTAAAATTCATCCGGTGCATTTATGCCTTGCCAGCATACTCTTTCTTGGCTGCATTTTATTTCCGGTTAAAAACTGATAATTCTACGAAAGGAATAACTTTTGTTTCCATATGATCAGCTACATCATTTGCAATTTTATTCTGCCTGAAAATAGAGATATACTAACAATGAAAAAATCTATTGTTAGCACAACAATCAATTTTTTCAGGTTAAATACTAATGCAAATATAAACAATATACATTCCAGCAATAAAACTATCCTTGTTCGTTTCCGATACACTTTTTGTTCTGTTTGATCTAGATGCTTATTATTGTTCTCAACCGGCGCCATTATAAAAATGACTACAACAGAAATCACCACAATCAATATGTAACTTATAACCGGCCACCCTCTCTGCCCAAAACAGATAATGGATACCAGCAGTATTGCCGTTGAGAACAACAAACATCTCCCCTTCGTCCCTGCATGGAATCCGCCTGCATTCTTTCTTAATGGCAATATCAGCAACCATAGTAAGAAACTTTCAAACAGGAAATCACAGCAAAATCCAATCACCAAAGTAATCAGCAATCCGAGCATACTGCTCCCGAGGTTTTCCAGACCATATTCTACAATCTCTACTTCGTCTGGTGAGATAATCCCATCCCTCAGGAGCATTCCTGCTAAGACTTTTTCAGTCTTCAAAACTTCCGCAATGCCTTAACTTGCTTGGGCTCTTGGGGCTGATAACCCCAGCACGGACATGTGGTGTTGGCCTCCACGCTTGCAGACTTCTTTGCAATTCTCGCAATAGCCTGTTCAACTCCCTTTTTAGCACGTTCCTTCATTTTCATCGCTTTCACCTCCTTTGCAGATGATATTAGCACAAAAAAACTTACTGTGCCGTTTCTTGTATTAATTGGGCTATATTTATGTAATAATTGGAACCTTCATCAAAATACGACGTCAAAAAGCTCCAAATGGGCAATAAAAAAGCATGACTAAATCTGTTATCAGTCATGCCCTAATAGTAATGCAATCTTATTTTTTTGTCTCCCTCAGGACATATCTCCATAATCCCATCATATTTCTCTACCATTTTCCTTACATTCTCCAGACCAATGCCATGGAGTCCACTTGTCTTTTTCGTTGTAAACAACCGCTGATGTCTTTTTTCCAGTTTCCCATTGTAGCTGTTTTCAACTTGAATTCTAAGAAATCCCTGCTGCAATTCAATGTTTATCTCCATCCTCTTACTTTCTGTCTGCCTTGCCGCCTCAATGCTGTTCTCCAGCAGATTCCCCAAGATTACGTTGATGCCAAAGGAATGGCTTACCTGTTTCGAAAGTCGTACATTGACATTGACGGTGCGTAGTTCTTCCTTTGCCCTGCGAATCATCTATTACCAACATATTGATCATGATTCAAAACATGGTATTAATGTTTTCATTGTTAAAATCATACCATTCTGCATTTTGCTTTTTTTCCTGCTTAGATACCACATCCAAATATTCTTCCTCTGTGGCAGAATGATGGTCTACTACAAAAGAATCCCAGCCTTTATATGTTCCGGTTTCATAGGATATTTTATCTACTGTATAGCCCTCTTTTGTAAAGTTGGTAATAGCCGCAATACCTGACTCCGTAACTCCTGTAGGATCCGAAAAATTAAAAGTTCCGTCGATCTTCAAATCCACTAAAGTTCTGTTATCAGTTAAATAACCATAAACCTTATCATCTGATTGATGAAGAATTACCTTTCCACCTGCGTCACCCGCCGCACCAACTACAAAAAGAATGACTTCATCTTCCCCGTCTCCATTTAGATCCGCTACCGCAAACTCCCATATTTTCATGAAAGAATCATCTGGATCAAAGAGAGCGGGTACATCTGTTATAGTGATAGTCTCCATTTTCCCATCGGTTGGATAGCGAAATGAGGTCTCCCCCAAAAGAACCGCCTTATATATCTCATCAGCACTCATATTCGTATCTGTATTTGGCTTGCCAGAAGCAGAAGGTTCCACATCAACCTTATCTTGAACAGAGCTACCTAATACCGTTTGCTCAGAATCTGACGCACCTTTATCTTCAATAGAGTACCTTTCTTTCATTTTCGCACAAATAAAAATAACTAAAACAATCATAATCAATATAAAGATAACTCTTGCCATCTTTTCTATTGACATCTTTTCTCTCATATCCATCTTCCTCCATAAATAAAAATTTTCGGAGCACAAAGCCGACCTCATTTTATCATAGAAAATCTGCTATGCACCTTTGTTATAAAAATTCCTTTTGTTGATTAAAAGTTTCCCAATCTGTCGGACTATATCTTGCCAGATGTACAAATAACTTTGATAAATTGGCAGTTTTAGACTCCGTTTTTATGAAAAGCGCGTAAAATATATAGTTCATTTATATTAAAATAGGACTATATATTATGCGAATTTTGATGCAATTTTGCAACCAATATCTGGTTTAATAGCTGATTTTATTTGTAAAGAGGAATGTTTTTGTCCCGAAAGCCCCATCAATATATATGTAGGAATCTGCAAATGGCTTAAAATGGGCATTTTCTTGTAAAAATCTATAGTCCTGAAAATTGGGAAACTTTTAGTTGATTATATCAATTTTATTATTCATTTATTCCTTATATGATTTGAAGTAAAGATGATATGGTGTTTGCATCTCTCTTTATCATGTGCAGATACAAGTAGTTTCACTCTCAGTGTGTTCCCGTTTCTCTATTGAGTAACGGAAACACACTATACTGGCCTTATCCATACATCACAAAAGGCAGGAAAAAATCTCAATGCCATTAAGTCTCATAAAAAATAATCTCTTCTATAGAAAAGTCACCCAATCCTTTGAGCTTGCCGGACAACGAGCCAATAAACTCTGCACAGACAAGGCCATTAAAATTTCCTTTAGCTGATTCTAAAACTCCATTGGGATAACTCCTGAATGTCTGTATGATTCCATTACTCCAGGTATGTGCTTTTGCATCCCCAACTACACCAGGAATGTAAAACAGGGTACCGGCGCTGTCCTTTACAACAACATCAAGTTTGCCCTTTGCATACATCTCACTCGGAGTAATTGACGCATTTGATTTATGATCAGGATTCACAACATTGGGGCCGACAGCCATCCAGTAATTTCCATTAGGATCCGTGTAATCACCTTCGTCACCTACATTAATTACCGGATCGCTACCTGTTACAGCTTTAATCTGTGTAATTGCATAAGGGTTAATCCTTTTTGTACCATATGGATTCTCATAAGAATACCAATAATTCTTATCAGTAAACTTATAAGTGTATCCATCTGTGCCCTTAAAAGAATCAACTGTCGGCATACTGACAGTGCGGCCATCGGTTCCTGTCGGGCTTGTATACATTTTAAGCCATGAAGTTCCCATAATATATTCACAGGTAGTAGTAGCCACCTTCCACTTCTGGCCGGCATTATTTGTGTCCAGTTCGGCCCATTTTGCCGTAGTACCGTTGGTCTGTGCATCGACCGTTAAATACTTTTTGGTGTTGGATTGTAATTGTAACCGATATATACCGGTACTTACTTTTACAAAGTTGATATATGTGTCAGCATTTGACGTATAGACATCACAGTTAGATGCGGTCGCCGCATTTAACATATACCTGATATTGCTGGCACTTTTAACCTCCACATTGCTCCCCAATGAACTAATAACCCATATCTGATTATTATTTTTGGCAGCACTTGAGATGTTAACATTAGTGCGAGCGTTAAGCGCTGCTGATGCCGCAACATTTAAACGAAGACCATTTCCCGAATGTGAAGTAATTGTGTAATATCCCATTTTGTATTCCTCCTGTGTATTTAAATATGAAACTTATCTTTGTAATGAATGCTGTTCTTCATTTCCTGCTTGAAAGCTGATAATACTTACACAACCAACTATTTTATATGCATTTGTAATTTTATTTTTCCTGCCAACAGAGATATGCTGACAATAAAAAAATCTATTGTTATTACAACAACCAGCCCTTTCAAGTCCAGTGCCAATGCGAATATAAACAGCATACATTCCAACGTCAAAATCATTCTAGTTCTTTTCCGGTACACTTTTTGTTCTGCTTGATCCAGATGCTTATTATTGTTCTCAACTGGCGCCGTTGTAAAAATAACTACAGTGGAGATTGCCACAATCAATATATGCCCCGTAACTGGCCACTCTATCTGCACAAAACAAATAATAGATACCAGCAGCATGGCCGTTGAAAACAGCAGGCATCTCCCCTTGGTCCTTGCGTGGAATCCTCCTGCGTTCTTCCTTAACGGAAAAATCAACAACCATAACAGAAAACTCTCAAAGAGGTAATCAAAGCAAAATCCAATCACCAAAGTAATCAGCATCCCAAGCATACTGCTCCCGATGTTTTCCAAACCATATTCTACAATCCCTACTTCGTCTGGTGAGATAATCCCATCCCTCAGGAGCACTCCTGCTAAGGCTTTTTCAGTCTTCAAAACTTCCGCAATGCCTTGACTTGCTTGGGCTCTTGGGGCTGATAACCCCAGCACGGACATGTGGTGTTGGCCTCCACGCTTGCAGACTTCTTTGCAATTCTCGCAATAGCCTGTTCAACTCCCTTTTTAGCACGTTCCTTCATTTTCATCGCTTTCACCTCCTTTGCAGATGATATTAGCACAAAAAAACTTACTGTGCCGTTTCTTGTATTAATTGGGCTATATTTATGTAATAATTGGAATTTTCATCAAAATGCGGCATTAAAAAGCTCCAAATAGGCAATAAAAAAGCATGACTAAATCTGTTATCAGTCATGCCCTAATAGTAGTGCAATCTTATTTTTTTACTTCTGACATATATAAAATTAATATGACACGAAACATGTCTCCTTCAGGACATACTTCCATAATCCCATCATATTTCTCTACCATTTTCCTTACATTCTCCAGACCAATGCCATGGAGTCCACTTGTCTTTTTCGTTGTAAACAACCGCTGATGTCTTTTTTCCAGTTTCCCATTGTAGCTGTTTTCAACTTGAATTCTAAGAAATCCCTGTTGCAATTCAATGTTTATATCCATCCTCTTACTTTCTGTCTGCCTAGCCGCCTCAATGCCGTTCTCCAGCAGATTCCCCAAGATTACGTTGATGTCAAAGGAATGGCTTACCTGTTTCGGAAGTCGTACATTGACATTGACGGTGCGTAGCTCTTCCTTTGCCCTGCGGATCAAATAGTTCATCACACTGTCTATTTCAAGGTTGCCAGAGGACACAATCTCGTTGGGATTTGTTATAAATTCCTCCATATCGCCTATATATTCTTCAATCGCCCTATCCTCTCCTTTTGCCGCCAATATCTTCAACTCATTCATATGATGTTTCATATCATGCCGCAACGCCTTTACTTTTTCTTCTCCCTGCAGCATTACATCCAACTGGTTTGCATAACCCTGTATCTCTTTCCGCAGCACCTCATTCTCATATTGATGAAAAAGGGCATCGGAAAGTATATTGTACAGATAAAAGGTAAAAAAATTAACAATTATAAGCCCTACACTGGTGATAACAAGCCCCGTTTCGGTGCTGCTCTTCGTGTATATCATCATACAAAGCATTCCAATACTACATAATGGCACCAAACCTAAGGATATATTTCCAACACCCCTCATTTTCCGCCGGGCATCTACGATTTTTTCCGTAAGCAACTCACAGACCAATACCAGAAATACAGTAACAACCTCATAAATCTGATTGACCCCCACACCATCCTTATAATTTACAAAAGGCAGAACAGCAATCGTATTACAGCCCATGTTAATCATATAAACAGAACAGGTCACAAACAAAATCATCTTTATTGATCTTGTGTATGTCAGAACAATAAGTCCAATCCCCACCAGATTACAGGCAATATTAACCCATACTGTATGAAAAATCAGATAAGCAGCCGTATTGATTATAAAAAATCCCCCATATACCAGCATATGCCTCATCCGGCTACCACAAGTTTCCTTTTCCTCATCCTCTAAAAATATATGGATAAATCTGCTGATTAGATAAATCCTAAACAAGTTTGTTGTAACACAAATAATAAAATCCGTCATATTATCCCCTTAGCAGCCTTTCCCTAACTTGTTTCCGATATGCTTTGCTGATCGACAGTATCGTGTTATTATCCATCTCCACCGTTTCATAAGTATACCGCACTACATGTATCTTGTTTATCACATAGGACTGATGAATCGTAAAAAACTCCTTGGGCAGCTTTTTCTCCAATTCCCTTATCGCCCCGTAAAACTCTCTTTCCTCATCCATTGCCACTATCTTTATCTTCCGCCCTTCACTCTCGAAGTATATGATTTCATGGTATGAGATATAGTAATAATCCCTGCCATTCTGAAATTCAAACCGTTCTGCATTTTTCTCAAGCAGCTTGATGGCCAGTTTAAGCGCATCCTCTATCTGCTGCATGGTTATTGGCTTTACCAGAAAATCCATGGGCTGGGTCTTGAACAATTTCTGCGCATAGGAGGATTCTCCGGATATATAAACAATCTGCATCCCTCTGTCCTCCAGCTTGTTTCTGATAAAATCGCCCACCTCAATTCCTGTCAGTTTTATCAGCTCAATATCAAGAAACAATATATCCAGATGACCGCCCTGTTCAAGATACTTACACAAATCCTCGCCGGTATACCATACCTGAGTGTCTATTTTCAGTTTGTTCTTATCCGCATACTGTATCACCATTTCCTCAAGTAATGCGCAAATATTTTTGCCGTCATCACATATCCCTATATTATACATACTGCCTCCCGCAATATTAGTTTTGCAAAATAATACATCCTTCATGTTTATAATTCAACCCTCCGCTTTGCATCATATTTTATTCCAATCCTTCTATAATTAGCATTTAGATATTTTAAGTATGCTCTTTTTTCATTTTTTTGTAAATACAAATATTTCAAATATATTACAGATATTTGAAATAGTATAAACTAATTTTATGGAGGTGGGATATGTACGAAAAATTTATTCAGGAGCGTATCAATGAATTACGCATGAAAAAGAATATTTCCGAATATCAACTCAGCCTGGATCTTGGACATAGCCAGGGCTATATCCAGTCAATTACATCCGGCCGCAATTTGCCTTCCATGGGCGCATTTCTCGACATCTGCGCCTATTTTGATATTACGCCCGCTGAATTTTTTAACCCCACGATCAACAATCCGAGCCTTGTAAGGAGCATAATGAACGATATTGAAAAACTGCCGGAGAGCGACCTCCTGCTGCTTTCCACAGTACTTAAGCGCATTCTGGATCCGCACCCAAAATCATAGGCTCAGCATTCAGGCCGTATCATGATATGCTCAGGTGTTCACCTAAATAAATACTTCTTTTCCGCTCTTTAGCATTTTGTTAAATTGAAAGCTCAAGGCGGTATCAGATTGACCCCCGCCCCCGGCCACTGAAAGCCGCAGACAATCATGTTGCTTTTCCGCAGCAAAATTTCGGCTATTTCTGCTATTTTCCTATAACCCCGCATTCCGTTCCGTCCTGCGATGGCAAAATTATCTGTATTCACACCGTTCCCTTGATTTATACGACAATCCGGCTGTTCCACCATCCCATATCTATTCAGGACAGCATCCAGTGCATCTATGCCGTCATTATTTTCTGCTACGCTTACGCTTTTCGCTTTATCTATATCTTTTTCTTCGGACAGAGATTCCTTATATTCTTCCGCCGCTTTAATTTCTCCCGCCATTTTAAGGGCGGGCTCTGTTTCCATGCCCGCCTGATCCGTCTGCTCCGCCTGCTCTGTTTGTACAATTTTATCTGATACCGCTGTTTCTTCCGATACCTCTTCCGCCACTGGAAAATGTAAAATATAGAGATTTGAAGTCTGCCCTCTGTTCCCCTCACGAAACCGGCTTTCCTTTGCCACATATCCCGCCTCTACCAACTCGCGCATAGCTCGCTTTACTGTGGATATGCTGATATGCAGTTCCCTGCTGATAGTCGGTACAGCCGGAAAACAGGTCTGTTCCGTATTGGACCGGTCGATCAGGTATAAAAGCACCTGCAGCGCCCTGTTCCTTAACTGTGACTGATATGCCAACTTCTTCATTTCAAACTGATTCATATTCGTTACCTCGCAATCTCCTATTTTAATCATTACTTGTGTTTTCATTTCCCAGCAGCGCCGGAGAATCATTCCCCGGCGATATATCTCTCTATGATGTTTTTATAAATCTTTGCGTTTGGGCTACCATCCATGCAGTCCGGCTGGTATTCCAGAAAAAGCACCTTGTGATATTCTGTCTGAAAAGCCTCCGCATAGGTTCCCCGTAATGACCTTTCCACAAAGGGGCACAGTATGATAGCAGCCCTGGTTTCATACTGCCCCAGCAGCCTCATGGTATGCTCCATCTCATACGGTTTCATCCCACAGACTAGCAGCAAAATATCTGCATCCACTTCCGGTCTGCCTGTCCCGTAATCCTCAATCAAAAAGTGAAATCCCGCCTCCGGTGCCTGTGTGCCATACCACATCTTCTCCAGCCGAAAGCCCCCCGCCTCATCCTCCATCTCATAGGCATCCTTCAGATAGGGAATAATGCCGCTGCCATTTTTCTCCACATAAGCCACGCTTGCCCCCACGCTGCCCAGCCATGCGGCAAACCCTAGAGCCGTGGTCGTTGTCCCGATACGGCTCTGGGAACTTACCATGGCGATCCTGACCCTGTCCGCCGTAAACCGATACTGTTCCTCCTGCATTTTACCCTTTTCCCTTTCTCTGGGGGAAAACTTTGTCATGCCCCGGCTGCTCAGAGACTGCCTGATCTCATCCTGCATCTCCCTTATCTCCACGCTGGCAACGATATTGCCTACCCCGGCAGCCAGCAATGCCCGGCAAAGCGGATCACTTTCTTTCAACCCCTCGCAGATTACCGTGACTCTGGCGTTATACATTGTCAGAAATTCCTCAATGGCATGAGCAAAATCTTCATCCTCATCCCCAAAAGCGATACGGTCCAGCACAAGTTCCGTACAATGGGAGAAATTACGCATATCATAGACCACAAACTGCTTTAACATGAAATTCCCCGTCATCTTCTTAACCGGCAGGGCGTCCTCATGCTCCGCCAGAAAATCCAGCAGATTGGTGTGCTGCTGGGAGGACAAGTATAAAATCATAATCTCACTGTCTCCTTTCCGGGAGAATGCCCTGAGCGGACATTCTCTCCCTGTCAACCATAAAATTCCGATACCTTACACTTTTCTGCAAAGCGAAACGGCATTCGTCTGCATCATTCATCTGGATATAGCCCAGAACGGGCCGCCTGCCCCCACCCTCCTTTTCGCCTCCTTTAAAATGAACGACAAGTCCCATTCCTGATTACTCCGCTTTAAACTGGCGGGATCCGCCACAAGTACCTTCCCTTCCGGCGTAATTCCCCGCAATACAATGAAATGCCCGCTCTTTGTAAAATGCCCCTTTGACATAATGGCAACCACCAGCTTTCCTTCCCCAAGGGCATCCGCCACATTCTCCGGCGCAAGGTTCCTATCCACCGAAAGCCCCCAGTGTTCCGCTGCCTTTGGTATCAGGCTGTGGTAGGAGCCGCCTCCCGGACAGTAATAGCCGTTCTCATAAGACCACGCTGCCATTTCTATCGGATCCACATTTCTATCCGTAAAGGTAGATACTACAATGCTCATGCTTGTGGGGCCGCACCCATGGGTGCCGATCTTATCCTCCCCATATGGTTCCTCCTTCCACCGCTCATCCAGTTGATTATAATAAACCACCTGGATTTCTCCGTCCCTGCCGAGCAGAATGTCCTCGTCATACTCCTGCCCGTCCGCCTCCCGGAAATCCCTGTCAAAGATACCGGAATCATTACTGTAACCGTAATCTTTCTGGAAAGCATCCACAGCAGCGGTTTCTCCCCCTGTAAGCCAGGCGGCCAAGGCCGAAAAAGGGCTTGTAACGAGATACAGCACCAGAGCGATCAGGAGCAGCAGAAAAATCACCGGGCCTAAAATGACCGCAAGCAGCCTTTTCCTGCCCTCCTTGTCTTTTGCCGCCTGTAAAGCTGCCTCTGCCAGCAGTTTTGCTATGATTGGATCTGCCAATTTATCACCTCCGAAAAAGAGGCAGGCGCTTAACGCCCGCCTGCCTTGCCCATATAGTTAAATTTGTACTCCGGTATGTCGAACTGGATATGGAGCCGTTTCGCCCCCGCCATAAACAGGGCATGTCCCCTCTTTCTGGCCAGGAGCAGCTCCTGCTCCGCCTCCGTCAGATCATACAGGTCTGCCGTTTCTTTCAAGTTCTTTCCGTCCGTCCCCATCAGAATCTTATAGCAGGGGATGTCAAGCAGGGCCTGTCCGTACTGCTTGACACTCTCATGCAGGAAGTCCACAAGGCTGTGGGAAATGATGCCTAACGCCGCCTCATATTTTCTGGCACGTTTCATCACATTCCTGAGATAGACAAGGGACTGCGGCACTTTCTGATCGATCATTAAGTATGCCTCATCACAGACAAGCAGCACCCGTTCCTCCCGGTTCCGGCTCATCTGTTCCCAGTCATAGGTAAGAATATTAAAATACTGGGTTCTCTTCACATTGTCGCTGGTTTCCTGCAAGGCATGGGTATCCATAACTGTGAAACAGGAGCCGCCGGACACGGTGGTATGGCCGTTCCATATAAAGCTGTCCGCTCCCTTTGCTATATCGTATAAAAGCATCGCAAGGTCGGTATAGACACCGGCTCCTTTCTCCACCCCTGCCTTTTCCTGCACCAAGGCATAGAGGTCTGAAAAAATAGGAAAATCCTGCGGCCTTAGCCCGGTCACATCCGTGTCCCATGTGATGTCAAACTTCTGGTACAGCTCCACCAGACACTTTTTCAGGACAGCTTTCTGCATATCCGTCAGCGAGGGAATATACAGGCTGAAGAAAATCTCCAGGTTCTTCATATGCAATGCCAGATCGTTCATGCCATAGCCCTCATCCCGATACAGCCGCAGTTCCTCTTTCTCGTCCTCGTCATCCCTGGGGGACGGCCTGACCTGAAGAGGGTTTATCATGCCCCTGGAACCGCCCGCCGCATTGATCCAATCGCCGCCTAAATTTTGACACAGATCTTTATACTCGGATTCAGGATCGATGACAATGATGCGTGTGCCTCTCATGTATTCCGACAGCATGATATGCTTGATAGCCGTGGATTTTCCCACGCCGGAATTACCCATGACACAGAAATTGCTGTTAGTTCTGTCCTCGCCGCGCCTCCACACATCCACGATCACCAGCCCGCCGTTTCTGTCCTTGGCAAGATAATATCCTTCCCCGTCATTAAAACCGCTGCTGGCAAAGGGGAAACCTCCCACAAAAGTGGAAATGGGAACTACCTTCTGCAGGATGCTCTCTATCTTCCCATGGTTGGAAAAGCTGGGGGACAGGTGCATGAACGCCTCTTTCTGGAGATTGGGAATTGCCCGCATCCTGCATTTCATGACGCTTGCGATACTTTCCGCCCGGCGGCAGGCTTTTTTAAACTCCTTTTCCTCACCTGCCACCGGCATAACCTCCACACTCATCAATCCTACCGTCTCGCCCTCCCTGTCAATCTGCATGATAACTTTCTCCCCGTCCTCGGCGGCCTTTTCCGCCCGCTGCCTTGACAGAGGATCCTTTGCGCTCTCCGCCAGCCCTCTCTGCTGCACCACACTTCTGGAGATGGCATTGATGAGGGTTCCGTTATCCACCGGTTTAAAACCGATAGAAACATATGTATCGGGGATGTTCGTCAGCCTGGAGAGCCATTCCACCTCCACCTTCTGCGGATAGCGTATTATGCCGTAAATCTTTCCCATATTCTCCCCGATGGAAAGCCGGTTCTTTTCAAAAGACAATCCCAGAGGCGTCACTACGTTCAACAGGGCATTGTTCACCGGCGCCTGTTCCACCGTCTGCGCTGTACGTTTCATTCTATCACTCCCTTCAGCATGGGTATGCTCGCCGCTGTCTCCATATCTTCCAGATGAGTATAGGACGGGTTGTTTACAAGGTTGAGCAGCCTGACGATCTCCTTTTCCACAAGAATGTCGCAGGCCACGCCTCCGGCGGCAAATTTTTCACAGAGCAGGGATGCCCTTTTGGAGAGTTCCCGCTCTGTTCCCTCTTCCTGTTTCTCCCAGAGCGCAATATAGAACTGCCGCTCCACAATTTCCCCGGACAGTGCAAAACCGCCCATCTGCAAAATCTCCTGCCGTAACAGCTCTTTCCGCTTGTCCTCCGCCTCTTTTAACATCTCCCCCATCTCCGCAATCAACGGGGATATATCCACAGGCCGGGATAGGGCCATGAATTTAAACGGATACTGGATGTCGGAAAGCTCTGCCGTCAGCGTCTTGATCAGCGCACTCTTCTCCGCCCTGCTGTAAAGGTCAATGCTGACGGCATGAATCCTGAGATAGACGAAGGCCATCCCGTCACGGGTATACAGGTACTTATCCCGGATGTCCTTCACATTAATAAACTGCTGCGCAGTCTGCATGGCCGCACTGCCCGGGTCTGTCTGCGGGCATTTTCGGGCTGTTTTTAACAACAAAAGCAAAATGCCGCCACCGGCCAGGGTGACGGCAAGCATAATTATGGGAAACAATAAACTTTCCATTTTTTCCTCCGATTCTTAATTGATTGGGCGAACATGCCAGTCTGAAAACAGATTACCATGAACCGTGAGGGTGTCACTTAAATGTATCTGGAGCATCCCCGCCGGCGTCCACGCATCCATGACCTGCGCATACACGGTATAGTTTCCGTCCGGGAACCAGACCGGCGTAAAATGCGTTCTTCTGCCATAAGTGCTGTATTCATTCACCCGGAACTGAAATGCTGCCGAATATCCCGGACTTGTCCTCTCTAACAGCCTCCAGTAGTCAGTGTATTGAAATTCCGGAAAATAGGCTACCGCTGTCTGGGGCTCTGTGATATGGCCTGAGGGCGCACCGGAGACCACTTGCGCCGATGCCGTCATGTTGATGCCATATCCCGATTTCAGGACGGTGCCTGCGGCGGTAGGGTTCTTTTCATCCGGTATAATCCGCATGGTTGCGGACAGAGCTGCGGAATAGCTGTCCCAGGCATAGTCATACCAGCCCTTATCCTTCCATTCCCCCTTGTCTACCCAGCGTCCGTGACTGGATGTGCAGTCATCCGGACAGCTTGCGCCATGATTTCCCCGCTCCCATTTCCAGTCAGGCACCCATACCCAGCTTGCGTGCCACCAGCACCGCCAGACACCCCAGCTTAAGCCGGTCACATTCTGTCCCGATGGCAGGGAGGGCCTGATATAGCCGTCATAGCGGTCGTCCGCCATGGGATCCGGCGGCGGATTCTCATTCAGATCTACCACATTTGCCCTGACGATGGTGGTAGCAAGCCTCCCCTTATTCGTTGATATGCTTATGGTGATCTCGCCCGGCTCGGACGGCGTATGCCACTTTACCCACACAAGCTGGCTCCCGTTCTTCGGGAGCACCACCCCCGTCATCTGATAGTTCTTGCCGCCCATGGAAAAGGTTACTGTGGCTCTGGCATCATTGTTAATCTCATCCGTAGTGGATAAAGTGGTGGAAGTAATCACATCCGTATCAATCCGGTATATGGCATCATACACCGCCTCCGTGGGCGGCGCCCCTTTATAGCTAATGATGCCGATGCCCAGCGTCTGCACCATTTCGTCCGTAGTTCTTGCCGTGGTCCTGGAACCGGTGTAGGCGGAAAAGCCAAGATCTGCCTTCTCAAGAAACAGGGCAAGGGCAAGATTCTTCATGACTACCGTGGGAAAATGAGCCCCCAGATCTCCCCCTGTCATCCTGTTGTAAAGTCCTGCCTCCGTAACTGTCATGGCAAAGTACAGATTATTGTAGATCAGATAGATGATCGGCTCAATCACCAGCTTACAGGAGCCATCCGTGAGCCTTTCCATATCCATCCCAGTCTTTGCCGCCACCATGGATGCCGCCCCTTCCGAACAGAAATACCGCTTGATCTGCGCTATACTTGCCTTGCTGCTGTTGCTGGATATGACCTTGGGCATGGGGTTGTCCGGCACATAATAGGTATAGTCTGACAGCTGTAATGTCAGCGCCGCCCCATCCCGATACTGCAGCTTGCTGACTTTTCCAAAGTGGAACATATTGCCCGCCACAGTTGACAGATTTTTATTCGTAAAGTCCACCGGTTCTGCCACAATTCCCCCAGTCTGGGCGTCCACCACCGTCACGCGCACTCCCTGATAGGTATTGCCCGGCCAGTTATAGGACTTTGTCCCATGGTTCAGACTGCCACCGCCGCCGTCCACATTCCCGCTCCCCTCCGCATAAGCGGTCAGTGTGCCGGAAAACAACATAATAAATATCAAAACTACTGCTATACATGTTCTTTTCACATTCCCTCCTTTAAAGTGTTTGAAACCACAAAAAATCCCAGCGGGATAACCTCACTGGGAAATTGCAATATGTATTCAATTCATGAATCTGAATATAGGAATGTATCTTCTACATATGCCTATGTTCGATTTTATCAGAAATAGAACCGTCTTTGTTTATTTTTCTTGTAGCTTTAATAGTAGAACCATCTGGCTGATCATATATCTTTGTCACACGCGCAGTTTGTTTCCCCGCAAATGTTTCCACTTTATCCGGCTCGGTTGTTGGCACTGTCGGCAAACTATTGTTTTTCTTTACTATCTGTCCCATAAATCTGCCCCCTTATTTGCAATAGCGTAACGGTATACTTGTTTATTTTGTTATACCATGTTGCGCCTCAGCATGTCAAGCCACTTTCCCGCCGGGCAGCCAGAAAAGGAGCATAGCCTGCGCCATGCTCCCAAATATGATTCTTGTTCTATTGTACTTAATTCATATCACCGATCTGTTTATCCCAGTCCCCGGTAGAACCTGCGGACTCTCCCTGCGGTGCGCCCGGCGGATCTACATATCCGAATCCCGGCACATACACCTGCCCGTTCCCATTGGTGCTCCCGCCTGCCGGTTCTTCCGGTTTCTGTTCGGGCTCTGTAACCCCCGGCTCATACTGGGGCGGCTGCTCCGGGTTCTCCACTGCACTTTCGTCTACGGGTTCCGGCGTTTCTGTGGGTGCCTGCGCATCCTCCCTTGTCTTAGGAGATTCACTGTTCCCGCTCCCCTGATTATCGTCCGGCTGACTCTCAGCCGCCTCCGGTTCTTTGCTTTCCGCCTCTTCTGATTCTTCCCCACCAGCTCCGTTTTCCCCGGTCTCCGTTTCTTCCGTCTCTTGGGGTTTTTCTGTCTCTTTAGGTTTCTCTGTTCCTTCAGGAGATTCCCTTGTCTCCAGAACCTCGATTTCAGGAACAGTTACTTCTGCCTGCCCCACAGACTCCTGCATGGTTTCCCTGTCAGGCTCCGCCGCCTTCCCGATCTTAGCCAGATACAGGCACAGCCCTCCCGCAAGACACAGGGCTGCCGCTGCGAGGATAAGAATTACCAGCCTCTTTTTGCTTTCATGTTCTTTTTTCATATCATGACCTCACTTTCCATAAAAATCAAAAATCCCTTTTACGGCAAATGCTGTCCTGCTTTTATCCAACTCCATCATACAACAAACCCTTCCGTGCGTCCAGACATTTTCCAACTAATCACTATTTTCTTTACTTTTCTACATACTCTATCATAAAGCACGCACTTCCGTCCATTGTTTTTTTAGAACTTGGGCATATAGACAGCTTTTGTCCTGACCGTCATACGTACAGGCGGCAGGGCCTCCCATCCAAAGGATAAAGGTATCTCCAGTTGTACTGAGACATCCGCCTCAAAATTCTGTCCGGCGTTCCCTGGTGCAAAGGGCGCATTGCGGATCGATACATGCAAACCTGTTATCCGGTACTCATATCCGTTTCCCTGCCATTTCACATGATAACTGCCGTCAGGGTTTGTTCCCAGCAGCCTGTCAAGCTGGGTGTACACATCCCCGTAATCAAGGGTTTCCTGCCAGCAATCCCCGGTCATATAGTAACCGCCGCTGTATCCCTCCCGCAGCCCGTCATAGACCTCATCGTAATTCGTGACCGCTACGGATATGACGGATTCCTGGAGGGAATTTCTCACTCCGTATGCAATAACGGAGAGCCGGAAGAATTCTGCCAGCACGCACAGCACGATCAGCAGAGCCAGCACCAGCGCCGCCGTAAGCGGATAGGACATACCTTTTCTATCCGCAACTGCTTTTTTCAGTTTTCCCATGCCTGCCCCCTCACTTATAATAAACCTCGCTCTTGCCGCTTGCCCTCGCCTTCAGCTCTATGGGAAAGGAGCCAAATGTGAAGAAACGAATGTCCACCCTCTGGGTCAGTGTCACTTGGATGTCCCCGTTTAACTGCACCCTGTTCCCGCTGTAATAATCGCACTCCCACTGTATTTGCGGGTCAAGCCCCGTTTTCTGTTTCAACTGTGCGATCCTGCCGGACACATCTGTACTCCCCACAATCTCCGCCTGCCTGACAATCTCATCCGCAAAAGTATCAAGCTGTTGTTTCTTCATAAACACCGGAAACAACACCATGGCAAGCGCCACTACAAACATCAGGCAGAAAACACCCACAGCGGTGTCAATGTAGCCTTCTCCCCTGGTGTTCCCGCACACATCCCGTATTCTCTTTTTCATGATTCCTCCTACCTTTAAAACATTTCCGACATGGTTCCAAGTATCTGATACCCCATGACTCCCATATACACCAGCAGCATACAGGCAAGCAGCAGAAAAGAGTGCCGCCTGATCTTCGGCGGCCTCTCCAAGGCCAGCTTTTTCAGCCGCTGTACCTCGATTTGTTTCATATCATGGGACAGCATACGAAAGAAGGCCACGCCGTCATCCCCACGGATACACCCGATCAGCCCCCGTACTACATCGGAGAGCATGGCGCTGGAAACCCTGGCCTCCAGCCTGGTAAGCGCCGCCTCATAATTTCCCGTCCTCATGTCCGCCGTGGTGATGGCAAGCTCATTCTTAAGCGCCGCTCCCGCATTTTTCTGGTATGTCTCCAGCATAGAAAGAATATCCCGGCTTGCCATCAGTTCCTGAGTGACAGTTGCCACAAATCTGGGCAGTTCAAACTCAATTTCCTCCCTCCGCTTTTTTACCAGCTTTTCCGCTTTCCCGCTCTCAGAGAAAAATATTCCTATCCCCAGCACCAGAAACACGGGAAAGAATACCGGCGCAATCAAAAGGCAGGGGATAATACATAAAAATGTAAGTCCGGCCTTGACATATGCCTGCGCCATGTAATGCTCCGGTGTCAGCGGAATCTCCGCAGAACGCAGCGTGGCTTGCAGTTTTCGTTTTTTAAACTCATCCATGGGCAGGAACCGGGCAATCCTGCCGGACAGTTCCATGATAAAAGCGTCTGCAGTTCCCGCCTGTTTCTTCCGTCTCTTTCCTACCGCCAGAATCGCCCGGCTGGTGCGGTAGGTCGGCACCTGAAGGATTTCCGCCAGAATAAAATAACTCCCTACCGTAAAGGACACGGCAAAGAGCAGTAAAATCAAGTTCTGCACTATATTTTCACCTCACAATCTTCATTTCCTGTATTCAATAGGTCTGGTATGTTTCGACACTGCCGCCACGGATACAAACACCACTGTCCCGCAAATGGCAAGCAATACCTTTCCAAAACCGGTAAACATCAATGTTTCATACCACTCCTTATTTAGAAAATACAGCAGCGGTATACTGCCCAAAAGCAGGACTACCATAGTGATGTATTCCTTGACCGGCTCATAAATCAGCAGGTCAAGCTCCGCCGACACCACCCGCATATCCGACAGCTTGGAGACAATGGGCGGCAGGGTGTTTTTCAGGTTGTGGTCGTCCTGACAAGCAATGACGGCATCCACCCATTCATGAAATACCGCATTATCCATTCCTTTTTTCAACCCTGCCAGCGCCTCCGCCGTATTGGAGTTTATCAGCTTTGTCTCCATGAGAAAACTACGGAACACCTCCGATACTGGCGGATTTAAGTATGGCAGATTTTCCTCGATTGCCCTGATAATGGTATTCTTATTCCGCAGATAGCTGGTGGTTATCATGGATAAGGCTGTTTCCAGTTCCGTATTGATCTGCTTTTTATGTCTGGATGCAGTAAATTTTACATAGTAAAACGGCAGGAGTGCAAAGCCCACCGCCAGTACCGGCACCATCAGTGCATTATTCATAGTAAGGGCCGCCAGCACACCCACCACAAATAAGATCATGGCGAGCACGCACAGCATGGCAAACTGCCCGCTTTTCCCGGTCAGCCTTAAGATTTCCTTTACCTCTGCAAACAGCAGTTTCAATCCCTTCGGTTCCTTTTTCTTCCTGCTTTCCCTGATGCGTCTCTTCATGCTGTTGTTTTTAAGTGTAAGATACCCTGCAAGCCCGTCCAAAAATGTAAACGGTGACAGCCCCAGCACAATAAAGCATCCTGCCACCGCCATGAAAAATGCAATGGTTACAAGCACAGTCATACATCATACCTCCATTTCTTCCAATAATCCCTCATAATCTTCAACCTCCATGCGTCGCATATCCTGCGCCTCCGTCAGATGATCCATAAGGCTGCAGCACTCTTCCGGAAGATACTCCAAAATGTCCTTTCTGACTTCCTCAAAATCTCCCAGAAATCCCCAGCAACTATCCATTTCCTCGCCGTCCTTATATAGCTGAAACCCGTAACACTCCCCCGACAAGTACTTATCATACAATTCCACCTCTGACATCAGGACTTTTTCAGCCCGTTTCATTTCCTCCAGACCGCACTTCCCATATTCGGCAAGGATAGCTTTTTTGTCGGCATACACCCAGCCCACCTGTCCGGCATCCCAGCGGCCGTCCGGCC
This sequence comes from uncultured Acetatifactor sp., assembly GCA_910577235.1. Lineage (GTDB taxonomy): Bacteria > Bacillota > Clostridia > Lachnospirales > Lachnospiraceae > Acetatifactor. The sequence goes on along the minus strand of CAJTMX010000028.1, from coordinate 4,779 downwards.
ATTTTGTCAGATCCTGGGTGGATATGTGCAGCCCGGAATGGTCAAAAAGATAGACCGGCAAAATGCAGCACTTCTGCCCGGCCAGTTTTAACAGCGCATGGTTATCCATCTCGGAGCGAACCGCCTCCGCAACTTCTGAACTGCACCTGGAAAACGGGCCGTCAAATCCATACAAACGGATCCACTTGCGGGACATGGTATCATAGCTTTCCACCGTCCATATCCTTTCCCTGCGGACATATCCCAGTCTCACTCCCGGTATTTTTCCTGCCTTTGCCTGCCTGATCAGTTCTGTATCGCTTACATTTTTCTCTACAAGCTCCTGCAGGAAATCGCCGGGATCCTTATAAGAGTGCGCATCCCCCAGTCTATAATGCCGGTGCCAGCACACCATGCTCCCCAAGTTGTCGTAGTCTTTCCGTGGATCGGGTGCATCCTCATCCAGCGATATTTTCAATAAATACGGCTTTTTTACCGCAACAAGGCTCATATGCACCTCCTTTACCGCTCTGCCGCAAACTGTTCCTGCATCCTGAGGGGCAGCCCGTTCTCCCGGAGCCGTTTTTGCAGGCTTTCCGAAAGATCTTCCACCTTTTCATAATGGCCTATGATCTTCGGTTTCCCCTCCGTTATGATGTTGTCCGTAATGTGGAACCGATACAAAGTTCGCATTTTTTTCCTGCCGTCCGACAGGGTCTCGCACTCCGTGATCTCCATGATCCTCCTGGAATTGTCCTCTAACCTCTTGGCAAAGGCCACGATGGGGAACGCTTTCGTGGCAAGGCTCTGCAGCGTGGCATCGTCCATGCCGGGCTGTTCCTGCTTGCACAGCGTCACCATGCGGTAATAGGTATCTTCACAGGAATTGGCATGGATGGTGGTGATCACGGAATGCCCGGTGTTGGCGGCGTTGATGGCCTGCATACTCTCCCCGCCCTTCATCTCCGCCACCGCAATACAATCCGGGTTGATGGTGAGGGTAGTTTCCAGCAGTTTCACCATATCAATGTTCTGCCTGGGATCATCAGAAAACCTTGTCACCAGATGGACCACGTTGTTAAGTACGTTCCCATTTCCATCCTCTACAGTCAGGTCAAATTCCCGGCAGCCCTGCTCTATGGTGACAATGCGCTTGTTATAGGGCACCTCCCCCAGAATCCAGCTCATCAGCGTGGTCTTTCCCGAAGAAGTCGCCCCGGTGATGCACATAGAAACGCCATGGGTAAAACACACGGCAAGCAGATCCAGCATTTCCTCTGTAGCTGTCCCGAAGTCTACAAACTGCTCTTTTGTCAGTTTCTTCGGATTGACAATGCGGATGGATACCGCCAGCCCTTTCTCCCTGTCAATGACGCCGTCCCCCATGACCGTAATGCGGATCTTATTGTTCAGGTGCCCCACTACAATGGTCTGGGCATTGTCAAAGATCATGCCCGATTTGTGCAAGAGCCTCCTGATGACATCCACCGCATGGCCGGCGCTGTTAAAATGCTCCTTTGCCGGAACGATCTCCCCGGTGGAATAAGTGATCTTTACGTCCCGCCACTGATTGATATTGATTTCCTCCACATCCTCCCGGTACAGATAGTGCGTCAGGAAAGAAAAGCCTGTCATTTCCCCGTAAAGAAGTTCACAGAGTTCCCCCTGCTCCATTCCTTCCACGCCTACGCCGCTCTGCTCCAGATATTTCCCGATATAGGACTGTACCAGCTCCCTGTTCTCATCCGGGTTGTCACGGAGCACAGACGCAAAATGTCTGGATATGTATTCCTGCACATCCTTCAACACTTCCGGGAACGTGCGGTATAACACGTTCTTATTCAGCAGCCCGGCAGTCTCGTGTATATTCAATATTTCCTGCATATCTCCACCCCTCCTTAAAATTCGCCCTTATTCTTCCAGACAAAAGGGCTGCGCACCACCAATTTCCTTTTTTCCGGATTCCCGGCGCCCTGCTTTGCCTCATGCAGACCAAAAGCCTCCGCCAGAAGTTTTTTCACTTCTGTCTGAAACGGGGCGGCCTCCCTGGAAGTCATGGCATCCCACAGACGCGCCTCATCATACTGCTTTTCCAGTTCGGCCACATAGGGAAATATAAAGGCAGCTCCGCCATACTGTCCTGCGGCGCTCTCCCATTCCTGCCCCACCTTATAATTCCCGATGGCATTCAGGTATTTTCCTGTGTCTGCCCGTCCCTCCAGCATTCCCGCATGGGAACGATAATAGGATATGCCCCGCAGGTTGGAAGTCCCTACCCGCAGCACCCGGTTCGCCATCTCCATGGCAAGAATGGAAAAGACGTCCGCCTCGAAAACAGAAGTGCAGTCCAAGATCACATAATCCGCCAGATGCCTTAAGCAGACCAAAAACTCCACCGCCCGCTCCCTTGTAACCTTGGGATAAGACATCAGGTTTTCCCCCAGCTTATACCCCAGCAGACTGGCATATTCACACCCCGGAACCGGCACACAGGCTCTCAATATTTTGTCCTGAGTCAACGCCGGAGCCGTAAGGAGCGCTCCCAGGGATACCTCCTGTTCCCCGTCCATAGGGAGCAGGAACGGGATGGACGGCACAAAGGGATCGCCGCACACCAGGATCACATTTTTTCTTTTCCTCGCAATCTCCGCCGTCAGTTTCACCGCAAGCGTGGTCTTACCGCTGCCGGGGCTCCCTGTAATGGCAAGCATATTTCCGTGTTGCTCCATCCTACCGTCCTCCTGCGTTTTCTTCCGCCTCATCCACATCCACAATGGGCTCTTCCGTTTCCTCCGCCGTCCCAGTTTCCCCGATTTCCGTTTCTTCCTCCGCATACAATTCTTCCAGGACCTTCCGCTGTTCCTCCAAAAACATCCGGGCCTGCGTACTGTCCCCACGAAAAACTAGGGCCGCATGGATCTTCCCTTTCTGTTCCAGCTCCGCAAGGAGCCTTGCCTGCTCGGGCGCGGCGAGTACCGTAAGGGTGGATGCCAGTTCCTGCTCTTCTCCCTTTTCCGTATCCGCCTGCACATCACTGTCCGCCCCGCTGCTTGCCGTGGCCGCAATAATCTCCACATATTTAAGCTCCGGCAGCATAAGCGTCTCCCTCTTATCGCCCACATCCGAGGCAAAGAGAGTCACAATATCCCCTGCCTCCAGCTTTCCCGATAATCCGGCAGCAAAAGATTTGATGCTGACGGAAATAGCAAGGTTCTCCCCGTTTAGCCCGCTCAGATAAGCATTCTTAAGCATGGGGGTGTCCGACAGCTTGCTCTCTAAAATGTAATCCCCCCTGTACAGGTCGGCGTTGGCATACCGCCCAACCACATCCTCCATCCTGTAGACCACATTTCCGGGCAGGTTATATCCCCCCACTTCCACAGTTGTCAGCATTTTCTCTGTAATCTGATCACCCTTATGGATTTCCGCATTCACCCGGACCAGGGAAACCTTCGATTTCAAAGCGTTGTTGAACATAGGCGTCAGGCCAAAACAGATCACCAGCGAAAGGATGATACAGATCAAACCAATTACAATACGATTCTTCATTAATTTTTTCACTTCTTTTCCCTCCGATTTTCAAAAATATATTCACACTATGAGCCGGACAAGCAGACAGCCCACCGCCAGATATGGCGCCAGCGCAAAGCCCTTATCCTTTTTCTTCACGAATGCCGCTTGAAACGCCACGGCCAGAAACAATCCCAGCATCAATGCGGCGTACCCCCGCCTTACGCCCAGCACAAAGCCGCAGGCGCCCATCAGCTTGATGTCCCCGCCCCCGATGCTCCCTTCCCTGATCAGCGCCGCTGCAAGAAAAGGCAGCGGCACCAGGATAAGCCCCAAAAATGCCGGGGCAAACTCCACTTCCATCAGACCGACCAGCAGTATCAACACCGGCACATAATCCGGCACCGTATGGGTTGCAATGTCATACTCCGCCGCAAACAAAAGCACCTGCCCAAACAAAACACAGGCAAAGGTATGTGTTCCTGTTCCATACGCTCCCACAAATACGGCGGTGACAGCCGCTGACAGCAACGCCACATATCTCACCTTATCGGAACCGGTCAATTTCTTAAGCAGCATATCCATCAACATCCCACACAGAAAACTGGCGGAAACTCCTATGCAAAAACTATGTACTTCCATAAGCCATATCAAAAGCCTCCCTTTCCTCACATTTCTTTCAACATCCGCAGGCTGTCTCTGATGTCCATGCCGTCAATTTCATCACCCACGCATATCCACCCTGGGTATTCCTGCCTTGCAAACAACTCCGCCCTGGGCAAGTCTCCCATCAACTCCACAATTCTTTCCCTGACAATATCCGGTTTCTTGCTGTGTGCCTCCATTGGTGTATCTACAATACAACGAACAGTTTTTGACACACGTTTTGGTCTCCCACTTGTGGCAATCAGACACAATTCCGGGTTAGCTCTGGTCCAGAAACCAAGCCCGCAGTACCATTTATTTTGCTGTTTCCTGCACCTCTTCACCCAACAGAAACCTACTGTCTTATAATGAAAGCCCCACCTCCTGATTGTTTCCAGTCCCTGTTCCAGACAGGGGAATGTCACCCACAAAAACAGAATGCAGTCCGGCGCTGCTATGGACTGTATATCTAACCCACAAATGTCCTCCTTGTTCATGGTATGGTAATGACTGACAGCACAGCCCCACGGTCCCTTTTTTCTAAACGCCTTATATTCCCATGGGGGATCCACATAAAGAAGGTTAAATTTCAAGGATATTATCCTCCATTTCCGCAAGCCGCTTTCCAATCTCATAGACAATATT
>CAJTMX010000027.1 GCA_910577235.1 uncultured Acetatifactor sp. | reverse complement strand
AGCCGGAAAATCAAAGGATTTTATCTGGTTTGGGATGTGGGAAGTTTGAGTATATAAGATTAATTTAACACTGAAAATGTTCCCTCTCGTCTGTATATCTATATTTCCATTATATAACTCCACAATTTTCTTGACGTTTTTTAATCCAATACCATGCTGTTCTTTTTTCTTTTTTGTTGTCAGGAAAATTCTACTGCCATCTCTTTTATTTACTTCCGAAATAGTTTCTGTCACATAACTGTTTTCTATCTGAATCTTCAGTACACCTTTTTGTAATGCGATATAAACATTCAGATATTTTCTTTCCGTCTTCCTTGCTGCTTCTATTGCATTTTCCAGCAAATTTCCAATCAGCACATTAAGATCAAAGGAGTGCATGATTTCTTCAGGAAGTATTACCTTTACATCAACCGTCTCTAATTCCGCCTTTGCCTTCTGCAGCATATAGTTCAAGACGCTGTCAATCTCCACATTACCCGAAGAAACAATCTCTTTAGGATTATGGATAAAATATTCCATACGGTCTATATAATCCTGAATTTCTACTACATTGTACTTGTTTGCCAGCAGTTTCAATTCATTCATATGGTGTTTCATGTCATGCCGCATTGCTTTCACCTTCTCTTCACTCTGAAAGACCGCATCAAGCTGATTTGAATAGATCTGCACTTGATTTTTCAGCATCTCCGTCTCATATTTTTGCGAGATAGAGTGGAGCAATTGATTATATAAATAAAGCATAAAAAAGTTAACAATAAGCAATCCCAAAGCCACAGCAGCTATCCCTACTTCCTCGCAGACCTCCGAATATGCCAGGAACCAAATGATAATTATGCTGCATAGAGGCACCACTATCAGTGAAACATTCTGTGTCTGCTCTACATTTCTATGTATTGTAATGATTTTTTCCGCCAAAAGCAGGCACACCAAAATCATAAATACCGATACCATTTCATAAATCTGGTCAAACCTCTGCCCGTCCTCATACTGTATAAACAGCATAGTGCCAGCAATATCGCACCCCATGTTAATCAAGTATATCGATCCTGTTACAAATAGATTTGTTTTAACCGACTTTGTATACAATCGCACAATTCCGCTGATTCCTATCAGGTTGCACACAATATTAATCCACATCGTATGAAATGCCCAAAACAGTGTCATATTGAGAACATAAAAACAAGCGCATATAAACAAAATCTGTTCTTTCTTTCGCACTGCTTTACCAAAAAAGATATTTACAAATCGGTAAATCAAATAGATTCGCAATAAATTAGTTGTGGCACTAATCATAAAATCAAACATAACTATTCGTCCCTCAATATCCTTTCCCTGACCTGTTTACGATTTATTTTGCTGATTGTTAATATTGTTCCATTTACCAATTCTACCATTTCATAGGTATACCGCAAAACATATTCTTTATTGATTACATATGACTGATGAATCATGATGAAATCATCTGTCAACCCTTTCATAATATCTTTTAACTTACCATACATCTCATATACATCATGCGGTGTTACGATTTTTATCTTTTTTGCCCCGCTTTCAAAATACATAATATCCCCCATGGCAATGTAGTAATAGTCTTTCCCCTGTCTAAATTCAAATCTTTCATTTCGCTTTTTAATGATTTTGATTGCCGTATCCATCGCATGATTAATATGATCCTGTAAAATTGGTTTTACTAAAAAATCCATAGGCTGCGTTTTAAATAACTGCAGGGCATAAGACGCTTTTCCTGAAATATAGATGATCTGCAATCCCATATTATCCAACACGCTTCTGATGTAACTTCCAACCTCTATCCCTGTCATTTCAAATAATTCAATATCAAGAAATAGAATATCCAAGTGATTACCCTGCGCCAGATAATCTCTTAACCCTTCTCCAGTGTACCAAATCTGCACCTCAACCTGAACTGTCTTTTCTTCTGCATACCGCAGCAGCATATTTTCAATAGCTGTGCAAATATTTTCTCCGTCATCACATATTCCTATATTATACATACCACACCTCGTAATATTTGTTTTGCAAAATGATACATCTTTCATGTTTATATTTCAACCCTTTCTCCTGTGCCTGTTTTGGTACTAATCTTTTTAAAATTGCAAACTAACTACTCTAAGTATGAACCATTTCCTTATTTTTGTAAATATAAATATTTTAAATATATTATGGGTATTTGAAATAGTATAAACTTATTTTGTGGAGGTGTGGAATGGACGAAAAATTTATCCAGGAAAGAATCAATGAATTACGCATGAAAAAGAATATCTCCGAATATCAGCTTAGTCTGGAACTGGGACACAGCCAGGGATATATTCAGGCGATAACCTCCGGCCGTAATCTTCCCTCTATGAGCGCCTTTCTTGACATCTGCGCTTATTTTGACATTACACCCTCTGAATTTTTTAATCCTTCTGTCAATAATCCAAGCCTGCTCAGAGGCATAATGGAAGATGTGGAAAAATTGTCAGAAAATGATTTACTGCTTCTCTCCACCGTACTCAAACGCTTTTTAGAACTATATCCCAAACCACAGAGTTGATATAGTATGGTTCTTAAAATACTTCTTTTTCCGCTTTTAATCTTTCTGTTAAACTGGGAGTTCAAGGAGGTATCAAACTGACCCCCTCCCCCGGCCACTGGCAGGCAAATATGATTTGTTGCCTGTCACGGAAAAAATCTCCTGTAATGCAAGTATTTTCACCCTTTGACAAATGTCCTTGTACTTTATTCCCAGTTACGCTGGCAATACCCCTTGTCTTTCCGGCATTGTTATTATCTGCGCAACATTTTAACCAGATCAACAAACTGCGCCTGTTTACTTCATCAGAACCCCCTGTATTCCCCTTTTCTCTCTGTTCCGCTACACTTTCGCTTTCCAGTATGCCTGCAAATTGTTCTCTGCACAAAATGTCTGTATTTTTCTGTGCAATAACTACAGGTTCTTCACCTGTCTGTTCCAATTTCTCTGTCTGCATATTTTTCTCCGGCTCAACAATCAGTTCTGAAACATTTGCTTTCTCTGCGAAATGCAACGTATATAGATTTGAGGTCTGCCCCTTGTTTCCCTCTCGAAACCGGCTCTCCTTTGTAACATATCCGGCCTCCACCAATTCCCGCATGGCACGCTTGACTGTGGATATACTGATATGCAGATCACGGCTGATGGTGGGTACAGCCGGAAAGCAGGTCTGCTCCTTGTCAGAACGGTCAATTAAATATATAAGAACCTGCAATGCCCTGCTCTTTAATTGTGACTGATATGCTGACTGTTTCATCTCAAACTGGTTCATAATCGTTTCCTTGCCTCTCTTATTTTTTCGCTTAATTTATCCTGTTTCTCTGGCGGAGTTAAAATTAGGCGGTCTACCCACCATAAACTGTGTATACCGCCCGCTCATTATCCGCCAAAATTCTGCAATCATACGATCCATATAATACGCAAATCAGTTCCCAACAATATATCTCCCTATGACATTCTTGAAAACTTTTGCATTAGGGCCGCCGTCCATGCAGTCCGGCTGGTATTCCAAAAAGAATACCTTATGGTAATCGGTCTGGAATGCCTCTGCGTAGGTATCACGCAATGACTTTTCCACAAACGGGCACAGTATGAAAGCTGTTCTCGTCTCGTACTGCTCCAGGAGCCTCATGGTATGCTCCATTTCATAAGGTTTCATGCCACAGACCAGCAGCAGAATATCCGCATCCGGCTCCGGCCTGCCCGTTCCGTAATCTTCTATCAGGAAATGGAACCCTGCCCCCGGGGCCTGTGTCCCATACCACATTTTCTCCAGACGGCATCCGCCCGCCTCTTCCTCCATCTCATAGGCATCCCGCAGGAAAGGGATGATGCCGCTGCTATTCTTCTCCACATAGGCCACACTTGCCCCCACGCTGCCCAGCCATGCGGCAAACCCCAGCGCCGTGGTGGTGGTTCCGATACGGCTTTGGGAACTTACCATGGCAATCCTGACACGATCCGCATGGAAATGGTAATGTTCCCCCTGCTTTTCAGAACTTTCCCTCTCCCTGGGGCAGAACCTTGTCATGCCCCGGCTGCTTAGGGACTGCCTGATCTCCTCCTGCATCTCCCATATCTCTGTGCTGGTGACGATATTACCCACCCCGGCATCCAGCAATGCCCGGCACAGCGGGTCATTCTCCCGCAGCCCCTCGCAGATCACGGTGATCCTGGCATTATACATTGTCAGAAATTCCTCAATGGCATGGGCAAAGTCCCCGTCCTCATCCCCGAAAGCGATACGGTCTAACACCAGTTCCGTACAATGGGAGAAATTCCGCATATCATAAACCACAAACTGCTTTAGCATGAAATTCCCCGTCATCTTCTTAACCGGCAGGGCATCCTCCTGCTCTGCCAGAAAGTCCAGCAGATTGGTATGCTGCTGGGATGATAAATATAAAATCATAGCCTGATTTCCTTTCTCTCACTTTGATATAGCCCAGAACGGGCCTCCTGCCCCCACCCTCTGCTTTGCCTCACTCAGGATAAGGGATAATTCCCATTCCTGATTACTCCGTTTCAGGCTGGCGGGATCCGCCACAAGGACTCTGCCCTCCGGTGTGATCCCCCGCAGCACAATGAAATGTCCGCTCTTTGTGAAATGCCCCTTTGACATAAGGGCAACCACCAGCTTTCCCTCTGCGAGGGCATCCGCCACATCCTCCGCCTCAAGGCTCATATCCACCGAGAGCCCCCAGTGTTCCGCCGCCTTTGGTATCAGGCTGTGGTAGGAGCCGCCGCCCGGACAGTAATATCCGTTCTCATAGGACCATTCTGCCATTTCCACCGGATCCACATTTGTGCCTGTGAACGTGGATACCACCATGCTCATGCTTGTGGGGCCGCACCCGTGGGTGCCGATCTTGTCCTGTCCGTATGGTTCCTCTTTCCAGCGCTCGTCAAGCTGGTTATAATAAACCATCTGTATCTCCCCGTCCCTGCCCAGCAGGATGTCCTCGTCATATTCCTGCCCGTCCGCCTCCCGGAAGTCCCTGTCAAAGATGCCGGAGTCATTGTTGTAACCGTAATCTTTCTGAAACACATCCACGGCGGCGGCTTCTCCCCCGGAAAGCCAGTCAGCCAGGGCGGAGAAAGGGCTTGTGACAATGTACAGTACCAACGCAATCAAAAGCAGCAGAAAGATGACCGGCCCCAGGATAAGTGCAAACAGCCTTTTCCTGCCCTCCTTATCCTTTGCGGCCTGCAAAGCTGCCTCCGCCAGCAGTTTCACAATAACCGGATCTGCCATGTTATCACCTCCGTTTTCTGTAAAGCAGGCAAGCGCCTAACGCCCCCCTGCTTTGCCCATATAATCGAATTTATACTCCGGTATGTCAAACTGGATATGGAGCCGTTTCGCACCCGCCATGAACAGGGCGTGCCCCCGCTTTCTTGCCAAAAGCAGTTCCTGCTCCGCCTCCGTCAAATCATAAAGGTCCGCCGTTTCTTTCAGGTTCTTCCCGTCCGTCCCCATGAGGATCTTGTAACAGGGGATGTCAAGCAGCGCCTGCCCGTACTGCTTGATGCTCTCATGCAGGAAATCCACCAGGCTGTGGGAGATGATGCCCAGCGCCGCCTCATACTTCCTGGCCCGTTTCATCACATTCCTGAGATAGACAAGGGACTGGGGCACTTTCTGGTCGATCATCAGATATGCCTCATCACAGATGAGCAGCACACGCTCCTCCCTGTCACGGCTCATCTGCTCCCAGTCATAGGTCAGGATATTAAAATACTGGGTGCGCTTGACATTATCGCCTGTTTCCTGCAGGGCATGGGTGTCCATGACCGTAAAACGGGAACCGCCTGACACCGTGGTATGCCCGTTCCAGATAAAGCTGTCTGCGCCCTCGGCAATGTCATATAAAAGCATTGCAAGGTCGGTATAGACAGAGTTTTCTTTTTCCGCCTCCGTCTTTTCCCGCACCAAGGCATAAAGGTCTGAGAAAACCGGGAAGTCCTGGGGCCTTAACCCGGCCACATCCGTTTCCCATGTGATGTGAAACCTCTGGTAAAGCTCCACCAGGCACTTTTTGAGAACCGCTTTCTGCATATCCGTCAGGGACGGGATATAAAGGCTGAAGAAGATTTCCAGATTTTTCATATGCATGGCCAGCTCACTGAGCTGGCCATTGACAAGGTCATTCATGCCGTACCCCTCATCCCTGTACAGCCGCAGTTCCTCTTTTTCGTCCTCGTCATCCCTGGGCGACGGCCTGACCTGGAGAGGGTTGATCATCCCCCTGGAGCCGCCTGCCGCATTGATCCAGTCACCGCCCAGATTCTGGCACAAATCCTTATACTCTGATTCCGGATCAATCACAATGATGCGTGTGCCTTTCATGTATTCCGCCAGCAGGATATGCTTGATGGCCGTGGACTTCCCCACCCCGGAATTGCCCATGACACAGAAATTGCTGTTGGTCCTGTCCCCTCCCCGTTTCCACACATCCACGATCACCAGGCCGCCGCTGGTGTCCTTGGCAAAATAGTACCCCTCCCCATCGTTAAAACCGCTGCTGGCAAAGGGAAACCCGCCCACAAAAGTGGAAAAGGGGACTACCCTCTGCAGGATGCCCTCCATCTTCACATGATTGGGGAATGTGGGGGAAAGGTGCATGAATGCCTCCTTCTGCAGGTTGGGGATTGCCCTGATCTTGCACTTCATGACACTGGCAGCGCTCTCCGCCCGGCGGCAGGCTCTTTTAAATTCCTTTTCATCACCGGCCACTGGCATAATTTCCACGCTCATCAGCCCTACGGTCTCCCCCTCCCTGTCAATCTGCATGATGACCTTTTCTCCGTCCTCGGCGGCCTTTTCCGCCCGCTGCCTTGACAGGGGATCCTTTGCCCCGTCCGCAAGCCCCCTCTGCTGTACCACGCTCCTTGAGATGGCATTGATAAGGGCTCCGTTATCCACCGGTGTAAAACCGATGGACACATAGGTGCCGGGGATATTCGTCAGCCTGGAGAGCCACTCCACCTCCACTTTCTGCGGATAACGTATAATGCCGTAAGCCTTTCCGATATTTTCCCCGATGGAAAGCCTGTTCTTTTCAAAAGACAGTCCCATGGGCGTCACTACATTTAACAGGGCATTGTTCACCGGCGCCTGTTCCGCCGCCTGCGCTGTACGCTTCATCATATCACTCCCTTCAGCATGGGCATACTTGCCGCCGTTTCCGCATCTTCCAGATGGGTGTAGGACGGGTTGTTTACAAGGTTGAGCAGCCGCACGATCTCCTTTTCTGCCAGAATACCGCAGGCCACGCCCCCTGCCGCAAATTTTTCGCAGAGCAGGGATGCCCTCCTTAACAGCTCCCTCTCGGTTCCCTCCTCCTGTTTCTCCCAAATCGCAATATAGAACTGCCGCTCCACGATCTCCCCTGACAGGGCAAACCCTCCCATCTGCAGGATTTCCTGCCGCAGCAGCTCTTTCCGCTTGTCCTCCGCCTCCTTTAACATCTCCCCCATTTCCGTGATCAGCGGGGATATGTCCACCGGCCGGGACAATGCCATGAATTTGAAAGGATACTGGATGTCGGAAAGCTCTGCCGTCAGCGTTTTTATCAGCGCATTCTTTTCCGCCCTGCTGTACAGGTCAATGCTGACGGCCTGGATCCGGAGATAGACAAACACCATCCCGTCACGGGTGTACAGGTACTTGTCCCGGATGTCCTTTACGTTGATAAACTGCTGTGCGGTCTGTATGGCCGCACTGTCCGCATCCGTCTGCGGACGTTTCCTGGCTGTTTTTATAAACAACAGCAAAATGCCGCCCCCTGTCAGGGTGACGGCAAGCATGATTATAGGAAATAAAAGACTGTCCATCTTATCCTCCGCTATTCTAATTTAATGGTCTGACGTGCCAGTCCGAAAACAGGTTGTCCTGCACCGTCACGGCGTCACTTAAATGGATGCGCAGCATCCCCGCAGGCGTCCAGGCATCCATGACCTGCGCATACACGGTATAATCCCCATCCGGGAACCAGACCGGCGTGAAATGCGTTCTTCTGCCATAAGTGCTGTATTCATTTTCCCAGAACTGGAACACTGCGGAATACCCCGGCGCTGTCCTCTCCAGCAGCCTCCAGTATTCGGCATAATGGAATTCCGGGAAATAGGCCACACAGGTCTGTACCTGTGTGATATGGCCTGAGGGCGCGCCGGAGCGCATTTGGGCTGATGCCGTCATGTTAATGCCATACCCCGATTTCATGGTGCTGCCGGATGCGGTTGGATTCTTTTCATCCGGCACAATCTGCATGGATGCAGATAAAGATGCGGAATAGCCGTCCCAGGCATAATCATACCAGCCCTTGTCCTTCCATTCCCCGTTATCCACCCACTCCCCATGATTGGAAGTACAGCCCACAGGACAACCTGCATCATGATCCCCGCTCTCCCAATCCCAGTCAGGCACCCACACCCAGTTTGCGTGCCACCAGCACCGCCAGACTCCCCAGCTTAAGCCTGCCACATCCTGCCCCGCCGGTAATGCCGGCCTGCTGTAACCGTCATAGCGGTCGTCCGCCATGGGGTCAGGCGGCGGGTTCTCATTTAAGTCCACCACGTTTGCCCTGATGGTAGTGGTAGCAAGGCTCCCCTTATCTGATGATATATGGATGGTGATCTCGCAGGGGACAGAGGGCGTATGCCATTTGACCCACACAAGCTGGCTCCCGTTTTTCGGCATCACCACCCCGGTCATCCGGTAACTCCTGCCTCCCATGGAAAAGGTCACTGTGGCCGTGGCATCATTGTTAATCTCGTCCGTTGTAGATAACGTGGTGGAAGTGATAACATCTGTGTCGATCCGATATACAGCGTCATATTCCGCCTCCGTGGGCGGCGCACCCTTATAACTGATAATGCCGATACCCAACATCCCGATCATTTCTTCCGTAGTCCTCGCCGTGGTCTTGGAACCGGTATAGGCTGAAAAACCAAGATCCGCTTTCTCAAGGAACAGGGCAAGGGCAAGGTTCTTCATAACCACCGTAGGGAAATGCGCCCCCAGACCGCCCCCCAGCATCCGGTTATAAAGCCCTGCCTCCGTGGTCGTCATGGCAAAATACAGGTTGTTGTAAATCAGGTAGATGACAGGCTCTATCACCAGCTTACAGGAGCCGTCCGTCAGCTCTGCCAGATTCATGCCTGTTTTCTCGGCCATCATGGATGCCGCCCCTTCCGAGCAGAAATACCGCTTGATCTGCGTGATGCTTGCCTTGCTGCTGTTGCTTGATATGATCTTGGGCATAGCAGTAGTCGGCTTATAGCATACATACTGTGATGTCTGAGCGGTCAGCGCCGCACCGTCCCGATACTGCATCTTACTTACTTTTCCAAAATGTATCATTTTCCCTGATATTCCAGATAAATCTTTATTGGAAAAATCCACGGGTCCTGCCACAATCTCTCCTGATTGTGTATCCACCACGGTCACTCTCACTCCCTGATAGGAATTACCCGGCCAGTTATAGGACTTTGTGCCATGGTTCAGGCTGCCGCCTCCACCATCCACATTTCCGCTCCCTTCCGCATAGACGGTCAGGGTTCCGGCAAGCAGCATAATAAATATCAGAAATACTGCAATAAGTGATCTTTTCAATTTTCTTCCTCCCAATTTTAACCACAAAATTCCCAGCGAGATAAACTCACTGGGAACCTATCAAAGTGCATATAATCATTTTTCAAACCGAACATGGGACTTTTAATGCTACATATGCCTATGCTCAATCTTATCGGAAATAGAACCATCTTTGTTTATTTTTCTGGTTGCTTTTACAACAGAACCATCCTTTTGCTTATAAATCTTGGTAACACGCGCTGTTTGCTTTCCACCATATGTTTCAACTTTATCCGGTTTAGCTGTCGGTATCATCGGCAAAGCATTCTCTTTTTTTACTGGCTTTCCCATTAATCCATCCTCCTTGTTTATCGCAGTTTAAAGATATGCTTGTTTATCCTGTTATACCATGTTGCATCACAGCGTGTCAAGACAGGTAAAAAGAGAGCATGGCCTGCACCATGCTCCCAAATATAATTCCTGTTCTGTTTAATTCATATCACCGATCTGTTTGTCCCAATCTCCATTTGACCCTGCCGGGTAGGATACCGGAGCATCCGGGGCATCCATATATCCAAACCCAGGCACATACACCTGTCCGTTCTCATTGACGGTTCCCCCTGCCGGTTCCTCCGGTTTCTGTTCCGGCTCCGTAACCTCCGGTTCATACTGGGGCGGCTGCTCCGGATTCCCTGCCGCATCCCCGCCTGCAGGTTCCGGCTTTTCTGTAGGCGCCTGCGCATCTTCCCTGGTCTTGGGCGGCTCGCTGCCCTCCCCTGCCGATTCCCCGTCCGCCTGACTGCCCGCAGATGACGGTTCCATGCTCTGTGAGGGTTCCGTTTCTGCTCCGCCATTTCCATTTTCCTCCGGAACAGCCGTTTCTTTCGGGGCTGCAGTTTCCTCTGGAGCAGTGCTTTCCTCCTGAGCCGCCGTTTCCTTTGAATCAGGAGTCTGCTCCGGACTGCTGATCTCAGGGACCGTTACCTCCGGCGGCTCTGTTGTCTCCTGCCGGCCTTTTGCATCAGCCTGCGCCGGAGTTCCCAGCTTTGCCAGATACAGGCACAGCCCTCCTGCAAGGCACACTGCCGCTACAGCAAGGATAATCACCACCAGCTTCTTATTCTTCTCATATTCTTTTTTCATCTCAAAGACCTCACTTTCCATAAAATCGCTTTTACGGCAAATGCTGTCCTACTTTTATCCAACTTCATCATACCCCAGACTTTCAAGTGCGTCCAGACATTTTCCGGCAGATTTAAAATCTTTTTCGTTGCTCTTTTTTGTTTCTCATCATAATCTACCACATATCCCGCACTCCTGTCCATTGTTTTCAGAACTTGGGCATATAGGCAGCTTTTGTCCTGACTGTCATACGGATGGGCGACAGAGCCTCCCACCCAAAGGATAAAGGTATCTCCAGCTGCACCGAAATGTCCGCCTCAAAATTCTGCCCGGCACTCCCCGGCGCAAAGGGCGCATTGCTGATTACTACACTTAAGCCGGTTATCCGGTACTCATATCCGTTTCCCTGCCATTTCACATGATAACTGCCGTCAGGGTTCGTCCCCAGTATCCGGTCAAGCTGGGTATACACATCCCCATAATCAAGAGTTTCTTCCCAGCAGTCCCCTGTCATAAAATAGCCTCCACTGTACCCCTCCCGCAGCCCGTCATAAACCTCGTCATAGTTTGTGACTGCAACGGATATGACGGATTCCTGCAGGGAATCCCTCACCCCGTAAGCAATGACGGAAAGCCGGAAAAACTCTGCCAGCACACACAATACAATAAGCAGCGCCAGCACCAATGCCACCGTAAGCGGATAGGACATACCTTTCTGATTTCCGACTGCTCTTTTCCATTTTTCCATGCCTGCATCCTCACTTATAATAAACTTCGCTCTTGCCGCTTGCCCTTGCTTTCAGTTCTATGGGAAAAGAGCCAAACCCAAAGAAACCAATATCAACCCGCTGAGTCAGTGTCACCTGTATATCTCCGTTTAACTGCACCCTGTTTCCGCTGTAATAATCGCAGTCCCACTGTATCTGCGGGTCAAGCCCTGTTTCCTGCTTTAACTGCGCAATCCTGCCGGACACGTCCGTACTGCCCACGATCTCCGCCTGCCTGACTATGTTCTCCGCAAAGGAATCAAGCTGCTGTTTCTTCATGAACACCGGGAACAGTACCATGGCAAGCGCCACCACGAGCATGAGGCACAATATCCCCACGGCAGTGTCAATATAGCCCTCTCCCCTGCGGTTTTTACATACATCCCTTATTCTCTTTTTCATGGCTCCTCCCTGTTAAAACATTCCCGACATGGTTCCCAATATCTGATACCCCATGACACCCATATACACCATCAGCATACAGGCAAGCAGCAGGAACGAATAGCGCCTGATCTTCGGCGGCCTTTCCATGGCCAGCTTTTTGAGCCTCTGCACTTCGATCTGCTTCATGTCATGGGACAGCATACGGAAAAAGGCCACGCCGTCATCCCCACGGATGCACCCGATCAGCCCCCTTATCACATCCGAGAGCATTGCGCTGGAAACCCTTGCCTCCAGCCTGGTAAGCGCCGCCTCGTAATTCCCCGTCCGCATATCCGCCGTGGTGATGGCAAGTTCGTTCTTAAGCGCTGCCCCGGCGTTCTTCTGGTACGTTTCCAGCATGGAAAGGATGTCACGGCTTGCCATCAGTTCCTCCGTGACGGTTGCCACAAACCTGGGAAGTTCAAATTCAATTTCCTCCCTCCGCTTTTTTACCAGCTTTTCCGCTTTCCCGCTCTCGGAAAAGAATACCCCTATCCCCAGCGCCAGGAACACCGGAAAAAGGATTGGCACAATCAGCAGACAGGGGATGATACACAGGAATATCAGCCCCGCTTTTACATATGCCTGCGCCATATAAAGCTCCGGCGTCAGCGGAATCTCTGCGGAACGGAGCGCTGCAGCCAGCTTCCTCTTTTTATACGCATCCATGGGCAGGAAACGGGCAATCCTGCCGGAAAGCTCCATAATAAAAGCATCCGCACTCCTTGCCTGTTTCTTCTGCCTTTTCCCCACTGCCAGGATTGCCCGGCTGGTGCGGTAGGTGGGTATCTGAAACACTTCCGCAAGGATAAAATAGCTCCCTGCCGTAAAAAACACGGCAAAGAGCAGTAAAATCATGTTCTGCAATTCATCATCACCTCTCTCACTAACTTTTCGCAAGAAGAACCGCCTGCGGTTCTTCCGGAAATGATATAGATTCTCTTGGGCACCGTATTCCGGTGCCTTAGAGAATCTTCATTTCCTGTATTCAATGGGCCTGGTATGCTTCGACACCGCCGCCACGGACACAAATACCACCGCCCCGCAGACAGCGAGCAGCACCTTCCCAAAGCCGGTAAACATCAGGGTTTCATACCATTCCTTATTTAAGAAATACAGCAGCGGTATACTCCCCAAGAGCAGGACCACCATGGTGATATACTCCTTTACCGGCTCATAAATCAACAGGTCAAGTTCCGCCGACACCACACGCATATCCGACAGCTTGGAAACAATGGGCGGCAGGGTATTTTTCAGGTTGTAATCATCCTGACAGGCAATGACGGCATCCACCCATTCATGGAACACCGCATTATCCATGCCGCTTTTCAGCCCCGCCAGAGCCTCCGCCGTGTTGGAATTGATCAGCTTTGCCTCCATGAGAAAGCTGCGGAACACCTCTGACACCGGCGGATTCAGATACGGCAGGTTTTCCTCAATCGCCCTGATGATGGTATTCTTGTTCCGCAGATAGCTGGTGGTTATCATGGATAAGGCCGTTTCCAGCTCCGTGTTGATCTGCTTTTTATGTCTGGACGCCGTAAATTTCACATAATAAAACGGCAGGAGTGCAAGGCCCGCTGCCAGCACCGGCACCATCAGTACATTGTCCATGGTGAGGGCTGCCATCACCCCCACCACAAACAGGATCATGGCAAGCACACACAGCATGGAGAACTGCCCGCTTTTCCCGGTCAGCCTTAAGATTTCCTTTACTTCCGCAAACAGCAGTTTTAACCCCTTGGGTTCCTTTTTCTTCCTGCTTTCCCTGATCCGTTTCTTCATGCTGTTGCTTTTCGGTTTCAGATACCCCGCCAATCCGTCCAGGAATGTAAACGGCGACAGCCCCAGCATGATAAAACACCCTGCCACAGCCATTAAAAAGGCAATGGTTACAAGCATTGTCATACGTCAAACCTCCATTTCTTCCAATAATTCTTCATAATCTGCAATCTCCATACACCGCATATCCGGCGCCTGTACCAGCCGCCCCATAAGATCCCGGCACTCATCCGGCAGGCACTCCGCCATATCCTCCCTGACTTCCTCAAACCCTCCAAGGAATCCCCAGCAGCTGTCCGTTTCCTCGCCGTCCTTATAAAGCTGGAAACCGTAGCACTCCCCCGAAAGGTATTTGTCGTACAGCTCCACCTCCGCCGTCAGAGCCCTGCCTGCCCGTTTCATTTCCTCCGGGCCGCACTTCCCATACTCCGCCAGGATTGCTTTTTTGTCCGCATATATCCAGCCCACCTGTCCGGCGTCCCACCGGCCGCCCGGCTGCTTTGTCAGATCCAGGGTGGAAATATGCAGGCCGGAATGGTCGAACAGATAGACCGGCAGGATGCAGCACTGCTTTTCCGCCAGTTTTAACAGCGCGTAATTGTCCATCTCGGAACGGACCGCCTCCGCCAGTTCCGCCCTGCACCGGGAAAACGGCCCATCAAAGCCATACCATCTGACCCACCTGTGCGACACCCCATCATAGCTTTCCACCGCCCATATCTTTTCCTTGCGGACATACCCCAGCCTCACTCCCTGTATGTCCCCTGCCTTTGCCTGCCTGATGACCTCATCATCACTTACATTCTTTTCCACCAGTTTCCGGAGAAATGCGCCGGGATCCTCATAGGGATGCGCATCCCCCAGCCTGTAGTGCCTGTGCCAGCATACCATGGTCCCCATATGGCCGTAATCCTCCCGTGGGTTGGGCGCATCCCCATCCAGCGATACTTTCAGAAGATACGGCGCTTTTGCTGCTACCAGACTCATAAACACCTCCTTACCTCTTTGCCATAAGCATCTCCTGCATCTTCAGCGGCAGCCCGTTCTCACGGAGCCGTTTCTGTAAGCCCTCCGACAGATTTTCCACTTTCTCATAATGCCCTATGATCTTGGGCTTTCCCTCCGACATGATATTGTCCGTGATATTAAACCGGTACAGGGTGCGCATCTTTTTCCTGCCGTCCTGCAGGGTTTCGCACTCCGTGATCTCCATGATCCTCCTGGAATTGTCCTCCAGCCTCTTGGCAAAAGCCACGATAGGGAATGCTTTCGTGGCAAGGTTCTGCAGCGTTGCATCGTCCATCCCCGGCTGTTCCTGCTTGCACAGCGTCACCATGCGGTAATAGGTATCCTCGCAGGAATTGGCATGGATGGTGGTAATCACGGAATGCCCCGTATTGGCGGCATTGATAGCCTGCATACTCTCCCCGCCTTTCATCTCCGCCACCGCAATGCAGTCCGGGTTGATGGTGAGGGTGGTTTCCAGCAGTTTTACCATGTCGATATTCTGCCTTGGGTCATCAGAAAACCTTGTCACCAGGTGGACCACGTTGTTTAGCACATTCCCCTTTTCATCCTCTGCGGTCAGGTCAAACTCCCGGCAGCCCTGCTCTATGGTGACAATGCGCTTGTTATAGGGAACCTGGCCCAATATCCAGCTCATCAGGGTTGTCTTTCCCGAAGAAGTGGCCCCGGTGATGCACATGGACACACCGTGGGTAAAGCACATGGAGAGCAGGTCCAGCATCTCCGCCGTGGCCGTCCCGAAACCCACGAACTGTTCTTTCGTCAGTTTCCTGGGATTGACGATACGGATGGAAACCGCCAGCCCCTTTTCCCGGTCAATCACGCCGTCCCCCATGACCGTGATGCGGATCTTGTTGTTCAGGTGCCCCACCACAATGGTCTGCGCATTGTCAAATATCATGCCCGACTTGTGCAAAAGTCTCCTGATCACGTCCACCGCATGGCCGGCGCTGTTGAAATGCTCCTTTGCCGGGATGATCTCCCCGGTGGAATAAGTGATCTTCACATCCCGCCACTGATTGATATTGATTTCCTCCACATCCTCCCGGTACAGGTAGCGTGTCAAAAAGGAAAAACCAGTCATCTCCCCATAAAGCAGCTCACAGAGTTCCTGCTGGTCCATCCCCTCCACGCCCACGCCGCCCTGCTCCAGATATTTCCCGATATAAGACTCGATCAGCTCCCTGTTCTCATCCGGGTTGTCACGGAGTACGGATGCAAAGTTTTTAGAGATATATTCCTGCACATCCTTTAACACTTCCGGGAACGTCCGGTATACCATGCCCCTGTTCAGCAGCCCGGCAGTTTCATGTATGTTCAATACTTCCTGCATAAATGCCCTCCTTAAAACTCACCCTTATTCTTCCAGACAAAAGGGCTGCGCACTGCCAGTTTCTTTTTCCCTGCGTTCCCGGCGCCCCGCTTTGCCTCATTAAGCCCGAAAACCTCCGCCAGGAGTTTCTTCACTTCTGCCCGGAACGGGACGGCCTCCCTGGAAGTCATGGCATCCCACAGGCACGCCCCGTCATACTGCTTTTCCAGTTCGGACACATAGGGGAATACAAATGCTGCGCCGCCGTACTGCCCCGCGGCGGCCTCCCACTCCTGCCCTGCCTTATAATTTCCGATGGCGCCCAGGTATTTCCCGGTATCTGCCCGCCCCTCAAGCATCCCCGCATGGGAACGGTAATAAGAGATTCCCCGCAGGTCTGCGGTCCCCAGCCGCAGCACCCGGTCTGCCATTTCCATGGCAAGGATGGAAAACACATCCGCCTCAAACACGGAAGTGCAGTCCAGGATCACATAGTCCGCCAGATGCCTTAAACAGACCAGAAACTCTACCGCCCGCTCCCTTGTGACTTTGGGATAGGACATCAGGTTTTCGCCCATTTTATACCCAAGCAGGCTGAGATACTCCCTGTCCGGCACAGGCACGCAGGCCTGCAGTATCTTCTCCTGTGTCAGCGCCGGGGCCGTCAAAAGCGCCCCCAGGGACACCTCCTGTTCCGTATCCATGGGGAGCAGGAAGGGTATGGACGGCACAAAGGGATCGCTGCACACCAGAACCACGTTCTTCCTTTTCCCTGCGATCTCTGCCGCCAGTTTCACCGCAAGGGAGGTCTTTCCGCTTCCGGGGCTCCCTGCAATGGCAAGCATATTTCCATGTTGTTCCATCCTACCGCCCTCCTGCATTCACTTCCCCGTCATCCACAATGGGTTCTTCCTCCGCTTCATCCCCGATTTCCGCCTCTTTCCCGCTCTCCGCATCTTCCTCCGCATTTTCTTCCGCATACAGTTCCTCCAGCACCCTCTGCTGTTCCTCCAGGAATCTGCCGGCCTGCGTGCTGTCGCCACGGAACACCAGGGCGGCATGGAGTTTCCCCGTCTGTTCCAGTTCCGCAAGGAGCCTGGCCTGTTCCGGCGTGGCAAGCACAGTGATGGTGGATGCCAGTTCCTGCTCGTCCCCGTCCTTTACATCTGCCTGCACATCATGGTCCGCCCCGCTGCTGGCCGTAGCCGCAATGATCTCCACATATTTCAGTTCCGGCAGCACAAGCGTTTCCCGCCTCTCGCCCACGTCCGATGCGATAAGGGTCACAATGTCACCCGCCTCCAGCTTGCCGGAAAGTCCGGCCGCAAAGGACTTGATGCTGACGGATATGGCAAGGTTCTCCCCGTTTAACTTACTCAGATAGGCATTTTTCAGCATAGGGGTGTCCGACAGCTTGCTCTCCAGGATATAATCGCCTTTATATAAATCAGCATTGGCGTACCTCCCCACCACGTCCTCCAGCCTGCAGACCACGTTTCCGGGCAGATTGTAACCGCCGGTTTCCACCATTGTCAGCATCTTCTCCGTGATCTGGTCGCCCTTGTGTATCTCCGTATTCACACGGACTAACTGCACCTTTGACTTCAGCGCATTGTTAAACATCGGGGTAAGCCCGAAACAGATCACCAGCGAAAGGATGATACAGACCAGCCCGATCACAATCCGGTTCTTCATTAATTTTTTCAATCTTCTTTCCTCCGTTTCCTTTACAGTTAAAATCTCTCAACATTCGTCAAATATCCATGCAGTTCTGCGCCCTGCCGCTTTGTTCCGCCTGTTTTCCCCGCCTCTGCAGGGCTGCCTTTTACACCAAAAGGGAAAGCAGACATCCCACTGCCAGATACGGCACCAGCGCAAAGCCTTTATCCTTTTTCCCTGCATAGGCCGTCTGGAAAACCACCGCCAGGAACAGCCCCAGCATCAATGCAGCATAGCCCCGCCTTACACCCAGCATGAAACCGCAGGCGCCCATCAGCTTGATGTCCCCTCCCCCTATGCTGCCCTCCTTTATCAGTGCCGCCGCCAGGAAAGGCAGCGGCACCAGGACAAGCCCCAAAAGCGCCGGGGCAAACTCCACTTCAATCATTCCGGCCAGCAGTATCAGCACCGGTACATAATCCGGTACGGTATGGGCCGCCATGTCGTACTCTGCCGCAAATAAAAGCACCTGCAGGAACAGGATGCAGGCAAATGTATGTAACCCTATCCCGTATGTTCCCATAACTATGGCGGTGGCGGCCGCAGCCAGCACCGCCACATACCTGACCTTTTCAGATCCGGTCAGTTTCTTCAGCAGCATATCCATCAGCATCCCTGACAGGAAACTGACAGAAACCGCCGCCATAAAACCATGCAGTTCAAGCAGCCATATCAAAATTTTCTCCTTTCTCACATTTCTTTCAGCATCCGCAGGCTGTCCCGTATGTCCCTGCCGTCTATCTCGTCACCCACGCATACCCATCCCGGATACGTCTGCCTTGCGAACAGTTCCGCCCTGGGCAGGTCTCCCACCAGTTCCACAATCCTTTCCCTGACAATATCCGGTTTCCGGCTGTGCGCCTCCACCGGCGTATCCACAACAAAATGGACGTCCTTCGACACACGTTTCGGCCTTCCCCTGGTGGCAATCAGACACAGCTCCGGGTTTGCCCTGGTCCAGAAACCAAGCCCCCAAAACCATTTTTCCTGCTGTTTCCTGCACCGTTTCACCCAGCAGAAACCAAGCGTCTTATAGGTAAACCCCCACCTTCTGATTGTTTCCAGCCCCTGCTCCAAACAGGGGAATGTCACCCACAAAAACAGGATGCAGTCCTCCGCCGCTATGGACGGAATATTCAGTCCGTAAATGTCCTCAATGTCCATGGTATGGTAATGGTTCTCGGCAGAACGCCCCTGCCCTTTTTTGCTGTATACCTTATATGCCCAGGGGGGATCCACATAGAGGATGTTAAATTTCAAGGATATATTCCTCCATTTCCGCAAGCCGCTTTCCAATCTCATAGACAATATTGACCGTCACGGAATTGCCTGCCTGCTTGTAGAGCTGTGCGTCGCTGATCCCTGCTGCCCTGGCCCTGTCAAACAGAAAATCCTCAAATGCCTGCAGCCTGAAACACTCCCTGGGCGTCAGCCTGCGGATGCGGCAGTAGACCAGCACACCCATGCCGCCCTCCGTCAAAAGTGTCTGGGAACACTGTTTTCCTACCCTCCCTCTTTTATAGGTACTGTTCAAATAAGACAGGTTGATTCCGTCCCCATGTCTTGCCATCACATAGCCCTGCTTTGTCCCTTCCCGGATAGGCATACCGTTGTAGTAAGGACACTGCAATAGCACCACGCCATGGCGGTCAGCAGCGGTCAGGGTAAAGCCCGGCTCCCCGTCCTTTTTGAACCGCCTCCCGTTCTGCCGCTTATTCTCCCTATCCGGCGTCAGGGCCGCCATTGCCTGTACGCACTTTCCGTCACAGGCTTTGCAATACATCACGCCGGAACTTTCCCCGAACCTTGTGACCCCTGCATTGTAATGGGACACCAGACACCGGGAGATTCCTGTCATATCCGGCTCTTTCTTCTGCGTCAGGAAACCGGCATAGTTAAGCGCACCGCATTCCTCCCTCCCGTTCTCTTTCAGGCACTCCATCCATTCCTCCGGTTTCTTTGTCCCGCAGAGGTACAGCCCGGTCTTTCCCCCGGCTCCGCCGCCCTGGGCCGTCAGGGTCACGGACAGGCCGCCGGAATCATAGACCCGGCTCCCCTGGTTTCCTCCTATAATTTCTTTAACAACCGCTGTGTTTGTTCCGCTGATAGGAAATACTTTTCGTCCACGGATCCCTCCAAAATATCCAACAAGGTACACCCGCTCCCTGTGCTGGGGGACCCCGAAGTCCTTACTGTTGACACACTGCCATTCGAGGTCATACCCAGCTTCCCATAGGTTAAGGAGAACGGCGGTAAAATCCCCGCCTCCCTTGCTTGACAGAAGATGCTTAACGTTCTCAACGATAAGGATGCGGGGTCTATCTTCGGCAGGCGTGCTTTTGAGCAGGCCAGCAACCGTAAAAAATAATCCGCTTCGCTCTCCGGCAAGACCTGCCCGCTTTCCTGACAGGGAAATGTCTGTGCAAGGAAAGCCGAAAGTCCAAATTTCAGCTCTTGGAATCTCTCCTGCTGTGAGCTGCTTAATATCTTTGGCGAACCATTCGCCTTTGCATTGTTTTCCGTCACAGTGTTCACTTACCTCCTTACTGCATATCCGGCAGCAGTTGCTTTCCCCGCATTTTTCATATCGGCAGTGAGAAAGCCCATACATTGCCATGTAACTGATGTTTGCATACCTGTCGATCTCCACATGGCCGGCACATTTATGCCCGCTCCGTTCCAGTCCCCTCCTAAAGCCGCCTATTCCACTGAATAAATCCAAAAATTCCAAACAGACCTCCTGTTTTGGTTTGAGAGATAATCACGTCCCCTTTTTCTCTTTTCCGCAGAATAGCATCCATTTTGAATTGGTAATTTTATTTCTTCTCACCCTGCCCGTTGCGCATGGGAACTTAGATTTTCTTAGGTGGCGGTCTTGGGCACCTTAGAATCGCTGCTTGTTTCCGGGAAATGCCGCACCGGCATTTCCCCTGGTGAGATATAGAAGTTCTTAGACCCTGTATTTTAGGGCCTTAGAACTTCTTCTCACCATGTTCCCCATTCACTCAAAGCCCGGTAGGGGTATATCTGCTGGTTCCTCGCAAAACGCACCATGTTCCCCACCTGATCGACCACGCTCTGGTTGTTCTGGTCCTTGGTACACATCATCACACTCCCAAAGATCCCTGTCAGGGCTGCGACCACTGTAAATGCCACATTCCCCGAACACAGCCAGATCACGGCGGCCACAGCGCTGCCAAAAAGGGAGCCTGCAGCACTCTGCAAAAGCTCCCTCCGCCCAAAACCGTTGAATAATTCATTTTCCGCTTTTACCCCGCTGGGGATATACAGCTCCCACTTCTGTTCTTCCGTAGTCCCTCCTTTCCGCACCGGCTCCCGGCGCCTTATCACCCATAGTAGTACATCACAATATCCCTGATCTGCCAGATGCTTTCGGCAATGACATAGAACAGCACCGTATTTTTTGCCCTTTTCCGGTACTGCGCCTGTTCTTCCTCCGCCCCCTGCAGGCGGACCATGCAGTAAACAAACCGGAACGCTGCACCCACCCGGATCAGGCTGATCACGGCCATGGAAATATCGTCTATCATCATCTGCCCATAACACTCTCCTTCCCACACTGCCGCCGTTTACTTTGCCATGCCTTTTACCATTCCCACCAGCCGCACGGAATGGTACACATTGTTGATGACACCGCCTGCCCCTCCGCCTGTAGGCACAAGGAACTCACGCAGGAAAGAGGGTGTCTTGATGGCAAGTATCATACACGCCAGCCCCCAAAACACATTCATGTTTATCCCCACGTTCAGCATAAGCCCCACTCCCATCTTGCACAGGCATATCTGGAGAACCACTGCGAGGGTACTCTGGAAAAATTTGTTGATATAAGTCTTGAATATTCCTTTATCATTATCCAAAAGACCCACACAGGCCATGGGCATACCGATCCGCAGTATCATGATCTCCAGCCCCCGCATCAGGAACTGGAAATACAGCACGAAATAGCATATGACAAAGATCAGCCCGAAGATGGCCGTCACCAGCCCCAGGGATGAGATGCCGTTTACCCATGCCTGCCAGTCATAATCCGTGGCTGCTCCAATAGCTGCCATCAGGTCATTAATCAGACCCTCCGCGGCTTTCGCCATCCAGCCGTACAGGATCGGGAAACAGACCGCCACCACAACCGCCTGCATAAAACGGATCACAATGCCCGCAGGCTCCATATCCGGATCCCCGTCCGTCCACATGACATAGCATTCAAAACCTTTTTTCAGGAACTTCAGGATAATCAGGGATACCCCGAACCCAAGCACAATGTCAAAGAGCGTATCCACCATGCTCCCGCCGTTTGCCGCCAGCATATACCGGTCGGCATAGAGCGTCATGGGAACCAGGTCCTGCAGCATCTGGTCAATGTAGGCTATCGCCCCGTTTAAAACCGCCACAATAAGGAGTACCAATATGATCTCCACTCCGGGCCACCTCCCTCACAAATAATTTCCGCCGCTTATCCCTCATCCGCTTCATTTTCTTTCAGGCTTGCATCATAGGCATTTAACACGGCCGTATTGATCTGGCTGCGGAGTTCCGGCTTGATGGGGAAACATACATCCCTGTATTCGTCCTCCTTGTCTTTCATGCTGGGCATGAATACGGTAGTCCCTTTTTCGCACTCCACAACCCTTATGCCGGTCACTAAAAAAGCGTCCGCCAGACATACCGTGGCAAACGCTTTCAGCTTTCCCGCATCCTCAAAGTTCTTTGTGATTTTTGCTGTTACTTTCAATTTTCACCTCCCTGTGCGCCCTGGCGCACATACCAATCGTTTGGAAACGCAGCCCTTATGAATTTTCTGCATTATTTACCTCTGTTTTGACAGGACCTGCCTGCCGGTTCCCCGGCAGGCAGTCCGCTCCTTGAGAATTTCTCCCGCCCAATCTGTGCAGTGTCCTACCCTTGGTAATTGAACAGGTTTGTGATCTTCTGTGTCAGGGTGGGCAGAATGGTGTTCTTAAACAGCGCATAAAGTCCCGCCAGCAGCAGGGCGCCTACCACAACAGAGATCAGTATCTTCAGGGCGGTGTCCACAAAGCCCTCCCCCTCTTTCCGGGCAAGAATGCCGGTGATCTTCTCTTTCATTCTCCCGCCCTTTACATAAGCGGTTACGGCCAGTCTGTTCATAGTGTCATTGATCTTTCTCATAGTGTCTTTCCTCCGAATTTTTTATTTTTGTTTACTGTTTCTGGTTTACCGGAAATAACCGATAATGACATTTAATGTAGCGCTGCCAATCACTGCCCCGATGCAGGACACGATGGCAACTACAATACGGTTGTTCCATTTCTTCTGATCCATCTCATCCGCCGCACTCCGCCTGATACAGAAATAAATAATCAAAAGCCCTGCCACAACAGGCGCCAGCACCATAAGCCAGGAAGTGGCATCCTTGATCAGCCTCTCTGTTCCCAGCGCAAGCCTGCTCTGGCTGACACTGCTGGCATACGCAGTCCGGCTGTTCATCAGGAACATGACAGCAGCGGCAGAAAATACCTTTGCCGCCGCTTTCCCTCTCTGTAACCATTTATTCATCTTCTTCATTGTCCGGTGTTTTTCCTCCTCTCCGCATGAATTTCTCCGAGAACAGGGAGCCTGCCTGTGCGGAGATCCCCTGCTGCCTCTGCTTTTCCTCTTTCATCTGCAGGTCTTTGGTATAATACACCCATATGTTCCACAGAGGTATCTCCGCCGCAGCGCTGGTAAGCACTGGGCGCCTGCGCTCCCGTTCCTCCCTGACCTTTCTGTTATGCTCCTTATCCCCCAGCCCCAGCATCCGGTTAAAATACCACTGCGACAGGTCCGGCGACACCATCATCGCCGGGTGGGAGCGCGATACCACGATCTGGTATGGCCTTGACACCCTCCGTATCTCGTCCGCCGTCAAAAGCTCCCGCCCCACCAGGCTTACGGTACTGCTGGAGGACGGGTTGACATACTTCCCATGTTGGCTTGACAGCTGATAGCCGGAACAGGTATATTTCCCCAGCTTGTCGCAGATCTCGGACAGGGTTTCCTTATCGTCCGCCTGCAGGTAGACCCAGCTCTGGCAGTTGGACTTGACGATGGCAGCCGTTTCCCGGTTGTACTTCTCCGTCAGCTGCTCAAAGCTCTGCAGGAAGAAATGGAACCGCATACCCCGGCCGCCCGCAACTGTCAGCTTGTTCGTCAGGTCATTTATTTTGGTGAAGTTGCCAAATTCCTCCAGCACAAAGTTCACCCGGTTGACAAGCCTCCCGCCCCTCTCGTCCGACTGATGCACCAGCAGTTCATAAAGCTGTGACACCATAAGGCTGGCAATGGGGTAATATGTGGTCTTCTCATCCGGCAGTATGAAGAACAGCGCCTGTTTCCGCCTGCCTATGTCCGCTATCTGGCAGTCGCTCTTGTGGGTGATGGAATAAACTGCCCTGGAAGTGAACAGCCTTAAGGTTGTCAGCGCCGAGGTGTAAAAACTTCCCTTGGTCCTGCTGGGCGCCACATCGGAAATGGATAAAAGCGCCCTGGCCGGATGCCCCGGCCTTAACTTCTTCACATATTCCTGCATGGGCGTCCTGTTCCCCACAGCCTTGCACATTTCAGCCACAAACCAATACACGTTTGTAAGGTTCTGGTATTCCGGCCGTCTGGCGTTATCCACCACCACACAGAGGATCGCCGCCGCAATGGTGGACTTCTCCCCGTTCTCCCATATCTTCTCGTTGCTGGAATTATCGCCCACCAGGATATTTGTGATGTCCCATGCGTACATCTCCGCCTTGTCCGTTTCTCCCCGGTTCACCGCATCAATGATGGGCTGCAGCAGGTTATAGCGGCTGCTCTTTTCCGGGTTTTTGAAATCAAGGCAGATCACATCATAGCCCAGTTTCCCTAAAAACGGAGCGGTATACTGGTACAGCTCCGCCTTTGGATCGCTGATGACAAGGCTTTCACCCGCCAGCGCCATCAGGCAGATGGACTGCAGCACCAGCGTCCTTGTCTTGCCGGAACGGGTTGCGCCTATGGTGAGCGTATGGGTATCGTCCGCAATATAATGAATCTTCTCCTTTTTCCCGCGCCTGCTCATCCCTATGACGATGCCGCCCGCTTTTAAGATCCGGCAGGGATCACTTTCTCCTGTCGTCCGTCTTTCTTCCCCGGCAGACGCATCCGGCTCCTGCTCTGGCTCCTGCCAGGCATAGTCCACTGTTTCGTAGCCCTCATCCGTTTCCCTGTCCTCCTGTTCCTTGTCCTCCTGTTTCCCCTGTTTCCCCTGGTTCTCCTGCTTTTCCCGTTTCTCCTGTTTCCCTTGGTTCTGTTGTTCTCCTCGATCTTCCTGTTTCCCCTGGCCCTCCTTTCCTGGTTCCGTTTCCTGTTCTGCTGCCTGATCTATCCCTGCGGACGGCGCGCCGGGCGGATATGCCTGCATATCCATCCGACGGATGCCGCAGGAACCGGCTGTCCCGCTGTTTTCTGCGGGATAACCGGCTGGAACGGCGCCGCCGGAAAGCATTCTGTCCTCCTGCCCTCCTGCGGCGCCGGTATCCACCTTTCCGGCGTCCTGCATAAAGCCAAGCCCCTCATAACCTGTTCCGATCAGTTCCCTGATAACCGGGTCTGCGGGGTCCAGCATACAGACCTCAAATATCCTGTCCTTTTCTTCCTCCCGCATCCACTTGGACGATCCATGCTGGAACTGTCCGGCCGGCACCGGGATCTCAATCTCATCCGTCACTTTCATAAGGTCGGACTGATAAGCCCTGCTGTTCTGCGTAAAAAACAGGATGCAGCAGAGCGCTGTAAAACACTCAAAGGACAGGAACAGCATCCCCTGCCTCTGCTGTGCAAAAAGCCCTGACACGCATTCCCCTATGGGAACCAGCACCAAGGTTTCCATCTGCCCTGAGAGCATCCTGTGCAGCGCGGCGGTAAAGAACAGGTTGAACAGCGTTCCGAGCCCTGCAAGGATGCTCCCCAAAATAATCATTTCTTTCTTTTTTATGGCTCCATTCCCTCCTGCGGCATTTCCGCATTGCATCCGGGCATCCCCTGGCCGGATAACGCAAAATCATACTGATTCTTCACTTCCTCCCAGACCTCGCTTTTTAAAATGCCCGCAAAGTCCTGCCGGTAAAAGCTGGTCTGCTCCCCATCATAAAGGCTGGTGACAAATATCCGCCGTCCCCTTGCCGTGGGGCTGCAGCCAAATCCGCCGTTGGCAATCCACAGCTGGTGCTGCCTGCTTCTGTATTCCGGCCTGAGGGTGTCAAAATTCATCACCAGCACCTTTCCCGTATAGTCCTGCTCCCGACTGTCCGGCACACAGGAATGCCGCCCCAGCAGCGCATTGTTATCCGCGCTGACAGGGTAATACTCTATGTCATGGGGATCCTGCACATGGTGGATGGGAATCCCCAGTTCTTTTGCGTAGGCAATCTCTCCCCGCATCCCCCGGCTGATGCTGTTCCCCATGACCCACAGTTCCTCGCACTTCTCCAGCATGGCAAGCCCCATCTCCAGCCCTTTCTCCCTTTCTTCGGCTATGGTGTCATTATAAAACTGCGTAAAATACAGATGGGGCGCAAAGGCGATCACGCCAAGGGAGCAGGCTTTCTCACAGTATTCCGCCGCCTGCCTGATGTTCTTCCCATAGTCCTCTGCCGAGGTGCTGTCCCCACGGAGCGGGCTTGCAATATAAACAAGTTTCATGCCTATACCCCCGCATATCGCAAGCTATGCTTGCGATACTGCACCAATAAATAGTTTGAAAGTTTACTTTCAAACTTATTCCTTTCATCTTCCAATCCCATAGTCCACCTGTTCCCCATAATCATCTTCCTCACTTTCTTCCGCGTCCGGAATCTCCACCCAGCCGGTTTCCTCTGCCTCCTGTGCCCGATCAAGCTGTTCCTGCAGGAACAGGTTCGCCGGCGCATCTGCCTGCGGGATCCTCTCCGCCTCCGCCGCAATGGAATCATACTGCTCACAATATGCCGGATAAAACCGGTGAAGGGTTGCAATCAGGCTTTCTTCGGAAACTACCAGCTCCCGGCATTCCGGGAACTCTCCCTTTAATTCATACAGGGGAATTGCCGCACTCTGCAGGGTATAATAGAGATAGCCATTTTTATTCCTGCCAAACTCACAGGCATAAGGAGACAGGAAATGCTCCGCCATCCTTTCATGGACGGCAAAGCAAGGATCTTCCCCTCCTGTGATATAGATACCCTCCCTGATGCGTTTTGCACTGCCTGCTGCATCCTCCGGCGGCTCCATGCCCTCAAAGAGTGCGGATGCCGCCACCTGCCCCCTTTCCCGGACAGCCTCCATCTGTCTGGCCGCCGCAAGCTCCATTTTCCTTGCCATGGCCGCCCGTTTCTGCATCATCTCATACAGCGGCATATCCATGGTTCCCCCTTTCGGATAATAAAGGCATCCGCCCGATTCCTCACCGGCCGCCACCGTCTTTTGGGAAAAATGGGTTTCAGCGTGTTCTTTGGGAACCATGATCCCCTCCCCCCTGTCTCCGACTATGTAATAAATGTTCAGGGCAATCTCAATACATAAGTTGATATTTCCCCAAATACTCTCTCCCTGTGGCTGCATCGTCCCCTCCTCCCTAGCGTTCCGGCCCGCTGCCAAAAGAAAGGGCATCCAGCAGTCTGGCAACGTCAAATTTCCGTTCCTCCCGGTGCAGTTCCGGCACCAGTTCCTCCACACGCTCCACCAGCTCCCCAGCCGCCTTCATATCCTCATCTGACAGCCCCTCGTCCATGGCGCACAGTTTTACAAGCCCTGCATGGATAAGCTGTAACTGCGTTTCGTTAAACAGCTTTCTTCCGTCCACAAGGCCGCTCCGTGTGGCAAAACTCTCAAATGCCTCCTCCCGGTTATAGAAATACTGCCTCTGAATGGGCCTGTTGTCATTCTGTACATCCTGCCTGTAAGTGGAAAGCACATAATCAAACAGCGGGTGCTTTTTACAGGCTAAAATGACACCGTTATGCTCATTCAGCTTCACCAGGCCGTTTTTCAGCATTTCAGCCTTTTCTCCCTCATAAGGCTGGTCTGAGCAGATACCGCACAGGCTGGCTGTGGCCCTTGCCATGCTCCAGAGCCTCTCCATCTGCTTTTCCGGCACCTCCACAAAAGGGTTTTTCTCGATCACGTCTGTTTTGGTGAAAAACGCAATGGTTTTTCCCTTAAACTGGATGTCCGCCACATAGTCAGGGGAGGACGGCTGCGCCACCCCGAACCCCTTTTTCTCCAGTTCCCCGAAAAATGCCCTGTAAAATTCAACTTTAGATTTCATATTCCTCCTTTCCCTGACACAGCCAGATTCTCCTTCATGCCGTCTGCAGCGGCGCAAATAACCAGTGCAAGTCTGGAAGAATGCCAAGAAGTGGGATTCGCCCCTTCTTGGCATTCTTCCGTGTGCATAGGTTCCACTGGGCGGAACCGTAGATTTTCTTAGTCAGTGTACTTTACTGACTTAGAAAATCTTTGCACACTTTTCAGTGTTCCATCTCCTCATCTGCGCCGTATTCCTCATTGGCCTCGGCATACTCTTTCCTGATGTTGTCCAAATCTATGACGGACAGATCATTTCCAAGATAGATGCCGCTGTCCCATTCTATCCCCCTGGTAACGCTGTCTGCTGAATAAGTTCCCTCTTTGGGATACCTTGCGTATTCCCTGGTTCCCTCTGCGATTAAAAACTGTCCGCTGCCCAGCGCCATCAGCAACAGGTCATTTTCACTTAAGACCATAAGCACACTGTAATCGCTTCCGTTCAGGTTATGGAGCGTTTCCCCCTGCCGGAATCTGCGTTCCTGACGCTCATAATGCAGTTTCTCAACCAGCGGACGTCCGGCGCAGTCCATGTTGCAGGCGGTCAGGACATCCAAAGATTCCTTTGCGCAGGCATCCCTGTCAAAAGCAGTTTTTTTCCCTGCCATCTTATGATACCCCATAAGAAAGTCCCTCAGTTCCTGTTCATCCCTGCAGAACCGGGCGCAGAAAGATTTGTTTGCAGCCGTATAAACCTCCGTCCAGAGATTGCTGTCCTTTGTCCGGCACAGCTCCCCCACTGCGTGGGCTATCTCCGTCTCCGAACCGGCAAACGCCTGAAACAGCACTGCCATGTATTCCTCAATGCTTGATAAATACCTGGATTCCGCACCCTTATTGTTATTTGTGACAAGGATCAAATCTTTTAATTTCATCTTCCCCATTCCTTTCCAATATTTTTTCCAGCCGCCTGGCATATGCCTTCCCGTATTTCAGCTCTGCCACCTCCAAAAGCATCCGGATCCCTCCCTCCAGCTTTTCCCCTGCCCTGGATGAGGGATCCGCATATTCCCTGTACTGCGTTTTGTTCTCCCCTGCGGGCGTCTGGGCATTTCTGCGTCCCACCAGCCGATTGTAAAAATACCATACACAGTCACCCGGAACAGCCGCCATGATGCAGTCTGTGCCGCCCTTTGTAAAAACATAGGGACATCCCCTGCAGGGGTGCCCCCGTTCTTTTCTGTCATTCTTCATTCTAATGCTCATATCCTTTATCCTGATTCTTCTGGAATAATTCTTTCTTTGCCTCCTTTGACAGTTCCCCCTGCCGTATCTGCCCGTCCGGGAGATCTTCTTCCTGTTTCCATGCCATCTGCGCCAGCATATCCAGAGCCTCCATAACAATCCTTGATGCCAGATATTCCCTGTGGCTTTTCAGGTATGCCTCCCCCCGTTCCTCCTTTTCCAGCCTGCATATGGCTTTTACACCGGAAAGAACCCTGTTTGCCAGTATCTTCCCTGCCTCCTTTTCAAAGTTTTCTTTCTGTTTCCGCAGCCAGCTGTCATCAGAGGAATAGAGCCCGGCCATACGGCATTTCGCATCCACATACCGCTCAAAGCACTGTCTGATCTCCGGGACATTCTCCAGCAGGAACTCCACTGCCTCATCCGTTTTCTCTTTTGCCTCCTGGGGCAGGAACTGATAGGCAATCCGCCCATGCTCCGGCAGGGATGCCCGGATCGCAGAAAGCCGTTCTGCCAGTTTTGCCAGGATTTCCCCGTCATAGGAGAATCCCTGTTCCAGCTCCGCCTCCAGCAGCTTTGCCGCTGCCCTGAACCTGCCTGGGCTCTTGCAGCGCATTTCTTCCTCAAACCGCCCAACCAGGGCATCCGATATATGGCGCATTTCCTTTACTGCAAGGTCTTTTTCCTCTGCATAGGCAAGTATCTTCTCCGCAAATGTGTCCTTTATCATCTGTACCCGGATGGCGTTGGGTATCTGCGGCGGCGTATAGGGGTTCTTCGCCCTCACGGATTGATCCCAGAATACCACATGGATATGGGGGTGCTTTTTCTCCCCATGCACTGCGGCCGCCCACTTAAGGTTTTCCCGTCTGATGCTGTTTTTCTCCGCAATCGTCATGATATGGTTCTCAATGTACCTCTGCCAGCTTTTCTGATCCTTTAACAGGAGTTCCCTGGCAGTATCCTCCGCAAAGGAAACCACGCTGCGGTACATGACGATCCCCTTTCTGGAATTGGCATACACGGCCTTGGCCACATCCCTCCAGTCCCCAAATTCCATGACTCCCCCCGGTTCCATCTTCCCAAACAGACCATGGTCTGCGTTCTCATTCTTCATCACCCTCGGCCTGGTGGCTATGTAGCGGATATGGGCGTAATTGGCTCCCGGCGTATCCTTTTTGTTCGGATGGCGGTGCCTCTGCTTATAAACTAAGATTGACATATTTCCCCGTTCTTTCTATCCTTTCCTGTAGGAATCTGTTGTACTTTGCCGTACTATCTGTTAGAATGGAACCACACAAAAACCAAAAAG
Organism: uncultured Acetatifactor sp.; assembly: GCA_910577235.1. GTDB lineage: Bacteria > Bacillota > Clostridia > Lachnospirales > Lachnospiraceae > Acetatifactor. Next base: position 36,248 of record CAJTMX010000027.1, on the reverse strand, counting down.
GAGAACCGCCTTGAAACATACAGTAACCCTGGAAGATACCCGTCATTCCTTTGATGAAATGACTTTATTATTGCAGGATCATTTTGCTAAGATCAATCCTGAAGATCCAGAGAGCATTAAACTCTCCGGCGAATACTATAAATGGACTTCCCTGAAAACCGGCCTGATTCTGAATGAGAAAAATTTCCAGATACCCGCCTCTGCCCTGCCAAATACCATCAAACCCTCATCGTTCCAATGGCTTCATACCGACAAACAAGCTGTAGTGTCAAACTATTATCGGTACGACAAATCTACGGAACAATATATTATTTCTGTCAGAAAAGATGCTGTCCCCCAGCAGGACATTGATTTAATCACCCGTTCCCTGGTGCTTGTCCGTAAGGCCGTCATCTGGGTGGATTTCGGCTATAACATCGGCACGGAATTTGGCGGCAGACACCCGGCAATCATTCTAAAAAATTTGAAAGATTCTCTGGTCGTTATCCCCCTTTCTTCCCAAATGCCCAAAAATATGGATTACAGTGTAAAGGTTGATAAAGTCTACGGTTTCCCGGAAATGCCCCGCTGGGCAAATGTAACCCGGATTGCGCAGGTCAGCCTCTCAAGGGTACACTTCGAGAAATTTGGCGATGTAAAACCTGCGGTGCTTAAGGCTATCAGCGCAAAGCTGGCCTCCTGCGGCATAATATAGGCTGGCTGCGCATACATTAATACTGTTGCAAAACCGTTTGACAACCTCTCTGCTTTGTGTTAGGATGATGTTGTAAACGCAGGAGCAATCCTGGTAATTTTGTAACCGTGAGGCTGTCATTTATGGCAGCCTCTTTTCGTGCCGCAGATTTTATCTTGCCTTACCGTTTACAGCCTCATTCTGTTTTCTCCCCTGCCTGCCCCTCATCTTTCCATTTCCCCGGCCTCAGCTTCCTCCACGGAATCTTCACGGCATAATTCCCCCGCCATCTGTTCCACATACTCCTTCGTCTGTGCAGGATCCGTTGCCATTGTCAATTTCCGTTCCCGGTAATCATAGCAGTACACCTCATCCGACAATACTTCCTCCGGGCTTACCTGGGTTCTGTTGACCTCCATCACCATACGCTGCAGTTCCTCGGCGCTCATCTCCCCATTGTCTTTTATCAAAATGGTTTCATGGATGCTGCTGGGAAGGATAAAGAAACTGCCCCCTGTTGCTTCCCCGATCTCCTGCAGCAGATTCGGATAGAGCAGGGTTGCGGCGCCGTGAACCTTGGTATCATTGGTGAGGACATACTGTGAATAAGATTCGATTTTTTTACCCGATATGCTGTCATCCGCACCCAGATACATGATTTTTTCAAGATCCATCATCTTCGGCGGGAAAAGCCTCTCCGTATTCTTCAATGCCTGTTCCAATAAGCCCTCTTCCGAAACTCCCCACACCTCCAGCATACTTTTCTTCACAAGAATGCTGGCATTGCCCCTTTCTGAATCCTTGCCGCACAGGACACGCAGGACTGCCGCAATATCGGTATCAGGTATGTCCTGATGCACAAGGTCTTTCAGGTACTCCCGGTTCTTCTCCCTGTTCAGTACCGTTACATATAAATTATCCTTTACCGTGTCATATTCCCCCACATGGAGATTCTGCCACTGTGCGCTTTCCCTCATGCTTTTCTGATGTGTCAGCGAAATGTCAGCCAGGATATGATTCATTTTCCTGCCATTCTGAAACATCCGATAGAAATCTTCCAGATAAATATTGGGAACCACCCTGTCCTCCGGGCGTTTGATGCACAGTGCGCGCAGTTTCCGGTCGTTGTTCTTTGTTACTTCCTGAACCGTTATAGCCGCACCCGCATATTCTTCCGGCAGATAAAACTTAAGCCGGTCTGTTACCTGTTCTATAAAATCTTCAAATGTCATACATCATCCTCCCGTTTTATAAATTGTCCGCCAGCCCTCGCAGGTTCTCCGTGTCCTGCAAAAAACTGTTGATCTGGAAATCTTTTTTCTGCATATAATCCACTCCCAGCCTGACCGCCCCTGAAATCATCTGGTCAAAATCGTCCTCACTCCCCTCATTGGCAAGGTTCATAAGGACCTTGATAAGAAGAAAGAACGCCGCGCCATTGATCTTGCCTATCTTCATCAGCATTTTTGCGATTCGGTCGGTATCATGGTCCGCAATCGCCTTGATCTCATCCACATGGTATACCGCTGTCAACTCCTGACGGATGATTCTGGCAATAAAGTCTATGTCCTCCCGGCTTCCCTCTATGGCAAGCCCTTTCTCCACATAGCCACGCACCAGCTCCGATGTGGTAGTGTGGTTCCTGGCCGCCAGCTTATCCAACGCCTCCAGGGTTTCTATAGGGAAATTGACGGACCGTTTCTGCGTCTCCTTTGCTATGGCTCTGCCACCTCCGTTTCATCCTCCGCAAACCGGTCAAAGTAGAGGGTATAACAATCGGATGCACACAAATCTGCCTCATGCAGCTTCGGTATCCTGTCAAAATACCTCTGGATCAACGCTGTTTGCTGCTCGTCCGCCAGCACCTCATCTCCTCTGCCAATCTTATAGGTTCCTACATCCACATGAATATCCAGCACGTCATCCTGCGCAGTATATTCCCGATACTCCGCAGACTGGCGCAGGGTTTCCTCCGTCCCCCAGCCCGGCAGATAAACCATCTGATACCCGGCCTCACTGCGCAGCTCCGCAATAGAAAATACCATGCACCGTTCCTGCAGACGCAGCGGCTTTAACGCTTCAAAGGTTCGCTCTTTCTCCAATGACTCCCATAATGGCAGGATATTGGGAAACTCCGCTGTAAGCTCCGGGTCTGAGAAATATTTGTCCGTGTATTCCTCAACATAGCCATAGGTCAGAGACTCCGGCATTACATTTCCTTCTGCGTAGTCCCTTCGGAACTGCTCCCAGGATTCCCCCGGATTTTCGCTCCGGTACAACATCTGCCCCTCCTTGATCCTGGATGCCATCATGGCATACAGCACCTCCGGCCAGGTAGTCACACCAACAATGCGCATACTGCTGTACTCCTTCCACTGGTTACAGGTAAACAGGACATACACCGGCTCTTTCCCTGTTTCTTGCTCCCTGATACCGCCTCCCTCCTTTCCAAAATATGCCTCTTTCAAGGGTTCCCACGGGAACCCCCACTGTCTTATGGGAACCCCGTTGCAGGCTTTGCCTGCAAGCTGTTTTACGGCGGTGTGGAACCCGCCTATTCCTGCCTTAACAAAGCCAATCTCCGATTGGCTTAAGTTTTGGCGTGCCTCCGGCACACCCGTCCGCCGGGCGGCCTTTCCTGGTAAAAAGCGGAAAATAAGATGTCAGGGTTCCAGCCCCGGATCCTCCGCCCTGCCCTGAACCGCTTCGGACAGACAGGCAAGCATCTCCGCTTCTTCCTCCGTCAGCACAAGCTCCACATTATGTTTCTCATAAGTACGCCCCCTGCCGTTCAGCATAAGGGAACATTCCGCAGCAATCCTGGACATCCAGAAAAAGGCATCCGCTCCCTCCCGCAGGGTCTTTCCCGTGGCAAAGCGCAGGCTTTTCTGCCCGCCGTCCTCATCGCTGTAGATCAGATCAATATCCAGATAGACACCCTCGCTGCTCCCAAAATTAGGCACACACAGGGCAAAATCAAAATCAGGCAGTTCCTTCACCTTTGTCCGCAAATCCATGTCGTAAAGGAAATACTCATCCGGCAGCATCCCTTTTTCTTTCAGATGTGCCTCCAGCTTTTCAAAGGTTTCCTTCGCATCCGCCATTCCGATATGCCTTACCTGGCGCTTTTCGTCCGGCTCGCTCCACCGGTCTAAATCAAAAGTTTTTATATTTTCCATGGGAATTTCCTTTCTTCCATCATTACCGCTCCCTGCTTTCCTCACGCAGCTCTTTCTCCATAAAATTTAAAATCAAACGCCTTTATTTCCTCATCCGTCATCCAATCCTTTCATAACATTGGTTCCCGGTATCCTCATGGTTCCTGCCCGTCCATTTCATCCGCTGCGGCCTGCTCCCCATGCGCAGGCTGCTCATAAAGCGAGGTCAGCACTTTGTTAAAATCTTTCTGCGCCGGAGTCTGTATATAGACCGTGTACCCAAGGGATTCAAAATGCGCTTTTGCCTGTGCCGCCCTCACCTGGCCGTGGTTATGGGGCGTCCCGTCCGCAAGTTTCCCGTCCATGTCATTGTCATAGCACAGCACGATCTCCCGGACCTGCGGATGGTCGCTTAAGAACTGTTTCAGCGCCTTGTCGGAAAGGCATCCCTCTGAGATCCGGTAGTCTTTCCTCCAGTCAATCCCATGCAGCTTGCAGAGCGTGGCATGGCTCATTGCGTCGATGGGCGCCTCAAACTCATAAACCCGCCTGCTCCTGCCCTCCATGAGAAAGCCATAGGTCTTGTCCGAGTTCTCCATATCCTGGCGGAAACTGCTGTCTGCGCTGGGTCCCCGCAGGGCGCAGTACCGGGGCGTCCCCCTGCTGTCATATCCCACAAACGCACAGTTGCGGCGCACCCTGCCGTTCACCTCCTGCCTTGACTGGAATACTTTCCCCTGTTTCATCATCGCCTGGACGATCTCCGGGTCAATCTTCCGGGTCTTTGTCAGGTACGCAAACACCCGACGGTCATCCGTATCCCTGGGCGGGAGCTGCATTTTCCCCCTTTCCGCCTTTTCCCGTACTGCAACGATATGCACCGTCTGCTCATAAGCCCTGCTCCCAAGGATGCGCTCCATGGCGTCCAGTTTCCCCAGCCCCAGGTAGTTCATGGCAAATTCCACAATGTTTCCGCCTTTTTCCTCCGTGAAAGAATAATAGCCACGGCCATGCCTGAACAGGTATAATCCCCTATAGTTCTTCACATGGACCGTGGCCTTATCGCTTTTTTCGATCTCAAAACCATTGCTCACCGCAAAATCTATAATATTTGTCTGATAGATCTGCTGCATCTGTTCCTCCGTAAAGGGCATGGGCCTGCCCCGCTGTTTTACCTCCATGCCGTTTTCCTCCTTTCCACGGTTTCGCCGCTAAGTCCTCCCTGTTCATCGTGTTTACCATTATCCCGGCATTGTTTCCGGCTGAAAATTTTCCTACACATATTCACAGCTTTCCCCATCTTCCTGTTCCTCCGCAGCCTCCTCCCTTATATATTCCGCATTTTCCCCGTGGGCCTCATGCAGGGTAAATCCCTGAACCCTGATGTTCATCAGCCACTGGTCGAAGAACTGCAGCAGATCCTCTATCTGTTCCTCCGTCCTTTCGCTGGTTTCATAATAAATCCCCATGTTATCCTGGGTATAGGACAGAAGATATACAGAGCGGCCTTCCGCATCCATCAGGAACGTGATCTCCGGGTCACGCATCCTGTCACCGTTCTGCGTGTAATAGTGGGCAATGCTGTATTCATTCTCCCCGATATTTTCCAATACAAGGTCGTCAAAACCGTCCTGCTTAAACTTCATATAGGTATAAGTCCCGTCAAATAATTCCTGGGCCAGCCTGTGCAGTTTCCGGTAGATGCTGTAGCCGTAATTCCTGCACGCCTTTTTCTCCCCCGCTGTTTTCGGTTCCTCCTGTTCATCAGCAAATTCCAGCGCCAGGTTAAGGGATACCTGCTCTTTCAGAAGTTCTGACAGCTTTTCCTCCCCGTCAAAGGGCTTTTCCGCCTGCGCCTCTGCCGCCTCAGACTGCCTCTGCAGTTCCCCCAGCCGCCGCTCACTGTCTGACAGACAGGACGGCACTTTCTCCGCAAGATTTTCAAGCCTTGTGATATTCCCCAGGGCTGAGTCCCCCGCATCCGTCTGGTAGCTGCCCTCCCCTTTCAGGCACAGCAGCACATTGAAAAGCGGCCCTCTTTTTAAGAGTACCTGGAACCCGGCATAGGTTCCGGCTGATAAAATATCACCATCCTCATGCCCCAGGGCTGCCATCTGCATCTTCAGGTATTCCCCTGCCTTCGCCCTCTCGTCAAACAGCCTGTGGTTTAAGGTAATGGAAAATTCATGGGGTTTCTCCCTGGCATACATTGCCGCATCCGCTTTCTGCCGCCTTGCCGTTTCCGTATATTTTTCGATTTCCTGGGGGTAATAGTGGGTAATTTTGAACTGGAGATCCGAATGCTCGTTTTTCCATGCTGATTTCAGCGTCTGCAGGCGGTAGACCTCATTATCCACCTCCATCTTCCGCTTGATCTTCGGGTCGGAAACCGCAAGGGCCTTGAACTCGGCATACTGCAACACCACCTCGTCCACGTCCTCACAGCTCCTCAAGGCGCTGCGCCCGGTCATGATCTGGCTGATATACTTCTGTTTCTGTTCCAATATCTGCCAGAGGTAGGCGTCAAATGTCTGCTCCGTAATGTAGTTAAAAATAGAAACCTCCCCATTCTCATTCCCCTGCCGCAGGATGCGCCCGTTGCGCTGGGTCAGGTCAGCCGGCCTCCAGGGGGCGTCCAGATTATGCAGGGCAATCATCTTATCCTGCACATTCAGGCCTGTTCCCATCTTTTCCGTACTGCCCATCAGTACCCGCACTTCCCCGCCCCGCACTTTTTCCAGCAGTTCCGCCCTTTTTGCGTCCGTGTTGGCCTCATGTATGAAAGCAATATCCTTTTCCGCCACACCCACGCTGATAAGGGCCTCTTTCATGGCCTGGTAAAAATTAAACCGGCCGTCCGCCTTGGGCGTCCCCTTGTCACAGAAGATAAGCTGGGTGGAACGTCTGTCTGCCGTATCATGGTAAAATTCCGCCACTTTCCCGGCACAGGCATTGAGTTTTGTATCGGGGTCATTCTCCAGGGTTTCATCCAGGATGCGGGGATCCACGGAGAGCAGCCTTGCCTCGTTGGTCAGTTTCAGGAAATTGTCCTCGCTGCTGTCCACTTCCTTATTGCGGATGGCCTCCGCCCTTTCCACCAGTTCCTCCATAATTGCTTTCTGGTCCGGGGTGATAGCCGTCTTCACCACCTGCATCCTGCCCGTTTTAAGCTGCGGCACCGGAAGGGCCAGCATATCCGCCGTCTTAATGTCCGCCACCAAAAACAGCATGGACATCAGTTCCGGCAGGTTATGGAACTTGGCAAACCTGGCTTTCATCTGGTAGCCGGAGCCCTCCGGCTTGATCTCCAGGGAAGATTCCACCCTGCCGAATGTGCTGGCCCATGCGTCGAACATGAGCAGCCCCCTGCGCTTTAATTCTGAGGGCTGCAGGGTCTTCTGCATGACATACAGTTCCGACATGGAGTTGGAAACCGGTGTGCCGGTCAGGTACACCACGCCGTGTTCCTCTGTGAGTTCATTGATATACTGGCATTTCATGTGCATATCCATCGCCCGCTGGCTGCTCTGCCCTCCCACTCCCGCCACTCTCTGCATCTTGGTGTAGCTGTAATTATTCTTATAGGCATGGGCCTCATCCACAAACAGGTTATCCACGCCCAGTTCCTCGAAAGAAATCGTATCGTCCTTTTTAGCCGCATTATAAAGCCTGTCAAATCGATCCTGGAGGTTCCGCTTAAATATCTCCATCTGTTTCAGTGTCCAGGTTTTCCCGGAACGCAGTTTCATTTCATCAATCTTCTGCGTGATCTCATCAATTTCCTCCTGCATGGCGGACAGCTGCCTCTCCCTTGACAGGGAAATCAATTCAAAAGAACTGTGCCCCATGATGATGCAGTCATAATCCCCGGTGGCAATGCGGCTCACAAACCTCCTGCGGCGGGCCTTTTCAAAATCTTTGTTGGTGGCTATCAGGATATTGGCATTGGGATAGAGCCGCATGAATTCCGTTGCCCACTGCTCCAGGGTATGGTTCGGCACTGCGATCAGCGGCTTGCTGCAGACCCCCAGCCGTTTCCTTTCATACGCAATGGCGCAGGCCGTCATGGTCTTGCCCGCCCCCACTTCATGAGCCACTAGGAGGTTCCCGTCTCCGTATATTCCCATGGCTACCGTGTCCCGCTGGTGCTTCCGCAGGGTGATGGTTTCGTTCATATCCGGCAGCATCAGGCCATCCCCGTTGTATGTCCTGGGACGGATGTTATTGAAACGGTCATTATAAAGCATTGTAAGCGCCGCCCCCCTTTCCGGTTCGGCAAACAGCCAGGACTCAAACTCCATCTTGATCTGTGCCTGTTTTTCCCTTGCAAGCAGGGTTTCCCGCCTGTTCAGCACATACCGCACCTTTTCTTCCCCGGTGTCCGGATCCGTGTATTCCTGACGGTCACGGACTTCCACTGTCTTCAGATTCAGCGTGTATTCCATAATCGCATAAGCATTCAGCCTGTCCGTCCCGTAAGTTTTGTTCGCCGCAACGGAATCCCATTCCGCATTCTTATTGGTAATGAAATATGTCCCGGTGCATTCCGCAAATTCGATTCGGATGCGGTTCTTTCTGTTAAAATCGCTGGTTCTGAACTTCTCATACATGAAATCTTGGTAATATTCCGCCGGTATCCATGTGGAACCAAGCACAAAGCTGATGTCCTCCGGCTTTAACGGCTCCGGCTGCACCTGCGTAAGCGCTTCCACGTTCCTGCCGAACCATTCCGGGTATTTCTCTGCGGCAAGCATGGCCTGGGCCAGCTTATCCTTTACATGGCCGCTTAAATATTCCTCCGCAAGCACCCAGCCGGAAACCGCATCCCCCTCCTGCCACTTTGCCGGGTCCTGGTAAACCCTGCTCCCCAGCTCCTCCAGGATGGCCTCTTTGCTGCACATACTGCCGTCTTTCCGGTAAAGGTACTGCATATAGTCAAGATCAAACTTCCCTCTGGCATTTAAGGTGATCCGCAGGGCTTCCTCTATGCTGTCCGCCGTTTTGGGCATACTCTTGGGGCGGATGGTGGCTTTATGGAACACCGCCGTCTTTTTATACTCGCCTTTTATCTTCTTCCCGTGTTCATCCTTTACCTCTTCCTCGATGGACCGCAGGAGCGGCGCATCCGCATCTTTGGCAAATGCCGTGACGTTCCCCTGGGAATTGAGATAGCCATATTTTTTTATGTACCCGTCATATTCCCTGTTCAGGCGTTCCAGCAGGCCTGACAGTTTCGTTTCGTATTCCATGGTGGGCAGTTCCCATCCCAGCCTGGGATCCCCATGCAGCTGAAAATCCATAAGCTCCCTCAGCGCATTGCGGATGCGCAGCAGCCCGTCCAGCCTTTCCGCTTTTTTCCCGGACAATTCCTGCAGGTACATCCGGGAGTCCTCCCGGTAATAGAATGCGTCGCCAACTTTTGTGTAGCTGTAATTCTTCACATCCGGCGCTGCGGGGATCCACTCTTTGATAACCGTGTCCTTATCCTCGGAAAGTTCACTTTCAGGTTCCTCGTACTGTCCGTGGAGCCGGGCGACTGCCTCGTCCAGCAGTTCTCCCAGTTCCCTGTCAGGATATGGCTTGCAGGTGACGAAATTATAGTTGCTGTACATGCCGTTTTCCTGCACAATCGTTCCCAGCACCATTTCCGGATGGTCAATAAAATAACTGTTGTAAGGGATCCCGTTCTCGTCTTTTTCCACGGAAAGCCAGGCTGTGTTCTTTTCATCCGGTATAATCTCCTGGACCCGCTTTTTCAAAAACAGGATGTCTGTGGTTGCCTCTGTCCCCGCAACCTGCTTAAAGGCATTGTCCGGCAGGCGGATGGCCCCGATCAGCTCCGCACGCTGGGCCAGATACTTCCTGACCGTCTGGTTTTCTTTATCCATGGTGAATTTCGTGGTAATGACGGCCATGATGCCCCCTGCCCTGAGCTTATCCAGGCTCTTTGCCAGGAAATAATCATGTATCCTGAATTTATAGCGGTCATACCTCCTGTCGCTGACCCGGATGCTGTGGAACGGCACATTCCCCACTACCACATCAAAGAAACTGTCGGAGAAATCTGTGTCCTCATATCCTTTGATCAGGATGTCCGCCTGGGGGTAAAGTTTCCTGGCAATGCCTCCCGCAACAGGTTCCAGCTCCACTCCATAGAGTTTTGACCCGCCCATTTCCTCCGGCAGGGCCGAAAAAAAGTTTCCCGTCCCCAGCGCCGGATCCAGGATGTTCCCGGAACGGAAACCAAACTGATACAAAGCCTGATAAATATACTTTATTACTTTCTGGTCCGTGTAGTAGGATGTCAGGGTAGACGCCGTGGCCGACTGCATTTCTTCCTCCGTCAGCAGCTCCGTTATCTCGTCATACTCCTTTTCCCAGCCCTCTTTTCCGGGTGTCAGGGCATTGGCAAGGCCGCCCCAGCCTGTAAAACGGGCAAGTATGATCTGCTCCTCTGCGGATGCCATGCGGCTCTCCTGCTGCAGCTGCTTGAGCAGCCGGATTGCCTCCACATTGCTGCGGAATTTTGTTTTCGGGCCGCCATCATACAGATGATGTTCCGGCTGGTAGCGGTAGTTCATTGTCCCATCCTGGAAACGCTGTTCTATCTCCCCCGCCACTTCCATGGCGTATTGTTTCCCTGCCTCTGTGATACGGCCCATATTTTCAATCCGCTGTTTCGTTTCTTCCGAAAAATCTCCATTCTCCACAGCCTGGATGACTGTCTTGGATATTTCCGCATCCGTATAAAAAGGCTGCAGCAGCTCCGCATTTTCAATCAAAGCTATCGGCAGCCTCTCCCTGACCTGATACCCACCGGACCCCCTAAGCTGTTCAATATCGCCCAACTCAGCCGTATGGTTCCCGTCCAGATACCCCAGGACTTCAAAGATCCGGCTGTCATAAGCGATTCTGCTCCCCACAGGGAACGGCATATATCCCGGCGTTTCTGCTTCCTGTTCCGTTTCCGGGCGCAGTATCTGGTCGCCGCCTTTCCCGTCCTCTCCATAGGGGCCGGGATAGATTTCAAACAGGCTGATCTGCCCATCTCCATGGTCATTTACTGCGCTTTCCGCTGCATTCGTTCCGCCGGAAATACTTTCCCCGGAGATATGTTCCTCAGAATTGTTTCCGTTTGAAGTGTCTTCATCGGAATATTTTTTATCCGAATTATCTTCATCCGGAACATCTTTATCCGCTATTTTCCTATTCGGAATTTCTACATTTGATTTTTCTGCACCCGAAGTATCTTGATCTGGAATATCTTCCCCCGCAGTATCTTCATTTGAAACATCTTCCCCTACGGCATCCTCGTCTGAAACATCTTCCCCCGCAGCATCTTCGCCTGAAACATCTTCATCCAGAATATTGTAATCATCTATGGCATCTTCCTCACGGTATGGGAGATATTCTCCATGCTCGATCAGAGAGCCAATCACATGGGCGATCACATCCCATGACAACCGCACAAAGCCGTCCTTTCCGAAAAAGAAATCTGCCACATCCCGCCCCGGCACGATTCCCCCTGTCCCGTCACTGCTCTTTTGGAAACCATAATCCCGGTAAATATCCCTGACGGCATCCCGCTTCACCTCCATGGTGCCGGCCTGCCGGAATACCTGGTTGATGCGGTCATACAAATCCTGTGGGTACACACTGGTGTCTGTTAAAAGCCTCTGTATCTCATCCCAGTCTTTATGCTCCCTGACATTCTCTTTTGTGGCCGACTCCTGCAGACGGAAAAAGGAACCTTCGGCGGCATTTTCCGCCTTGGGTTCCTCTGCATCATTTTCCACAATTTTTCCTGTGTTTTCTGTATTTACTGTACTTCCTTTTTTCGGTTCAGAATCTGCCGTATTCCCTATCCCGGCTACCGGGGCAGATATACCACTTCCTGCAGGACGATTTCCTCCGCCTGTCTGGTTATCATCTCCATATGCCCTGCCCTCTCCAGCGTGTCCTCCGTTTCCGGCATCGGCTGCACCTCCAAAAGCTGCTGTATCAGCGCCTCTTTCTTCCTCTCCGCCTCCTGGTCCACCCTGGTGATCATCTCGTTGACCTGCCCCAGCGCGATCAGTTCCGACAGTCTCTGCGGATGCCTGGACATCATGTAGTCTTTCCACCTTTTCCCGAACATCCCGGCCGGACTCCGGTCGTATTCGCTGTTCTCCGAGATTCTGAGATCCGGGTACAGCATCCCGTCCTCCCCTTTCCTGTATTCCAGTTTCGCTAACGGTTCCCTGCCCATATCCCTGGCTCCTTTCCTCCTTGATTTCCTCAATCTGTTTATGTATCTCTGACAGGACCGGCCTTGCTATGGCGCAGGCATAATACCCAAGCCCCATGAACAGTTCCAGGCTCCCGAAATGGCTGATATTCTCAAATGCCCCTGTTTCCTCAAAAGGTTCCGTCCCGATCCCACATTTCTTAAATACAATGTAGGCGGCGCTGTCCGATGCCAGCCTTGCGAACTCCGCCCGTACCGCCTCTATGGGAAGTCCATACAACACACTGTCCTCATTTTTGACCTCCACACAGGACAGGTATCTCTCCAGAAACAAGTCCGCCTGCATAGCGGAAAGCTGGCACAGACAATTCTCTATATTGTCCCCGTCTATCCCGAACCTTTCATGGAACCTGCGCAGGATCTCCGGCTGGTACTGCCGCTCCAGCGACCAGACCGCACCCATGGCTTTCCGGAATTCCTCATAGCTGCCACGGGTATCGGCAAGGTCAAAATAGTAGGCAAGCGTGGCTTTCGGGTCATTCATATCCACAACGCCGATGCCCTTGGAACCGGCCTTTAAATACCTCCCGGTCTGTTTCTCCCAGCCCGCTTTTGTGGCAAGCAGGCCGGCATCCGGCCTCTGCACATAGATCAGCACGTTCTTGTCAAAAGACATCTTATAATATTTTGACACGCTGGACAAAAGCCCCATCCACTCCGTCCTGCTGCGTGTCAGCGCCTGCACCGATTGGCGGTACAGGTCAGCAAGGTATGTTTCCCTACCCAGCTTTCTGCCCCGTTGCTCCGCCGTCCCTGGCGAAATACAGTTCCAGCGCCTTTATGATCGTCTCCTCGATTTCCTTTCTGCTCTGGCCGCCGTCAAAGAACCTGCTGATGACGGTATCCTTTATCTTGATGGGTTGTGTGTTCTTTGGTTTTTTCGCCTTTTCATCCGTGATGACCTGGCGCAGCAGTTCCTCCGTCAGCTTCCCTTTCCGGGCATAGTCATGCAGGAGGGCTGATTTCTTTGTGTCAATACGGCATCCGCCGTCAGTTATCAGCTGCGCCATTAACGGCTGCATTTCCGCTTTCACAAAGGATATGTCATAAGCAGCCTCAAAGCCGAGGGTCCTGGCATCCAGGCACTCCAGCAGCGGCGCCGCAAGGGTAGCAATCCTGAGATACCTGGCGATACGGTCCCTGCTCAGCCCGTATTCCTCGCTGACCGCCGCCCCTGCATCCGACTTCTTTGGGTTTTCCAATGAAGTCCCGTTTTTCCCCATTTCATGCGGGTTTACCAGTTCCTCAATCTCCCTTAACAGGTCGTTCCTTTTCCCCTGGCACTTGATGGCGTCATAGTGCTGTTTCAGGCAGAATGCCTTTTCAGAGAAAGTCAGATCGTCAAAGGAACGCTGGCGCAGGTTCGTTTCCGTCACGATCAGGACGGCCTCCGCATGGTCCAGGTTTTCCTTAATGACAACGGGACCTCTGGTAAGCCCTGCCAGCCTTGCCGCATTGACACGGTTATGGCCGCTTAAGATGGTATGCCTGTCCTCATGTTTCCAGAGGATGATCGGCTCCAGAATGCCCAGTTCCCGGATGCTCTCCACCATGTCCTGGAGCCGCTGGCCGCCGTACAGCTTGAACTTGTGGTCGGGGAACGGCTCCATCCTGTCAAAGTCCATCTCCAGAAGTCCCGTCCCATCGGTTTCCTGCCCCTGCTGCGGCTGTGCTGTTTCTTCCTTGGTCTTAAAATCAAACAGGTCGTCCATCCCGTCCAGGCTGGAACTAAGCAATGTGTTTCTTGCCGGTATTTTCGGTGTCCTTGCCGCCATTTCCCATCAACTCCTTTGCAAAATTTTCATAGGCTTTCGCCGCCGGGTTCTCCGGCTCGTACTCACAGATTGTCATGCCGTATTCCACGGCCTCCGGCACCTTGATGGAGCGGGGGATGCTGCTTGTGAATATCCGCACCTTCTCCTCAAGGGCCTGCTGCAGCTGTGCCTTGACCCGTCTGGATACCCTTGTCCGTTCGTTGTCCATGGTGATCAGGATGCCCTCAATTTCCAGCCCTGCATTGGCATGGCTCTTGATCCTGTGGAAAGCCCGCAGGAACTCCGCCATCCCCTCTACAGCCAGGGTTTCCGACTGGACAGGGATAATCAGGCTGTCGCAGCATATCATCACATTTATCATGGCCGTCCCCATTTTCGGCATCCCGTCAATGAGGATGTAATCGTACTGTTCCCTGATGGTGTCCACATATTCTTTCAGCTTGTACTCCGCAAAATCCGTATCGCACATCAGCTTGTCAAAGTTGTCTAACTTGTTATTGGCCGGAACCAGGTCAGCCCCGAATTCCGTCCTTATCATATATGCCTCCCTGTCCGGCAGTTCCTCATTCATGACGATACATTTCAGGATGTCATAGATTGTCACCGAAAGCTGCTCAGGCGCCTCCACCCCGCATAATTTTGTTGTGTGCCTCTGTCCGTCAAAGTCGATCAATGCAACCCTGCATCCTCCCTTAGACAGCAGATAAGACAGGGTTGTTGCGGTCGTGGTCTTGCCCACGCCGCCTTTCCTGTTTACGATCCCTAAAACCTTGCCCATTCTTTGCTTCCTTTCTCTCGTTAAATTTGTTATCTGGTTACATTTGATCTGGATAAAAGTAGGGTTTCAGCACTTGCCTCCTTTCGCATAAATTAAAATGGGGCCAAATCAACACTTCCATTTCCATGGAATATAGATTCAGCCCCATTTTGAGTATAACGACACCTGCCAATATCCCTAGCATTGGCGGATCCCGGCTATTCACATTCAGTTTTTCAATATAACAGCGCTGTCCTATCTACTCTCCTTAGAATAGCGAAAATAGGACTAAATCAATGAAATCGCTTCTATACAGCAAATCTCCTGACTTAGTCCTATTATAACCTCATCATCAAAGGTAATGGCAACTCTCCTAACCTCCTGCTCCTGCTGCCGTTCCTGTGTCCTCTCTTGGGCCGCGTCCGACAGTGCCGCCCGTTCCATTTCATGACTGCGGCTGTAGCCATACCACCCCATCAGTACCAGACACAGGAGCATGTCTGCCACAATCAGCGCCGTGCCAATTTTTTTCATGCTCAAAATCACCTTTGTTCCTTGCTTTCATAGCAATATATGCCCCGCGGAAAAAGGATATGAAAGGCTCCCGCACTCTGTAAAAATGCGGAGGCCTGGATACTTTTTGCCTATCAGGTCTTAAATATGGCAATCTCTGTCTTTAGTTCATTCATATTGTTGCCCAAAGCGCTTGCCGTGTGGCTTAAGTTGTCCACACTCTTCATCAGTTTCTCCGATGTCTGGCTGACAATCTCCGCGTTGCCCGCAGTCTCGGCAATGATCTGGGAAATATTCTGCACCGCCGCCAATGTCTCCGCTCTCTCCTTGTCCGCCTGCTCCGTGCTGGCTACAATCTCCTGTAGGCCTCCCACCAGCTCCTGCATCCGGTCACGCATATCCGCGAAGACCTGTATTACCTCCTGCACCGCATCGCCCTGCAGCGCCACCATGTCTTCCGCCTGTTTGGCGCTCTGAACGCTGTCCATCGTACGTGTGCTGATATGCTGCACATGGTTGCTGATCTCTCCGGCAGCCTTGGCGGAATCGTCCGCCAGCTTGCGGATTTCCTCCGCCACCACAGCAAATCCCTTGCCTGCGTCTCCGGCCCTGGCGGCCTCTATGGAGGCGTTCAGGGACAGCAGATTGGTCTGCTTGCTGATGCCGGTGATCGTTTCGGCAAACACACTGATACTCTCCGTCTCCTGGCTCAACTGTTCAATGCTGTTTCCCACCTGATTGGTGATATCCGTGGTCTCCTGGGCGCGATGTCCCAGCAGTTCAATGATCTCCATACCTCTGTGGATCATCCTGTCGGTCTGCTGAACCAACAGCTCCACCTTTTCCACCACCTGGCTGACTTCCTGCATATCATCGGACAAAAGCCCCGTCTTGTCCACACATTCCTGGGCATGCATAGACTGGCGGCTCATACCCTCGTTGATCTCCGTGATAGCCTGGGTGATGTCCAGAGAATAGTCGTTGATAACCTCGGAGGCGCTCTTCACCTCCTCCGCGGACAGCTCCAGTTGCCCGGTGGCGTCATATACCTTGGATACCAGCTTTTTGTTGTTCTGGATCATATGGTTGGCAGACTGGGCCAGATCCACGAACTCATCCCGCCCCGACACCTTCACGCTGCCGGTGAGATCGCCCTCCGCCACCTGCTCCAGCCCTGTGGAGATCTTTTTCATATTGCCGCGGATACTGACTGTGATGGTGATACCGATAAATCCGGCCACCAGAATGGAGATCATGACCATGGCAAAGGTGATCCACTTGATTTGATCCGCCTGTCCCGTAACCATATCGCTGGGAACCAGCATACAGATCACCGCGCCGCTGTCCTCTACAACCCCGTATACAAACAAGTATTTTCCACCTCTGAAATCCACTTCCCTGTGCCCGACGCTCTCTCCCGACTGTAGGCACTCCTGGTAAAAAGGTTCGTTATACAGCACCGTCTCACCCTGGGCAAAGGCGCTTTCCTGTCCCTCCTCCAGATATTCCGTTATGATCTCTCTCCCGTTAGGGGTGACAAAAGCCGCAATGCTCCCCTCCCCAAGGATCAGATCCTGCAGCAGCTCCTTGACGGGCTCCTGCTTAATATCTACCACGATCATGGCCTTATTGTTCTTGGACGGTATCTGATAAGCCATGATATAGCGCATATCCGCCAGTTTCATATTGGAGTCCAGCACATGATGCCAGTCTGTCCATACTCGCCTTCTGTCTCCGTTGTCCCGCTCCGAAACCTCCGCCTGATACTCTGCAAAGAAACCCTTGGTGGTCTCGGAGTTGGTGGTGGTTATCAATGTCAGTTCCTCGGAAGGTATGATATGTATGTTGCTGATAAAATCGTTGCCCGACTGCGCGGATAACATATTGGTCTTCTGACTGGTGATCAATTTCTTGCGGTCCACGGCATAGCCGTCCCTCTCATATACGCCGCTGAAATAGCGGTTCAGATCCGCGTCAAAAGCAAACTTCAAAGCCTCGCCTTCCACGAATGCGTTGATGGCGTCCATATAGCTGACCGTCATATTCATGGTCTGTTTCGTGGAATCCAGAAACTGTTCACTCATACCGGTGGAAGCTTTCCTGTAGGCAATGATGCCCACCAGTATCATGAACAAGATCGGGACGGTAAAACATACCACAATCTTGTTCTGCAGACTGCTGAGCCGCAGTTTTTTCTCTTTTTTTCCGGGCTTACCGTTTTTCAAGTCAATGTCCTCCTAATCTGAAAGTAATGCAAAGAAAATCCGTTCTCCTGCAATTCATTATACATTACTTTGTCTCAAATTCCTAGTGGGAACTTATTTTATTTGACTTTTTTTATTCAAAGCGCCGTATCATATCCGCCGCAGATACATAGCGTCCACAAAATCGGACTCAAAATACCGGCATTCCGCCAAATTCAGTATCTGGGATATCTGGCAAAGCCTCTCCGCGCGTTCCTGTACCTGAAAAGAACTGCCGAACAGCCAGGCTCCCGCCAAAGCCGTGTTGCCCACCGCCTTCACCCGCCCTTCCAGTTTCCGGGGGATGAGTCCCAGCGACACGGCGGCCCCCACATCCAGAAAATACCCGAATCCGCCGGCCAGATACACTCTCTCCACCTGCCCGGGGTCCTGCAAACCGTAGGCGGCGATCAGTGCGTTTATCCCTCCGCAGATAGCGGCCTTGGCTGTCTGCATCTGCCGAATACGCTCCTGGGTGATCCTCAACCCTCCGATGGAAATACCCTGCTCAAAATAAGGCTCCGCCAAAAGGCCCGTATCATCCACCAGGCCCAGCTCCATCAAGCGGGCCGTCAGGGCTATCATATCCGCCCCCCATATATCTCCGCCCCCCTCAAAAGCAGGCCCCGCGGCAGTGCCGCAGCAGAGCATCTTCTCTCTGTTTCCCAGGACCATTTCTCCGTTAGTCCCCAGATCCACCAGCAGAGTAATCTCCTTTCCCCTATCCATACCGCAGGCCAGAATACCCGCCGTGATATCTCCCCCGACGAAGGCCGACAGACCGGGCATCGTCACAGTCTCCAGACCGCCTATCTCCAACTTTTCCGAGGATAAATACTCCGCAGCAAAAGGTGCCGTCCCCAGGGAAACCGGATCATGTCCCGACAACAGGTACTGCATGGTGGTATTGCCCGCCACGATCAACTGCTCCGGATTCCCCCCCTGCTGCCGGAAACCCTCTATCCCCTCTGCCAGCACCCTCCTGACCGACTGCCGCATCTGTTGCCGGGACATGGGATTTTCCGCCGCCTGGATACGGGATATCACATCCGCTCCAAAGACCCGCTGTGGGTTTGAGCAAACGTATTCTCCCCGCTTTTCTCCGCTCCCGTCATACCACTCCACAGCTATGGTCGTAGTCCCCAGATCCGCGACGGCCAGTTCTCTTCCCTCTCTTACCACATTCTCTTTTTCGGGCAGGCAAAAAGAGGAAGTGATCACCCTCATTCTTTCTTCCAGAGCGCCCGCCGGGGCACACTTCCCGCAGCCTGTACATATCTGACATCTGTTTCCCTGATAGCTCATGTGACTTCTCCCCTCTCGCCGTAGCCGCGGCCATGGTCCCGCGCCTGCCTCCTCACAATGCTCACTTGTATTATACTGCGATCCCGTGCGTTTCTGCGCACTCCATATTCAAAAAAGTTAAATGCGGATCATGTAAACTTATTATACTCCTCAAAACCCAAAAAGCAAACACGCCTAAGAGCTGCCTGCTCAAAGGGGCGTTTGCTTTTTCATACAGTTCCCGCCGTATTAACCAAAATCAAATAAACTGGTTTTTCTCCCGGTCATAATGATAGTCGATTCCCGCAAGCTTTTCCGTGATCTCCTCCTGTGACGCGTCCAGATCTTCACACATGGTTTCCAGATCGGAATAATAGTCCCTGAGTTTCAAATTTACGAAACTCAACAGCATGACCGGGTCCTTCGGTATCATAGCGCCGCCTTTCTCTCCGCCGCTGCGGAGTCCTCCACTGCGGTGGAGGCGATGATCTCCATATCACCCAGCATTTCCACCCGGCCATAACCCGCGGGGATCAGCAGATGAGCGCCCTTGCCCACACTGTGGCCTTCGATGATGCCTCTTCCCTCCAGTACGCTGACGATCAGGAAAGGATGCTCCTGTTCAAAGGTAAAATTATCCTTCACCACCAATTTCCACACTTTATAATAGTCGCTCTGTGTCAGCAGGCTCCAGGCGTTGGGCTCCTGGGGAGCCGCCTTTTTGATGGCACATTGATACGACTCGTCCGGCACATTGATCACGTCAATGCTCTGGGATACATGCAGCTGGCGGGGTTTTCCGTCCACCAGGCGGTTGTAATCGTACACTCTGTAAGTGATATCACTGTTTTGCTGGGTTTCCAGGATCAGAAAGCCACCTGTGATGGCGTGTACCGTGCCGGGATCGATCTGGATCATATCCCCCTTCTGCACAGGCACCCGGCGGATCAGCTCCTCATACCGATTCTCTTCCACCATCTGCCGTAGCTCTTCACGTGTCCGGGCATGATGGCCCACCACCAGCTCCGCTCCCTCGTCGCAGTCCATGATATACCAGCACTCGGTCTTGCCGAAAGGAACCTTTTCCTTTTCTCTGGCATAAGCGTCGCCGGGATGTACCTGAATACTCAGATCGCTCTTGGCATCGATGATCTTGACCAGCAGAGGGAACTCCTCATAGGAGAGGTTTCCGAACATCTCCCTGTGTTCCCGGTACAGCCCGGACAAAGTCTTCCCCGCGTATTTACCCTGGCTCACCCGGCAGTCTCCATGGGGGTGAGCGCTGATGGCCCAACACTCCCCTATGGCGTCTCCGTCCCCACGGTAAGGGAACTGTGTCACCAGACGCTGTCCCCCCCAGACGCACTCCTTGAGCACCGGCTCCAGATACAGGATCTCGCCGCCGGACCTGTTCATGGCCAGCGCCGCCCCATTGGTCTCCATAATATTCTTATACCAATACGCGCTGTCCTTTACAATGCGCTGCTGGCTGCGATAGTCCACATACACCAGACCGAAACGCTCGTGATAACCGTTAGCCCACTCAAAATTGTCCAAAAAGGTCCACAGAAAATATCCCTTGATCTCCACACCCTCATCTATGGCCCGCTGCACCTGATACAGGTATTTTTCCAGAAAATCAATGCGGTTGGGGTCATGTACCCTGCCGTCCAGAGATACGGTGTCATGACAGGAGATGCCGTTCTCCGTGATATATATGGGCATATGATAGCGCTCATGCAAAAACTTGCAGCTCCAGTAGATGCACTCCGGCGTCACGGGCCATTGGATCGCCGTCTTGGGAAAGCCCGGGTAGCGGTCCACATACTCCACGCCGCCGTCTGCCGCCCGCCGCACCGTGTAGCCGTTGTACACATTCTGTCCCATAAAATCAAGCGGCTGAGAGATCAGCTGCATATCCTCCTCCGTGATCTCCGGCAGATATTCGGCGAATCGCTTAAGTCCCTCCTCCGGGTAATGTCCCAGAAACACGGGATCGCTGTACCACGCCACGTTCCATGTCCAATTGTCCATGGGATTGGTCAGGCCAAAATAAGTCTCTCTGGCAGCCGCCACATCCTCTGGACTTTCAGTGTCGGGGACCGCCACGCCGCAGGTTGGCGCAAAACCCACTTTTACAGGCACCTTGGCATATTTCCTTAAGTTGATCACCGCCTGTCCGTGAGCTTTCAGCACATTGTGAGCGATCTGAAAAGTCTCCTTGTAGGAGAGCTTTAATCCCGGCGCGTGCTCGCCCCGCAGATGTCCCAGCCCCACAAAGCACTGTGGCTCATTTAAGGTGAAAAAATACCGGCAGTCCTGAGAAAAATTCTCCGCCACCACCCTGGCGTATTCTCCGAACCACACCACGCTCTCCGAGTTAAGCCAGCCCCCCTTATCCTGTAGCGCCTGGGGATATTCCCAGTGAAACAGCGTCAGATAGGGTTCAATGCCGTTGGCGCGCATCTCCCTGATCATATCCTTATAATAATCGATACCGGCTTGATTCACCCGGCCGGTTCCCTCCGGCAGTATCCTGGCCCAGTTCAGAGAAAAACGGTAATTTTTTACTCCCATCATTCTCATCAGTGCAAAATCCTCTTTATACCGATGTATATGATCGCAGGCTACCTGGGCATTCTGCCCTCCATACACTCTGCCCTCCTCGCAGAAAACATCCCACACGTTCTTTCCGCAGCCGTCCTGGGGATCTCGACCCTCGATCTGGTAGGCGCTGTCCGCAACGCCCCAAGCAAAATCCTTACCAAACATATATGCTTACCTCACTTTTCTATATATATGTGTTCCAATTAGCCTTGTATATATGGTCCAATTAATCCCGGCAGTGTAGCCGCAGCCAATTTATTACATAGCCGGCTATCTCTCCCGATTCTTTGCCGGTGATATCCAATGTCTCAAACTCCATATCTCCAATGCGATCATGTCCCATAAAATAGCGGTTATAATCCCGGGAGCGACATTGCGCCACAAAATAGTTTGAACAGAACACTCAAGCATGTCTCACCGATGTAATAAACCGTCAGAAAGCTCCGTCACGCCGGACTACGCCGTGATCACCGACACCAGATAGAACCCTGACGCATCCTTTTCATGAGTCCTGCACACCTCTATCCGCACATGATGCTCCCCCGGCTTCTCCTTCTCAAAGATCGTTGTCAGCGCCAGCAGGTCCCCCCATGTCTCGTCAAACTCACCGTCCAGCAGCACGGCTCCCGCCTCATCGCCGTCCACGATGACTCTGGCCGCGGGAGCTGGCTTGTTGACGGTGCGGCGATACTGCACTGCCAGCGTGCTGCCCGTCATCGTGAATTCCATATACGCTCCCTGTTCCCATGTTTCCCAACCGCATTTGAAGATATCGGTCATATGTTTCTGGGGACTGTGGTCTTCGCTGAACCCACGGCAGGTATCCGCCTCCATCTCCTGATTGCGGATGCGCCGGGAATGTTCATAGCGGTTGGGGGTCAACGGCCGGGCCGGAAATACGGATTCCTCCTCCGGCTCCTCCATCCGTGCATAGACACCGTCCAGAAAATATCGTATTGTGTCCGCCAGCATGATATGTCCCGCGTCATTGGGGTGCAGATCATCGGCTGTAATAGTCTCCGCCGCCAGCTCTCCGGCCGCTATCCTCCCATG
The DNA here is from genome assembly GCA_910577235.1 of uncultured Acetatifactor sp. GTDB lineage: Bacteria > Bacillota > Clostridia > Lachnospirales > Lachnospiraceae > Acetatifactor. The sequence goes on along the minus strand of CAJTMX010000027.1, from coordinate 13,898 downwards.
GACATTGTTTTTTATACTGACACAGGGCAGATCGTAATATTTGCCCACGGCAATATGTATCTCCCCTGAGCCTTCGCCTGTGCTGAAAAAGGAATTGTGGAGCAGCACCACCGCAGGCCGGGACTGGGAGGTGTATATATGACGCGCCAAACCCTCATAAGTCTCCTTAAAATGCTCCGTGTTCTCATCGTTGACGCTGAACTCGATAAACACCAGATCCGGCTTTGTATAAAGCAGATCCGCATCCGCCCTGGCCACGCCAAACTGAGAGGTGGTGGCCCCGATGCCCGCGTTGCAATATCCCACTTCCGCCCGGGGAAACTTTTCCCGCCACCACTGGCAGCTTAAGTAGGCGTAACATTTCTCAGGCGCCGTAGCGTCGCAGCCCATGGTTATGGAGCCGCCCAGATAACCTACGTTCACCTTTTCTCCCCGCTCCGCACGGCGCATCACATTTTTCAGTCTGCTCTGATTACCCCTGTTTACAACAATGCTGTCCAAATATTTATCCGACATACTTTTTTCTCCTCTACTCCCAGAATCCATGAACGGCATTCAGCCCCTCGATATACGCGCTGAGCTCCTCCGCCATCTTTTCCGCCTCCGGCCTGCGGATATGCCCCTTGGTGCCCACGCTGTTATTGCTGTACTTGAAATAGTGGATATGCGTATCCCCTTTCTCCTCCACCACCTGCTCTATGGCCCGGTCCCAGCTCCTGTCATGCTCCAGGATCGTGGTCTTGCAGATAATATGCGCCTCCGGGTATATCCCCCGCAGCGTATCCAGAAAACCGCTGTAGGCCGCACGCCATCCCAGAGCCTGCTCCCCGTTGTAGTCCTGTGCCATATAGTCCCGGGGGTGGTTGTCGTTCTGTCCGATGGCCAAAATCACCAGCTGTGGCCTGTATCCGGCAAAATCCCATGTTTTAGGCTGGCACAGGTTGGGATGGTACTGCATCTTGTCATACAGCCACATCATTCCTCTGGCGTCCGGCTCATTGAAATACCCCTGACGGTCCTGTAGCGCTATCCCTCCCTGGGCTATATCATGGAGCTGGGCCCCCAGCTTTCTGGCAGTTATCCATGCGTATGAATAATAGCTGTTGGAGTACTCCCCGTTGTGTTCCGGGTCGGGCTGCCCGCAGTAGTCCACCGCCTCTGACACCTCCCCGGCAGACACGGAGTCCCCGAACACCTCGATCCTGCGCTCCGGCAGAGGCTCAGGGTCCAGCAGCTGTCCGCCCTGTGCCAGTAAAAAGCCGCGGAACAAAGCCATATGGCAGGAGTCCATTCGTTTAAAAAGGCACAACTCATGTACGCCTTCTCCCAGATTCTCCCCCAGGGTCAGGATCGTATCGCCCTGATCCTCCAAGTTCCCCCGGCACTGTTTCCCGTCCAATATCCAGCCCATGCAGCTGGTCCAGTATGAGCGGATATTGGTAAATACTGCCCTGATATGACTGCCTGTAAAACGGATGCGCACAAAACTGGCTGGATAGACCATCAGCGCTCCGTCCTCCCTCTCCCTGTCGATCCTGCCGCAGTATTGCAAAGCCTGCTCCTGCCAGGAGACCGTTTTCTCTCCCGGCAGGGCGTACTGTAATAAATATTGATTATCCATATTGGTTCCCTCGCGCTCCGCGGAAATCCCCCGCGGAACCATTGTCAACAAGTCCTTTGAGAGTACTCTTCCATGCTCACGCAGTTACTGTGCGCATTTATTTCAAAAGTTCCAGATTGCTCCTGATCAAGTCACATCTCTGCGCCACACACTCCACGCTGCGCAGAGGGTCCTGAGGCGTATTAAACACATAATCCTTCAGCTTGTCTATAGTGGTGGTAGCCACATGCATCCGGGTATCGCTGGAGGCATAGTAGATGTACACGTCGCCGTTCTCCCTGACGATGGCACCGTTGGTAAACACCACATTGGACACATCGCCCACACGCTCCTCTCCTCTGGGGCCGATCAGCAGGCCGGAAGGCTCGGCGATCACTTTTGAGGGGTCCTCCAAATCGGTGGCAAAAGCATAGATCACATAGCGCAGCCCCGCCGCCGTGTTCCGCACCCCGTGGGCTATATGTATCCAGCCGCGGTCCGTCTTGATGGGCACGGCTCCCGCGCCGTTTTTCACCTCGGTGATGGTGTGGTACTTTCTGGTGCTGGTGATGATCTCTTCATCGATCACCGCATGGGTGATATCTTCGCACAATCCGAATCCGATGCCGCCGCCTGAACCGGTGTCGATAAAGTCATCCATGGGTCTGGTATAAAAGGCGTACTTGCCGTCCACAAACTCGGGGTGCAGCACCACATTCCGCTGCTGGGGCGAACGCAGAGTTTTCAAATTCGGCAGACGCTCCCACTGTTTCAAGTCCTTAGTGCGCACGATACCCGCGGCGGCCACCGCCGCGGACAGATCGCCCACGGAGGTGTCCTTGCTCTCCGAGCAGAACACGCCGTAGATCCAGCCGTCCTCATGCCGGGTGAGCCGCATGTCATACACATTGGTCTCCTCCGGGCAGGTGTCCGGCAGCACAACGGGATAGTCCCAGAACCGGAAGTTGTCGATACCGTTGTCGCTCTCCGCCACGGCAAAGAAAGATTTCCTGTCGCTGCCCTCCACTCTGGCTACCAGACAGTATTTGCCGTTTAAGTAAATCGCGCCGGAATTCATCACCGCATTGATGCCCAGCCGTTCCATAAAAAATGGATTGGTCTCCATGTTTAAGTCATAGCGCCAATGCAGGGGCGCATGTTCCCTGGTCAGCACCGGGTATTTATACCGCTCGAACAGACCGTTGTAAAAGCCGGTGTCCGCCACATTTTTTCTGGTCAACAGTTTCTCCTGCTCCGCCGCCAGATCGTAATATTTTTCATGTACCATCGCCTGTCTACCTCTTTCTTTCCACAATAATATCTGTTTTTTGGATATCTAACTCCGCCCTTTTTCTAACTATCCGCAGCCGTACGCCTCATCATCTCCATACACATGCGCCCGTTATGATAAGGACATTTCCACGGCTCCACAATGGGTTTGTCCGTATCCGGCCTGCCGTTTTCATCGGTGCGCCAGTACCACTCGCTCCACTCTCTGGAATCTGTCATATATTTTTTGATAAACTCCCATATATCCAGAGCCGCCTCCTTAAAATATATCTTCTCCGGGGCCTTCTGCCAGGCATTGTAGAATCCCACCACGCTCTCGGCCTGCACCCACCAGATGCGCCACTCATCGTCCACACCCCGCTCGCACTCATTTTTCAGGGAATGGCCGCGATAAGCCGTCTCGTACACATTCTGCTCCAGATCCGCCGTGATGGGAGCCATTTTCTCCGCGTAAGCCCTGTCGCCCAGCACCGACACCCCCCGGTCCACCAGCCATGCCGTCTCGATATCGTGGCCGTAGGAATGTAGATCAATGAGGCTGTTCATATCGTTGTCAAAAAACACCTCCTGCCGATGCAGCGCCGGATTATAGATCTTATCCGCGATCAAATCCAGCATCCACCGCAGTTTCACGGCGGCGGTCCCGTCGCCGGACACCCGCAGCAGTTCCGTATATGCCTCAAACACATGCAGCAGCGTATTCATGGTACGGTCCGCCATAACGCCGTTTTCCGACAGCTTATCGTTGTCCGCAGGCTTGAAATCAATGTCCAGCGCCTCCTTGTACCCGTGACGGTCAAAACATTTTGTCTCGATCACCTGCCGCAGCTCACGGGCCAATTCCAGGGCCTCCCTGCTGCCGGATGCCGCGTAATAGCTGGACAGGGCGTACACGGCAAAGGCCTGATTGTAGGTATGTTTGGTGGTGTCCCCGGGTTTCCCGTCATAAGTCACGGACCAATAGATGCCGCCCCGCTCCCTGTCCATGCAGCGGTCCCGTAAAAACATGTAGGCATGGTCCGCGTACTCCTTAAGGCTTTGGTCCTGCAGCGTCATCCAGGCATTGGAGAAAAACCACAGTATCCGGCTGTTCAGGATACAGCCCTTAACCGCCTGACGGTCCACATTTCCCTCCGCGTCCATAAAGCCATAGTAGCCGCCATACTCCTCATCCCTGAGCCTTTTCCAAAAAGGCAGCAGCTTATTTTCCAAATGCTCCCGCATCTGTTCCCGTATCTCTTTTTCCATGTTTCTCTCTTTCCTTCCCCACATCACTTGTTAAGTTTCCTTACGCTTTCCCTCACTACCAGCTCGCCCTCCACGATCCGCATATTGCAGCGGCTGTCGTCCCCGGCAATCCGGCGCAGCAATATATGGATGCCGGTCTGCGCCATCTTGTTCATATCCACCGAATAGGTGGTGATGGGCACATCGCACAGTCCCGGATGCAGCCAATCGTCATAGCCCACCAGGGAGACATCCTCCGGCACCCGGTATCCCGCCTCCCGCAGGCTCCTGACCATTCTGCCGGCAGTCAGGTCACTGTTGCACACAAAGGCTGTTGGCAGTTCCTCCGGCAGGGCGATGGTGTCAAAACAGTAGACGCTGTTTTCCTCCCTGTCCCTCAGTATCCAGTCCTGCCGCTCCTCCACTCCGTGTTCCATCAGGGATTTGCGATATCCCAGATACCGGTCCATAATACTTTCCGTAGAGGGCACTGTCCCCACAAAACCGATCTTCTCATGTCCCATTTTAAACAGATAATTGGTCATGCTGTACGCGCCGTAAAAGCTGTTGCTGATAACGCAGTCGCCCTGTAATTGTCTGTCATAAAAATCCATATACACCACGGGCATCCTGCACTTCTTTTTCAGCATACGCAGATATTCGGAACTGACGCTCCCCAATATGATCAGTCCGTCGATCTTGTTCTCCTGCACGAACTTGGGCTCCTCCAGTTCCTTCTCCCTGACGTTGTCCAGCATTTCCAGGATCACAAAACAGTTCTCCTGGCTGGCGCAGGTTATGATCTTCTGGTAAAACTCCCAGTAAAAAGTAACATACTTCTCCACATAGATCTCACCCATGATCACACCGATATTGTAACTTTTCTTTGTCTCCTGCCGGGCGCTGACCGGAGCCTTGTATCCCATCTCTTCGGCCAGTGTTTTGATGCGCTCCCGCATCTCCTCGCTGACGCCCTTCTGATCGGACAGCGCCTTGGACACCGTCACCGTGCTGACTCCCAGTCTCTGGGCTATGTCTGACATTCTTACGCCTTTTGCCATTGTTCGATCCACCCTCCCTTGTCTGTCCTGTTCCTGTCTCCTGAAGGTTTACCTGTAAATGTTTTCCCCTACTGCCGTTTCAGCCAGATCAGCTTGGCTCGGAAATCTCCCCACATGCGTTCCACAAGTATGCCGCCGTTTTCCAGCAGCTGTCCGCTGTAGGCTTTGCCCGCGTCTTTTATGATCTCCTCCGGAGAATCACCCTGCATATCCGCCTCATACACATGATATACGGCGGTTTCGTCCAGCCCCCGGAGCCGCAGTATCCTGCCGTGCCGGTTGGGTTCTCCCAGCACCTGCACATAGAATACCAGGCTTTCCTCTTTATCCTTACTCACCACCTGGAAACAGTCGTACAGATGATTGTTCCCGTAGGAGGCGATGCGGTAATAGTCGCCTTCCCGCACCAGATCGTTGAATTTGTGGTACATGGCCGTCTGCCTGCGCACCATTTCCTTATCTTCCCGGCTCAGCTTGGTGACATCCAGCTCATAGCCGAATGTTCCCGCCAGCGCCACATACCCTCTGGTCTCAAAAGGGGTGTTGCGGCCCACCGCGTGATTGGGGCAGACACTGACATGGGCACCCATGGCGGACAGCGGATATACCAGAGACGTTCCCTCCTGGATCGCCAGCCTTTCGATGGCGTCCGTATCGTCGGAACACCAGATCTGAGGGCTGTAATACAGCATGCCCGGATCAAAACGGGCGCCGCCGCCGGAACAATTCTCCAAAAGCAGCTCGGGGAACTCCGCCAGCAGCCTATCCTGCATCTCGTACATGCCCAGCACATAGCGGTGATACAGCTCGCCCTGCCGGTCCGCCGGGAGCGATGCGCTGCCCAGATCGCTCAGCGGGCGGTTCATATCCCATTTTACATATTTGATGTTGGCGCTGTGGAGCACCGCGAACATCTGCTCCAGAATACAGTCCCGCACCTCTCTGCGGCTGATATCCAGCACATACTGATTGCGGGCCAGCCCCGGAGCGCGCCCGGGAATGGCGATGGCCCAGTCGGGATGCTCCCCATAGAGCTTTGACTTTGGGGAGATCATCTCCGGTTCAAACCAGATGCCGAACTCCAGTCCAAGGGCATTCACACCGTCCACCAGCTTTTTAAGGCCTCCCCTTAATTTCTCCCCGTTGACCTGCCAGTCCCCCAGCGCCCGGTTGTCATCGTAGCGGTTGCCGAACCAGCCGTCGTCCATGACCAGCATCTCAATGCCCATTCCCGCTGCCTCCCTGGCAATATCCAGCAGCTTTTCTTCATTGAAATCAAAGTAGGTCGCCTCCCAGTTGTTGATCAAAATTGGACGCTTTTTATTCCGGTAAGGGCTGCGTATCAGATGTTTCCTGTACAGATCGTGATATGCCCGGCTCATACCGCCCAGGCCCTCCCCCGAGTAGACCAGGATGACTTCCGGCGTCTGAAAGCTTTCACCGGAGGCTAATTTCCAGCTAAAATCTTCCGGCTCTATTCCCGCCGTCACTCTGACGCTGTCGAACTGATTCAGTTCAGCCTGTATGCGGAAATTGCCGGAGTATACCAAGCTGAACCCGTACACGTCCCCTCTGGTCTGGGTGGCAGTGTGCTCCAGCAGCGCCATAAACGGATGCTCCTGATGGCCCGGCTCACCCCGCAGGCTAGCCACGGCATGCTTGCCGTGGCTGACCCGGCGGCGGTCCATATGGCGCTCTCTGGCCCAGGAGCCGTGCAGCGTCAGCATGTCAAAATCCCGATTGTCCATATCCAGACAGGCGCTCATGGCTTTTTCCAGACAGACAGGGCTGTCACCGTCATTGTAAAAACAAACGCTGCGGGCAATAGCATCCGTATCCTCGAACACACTGTACGTAAGCACGGCGCGAAGACCCAGCGCCGCGTCCCGGCAGGTGATGGCCAGCGTAGTCACCTCCTCCTCATTCCCAAAGGTGGCCGGCAGTCCCTCCGGCTTATTTTTCCCCCTGTATATCTCATGAGAGACATAGGTGAGCAGCACGGCGCTGTGTCCCGCGCTGCTGCGGACCCGGATACTGCTCTCCCTGTAATCGCCTACGCCGTGGCCGGAATACTCCGTGGGAAAGCTGTCCAGAAAGGAAAGCCTGTCACGGGCGTTTGTCTCCGGGGTTAAGGGGTTCTCGCAAATGCGCATCAATGCGGAAATCCCCTGTATATTGTGGATTCTCCTGCCATAGTAGGCATGGCCTAAAAATCCCTCCCCGTCGATGAGGCCTATGCAGTATGTAGTGTTGGGGGTATCCAGCTTGAACAGCCGCTCCTCCTCTAAGTAGGTAATGCCCATAGTTATACCTTCCTTTCAAATATTCTTCCTGTTAAGTTAAATTAATCTATCTGTTAGTTAATTGTTAGTTAGATATTAGCAAATTTTGCTTAAGAATACAATGGACTTTGATAAGATTTATTCGATTCGTGGAGTTTACCAAAATAGAAAGGTAGAACTTAGTAAAGATTGCCTAAGTGATCAAATAGCGCTATCCGCGAAAAAGCGGCCTGACTGGGCCGCTTTCACCGCTTTTTGGCCCGTCCGGCCCTCTATAGACTCTTTTGCTTGATAAGCTCTTCCACCTCTTCCCCTGTGGGCATGACCCGGAGAGCCCCTTTTCTGGTAGTTATGATGGAGGCCGCCCCATTGGCAAAGGTCAGCATCCTAACAAGCCGCTCCCGGGTCAACTCTTCCAGACCGTACTCCAGAATATGGTGCAGACAGCAGGCGGCGAAGGTATCCCCCGCCCCCGTGGTCTCAACGGTACCCCGCTGTACAAAGGCGGGAACCTCCGCCCGCAGCCTGCCGCTGTAGGCCCGGCTGCCGTCCCTTCCCATGGACAGCAGTATGAGCGGAATATCATATTGGCTCCTGAGTCTGCTTATACCCGCGTCATAATCCTGCTCCCCGGTAAACCACCTCAGTTCATTGTCGGAGATCTTCAGGATATGACACTGGGAGAGTCCATAGGCCACCTGCTCCCGGGCCTCCTCCAGGGAGGCCCAAAGGGGCGGGCGCAGATTGGGGTCAAAGGAAAGGAGCGCGCCGCTTTGCCTGGCAATGGCCACCGCCCTTCTGGTGGCGCTCCGCACCCCTTCGTGAGTCATAGACAGGGTGCCGAAATGGAAGATCCCCGCGCTTTGCAGCAGCTCCTCCCCCAGTTCTTCTTCCCTCAGCAGCATATCCGCGCCCGGATTGCGGTAGAACGAAAAGTCCCGGTCTCCCCCCGGCAGGGTTTCCACAAAGGCCAGAGTGGTGCGGGCCTCCCCGTCCATGACCAGCCCGGAAGTGCAGATTCCCTGTTCCTCCAACACCGCTTTCAGACGGTTTCCGAAAATATCCTGCCCCACCTTTCCGATAAAGGCGGTCTTTCTGCCAAGTTTCGCCAGCATGGCCAGCACATTGCAGGGCGCGCCGCCGGGATTGGCCTCATAGACCGGATTACCCTGGCCGCTGATGCCGTTTTCCGTAAAGTCGATCAGCAGTTCCCCCAGCGCCACCACGTCATAATTCTTCATATCGCTCCACCTGTCTCTCCTGAAATTTTGTTTCTTACCCTATCTCAAAATGCCGTGATCAGTCACGCATTATTCGTATATTTCAGATAAAAAAATCCATAAGCGGGTATATGTACCCGGTTCAGCGTCATTGTCCTGCCCGACAGCAGATCCACATATTCTCCTGTCTCACGCAGCTCCACGGCCCTGCCGCTCTCGCTGAAATTGAACAGGCCCAGTATCTTTTCACCCTCCAGACGCCGGCCAATGCACAGTACCGCCGGATCTCCGGACTCGATGATCCGGCAGTCCGCGCAGGACATAAACGCTTTTTCCGACTTGCGGATCTCTTCCAGCCCGAGCAGTCTGCCGAACAGCTTGCCCTGAATCGTATCGGGAACCCCGATATTTTCCGTCAGATCCCAGTTCAAGGCTCCTCTGTGGATATACCGGGAATCCCCGGCTTTAGCCGGGTCTGTCCTATAGGAATAGTCGTTGACCTGCCCGATCTCGTCTCCGCTGTAAAGCACCGGGATTCCCGACAGCATGAACATATAGGCATGAAGCATCACATCCATCTGTATGGCCCGCTCCATCGCATCCCGGTCCTGCTCAAATCCGGCCTTCTCGATGCCGCACATGGACGCCGTAGTGCCGCAGAACCGGGCGTCCCCGGTGACCGGGTCCGCATTGTACAGCTCTCCCCGGCTGCAGCTCCCTCCCGCGACTCCCTGAAAAAAGTCGTTTAGATACTGCTTGTGGGAACGCTCATTTATTCCCTCTTTTTTTAATGTCTCATAGTCCAGCCCCCACCCGATATCGTCATGGCAGCGCAGATAATTTAAAAATACATAGTCCTTGGGCAGAGTATTCACTATAGCCAGCTGCCTCTTCAGCAGCCCCGTATCCCGGGTGGCAACGGTATGCCAGGTGGTAGCCATGGTAGTGACATTGTAGAGCATATGGCATTCCGGCTTTTCCACGGTGCCGAAATACGGTGCCACTTTTTCCGGTTCCATGACCACCTCGCCCAGCAGGAGCACCCCGGGGCAGACGATCTCGGCGATCATCCGCATCATGCGCACGATGGTGTGAACCTGGGGCAGATTGCGGCACTGGGTGCGCAGTTCTTTCCAGATATAAGGCACCGCGTCGATGCGCAGGATATCGATCCCCCGGTTGGCAAGGTATAAAAAGTTGTACATCATCTCATTAAATACCCGTGGATTCTTATAGTTCAGATCCCACTGATAAGGGTAAAACGAAGTCATCACATAGTGCCCCGCATCCGCAAGATACGTAAAGTTTCCCGGAGCCGTGGTGGGAAACACCTGGGGCACCGTCCTCTCATACTGGGCGGGGATGTCATAGCTGTCAAAGAAAAAATAGCGGCTCATGTACTCCCCGTCGCCCTGCCTGGCCTTTCTGGCCCACGGATGCTCCTCCGAGGTATGATTCATGACAAAGTCCATGCATACACAGATTCCCTTTTTATGGCAAGCCGCCGTAAGGCTCTCCAGATCTTCCATGGAACCAAGGCGGTCCTGCACCTTTCGGAAATCCGATACCGCATATCCCCCGTCGGAGCGCCCCGGGGGGGTCTCCAGAAAGGGCATCAGGTGAATATAGTTCACCTGGCATCTCTGGATATAGTCCAGTCTGGATTCCACCCCTTTCATATTGCCGGCAAAATTGTCAATATAGAACATCATGCCCAACAGGTCGTTGCGCCGGTACCATCCGGGGGCGGTTTCCCGCTCCCGGTCCATATCTTTCAGCGCCTGTCCCCGCTCCAGATAAAAGCGCTCCAGATTATCGCACAGCTCCGCAAACATGTCTCCATTGTCATACAGTTCCATGTAGAGCCAGCGGAGTTCGTCATGATGCCTCTTTAGACGCTCCCGGTAAATCCGGAGCGAATCATCGTTTTTCTGTTTTTTTCCCATAGATTCCTCCACACTGACGGTCACTTCACTGCGCCGGAAGTCACGCCCTCCACGATATAGCGCTGCAGGAACATATACAGGATCAGGATCGGCAGCATGGCCAGCAGCAGGGCCGCCATCACCAGGCCGATATCCGTAGAGTAAGTCCCATAGAACACCTGGGTGGCAATGGGAATGGTGTACAGCTCCTTTCGGGCCAGCACCAGACTGGGGAGCAGATAGTCGTTCCAGAAAGCCATGGCATCGATGATGGCCACGGTAGCCACGGTGGGTTTCAGCAGCGGGAACACGATCTTCCAGTAGGTCTGCCAGCGGGTGCAGCCGTCAATGGTAGCCGCCTCCTCCAGCGCTATGGGCACATTGGTATGTATGGCCCCATGGAACATAAACGTAGCCATGGACAGGGAGAAACCCACATGCATAAAGATCAAGGTCATGCGGTGATTCAGCGCCCCCAGCACACCGCCGTACAGAGATACCAGAGGAATCATCAGCACCTGGAAAGGGATCACCATGGAGGCGATCATCAGGCCGAACAGAGCGCCGCATACCTTCCACTTGTTGCGGACGATCACATAGGACGTCATGGAGGCCAGCAGGATCGTCAGGATTGTGGACGACACCGTGATCAGCATGGAGTTGCCGAAAGAGCGCCAGAAATTCATCTTTTTCATGGCCTCGGGGAAATTCTTCAACGTAAAACCGTGTTCCCCCACCAGAGCCAGCGGATTGGAGTTGATATCCGCCTTTGTCTTAAACACATTGATCAATACCAGGATAAACGGAAAGATAAACAGCAGGAACAGCGCCACCAGGACGACGATCGCGACCGCGTGTCTGATCTTTCTGTTACGGGCAGCTTTTGCATTCAAATCATCCATTACGCCGACACCTCCGCTTTCTTACCGATATGTACCTGCAGCACGCCCACCACGGCGCAGACAATGAACAGGATCAGGGCTTCCGCCTGACCGGTACCGTAATTTTTATAGGTAAACGCCTGATTATACACATGCATTGCCGCCATCACCGAACTGCCGAAGGGCTCGCCGTTTGTCAGGGACAGGTTCACGTCGTACACCATAAAGCATCTGGTGATGGTCAGGAACAGACACTGCACAAAGGATGAGACCATCAAGGGCATGGATATCCGCACCACGGACTGAAAATTGGTACAGCCGTCGATCCGGGCTGCCTCCAGCACATCCGCCGACACACTCATGAACCCGGCCACATAGATCAGCATCATATACCCCGCGTACTGCCACACCGACACGATGATCAGGCACAGCATGGCCCCGTTGGTGGTGGCCAGCCAGGAGGTGGACAGCGCCTCTATGGACAGAGCGTTCCCCACCGCCACAAACGCGCGGTTGAACACAAACTTCCACACATAGCCCAGCACGATGCCGCCGATCAGGTTGGGGATAAAGAATCCGGCCCGGAAGAAATTCTGCCCTTTCACACCGCTGGTCACCAGAAATGCCAGCAAAAATGCCACCAGATTTACCAGCACCACGGCTATGACTGAGTAGATGATAGTCCTGCCCAGCGCGTGCCAATAGGCAGCGTCCGAAAAAGTGGACAGGTAGTTGGTCAGCCCCACAAAGGGCTTGCTTGTGGAGACGCCGTCCCAGCTGGTAAAAGTCAGGTAGACGCCATATAAAAACGGCACAATGACGACAGCGGAAAATATCACGGTGGTCGCGCCGGCAAACATCATAAACTGTTTGCATTTATAAGACATGGTATTTGTTTTCATAGCTTTTCACCGTCCCTCTACAAATAGGTAGTTCCCAAAAATTTTGCATACGTCCATAGATTCCGAGATCTGATTCAGTGTTCAACAGGCGTGGTGGATGACCAATAGGCCTCGATCTCTGCAGCCAGTCCGGCACGGTCGATCTGCCCTGCCAGATACTTTTGCATGGACGCGCCGCAGCGGGACAGGTGATCGTCCGGGAAGTAGTTGTAATTGTCGATCAGTGCCCCGGCGTCCGCGTATTTCTTAACCGACGCGGACAGGGGGTCCAGAGCGTCCGCGTTGATGTTGGTATACGCGGGAACAAGGGCACACTTCTCTGTCAGAAACGCGTTTCCGTCCGCCGTGGACACGATCCAGCGCAGGAAGTCCTTGGCGGCCTGCCGCTGCTCGTCTGTGGTATTTTCGGAGGAGTCGATAAACATGTACTTGGAGCCGCCGCCCACCAATCTCTCGTTGGTGCCGTCATCGGTGTTCTGGGGCACAGGCATCATCCCCATGTTCTCGGTGTACTCATAGGCGTTGATCACGGACCAATCCCAGTTGCCGCCGAACATAAAGGCGATCTCTCCCTCTGCCAGTTTCTGCTCCGTCACCTCACGCTCCGCCGCAACGGGAGATCCCGCCGCATAATTATATTTCATCAGCATGTCAAAGGTATCCATCTTGGCATTCCACTTTGGATTGTTGGCCAGATCAGCCGTTCCGCCGTACAGAGCGCTTATGTACCCCTCCACATCCGCCTGCTCCTCATAGACCTCAGGCAGATAATGAGCGCCCAGAGACCAATCCTCCTTCATGATCCCCGTGGGAGTCTCCATGCCGCCGGAGACGAGTTTCTCCAAAAGTCCCTGAAACGCGTCCAGGGTCTTGTAGTCCTCCGGGTTAAACTTCTCCCCCGTAATACCCTCGATGGCATCCGCGTTGTAGATCAGCCCCCTGGCCTCGATACACACCGGGAATCCCACCACTTTGCCGTCCACTGAGATGGCGTAGTTGGTGTTCGCGACCCAGTCCTCACCGCTTAAGTCAATGGCATGTTCCCCCGCCAGGGAATAAATGTCCTTCGCGTCCACCATGGCTATGGTGTAGGGATCGTTGGACGAATACTTGGTAGCCATATGAGCCGCAACCGTATCGCCGGAGTAATAGACCTCCACATTCACCCCTGTAGCCTCACTGTACTCCCGGGCCATCTCCTCAAACTGATCCTGGATCTCCACCTTGGAATTGAAGATCGTGATGGACACCCCCGAGCCGTCACCACCGTCGCCGGCCCCGCATGCCGCCATGGATACCGTCATAGCAGTGGCAAGCGCCATTGCAAGTAACTTCTTCTTCATCGTTGTCTCCTCCTTCTCATTTTTGGTAGTGTCAAATACTACCTGTTTTTTATTGCTAAAACCTTGATTTATGGGAGTCTGCAAATAAAAAGAGCATTGACCTCCCTTTTCTGGTATAATCCTGTTTTTAACAGTTGTGAGGGAGATGAATGGCTGTATGCCCAGTA
>CAJTMX010000026.1 GCA_910577235.1 uncultured Acetatifactor sp. | reverse complement strand
GCAGAGGACTGAAAATCCTCGTGTCACTGGTTCGATTCCGGTTCTGGGCATTAAAAAATCCTTGTAATCCTTGTTAAGTTGATTACAAGGATTTTTTAATGTGTTTATTTGACGCATTGGATGTGTTCCTATTCTGTCTTTCCTTAGACTTTATTGATGTGTTCTTTTAGTCAAGATTATCGGTGTATATACAATACTGTGGATTTTGGGGAGTATGTAAGATATAATAAACAGGTAATAAGTATTGGAATATGGTATCTTATTCTTTGACCAATGGAATCGGTAAAGTATTTACGGGCATACTTTATGAATATGTAATGTGCTTAATACGCAGGGAATTATTTTATTGGAAAAAGCGGCAGAAAAGGCAAAAACATCCTTTTTCTGCCGCTAAATTTATGTTATACTATAAGATAGGATATTTAGTTATGTATCATATATTGAGAAAGTCATAAGCAGTAAGGAAAAAATATGGACAAAAGAGCGTTGCTTTTTTATGAGGCATATGAAGATTTTTATGCCATGGCAGGAGTTTCAAATGCTTTTAGCGCATATTGTAAGGATGCGTTTGGGGAGGATTTTTCCCAAGACGGATTTAGCGATCTGAAACAGATAAACATGATATTGCCGTATATTCCCAATGAGAAAGATATTTCCATTCTGGATATTGGTTGCGGCAACGGCAAGATGCTTGGCTATTTGCAGAGTAAGACCGGAGCTTATATCTACGGATTTGACTACTCCGAACAGGCGGTCAATACCGCAAGGTCATTGTATGCGGAAAGGGCGGAGTTTAAAGAGGGAATAATAGGGGAGACAGATTATCCGGAAGAGAAGTTTGACGTAATCATTTCTATGGATACAATGTACTTTGCGCGGGATATGATTTCGTTTGTGGCCCAGATAAAAAAATGGTTAAAGCGGGATGGAGTCTTTTTTGTTGGGTATCAAGAGGGAGATGTATTATCTAAAACTTTAGATGGGGAAACGACCATCCTTGCAAACGCATTGAGGCATAATGGTATGAAATATACGGTGACTGATATTACAAGGCAGACCTATGACTTGCTTGTTGTAAAGCGTGAGGCGGCGGTCAGACATCGGGCAGATTTTTTGGCTGAGGGATATGGGAATTGGTTCGATCTAATCATAGGTCAAACAGAATGTGCCACGAAATCTTATGAGCAGTTTAAGCAAAAAATGGCAAGATATGTCTATGTAATAAGTAAGTAACTCCTTTTGTATAAAGCGTGTAACGATTTGGACAATATTAATGCAGGTAAGTATACATACTTGGAGAAAGATATTGAAAAAGCGACTTATTTATTTTTTGACATTTATACTATTAATGACAGTAGAGATTTTCATAGCGCTGTTTGTGCATGACCGTTTTTTTCGTCCCTATATAGGAGATCTGTTGATAGTAATTGTTCTATATTTTTTTGTGCGGATCTTTTTGCCGGAGGGATGCAAATGGTTGCCTGTGATCATTTTTCTGTTTGCCACAGGGGTGGAGATTTTACAATACTTCAGGCTTGTGGAGCGATTGGGCCTGTCTGACAATCGATTGTTGCGGACGATTCTTGGTTCGGTCTATGATTTCAGAGATATTCTCTGCTATGGCGCAGGTTGTATACTGTTGATGATCGGGCAGCGGTTATATGAAAGAAAAGGGATTATTGATGAAACAAGAACAAATAGCCGATAATAATAGGGGGTAAAAAGATGGATATAGGAATTAACGGAAACGGCTGGCAGAGCCGAATCCGGCGCCGCAGTGAGAGACAGGCCGAGAAATTCCGTCGGCGCTATCAGAGGGAGCACAGACTTTATCACGCGATACGGGAAGATGCACAGGATATTCTCCATTCCTCTAATTTCCGCAGGACCCGGCAGCATATTCAGCATGGAACAATGACTGTAAACAGTCATTGTATGGCAGTTGCTAAATGCAGTCTTTATCTCAGTGAAAAACTGGCGGCGTTTCATATCCGCTGCAACCGCAGGGAATTGATTCGTGGAGCACTGCTGCATGACTATTTCCTCTATGACTGGCATGACAAAGAACATGTGCAGATTCACAATCTGCATGGTTTTTATCATCCGGGTATCGCGTTGAAAAACGCCTCTGCCGAGTACCGGCTGACGCCCAGAGAGAAGGACATCATTAAAAAGCATATGTGGCCGTTGACCATGGTGCCGCCTATGTGCCGGGAGGCGTGGATCGTGACCATAGCGGATAAATGGTGCTCAACGCTGGAAACACTGCGGCTGCGCCGTGGACATGGAGCGATAGCCAATTCCCTCATGGATAACCGGGCGGACGGATTACCGGACACGGGTGATGCCGCCACACTCGATAAGCAGGAGAATATAATAGAAACGGAAACGGAATGTGGAGACGTTATTTGACAAATTAAAAGACTACGCCGGGTCGGGAATCTATCCCTGCCATATGCCGGGGCATAAGCGGCGAAGTGCGGGAAAACTGCCACAGAACTTGGCGGAGCTGGATATAACCGAGATCGAAGGATTTGACAATCTGCACCAGCCGGAGGGGATAATAAGGCAGCTACAGCAGTATGCGGCGGATGCCTATGGGGCGGAGGAGGTCTATTATCTTGTGGGAGGAAGTACCTGCGGGATATTAAGCGCCGTCAGCGCCGCCATCTCCCCAAACGGAAGGCTGCTGGTTGCCCGTAATTGCCATAAGTCCGTATATCATGCGGCCTACCTACGACAGCTTAAACTTTCATATCTGTATCCGAGACAGGTGCCGGAGATAGGAATCTGTGAGGCCATATCGCCGGAGCAGGTGCGCGAGGCATTGGAGAGGGACCCCAATATTGACGGTGTGCTTATCGTCTCTCCCACCTATGAAGGCAGGATTGCGGAAGTAGGGGAGATTGCCCGGATTGTGCACGGCTACGGCATACCGCTGATCGTTGATGAAGCCCATGGCGCGCATCTGGGGTTTCACCCCTCCTTTGCCTCTGGCAGTAGCCGTGCGGGAGCGGATCTGGTGGTGGTGAGCCTACATAAGACTCTTCCTGCCATGACACAGACTGCCCTGCTACAGGTCAACGGCTCTCTGGTAAATCGGAGGAGAGTCAAAAGATTTTTGCAGATATACCAGAGCAGTAGTCCCTCCTATGTATTGATGGCCAGCATGGACAACGCTATTCACTTGGCGCGGGAACAGGGAGAAAAACTTTTTGGAGAGATGGTCCGAAACTGGAACGGCATGTTAGGGCAATTGTCGGTCTGCCGGGCTTTGACTATATGGCCCTCCACGGCATTGCCCCAAGAGGAATATCAAAGGCATCAGGATATCGGAAAATTAATTGTCTCCGTGAAAAATACCGGGATAACAGGGCAAGAATTATATAAGGAGTTGTTGGAGCGCTATGCATTGCAGCTGGAGATGGCATGTGAAAGCTATGTGCTTGCCATGTTTACCATTGGAGATACGTCCCAAGGGTATCAGCGTCTGACCAAAGCGCTGCTGGAGATTGACAGCCGGCTACAACAGTCGGAAAGCAGAAGAGAAACAGTACCCTATGTTAAACAAACGGAAGTCTCTGCTGAGACAGCAAAGCAAAGGAACGGGTTTCCCTTATGGGAAAGCTGGGACAGACCGGTGCGGTGGACCGCCCTCAAGGATGCCGTGGGTAGATACGTGGGTGAGTATATAAATATCTATCCGCCGGGAACGCCTATTCTGGTGCCGGGCGAGCGCATGGAGGAGGCGGACAGAGTTCTGTTGGAGAAATATCTGGCGGAGGGCCTAAATGTTCAGGGCATTTCCGTAAAAGACGGTATTTCCGGCGTTATGGTAATTACGGAACGTTAAAATAGAAAGCATTCGGAAACGGCAGAGAATATGCGCGCAAGGAATGACTGTAAATGCTTGGCCTGAGAGGTGATGAAGGTCGAGCACGGAACACTAGATCAGAAAGCATCCGAAAGCGGCAGAGAATATGTGCGCAAGGAATGACTGTAAATGCTCGGCCAGAGAGGTGGTGAAGGTCGAGCGCGGAACACTAGATCAGAAAGCATCCGAAAGCGGCAGAGAATATGTGCGCAAGGAATGACTGTAAATGTTTGGCCTGAGTGGTGATGAAGGTCGAGCACGGAAATCTAAAACAGAAAGCACCCGGAGGATTTACATGCAAGGAATGACCGTACATTACTCAGCCGAAGAGGTAGTGAATGGTGAGTGCGGTACGCTAAATAGGAAAGGAAAATATATCATGAGAAAGACAAAAATTGTTTGTACGATTGGACCTGCCTGCGAAACGGAGGAAAAACTTAGGGAGCTGATGCTGGCCGGTATGGATGTGGCCAGATTCAACTTTTCCCACGGAACCCATGAGGAGCAAAAGGAAAAACTGGAGAAAGTGCTTAAAGTCAGAAAGGAGCTGGGACTCCAGGTGGCAACATTGCTTGACACCAAGGGGCCGGAAATCCGGTTAAGAGACTTTGAAGGTGGGCGCGCGGAACTTACGGCCGGTCAGAAATTTGTGCTGACCACCGAGGAAATCCTGGGAAACAGCGAGAGAGCGGCTATCTCTTATAAAAATCTGAAACAGGATATCAGCGTTGGCACGCATATTTTGATCGATGACGGCCTGATCGAGATGCGGGTGGACGAGATTACCGACACCGATATTGTGTGTACAGTATTAAGCGGCGGTCCGGTATCCAATCACAAAGGCGTCAACGTGCCGGGAGTGGTGCTGTCCATGCCCTATATCAGCGAGGTTGACAGACAGGATATCCTCTTTGGCATCGAGATGGGTTATGAATTTCTGGCGGCGTCCTTTGCCAGAACCAAGGAAGACATTCTGGAGGTGCGTAAGATACTGGACGAACACCATAACGATATGAAGATCATCGCCAAGATTGAAAATATGCAGGGAATCGAGAATCTGGAGGAGATTTTGGAAGTGTCCGACGGCGTAATGGTAGCCAGAGGAGACATGGGCGTGGAGATTCCCATTGAGGAGATTCCCGCTCTGCAAAAGCGGATGATCCGTATGGCGGTATCCCAGGGCAAGCATGTGATCACCGCCACGCAGATGCTGGAGTCCATGATTAAGCATCCCCGTCCCACCAGAGCGGAGGTGACGGATATAGCCAATGCGATCTATGACGGCACAACAGCCATCATGCTTTCCGGCGAGAGTGCAGCGGGAAAGTACCCTGTGGAGGCAGTGGAGACCATGGCACGTATTGCGGTGTGCGCCGAGAAAGATCTGGACTACAGGGGCAAGATGGACGAACTGGCCTCTGAGGGCAACCCGGACACCACTACGGCTATCTCCTACGCCACCTGTACCACAGCTATGGACCTGCATGCCAGCGCCATCATCACCGTGACCATGTCCGGTTTTACCGCTACCAAAGTTGCAAAATACAAGCCCTCCTGTCCCATCATCAGTTGCAGTGTGAATTCCAGAGTGTGTAAGCAGTTGAATCTTCTCTGGGGCTGCCAGCCGCTGCTTTTGCCGGAAAAGGACGACACGGAAGAGCTGTTTGAAGCCGCGGTGGAGGAGGCGAAAAAGGCGGGATATATCAAGACCGGCGAGCTGGTGGTCATCACGGCAGGGGTTCCGCTGGGCAAATCCGGAACCACCAATATGATCAGAGTAGTCGAGGTTAAGTAGACAATATGGGAAAAATAATATGTCTGATGGGAAAAAGCTCCACCGGGAAAGATACCATATACAAGCATCTCATGGCAGAACAGGGGTTGGCGCTACGTCCCATCATTCCCTATACCACCCGTCCCATACGGGCGGGTGAACAGGACGGGGTGGAGTACATTTTTACCGATGAAACGGGTTATCTGGAACTTCGTGATACAGGCCGTATCATTGAAGAACGGGCCTATGACACATGTCATGGACTATGGAGGTATTTCACCGTGGCAGACGGGCAGATCGATCTTAAGGCAGCGGATTATTGCATGATCGGTACATTGGAAGCCTATGTGAGTATCCGGGAATTTTTTGGCCCAGGGCAGGTACTGCCCGTGTTGCTGGAACTGGACGACGGGGAGCGCCTGGGCAGGGCATTGGCTCGGGAAAAGGCGCAGAAACACCCCAGATATGACGAAATGTGCCGCCGTTTTCTGGCCGACAGTCAGGATTTTTCCGAGGGGCGTATACGGGAGGCAGGCATCGTCACAAGATTTAACAATGACGATTTGGAGCGCTGTTTGAATGAAATTCAGGGGTATTTAAAGAAGGAACTCTGAGGTATACAAAACAGAAACTCTGAAGTATGCAAAACAGAAACTCTGAAGTATACAAAACAGAAACTCTGAAGTATACAAAACGGAAACTCTGAAGTATACAAAACAGAAACTTTGAAGTATACAAAACAGAAATTCTGAAGTACATATAACAGTAATTTTGAAGTGCACAAAACAGAAATTTTGGAGTACATAAACAGCTACTTTAGAGCACACACAACATGTACTGTGGTTACTACAGTGGAATGGTTACGGTAATATGACTGTAGATATGGGCAGGGAGGATGGATAATGGATATCAAAGTGAACCAGACGGCCAGCGCCGCGCCTGTGGAAAATACCGCGCCGGTGCAGCAGTCGGACGGAAATTTTAAATTTACTCTTGCCAGCCATATCGAGGAGGCGGAGTTGCAGGAAAGGCTCAGCGCTTTGATGGAGCAGATCACCATGGAGGGTGAAAAACTGTCCAAGCGCAAGGACCTGCGGGATATGAAACACTATCGCGGGCTGGTCAAAGCGTTTATGAATGAGATCATCAGCCGTTCCCATTCTTTTTCCAGAGAGAATTTTCTGGACCGGAAAGGACGACACCGTGTCTACGGCATCGTGCGGCTGGTAGATCAGACTCTGGACGATCTGGCCCAGGAGCTGATGAAAGATGAGAAGGACAATCTGGCGATACTCTCCAAGATCGGCGAGATCAGAGGATTGCTGTTGGATATTTTTATGTGACTAAAGTGGGTGGCCTAAAGGCGACAGAGGTACATAAGGAGGGGCTTATGGTTGGATTTCAGAGTATTGTGGGGCAGGAACAGCTCAAGGCGCATATGAAGGGGGCGCTGGAGACACATAAGGTATCCCATGCCTATATCATCAGTGGGGAAAAATCTTCCGGCAAAGAATTCATTGCCAGAATATTTGCCATGGCACTGCAATGCGAACAGGGAGGCACGGAGCCCTGCAACGAATGTCGTTCCTGCAAACAGGCGCTGTCCAAGAACCAGCCCGATATCATCTATGTGAGCCATGAGAAACCCAATAGCGTCAGCGTGGACGATATTCGCGTCCAGGTAAACAATGATGTGGCGATCAAACCTTACAGCAGCCGCTATAAGGTGTATATAATCAATGAGGCGGAGAAGATGACTCCCCAGGCACAGAACGCGATCCTCAAGACGCTGGAAGAACCGCCGGAGTATGCGGTGTTCCTGCTGCTGGTATCCAATGTCAATTCGCTGCTGCCCACGATTCTGAGCCGCTGCGTACTGCTGAATATGAAACCGGTCAGGGACGCTCTGGTAAAGAGTTACTTGATGGAGGAGCTGCAAGTGCCGGATTACAAGGCGGATGTCTGTGTGGCATTTGCCAGGGGAAATGTGGGCAAAGCCAAGGCTCTGGCCTCCAGCGAAGAGTTTGAGAATGTGAAAAATGAGGCGCTGGGACTGTTAAAATACTTGCAGGATATGGAGATTCCGGAGATTGTCACAGCCGTGAAGAAGGTGGGGGAATATAAGCTGGAGGTCAACGATTATCTGGATATACTGGCAATCTGGTATCGGGATGTCCTGCTGTTTAAAGCGACGGCGGATGTCAATCAGCTGATATTCCGTGAGGAGATCCAAGCTATCCGTAAGGTGGCAGGCCGCAGCAGTTATGAAGGCATTGAGAATGTGATACATTCTCTGGACAAGGCCAAGAGACGCCTGGATGCCAATGTCAATTTTGACTTGACGATGGAACTTCTCTTCTTGGAAATGAAGGAAAACGGGTAAGAATTTTCCTCTTTCCATATACTGCGAGCTGTGATAAGATATATTGAGTACAATGCAGACGCGTTATTTTAGTAAAGGTGAGGTATATAGATGACAAGAGTAGTTGGAATAAGATTTCGCACTGCGGGCAAAATTTATTTTTTTGATCCGCTGCAGTTTGAGATAAAGAGAGGGGACAATGTGATCGTGGAGACTGCCAGGGGTATTGAGTTTGGCACGGCGGTCAGCGATGTGAGAGAAGTGGAGGATGACAAGGTGGTTCAGCCCCTGAAACCCGTACTCAGGATAGCCAATGAGCGGGACCGGGAGCAGGAGGCGGCCAACAAGCTGAAGGAGAAAGAGGCTTACAGGATTTGTCTGGAAAAGATACAGAAACATGAATTGGAGATGAAACTGATCGATGCGGAATACACCTTTGACAACAACAAGGTGCTGTTTTACTTTACTGCTGACGGACGTATCGATTTCCGGGAGCTGGTAAAGGATCTGGCCAGCGTATTTAAGACCCGCATTGAGCTGCGGCAGATCGGTGTGCGGGACGAGACCAAGATTCTGGGGGGGATCGGTATATGCGGCAGGCCCCTGTGCTGTCACACCCATCTGTCGGACTTCATTCCCGTGTCCATCAAGATGGCCAAGGAGCAGAATCTGTCCCTGAATCCCACGAAGATCTCGGGCGTGTGCGGCAGACTGATGTGCTGCCTGAAACACGAGGAGGATACCTATGAGGAGTTGAATCGCAGACTTCCGGGTATCGGAGACTATGTGACCACCGAGGACGGCCTGCGGGGCGAGGTTCACAGTGTGAATGTGCTGCGCCAGCTGGTGAAAGTCGTAGTGGATAAGGATGACGAGAAGGAGATCTTGGAGTATCCCGTAGAAGAGCTGCGCTTTAGGCGGAGACATGGCAAAAAAGAACAGATGGAGTTGTCCCAGGAAGAGCTGCGGGAACTGGAGAGAATGGAGCAGCAGGATCAGCTTGAGAGCCAGGAGGAAAAGGAAGAGACTTCCACAGGCCGGCCGGAACGCCGGGAGCATCCCGGGAGGGGAGCGGCTCCGGAAAAGCGTGAACGCCGGGAGCGGAACGAGTCGGAAGAGCGGCCGGACAGACCGGACAGAAGAGAGCGGACAGGCCGTGACAGACGTCCCAGACATACAGACCGGCAGCAGGAAGGGCACCAGGAGCGGGGAGACCGTGACAGAGGCCAGCAGAACCAGCGGGGCAGGCGCGAGCATGGTGAGGACGGCAACCGGCGCGAATACAGTTCCCAGCAGCATGAAGAGAGAGCCGGGCGGGGAGAAAACCATCACAGAAACGATTATCGCAGGCGTCAGGGCAACCGCCAGCGCAGAGAGCGCGGAAACCGGGATTGGGAACAGAATGAACAGGATTGAAGAGCCGTCTTTTTTGAAGGATAAAGAGCGTATTGACGATCTACAGCGGAACGGATACAGGATCATACAGCATCCGGAAAAATTCTGTTTTGGTATGGACGCGGTATTGCTGTCCGGTTTTGCCATGGCACGCCGGGGAGAACAGGTACTGGATCTGTGTACGGGTACGGGGATCATCCCTATCCTGATGGAGGCTAAGACAGAGGCGGCGCATTTAACAGGGCTGGAGATTCAAGAGGAGAGCGCGGATATGGCCCGGCGCAGTGTGTTGCTAAACGGACTGGAAGAGAAGATCCATATTGTGACAGGAGATGTCAGAAAAGCAGACAGTTACTTTTCGTCTGCTTTTTTTGACGTAGTTACCTGCAATCCCCCCTATATGATCGGGCAGCATGGATTGGCCAACCCTCAGGCTCCAAAAGCTATCGCCCGCCATGAGATCCTATGCACGCTGGAAGACGTGGTGGGTCAGACTGCCCGGCTGCTTAAAACGGGAGGGCGCTTTTATCTGGTTCACCGCCCTTTTCGGCTGGCGGAGATCATAACTACGCTGGGGCGCTATAGGCTGGAACCAAAAAGGATGCGGCTGGTATACCCCTATGTGGACAAAGAGCCGAACATGGTGCTGATCGAGGCCGTGAGGGGCGGAAAACCCCGCATGACAGTGGAAAGTCCTCTGATCATTTTCCGGGAGCAGGGGGTGTACACGGAAGAGATTCGGGAAAAATACGGTTTTTAGCGGACAGACCCTGCCAGATCTATGAGAACGGAGAAGGAGAAAAAATATGGCCGGAACATTATATCTGTGTGCCACCCCAATCGGCAATCTGGGGGATATGACACCCCGGGTAGTGGAAACTCTGCATATGGTGGATGTGATCGCGGCGGAGGACACACGCAACAGTATTAAATTACTGAATCATTTTGACATTCATACTCCCATGACCAGCTACCACGAATATAATAAGGTGGAAAAAGCCCGACAGTTGGTGGGCCAGCTGCTGGCGGGACAAAACATCGCGCTGATCACCGACGCGGGCACTCCGGCCATATCCGATCCAGGGGAGGTATTGGTGCGCATGTGCCAGGAGCAGAGCATAACGGTGACCAGCCTGCCCGGACCTGCGGCCTGCATCACGGCGTTGACGCTTTCGGGGCTGCCCACCAGACGTTTCTGCTTTGAGGGCTTTCTGCCTGCGGATAAAAAGGATAAGGCGGCGGTGCTGCGGGAACTGGCGCAGGAGAGCCGTACCATCGTTCTCTATGAGGCCCCCCACCATTTGACGCGGACGCTGGAGGAGTTGTATCAGACTCTGGGGCAGCGCCGTATCACCCTGTGCCGGGAACTGACCAAAAAGTTTGAGACGGTAATGCCCACCACATTGGAGGAGGCCTTGGAACGGTATCGCAGTGAGGAACCTCGGGGAGAGTATGTGCTGGTGCTGGAGGGCAAGAGCTTGGAGCAAAAGCGCCGGGAGGATATTGCGGCATGGGAGAATATGTCCGTGGAGGAGCATATGGAGCATTACCTGCGGCAGGGACTGGATCACAAATCGGCTATGAAACAGGTCGCCAAAGACCGGGGTGTGGGAAAGCGGGATATCTACCAGCAGCTGCATGTGGAGTAAAGGAATAGATGGCCGCATACGGGACGGCACCGCAAAGGAAGGCATGTCCCCGTGGGAAGGAGGAAGGTATGGCATCAAATTGTGACAGCTGCGTCAATTATGTATATGATGATGAGGACGAGTGCTTTTATTGTCTCGTCAATCTGGACGAGGATGAGATGTACCGTTTTTTGACCGGTACCCAAAACGCCTGCCCTTATTATCAGTTAGATGACGAGTACGGGGTGGTGCGCCACCAGATATAGAGAAGTTTTTGCAAAAGAAATATCTGTGAAAATGCCGTATTTAAAATATTATAAAAGTCAATTATTTAAGATGTATAGGAAATCTGCGCCGGACACATACTATCTCTGGAATACAAAACAATATTAAATTGTAGGAGGTAGAGACATGCCCAATATTTCGGAACTTGACTTACAGAATCTCAGACATCTGATCGGCGGCTATGACACCACACACTGCAAGATGAAGGAATACGCTCAGGAAGCGCAGGACCCTCAGATCAAGCAGTTTTTTGAAAAAGGTGCCCAGAATGCCATGCAGAACAAGCAGCAGCTGATGAAGTTTTTAGGGTAAGGAGGAGCAGACGATGCAGATGCAGGAAAAAACTATGGTAGCGGATACCCTGACGGGTATCAACGGGGAATTGGTGCGCTATGCCGAGATGATCCCCCAGACCGAGAACAAGGAGCTGAAACAGACATTGAAACAGTTTCGCAATGCCTGTGAGCAGAGCCAGGAAGAATTGTACGGCATTGCCCGTGAGAAGTCTTACTATGTGCCTGCCAGCAAGGCCACGGATGAGGAAGTGGCACATGTGAAGAATCTTTTCACAAGCAATACACTGTAGGGTTTAGGGCAGGGAATATAACGAAAACAAACGGATATAAGGGCGGAAACGGCTTGAAAAAAGAGCTGTCTCCGCCCTTTGCGGGTAAAGGGTTTGGGCGTTCCCGGCTGGAAAATTCAACCGGACCGGGATGCCTATGGCGCGCTCCCCACGGACGATCCGGCAGTGATCGCCACCACCGGAGGTTTGAAAGCAGGATTGGACAAGGCCAAAGAGCTGTGCCGGCAGGCCGCGGAGTTTTCCCGGAGGAACAAAGTGCCTGTTTTGCCGGATTCTTAGAAACACAAAAAAATACATGGCTTTTTTCGATAATCTATGGGAGAATAAGATTATCGGATATCGTGAAGGTCTGCCGCCGGAGAGCGGCGGGCGGAAAGGCAGGATTCTCATATGAAGATAACGAAAAAGTTGTCCTATACATATCGTAACGCGCCCATCCCGGGAGGCGGCTATGTGACGGGGCTTCTGTATCACCAGCAGACTCCGGGCATATTGTACGCCAGAACGGATATCGGGGGCGTTTACCGTTTTATACCGGAGCAAAAGCGCTGGAAGAGCCTGATCGATCATGTGACCATGGAAGATCTGGACGAGTGTTATCCGGCAGCCATCGCCTTGGACCCGCGACATCCCCAGCGGCTGTACATCGCCAGCGGTGTGACGGCAAAAGGCGCGGGCAAGCTGTCTGTCTCGGAGGACTACGGAGAGACTTTTCGCTATGAGCAGATTCCGGCGGTGGTACATGGCAATCTCAGCGGCAGAGGCACGGGCCAGCGCCTGGCAGTGGACCCGCAGGACAGCGACACTCTGTATTTTGCCAGTTCCAAGGGAGGGCTGCTGCGCACCCGGGACAGAGGAAAGAATTGGGAGAAATTGCCGTTGCCGGAGGACTATATGACCTTTATATGGGTATCGGAGGACAGCCGGACCCTGGTGGCTGGCACGGCGGGTTATACCAGCCGGACAGACGATACTCTCAGAGGACACAGCCTGTATGTTTCCTATGACGGCGGCGAAAGTTTTACCCCGCTCTGCCAGCCGGAGAGCCCCATCATACCCGACAGCAAGATGAACGGCCTGGTGGCCCAGCGCTATACCTATGACGGCAAATACCTCTTTGTGACCATGTGCGCCACAGGCAGGTGGAATTATATTGTTGATCTGGGCTATAGCTGCGACACGGGGGATACCATCGGCGGCAAAGTGCTGCGGTATAGTTTTGAGGATGGTAAGATCAGCGGCTATACGGATATAACGCCGGACGCGGCAGGACGGCGGACACTGGAGTATCTGGATTACGGATTCGGCGGTATCGGCACCTGTAAGAGCATGCCGGGTCTGGTGGCCTGCGCTACTCTATGCAAGGAAAAACAGGATGCGGAATGCCTCTATGTATCTCGGGATTACGGTGAAACATGGAAAGTCAGTCTGGACGGCCTGGACGTGGGGGATATCTATTTTAACAGCTCCTACATGAGACCGGAATATAACGGTAACCGCAGTCTGCTGCACTGGGAGAGTGATGTGAAGATCAATCCTTTTGATCCCAACGAGCTGTGGTTTAACTCGGGCACGGGGGTGTTTACTACCGATGCCCTGCTCAGCGACCATCCCAGGTATCACGACCATTGTGACGGTATAGAGGAGACTGTGCATCTGAATGTATACGGTCCGGTAGCCGGCCAGGTGCAGATGGTGGATATCGTGGGGGATCTGGGAGGATTTGCTTTTCGGGATCTGACCAGACCCTGCCGCAACTCATTTGACGATGCGCAGGGCAATCGGTATATCACCTGTATCAATGCAGATCTGTCGGATGCGGACAGCGATCTGGCGGTCATTACGGCCCGGGGCAACTGGAGGGGGCTGACCAAGGGAGGCCTGGTGCGCACCCGGGACGGTTTTCAGACATTTCAGCGCATACCTATGCCCTGGGGGCAGGGGGAAAAGATAGACGCGGCCATGAGAGAGATAGAGAGGCCTAATGTGAACCCGGGCTGGGTGGCCATGTCCCCGGACGGACAGAATATCGTCTGGTCCATCGCCGATCAGATATGGCTGCCCATGGATCTGGTGATATCCAGTCAGGACGGAGGCAGGAGCTTTGGGACGGTAAAAGTGTTTGAGGCTGACGGCAGTCCCGTGCAGGTGACACAGGTGCAGCAACGCCACAGAGGACAGTTTTCCGGCACATGTATGAAAGTGTTTTCCGACCGTGTCAATTCGCTGCTCTTTTATGGATTTGGAGAAAGCGGTCAGATCTATATCAGCCGGGACGGCGGGGCATCCTATGTACATAAACTGCCGGATGCGGTACGGACAGCGGAGGGGGAGACCCTTTACAAGCCTCCGGTCTGCGATTTTGGCATGATTGATACCGCCAACCGCTCCGAGATCAGAGGAGCGGCAGGAGAAAGCGGCGTATTCTATATAGCCATGGCCGGGGAGGGCATGTGGAAATTGGTATACGAGGCGGACAGGGATATTTTGACCTATATCCGTCTCAGCGCGGAGGGGGACAGCTGTATGCGTCTGGGGCTTGGGCTGGGGCGTCCCGGGGGAAATTACGTGAAAGAACCCAAAGCCATCTACCTCTGCGGTATCATTGACGGGGAATACGGTTTTTACCGGACACTGGACGAGGGCAGGACATACGAAAGACTGAACACGGATGATGATATGACAAAAGGACGTAAAGCCAAGTGATTTTTTTCGGCATCCATAGGGGATGCCGTTTTTGCATTATTGGATAGCCCCGACAAATTTGTAGTAGATGGTAATGCGCTTTTCTTTACCCTTGCGGCAGCGTCCCATACCCGGCGTTTCGTAAATCGTAATCCGGTCAATCAGTTCGTGAAGCATGAAGCGGTCGAGTTTTTCAAAGCTGGTGTATTTCTGGATAAGGTCAGCGAAGCGGTCAATATCAGCTTTGGTATCCCGTATCTTTTCCAGCGCCTTTTCCATCTCCGCAATGTTCGCTTTCAGCGTTGCCCGTTCCGTATCGTAGTCTGCGATAAACATGGTAAAGATATGGTCGGGCAGCTTGCCGCTCATGTTGTCCTCATAGGTGCGTTTCAGCTTCACGTCCAGATCGGCCAGCCGATTCTTTGCCGATGCAATGTCACGCTTCATTGTTGCGGTCTGTTTCTGCTGGTCGGCGCATTTCAGTTCCATGAGCCGCTGTGCGGCTTTTTCAGCGTCCTCGCTGAACAGTTTCGCGTTGCGGCGGATGTCCTCAAGCACTGCCTGGTGAAAGGTGTCACGGTTGATGTAGTGGCTGGAGCAGGCTAATTTCCCAATCGCGTGGCTGCGCCCGCAGTTGTAGTAGAAGTATTTCTGCTGGCTTACCTTGGGAAGCATGGAGGTTCCGCAGGCTTCACAGAAGAACAGCCCTGCAAATAAATCGGGTTCGTCTTTCGCCTGAATGGTCTTTTTCCGCGCTCCCATGCGTTTCTGCGCTTCATCAAATAATTCCCGCGATACAATGGGTTCGTGCGTATTGGGAACCACGATCCAGTCCTCTTTGGGGATGGGTTCCCGCTTCTTGCTGCGGTAGGATGGCGTGTATTCCCGTCCCTGCACCATGCTCCCCACATAGATTTCGTTTTTCAACATAAACTGCACATAAGTCCGCGTCCAGAAGTGGCGGCGTTCAAACTCGCCATCCCGTTCAGGGTTGTGCTTGCGGAAGCGGGTGTATTCCTTGGGGGATAAGATGCCCTCGTTGTTCAGGGTAGAAGCAATGCTCCTTGCCCCAATCCCTGCCGCACACATTTCAAACATCCGCCGGACAACCGGCGCGGTTTCCTCGTTGATGATCAGCTTGTGCTTATCGTCAGGATGCCGCAGGTAGCCATAGGGGTCGAGTGCGCCGAGGTATTCGCCGCGCTTTGCTTTGGTATGGAGGGTGGACTTGATTTTGGTGGAAATATCCTTGGCGTACATATCGTTCAGGATGTGCTTGAACGGCGTAATGTCCATGCTGCTGGTCTGGTTCAGCGTGTCAACTCCGTCGTTCAGGGCGATGTAGCGCACATGACGCTCCGGGAAATAAATCTCTGTGTACTGCCCGCACATGATGTAGTTACGGCCAAGGCGGGAGAGGTCTTTGGTAATGACCAGATTGATGCGCCCTTTTTCAATGTCGGCAATCATCCGCTGGAAGCCGGGACGGTCAAAATTCGTACCTGAGAATCCGTCGTCGATATAGGTATCGACAACCTCCCAGCCCTGTTTCTGCACATACTCGGTCAGTAATGCCCGCTGGTTCCCAATGCTCATAGATTCGTGGTCGGCTCCATCTTCGGAAGAAAGCCGGCAATAGATAGCGGCTCTGTAATTCTGTTGTTCCCTCATAAAACTGCCTCCTTATCAGTCCGAGAAACAACAGGGTTTATGCTCGTCTGTCATCTATACTATACCACGTTAAAGTGGTAAAGTCAAGCTGACAGCCTGCTGCTTCTGACGATATTGCGCACAAATTTCAACTGCCTGTATCGTAAAGGATTTTCTTTACGGCGGCTTCGTGGATAGCTTCACTTGCCGTCCTTGTGCCGCTGAAAACGCTGACCACCCGGATGGTGTCACGCCCGATGGTAAGCTGGTAGCCCTGTTCGGACGGCTCCATAACGGGGGATTTTTGCTCTTTCGTTACTGTGTCCATACAAAACCTCCCTTGCAATGAAAAGGGCCGCAGACGGGAAGTGTCTGCGGCTCCTATGTATGATTTGCCATTATCCCTTAAAGCGGTAGGGCAGCTTATGGCCGCCGCGCTGCTGGCTGTTATACTTTTCCAGAATGACGCGGGCAAAGCGGAGTGCTGCTTTATTGGTGGAAAAGTCCATCTTGCCGCGCCGGATGATTTCCTCCGGGTCAACCGCAGACAGCCGCTTGATGAAAGTACGGTCGTCCAGTTCGGTTTCATAGGTTTTCAGAAACAGCGCCATGCCGGAGAGCATAGACGCACGGAGGGAGATGGACGCGCCGTGCCATGTGCCGTCCAGGAGTACCAGCAGGCGGGAAAAAGCCGATCCGCCAAGCAGACGGTAGGCGTTGATGATCGCGCGGGTAGAGAGGATTTCGTAAGCATCGCCGCTTTTCTTATCCAGCACCCACACAAAGCCAGCCGATTCCACCAGACGCTTGATTTCCAGCACCTCGGCATCCGTGCCGGACTCCAGCAGGGCTTTTGTGGCGTGGGAGAGCCGCAGCCGGCCCTTGGACTGATCCAGCTTGAAATACAGTTCGGCTTCCTGCTCATAACTCAAACCGGTATAAATCAGGCAGGGGACGGTAACGTTGCCGCCGTCTGCCATTTTCCGCATGGCGGCGATCCGGTGCTGTCCGTCCACCACGTTAAATTTGCCGTCCCGGAAGCTGACCACCAGAGGGGTCAATAAGCGGTCGTCCCACTTGGCAATCAGGCGGTCAACGTCCTCCGGCTCCACGGGCCGCTGATAGGGCAGGCCGGAAGTAAGCTGGTTGCTGGATAAGTCGCGCTGTACGCCGGGATTGGTATACTGTGTTTCTGTTAAAAGGTTCTGCTGTTCCGTGCGCTCCGAACCGGGCGGACGGCGTTTTTTTCGATTGCTCATGTTTTTATAGTCCTTTCCATTTGATTTAATAAGTCTGCCATTGCGGAAGAAATGCTTTCAAAACGCTGCCGGACAAACTCAAACTGCACTTTGGAGATGTGGGGGAACACGACAGTACAAAAGGGGTCGTGATACCACGCGAAGCCCTTGTGAAAGGTCTGCACAAAGCCGTCAATGTCCGCCAGGAGCGTATCCGGCGTGTAGCTGCAATCCTTGTCGGGATTTTTCAGGTCGGCTATGGATTCCTCCAGGGTGTCATAGTGCCTGTCGCCCAGCGAATAGGGAACCGTGGGCAATGCCAGCGGTTCTGTAACCGGCTCTGCGGACCGTTCCGGCTCATGTGCCGGTTCCGGCGGTTTGGATGGTTTTGGCGGTTCCTCCTGCCGGAATTCATCCGCTGACTTGATTTCCCCAGCCGCCAACTGCGCGGCGGCTTGTTCCTGCTGTTTCGGCTCCATGCGGGACAGCTTTACCAAGTCCTTTTTCTTGATTTTGCGGCCGGCATCCTGAACGATTTCCTGCGCCCTTGGGGTCATATCCCTTGCAATCTGGATTTTTTCCTCCACGGAACGGGTTGAAATGCCCAGCTTGTCTGCTGTGTCGCGTACAAAAGATTTGTCAGAATCAGAACGCGCCCGGCGCGTTCTGATTTTTTCACTCTTTCGGTCGCCGCCGTTTTTCACCTGCGGATGCAGCATTTCATAGATTTCCTTGCGCCGCAGGAGCAGCTTTCCAAACTCCAGGGTTTCCAGGTCGGCCCGCACAAAGTTCTCGTCAATCTCGGCAAGTTCTGCCTGCAATCCCTCTAAGCTGCTGACGTTGCACTCAATTTCCGCCCAGCCCAGTAACTTTGCCGCTTCCAGCCGGTGCAGTCCGGCAATCAGGGTATAGTCCCTGTCAACCGTGATGGGGTTTAACAGCCCCACCGCCGAAATGCTGTCCGCCAGTTCGCGCACGGCATCCGGGAGGGCTTCCCGCCGTCCTGAATTGACCTGGATACTCTCAATGTTTACCTGCATTTTTATCACCTCTTTCGGCCCCAGCCGCTTTATTTGTTGCTATCCTGCCGGATGGAACACGTTGCGCCGCCGGTTTTCCCGGTGGCGTAAGGTCTTGCATCCCGCAGGCAAAGGGGAAAGCCCGCGCCAGTCTGTTTTGCACCCTCATTCTGTGAGGAAATGTGACCGGCGCGGGTTTCTCTTTTATGCCTTTCTCAAAAATCTGTGCCGTATTATCAGGCGGCATGACCGCCTTACTGCTCACCCCCGGCACGGGAGTATGTAAGCCCAACACGGCACGTTGGCGCGATACCAACAGACGGCGGCGACAGTTGACGAAGCTGCCCATACCAATCCCCCAGTACCTCCCTTTTACCCTGCGATACGGGTGTTTGCGGCGCATCCCGCGTCTGCGGCGCTGCCATGCGCCGGACAGCCATGCCGGTATCGCTCGTGCCTTTGATGCTATCGGTTTGACGGGCAGGAACAGAGGCTTTCACCTCCTTTCGCTGTCCCTGGCCGCAGGCAGTCGTGGCGCGGGATGGCTGATGCAGGATGCAATCACTTACATACTGACTATGAACAGGAGCCTATCCTGCTGTTTTTCAAAGTACAATGCTTCAATGCTCAGGGAGCAAACTGGCGGAGAATACTGTCAATCGTGGCGAGGTCATCCCCGGTAAGCTGCGCGCTTAATTTCACAAGCAGCGCAGCCTGCCGTGCTGTCAGTTTTTTGCGGTAAAGGTAAAACCCGTCCGCAATCTTGACACCGCCGCCATACCGGCCGCGTACCGTTTCGATGGGGTAGGAACACATGAGGACGGCTATATCCTGCCGGATGGTTTCTCTCGAAACCTGAAATTCAAATGCCAGGTTGCGGTATGTATCGTGCCGCCTTATGCACAGCACTTCCAGAATCGCTTCCCGACGTTCTGCATAACTCATGCGTCCACCCCCTTTCCTTTGCTCTCTGGAATAAAGGGTATAGGGTAAAGGGCAGGTGAACCTTGCCCTTTAAGAAAAAAGTTCAAAAAAATTTTTGTGGCCTGATTATGCATATTGCTACCTCCGAAAATTTGAAAATGGGTTTCAGATTTTCGGGATGGCGGCGGTGCGCGTATCCGGCGGTCAAACCAGCAGCGCAGACAAAAAACGCCAGACAGCGGAAATGACTGTCTGGCGTTTTTTTGCGCAGTGGTATTCAATGTTTGATTGACATACTTAGATACGTCTGATAATGCGGTTAAAAGATGCTGGAGCGGCGAGAAATGAGCCTCGCTTTTTTTGACGATATTCCCACCGCATATCTAAAAACAAAACCATCCATAACCTGTCCCTTTCTACGGACAGACACAGATGGCATGAAAAGTAAGCCCTGATGTGAAAAGCCGTTTTTTTATTGGCTACACAGTCAGAACGATTTTTTGCAAAACGCATTATAAGTATATATTCGTGCGTTCTATTAGGGAATTTATAGAAACAGACACGCACGATAGAATATAGTAGAGGTGATTAAAAATGCGTAAAAATATCTTACAGCACATAGGGGCAATAGTCAGCGGCAGGCGGAATGAAGAACACCTGACACAACAGCAGCTTGCCCAGCAGACCGGCAGAGGACTCCGACATATCCAAAACATAGAAAAGGGGCGGGTCAATGCATCTATTGAAGTCCTTGCTGATGTAATCTACCGGCTTGGATTATCGGCCGATGTTTTGTTCTACCCGGATATGCCGCTATTGGAACAGCAGACAAAGCAGCTACTGTGCAAGTTCGCGGTCTGCACGGAAGATGAAAGGGTGTTTCTGCTGAAAACCTTAGATTGCATGGCAGAGCAGATGCTTAGCCGACATGAAAAAGAAGTCGAGCATAAAACAGCCGAATAAGGTTAAAGTTCTATCTGCCAGATTAGTTGTGCCTGATATACCTTTCTGTTCCTATAATTCCCAATGTGGCAGACTTGGCTTTATTGACTTCTATTCTAAACTGCAAATATCACAGAAACGTCACCGCATCACCATGTTTCGGCAAAATAACAAGCAGAAATGTCACAAAGCAGTGACATTTGAAAAGTCGGAGGAAAATTCCTTCGGCTTTTCAAATGCATAATATTTTTGCCAACTTGTTTTTGTGTACCCGCTACGATGTCATTTTGATTTATTAAATGGTGCAACAAATAGCACTATCATTATTTTGCCCTCAAATCGCTGGTTCATCTTACTAATTCCGCAGAGGACGTACTTCCTTCAAACTCTCTTGAGCGCCACATTCCCAAATATAGGGGGCAATTTCTTCGTAAGCCCTTTCTGGCGAACCTGCTTCCGAAGGAATATATGTCCACTGCGTCAGAAAGCTGTGAGCATAGTTGCAGTGAATATTCCCGGTATAAATCTGTACCAGAGGATCGGTGATCCAGCTTCCGTCAGCAGATGCACAGTCACTCCGATAAGTAAAGTACCGCTGTCCATCCTTTACAAATATTATATTTACAGTCAGTTGATCTTCTGTGATGTCCAGACGTTCTTCTCTACCGGCCATTTCATTGTAATTGTTCTCGGCTTCCACTTTTTCAAAATAAAAGTATTTCCTCCAGGCAGCCAATATCTCCTGTTCCATATCACGGTACTGGTTCGGCACTAACAGATTCAGTGTCAAATCATCCAGTACAAGCTGTTTTTCCAATTCCAAACCATCTTCTGTTTCAATAGGATTCCACTTGAAATATTCCCGGCTCACCTGTATAGACATTCCAGCGGGAGCGATTTCGATTGGGACTTCTGGCGTATTCATGGTATATAGGGGCGTACCCTCATCATCCACCGTCTGATAATTGTATGCGTCCATGACAAACGCACCTGTTTTTTCCTCCAGCAGAGACAATAGTTTCTGGCTGCGCTGTGCGATTTCCAAATATTTTGCATCGCTTTCATCTTCTCCGCTGTTATAAACCACTGTGCGGTAAAGGTGTTCTTCCCACTTAGGCTCCGCCGGTTCATTTCCAGCACAGCCTGCAAGTACCAGCAGCACAGCCAATAACGCCGCCTGTTCTAATGTTTTCTTCATTCTACATTGCTCCTTGTAGTTGAATGGCTCAATTCCCGGAATCATCTGATGGAGCAGAATAGTGATTCTGTACTGCTGCCGGAAGCTCGCCATACTGTACCTCGCTCCAATCCAGGACGCCCCGGACCGGCATGACGGTCAGACGGATAAAGGCCCCATCCCGCAGTTCTCTGGATGTTCCAAAAGTGATCTCCTTCTCGCTCCCATTTTCGTCATAGGACAGCAGCGTGTAGGAATAGGGCAGGTTGCCTTTGAAGTTAATGACGCCTCCGTTAGAATCCACCTGTTCCACCTTGGTGTTGTCGATCTGGGCGTAATACTCGGCGCTGCCGGAGCCGGAGAGGAACCATGCGCAAAAGCCGACCAGACCAATGAGCAGGACAGCAACGACGCCTATTATGATTTTCAATTTTTTCTTCATG
Organism: uncultured Acetatifactor sp.; assembly: GCA_910577235.1. Taxonomy (GTDB): domain Bacteria; phylum Bacillota; class Clostridia; order Lachnospirales; family Lachnospiraceae; genus Acetatifactor. The sequence goes on along the minus strand of CAJTMX010000026.1, from coordinate 45,197 downwards.
TTGTTTGACCCCCTTACCAACCTTTTTTTGTGATGACCCGTTTGGGCTTTTTTGCCGTCTTTGGAGCTGCGCCTTTTTTCGCTGTCGCAACAAAAGCGGCGGCAATCAGCAGAGCGGCCAGCAAACTGAACATACAAAGCAGCGGATTCCAATGGACGGCCGCATCATAGCTGCGGTATCCAATCAGCCCCATGCTTGCGGTCACGGGATACAAATTCGCCAAGGTCATGCTCCCCGCCGCAAACATCCCGCCGTAGCCGTAGACAAAGGCTATCACCGCTCCAATCAAGTGCCCGTTTGGAATCCGGGCGGCGATGGCGATGATTGGCAGAACCGCGATATAGAGGAACAGACAGTTGAACGTGATCTGCAACCCGGCCTGCATGACTGCCGGAAAATCTCCGCCGGGGAAGCCCAAAAGGAAGGATGCCGTCACAGTGAACACGGTGCTGACGATCCCTAGGAACAAGGAGAGCAGCCCGCAGACAGCCAGCTTGCCCGCCAGCAGAGCGGGAAAGGACAGGGGGACCGTCAGAATGTTTTTCAGCGTGTCGTCCGTCCCTTCCCGACTGATGATATATCCGGTAATCAAGGCAATGCACATGGGGAAAATTGTTGTGATGTTGTTCTTCAGGACCTGCTCCACGAAAAAGGAGAAGGTCCATACACTTCCATCCTGGGCGGTGGTGGAGAAAACCGTAAGCAGGACGGACAGCAGCATCAGGAAAACCCCTGCCCAGACCATGTGATACCGTTTCAGTTTCCAAAACTCGGTTTTCATCAATACCAGCATTTCAATTTCCCCCTCTCTTTTTATACAGCCGGTCAATCAGCAGAATGGACAGGACAGTCATTGCACTCAAAATCAAGACGGTCTGCATTGTTGAGGGAATCAGGTATTGCAGTTCCCCCAAGCTGCCCTTGACGCCATGCCGAACCATATCCCCCGCGCACCAGAGGTTTGTGAGGGGAATCGGCATCAGCCAGCACAGAAACTTCGGCAGGACACCGAAGCTGCTTTCGGCGGTCAGGCTTAATACACTGTAAAAGATGCACAGCAGGACGGAGAAGATATAGGTCTTGCTGAAAAAGACCACCAGCACCACCAGCGGCAGGGTGCCAGCCGTAATGAAAATCCCCATCTCCACCGACAGCCATAGCTTGTAGCCCAGCCCGCCGACCTCGGCAATCAGGCTCCCGCAGACAATGGTGACGGCGGCTGTGGACAGGCAGAAGATCAGCCCGAACAGAAACAGAACGATAATTTTAGCGAAAATCATCTGGGTACTGGTCACCGGGATGGTCCGCAGGTTTTTGAAGGTGTCATTGTCCCGTTCCATAAAGAACAGCATAGCGGCTATGACACCGATGATACAGGGCAAAAGCAGTTCCACCCCATAGCCCAGGACAAACTGGTAAAAGTCGTCAAAAAGCTCGGCTTTCGTGTCGTACCGCTCCATCATGCGGGGCGTCAACATCATCAGTGCCAGCGGGAGCGGGAACATGAACGCAGAGAGGATTACAAAAGGAATGAACTTCTTCCGTTTTAGCTTCTGAAGCTCACAGGAAATCAGTTTAAGCAATCCCCTCACCCCCAGTCACCCGCTTGAAGTAATCCTCCAGGCTTTCCTCCACGATTGCGGCCTCCGATACCTCCAGGCCATGCTGCACAAAGGCAGAGACGATCTTTGATACGGGGACCTTGGCAGAATCCAGCCGCAGATGATGGCCGTCCTGTACGGCAAACTGATTTTCGTGGAAAAAACCGTTCAAGACCTCCGCCGCCCGCCCCGTGTCGGAGACTGTGAAGCGGATATACCGGTCGCTCTTGGCTTCCAGGTCCGCAAGGCTCTCCTCCTCCAGCAGCACACCGTGGTCGATGATGCCGATGTCGTCCGCCAGCAGAGCCACCTCGGAGAGAATGTGGCTGGAGATTAGAATTGTCTTGCCCCGTTCGTCGCACAGCGCCCGGATGAAGGAGCGCACCTCCGCGATGCCGATGGGGTCCAGGCCGTTGATGGGCTCGTCCAAAATCAGCAGCTCCGGGTCGTGCATCACAGCCAGGGCAATGGCCAGACGCTGTTTCATGCCCAGGGAGTATTGGGAAAAGAGCTTCTTATCCCGATACGGCAGGCCCACCAGCTCCAGGGCGCTTTTGATGGCGCTCTGATTTTTCAACCCCCGCAAAGCGGCGAAGATACGGAGATTCTCCGTTGCGGTCAGATTGGGATAAAAGCCGGGGGACTCGATCAGACTGCCGATGCGGGGCAGCAGTTTCTTCTCGTTACCCATCAAAGACTTCCCCCAGATGGTCACGTTCCCGGAAGTGGGCTGGGTCAGGCCCAGCAGCATTTTCATAGTGGTGGTCTTTCCGGCTCCGTTCCGGCCCAGCAGACCGTAGATGCGGCCCCGCTGAACATGGATGTTCAGCTCCGCTACGCTCTTTTGTGTCCCGTACTGTTTGGTCAGTTGTTTCGTTTCAATGACTATTTCGCCCATAGCGATTACCTCCTTTGCGGGGTCAGTATACAACACCATCCTTGAGCTATCATTGAGGGAACCTTGAGATAACCTTGAGATTGCGCTGACGGCATATACAATTTTTAGTTTCTGCGCTATAATGAGCTGGACGGGAGGGGCTAATATGCTGGATAGAGAAATTCTTGTCGTAGACGATGAAAAAGATTTACGAACGATGATCCGCTCCATTTTTGAGAGCGCCGGGTATACGCAGGTTACAACGGTGGCCTCCGGGGAGGATGCGTTGGCGCTGATGGCGAAAAAAATCCCCGGCATTATCATTCTGGATGTGATGATGCCGGACATGGACGGGTTTGAACTGCTCCAGGAGATTCGGGCTGTCAGTAAAGTTCCCGTTCTTATGCTCACGGCCAAGGGGGAAGCCGAGGACCGCTTTGCCGGGTTTGAACTGGGGGCGGATGATTATCTGGTCAAGCCTTTTCTGCCGAAGGAATTGCTGTTGCGGGTCCAGGCGATTTTGAAACGGGCTTATCCTGAAAAAGAGCGGATTGTTACACTGAATGCGGCTGAGGTGGATTTAGACCAGGCGGAGGTTATCAGAGAAGGCCAGCGGACGCCACTGACCGCGAAGGAGTACAGCATTTTTGAAAAGCTGGCGGAGAATGCGGGCCGGATCGTCACCATCGGCGTTCTCTGTCAAACGCTGTGCGGAGAAATCTGGCAGGGCTATGAGACAACGCTGATGACCCACATCCGGCACCTGCGGGAGAAGATCGAGGAAAATCCGTCAAAGCCCGTGTCGCTCCTGACGGTGAAGGGCCTGGGATATAAGCTGGTGGTAAAGGAGCCGGAGAAATGAAACCTGTGGAACGCTTCTTTCGGAAATACTTTTTATCTATGGTGGGCATCATCGTGCTGTTCCTGCTACTCAATGTTGTCCTGTTTTTCTCTGTGCTGATCTGGGCCTGGCAGACCTCGGAGACACCGGACCTCTCCATGAGCGAAATCTGTGACAGGATTACTCTGGACGGAACAGGACATTTGATGGCGGCTGGGGAGCTGGCCGAAATGTTGGAAGAACATCACGCCTGGGCCATGGTTTTGGACGATATAGGAACGGTCATTTTTCAGAGCAGACTGCCGGAGGAATTGCCCCGGCGGTACACGGCAGCGGACGTGGCAAAATTCAGCCGGTGGTATTTGGGGGATTATCCGGTCTATGTGCAGGAGCATCCCCAGGGGCTATTGGTAGTGGGCGGCGAAAAAGGCAGTCAGGCGAAGTATTACTTTTCTGTCAGTGAGAGCTATGCGAGAAAACTGCTTGTCGGGCTGGCTGCCGTCTTTCTGACCAATATCATTGTGGTGGTCCTGCTGATTTGGAAGAACACCCGGCACGTTGAAAAGGCGGTCACGCCCATTTTGCGGGGGATCGAAACGGTTTCCTCCGGCCAGTCGGTTAGCCTCCCGGAGAGAGGCGAATTGGCGGAGATCAACCGGCAGCTCAACAGGGCGGGGGCTTTTATTGCCAAAAAGGACAGCGCCCGCGCCGACTGGATCAGCGGTATCTCCCATGACGTGCGGACACCCCTCTCGGTAATTTTGGGTTTTGCCGGGCAATTGGAGGCTGACCAAACCCTCCCGGCCTCCGCCCGTGAACAGGCGTCCCATATCCGCAGGCAGGGGGAGAAGCTGCGGAGCCTGATCTCCGATTTGAACCTCACGTCCAGGCTGGAGTATTCCATGCAGCCCCTTCGGATGGAGAAGGTCTATTTCGTGGAGCTGGCACGGCAAGTCGTCTGTGAGTTTTTGGACGGCGGGTTAGAGGCGCGGTATCAAATTGTGTTTGATTCCAGCCAAGAGAGCGAAACAGCGTCCATCATGGGGGACGAGGCCCTGCTGAAACGTGCGCTGTACAATTTGATTCAGAACAGCGTCATTCATAATCCAAAAGGGTGCGTGATTTCTGTTTCCGTAGCGTGGAACGGAAACAATACGGTCATAACGGTATCGGACAACGGCATTGGCGTGTCCGCTGAGAAGCTGGACAAATTAAGAGCGACAACAAATCATTTGGAAAGCACAGATGAAAGATTAAAGCTAAGACACGGTTTAGGTGTTCTGTTGGTCCGTCAAATTGTTGAGGCGCATCATGGTACAGTGGAAATTCTCAGTGAGCCGCAAAGAGGCTATAAAACAGTGTTGATTTTTCCAGACAATGAAATTTAAGGGAAACGGAGAGCGCTTTGTCTGCGTTCTCCGTTTCCCGTTTTAATTGATTTTACAGTATATCAGTTCCGCAACCTGTTTTCATGGATAAAATCTCAATTTTGCCGCAGCCGCTCTATGATGCTGACTTTAGCAATTTGCCGGTACAAAAGCGCCGGTATTGCCACGGTCAGGAGGATAAGAAATGGATAGATCACCAGCATGGGCCACATGACAAATTGATAAGTGAAGAACCAAATCCCGCTGGAAATACCTTGCACGACTACCACAGAAAACAACACTCCAAGGACAACCGATGTGATGATCGTTCCCACAGCATAATACAGCCCCTCAAAGGAGAGCATACGCTTTAGCTGCTTGCCGGTCATGCCGATGCTTTGCAGCATGGCAAATTCTTTTTTTCGGGTAATAACGCTTGTCAGGACGGAGTTGACAAAGTTTGCGATACCGATAATGCCGATGATGATGCTTAACGCTCCGCCGATGGTGATGATAAGGGAAGTGAGGTCGTCAAAGGAGCTGGTATAGGTCGCCTTGGATTCAAAATCCATACTTGGCTCCACACTGTCGATATAGCTGTTCAAAAACTCTGCCATTTCCGCTTCCGTTCCCGCTTTCACATCAAAGGGGAAATTGACCAGATGGGGGTTCTCGCACAGCGGCAGGAAAATTTCTGTCGGGAGATAGAACCGGGCTTCACCTGTGTTGCGGGTGGTGGCCGTGTTCTCGTCCACCCGGACTTTTGCCATGATGATAAAGTCATAGCTATCAGTAATGGTGGTGGAAAGTTCCTCCGCTTTCAGATGGTTGATGCGTACTGTATCTCCCACGCTGATATTGGGGTTCTCTATGACCGTTCCATCGTCGTTGCAATCCACGCTCAGAAGAATATACTCTCCCGTTTTCAGCTTTTCCAGGTCGATGGTTCCCTCTATGACTTCCATGCCATTCAACAGAAAATCGTCCGCGCCATACAGTCTTACAAAAGGATTTCCGTTCAGATCTTTGTTATAGCTGAAAAAAGCATTGTGTTCCGTTGAAAACGGTTCTTCCAGCATCCAGGAGGAATAGAGCCTGCCGCCGTCCTCAAAACTGCTGTTTTGTCTGACGGCCTCAATGAAGGTATCGGACAGATCATGTTCGCCTTTTTCAACCTGGTACTGGAAAAACTCTGCGTTGGAAATTACAAAGTCCGTATCCATAAATTTTGCAATATACTTGTCAATATCAAAGCCGCTGGACAGGGTGAATACCGTGTTGAACAGCACCAAACTCAATGTCATGGACACGATCACCAGCACAGTACGCTTGCAGTTGCGGCCCAGGTTGGCCAGCGCCATAAAATGGAGCTTCGCGCCGTGGGTCGATTTTTTGTCCTTGGCCCTGCGCTTTCCAAACGCTGCCGTATCATTTTCCGTGTAGCGGATGGCCTCGATTGCGGAGACTGTACCCGCAATTTTAGCAGGCTTGCGGACGCTGACAAAGACAGTAAAAAGGGCGAAAGCGGCGGAACCGATGAAAATCAGAGGATTTATTGTTACTTTAACACCGGCGTCTGCGGTATAACTCGTTCCGTTCATCAGGAACGGAACCAAGGCCCGGCCAATCAAAAATCCAATCAGCAGGCCGATGGGAATACCAATCCAGGAAAGGCGGAGCGCCTGCCGGTTGATTAGACGCTTGATCTGCCGTTTGGTTGTCCCCAGCGTTTTCAGCTGTCCATAGGACTGAATATCCTGAATGACAGAAATCTGGAAAATGTTGTAGATAATCAAATACCCTGTTACGACAATCAACGCGACGCCAACAAGACCGGAAATCAGCATGGCGGGATTGCCCATTAACGCGCCGCTCTGATAGGCCGGACTGACACGGGCAATCACATAATTGCCGTTCTCCTTGCTGCCGCCCATCGTGTCACAGGTATAGCCGGTTTCGGAAAGAAGCTGGTGGAGCTGGGCTTCTATGTCGCCGTTCCCTCTGAACATCACATAGGCGGAGACAACGCCGGAATAATCATTGTCCACGGGATAGGTATAGGTCAAAATATCCGAATGGGCGTCCACAAAGGCTTTCGACACGACCAGCCTCCCGATGTTGCTCAAGCTGTCCGTTTCCCAAAAGCCGCAGAGGGTAAAATCGGTGGTATATAGCTTTCCCTTTACTTCATAGGTCAGAGAAACGGTTTCCCCGATCTGCGCCGGTACACCCAGGGCGTCCAGCGTCTTTGTGTCCGCGATGATCTCATGTTCCGCTTCGGGCCGGCGGCCTGTTGTGGGCGTGTAGCGGGCAAATTCCAATGCGGTGTCGTCCATATACCACAGGTCAGAGCGCCAACGCTCCAGGCCCGGATTTTGCAGCCGGTAGGACACCGCTTTTGTATAGGCGATACGGTCAATCAGGGAGCTTCCCGCTATATCGTTGTAAACTTCATCGCTGATATAATTTAAGACCGCCTGCCCATCACCACCAGCCTTGCGGATATTCTGATCGTGAACGGTGTCCATCAGGCCAGACCCAAGGGTGAAGATCGTGGTAAAGAGTATGGTTGTCAGAACGATTGCGATAATCGCAATGATGTTCCTGCTTTTGCTGGCCTTAAAATAGCGGCCCGACAGCTTTTTGATGACCGCACCATTGTTGTTGCCGAATAAAATATCATTCATTGTCTGCGCCCCCTTTACTCAAAAATCCTGCCGTCCTCAATGCGGATAATACGGTCGGCAAGCTGGGCGATCTCGTTGTTGTGGGTAATCATCACCAGCGTCTGATGGAATTTGCTGCTGGTCGCTTTCAAAAGTCCCAGCACATCGCTGCTCGTCCGGCTGTCCAGATTGCCGGTCGGTTCGTCTGCCAGAACGATGGCGGGCTTGGAAACGAGGGCGCGGGCGATAGCGACGCGCTGCTGCTGTCCGCCGGACAGGTTGTTGGGCATATTGTTCAGCTTGTCCCCCAGGGCCAGCAGGCGCACCACCTCATCCATGAATTTTTCGTCCACTGTATCGCCGTCCAGCTCCACGGGCAGGACAATGTTTTCATAGACATTCAGGACAGGGACAAGGTTGTAGTTCTGGAAGATAAAGCCGATGTTGCGCCTGCGGAAGATGGTAAGCTGCTCATCGTTCAGCTCGGACAGCTCCTTGCCCTTGATCTGAACGCTGCCGGAGGTGGGCACGTCCAGACCGCCCATCATGTTCAGCAGAGTGGACTTGCCGCTGCCGGAGGTCCCCACAATGGCGACAAATTCCCCCTGCTCAATGGAGAGGGTCACGCCGTCCAGCGCCTTTGTGATGTTCGGCTCCGTTCCGTAGTATTTTTTAAGGTCAGTTGTTTGCAAAATGCTCATGGGTTGCACCATCCTTTCTGTGATGCCGCTATCATAACAGCCAATTCTCACAGAAATGTCACAGGCCACTGATTTTTTACCCTTGAAATGTCACAATCCTGTGACATTTCAAAAACATTACTTATTCGGTTCTAACATTTCAATTTCAGGATTTACTAAAACGTTGTTAATCATTGTTTCAGGATATTTTGCAAATAACTCAGGATGTACCTTTTGTGTATTTCTCCAAACAGCGTACTCCTTGGAAAAAATTTTATGATCTGGCATGGGTAACTGTTGAAACAGTTCTTTGTCCCATAAACAAGCGGCAAGCTGATATAATCCGTGTGCAGGTACAAAAAGTGTTTTATCTGTATCAACATCAAAATCTGCCCGCATAACTCCTTTACACAAAAGTCCTAATTGCACTCCCGCTTCTTTTGGGTTTTTATCATACATTGCAAGTAAGTAAGCGATTGTCGCCCGTTCCCATTGCGGCCTCTTTCCGCATACAAATTTTTTTGCCCTCGGAACGGCATAATCTAAAACGCTATTGTCCTTGCGCCAAAGTCCGATCAGCAAATCGGTGGCAGGCCTGTATACAGGGAAAATATGGTTTACTGGTTCTGTTTTTTGGGGAACAAGCAAATCCAGTGTTTTCATATTTCCCACAGCAAGCGCTTCCAGCATTTCAAGAAAAGCCCAATAATGAGTATCTCCACACATCAAAGAACACAAACTTCTGAAACAATTTTCTTGGTAAATAAGGTTATTCAACCTGTTCCAGTCTTTGTCCATCAGCACTTTCCCAAGACATTGTGCATATGGAAAGAATCCGATGTGTGCTGAAATACACTTGAATACACACCCTGTTTCAAGATACCTCCCCATCATTAAATTGACGTGTTCATCTATTATTTGTGATATTTCTCCCCATTCGTTTTTATATTGTCCCATAATTCTATTCCTTTCCAAATATGAACCTGTCTGCGCGGTCACTTTTATAACAGCCAATTCTCACAGAAATGTCACGGGCCGCTGGTTTTTTACCCCTGAACTGTCACAAGTTTGTGACATTCCCAAAACTTTTTCATATATATGGTGGCTTCAGAGGTTTTGCCGCAGCTATTCTGCTTTTGAAAACGTGGGGCAGGAGTTATAAAATCCTGCCCCACGTTTCATCCGTTCCATGCTGTTTTCTACTTTAATCTACAAAAATCTACAAACTGGAAGCTGTCTATTCTTCCTCGTCCGGCTTGAATACCTTCAAATAGGCGGGACGGCCCTCCGCCTCCTCGCCGTAAACATACAGCGTATTGGTCTCGGTATCCAGGCAGGTGTGGCAGAAGCGCCCGCCGGGGAAGGGGTAGGGCTCACACAGCCGCCGGAAGTCTACGCCGCCTGCGGACAGGACCTTTTGGATTTCGACAGGGTCCTCGATCTCATCCGGCTGGGCCCTTGGCTCCAGATTTAGAAGCATGATGTCCAGGAGGAAGGACTGGATGGAATTGGAAAATGGAGCCCAGCTGTATATATCGTCCTGGTCGTTGTAGTATACCGCCGGGTTGGGCTGGGTCAAATCCTCCGCTTTGATGCCCGCGTACCAGCAGCCCTGATTTTCGCACCAGAACAGCAGATAGTTGCCCGTGACCTCGCCCCACTTCTCCCGGGGCAGGGCGCGTATCTTTGCCAGCTCCGGGTAGTCCTCTTCGCCCGGCTGGCTGAACGTTTCCAGGTCCTCGTCGATATGATCGTAGGAGAAGGTCAGGCGCTTCTGAAAGCGCTTGGCCTTTTTGTCCGGGATGAATATCTCATGCAGGGCGCAGTTCAGACTGGCCTTGCCGCAGGCGCGATAATAGTCCCGCAGGGCGGCAGGGAGGCGTATCCCTGCCGCCGTCTCATAGGCGGCAATCGTCTTCTCGGAAAATCCTGTTGCTTTCCCCTCTCCAAAGCCGAACAGCGGTTCCGCCCACTGAACCAGTTCGATGGGGGAAATCTGATACCGCTTCTCGCTCATCATAGTCCCTTCCTTCAAATTATTCATATTGTTGAATGACAGCGCCTCTATACAAATTCAAAATTGCCTGTGCTTCCGCTATCATAACAGCCAATTGTCACAGAAATGTCACAAGCCGCAGTTTTTTTCTTAATCATATTCCGCGCAGATATACTTGAAATCCACCGTCCTGTTTATCGCTGACAAGGCGTGTTCCTCAATATATTTTGACATGATCTCCTCTGCATATCGGAAATTCTCGCCTGGATGACCTGGAGCACAGCGCACCATTGTAATCAGCATCCTGTTATCGCCTTCGATGTTTTCAGACGGATAGTTGCCGGCACAGTCGCAGGAATCCTCGTCATGGTATTTCTGCCTTACTGCTTCCACCTGATCCGCTGTGCCAATCACGGCATGGTAATCCATGTTATCGGAGTCGCAATAATACTCGATGAAAAGCCTTGCCACAACATCCGTACATTGCCGGATCTGTTCAATAATGGCGTCCGCGTTCCGAACAGCAAAGCTCCGAATCTCCTGTCTGGCGTGCTCCTTGTTTTCATAGCGGATGTACAAGAGCGTCTCATGGCCGCCCAATATAGCGGTGACGTTCTGGAGTGCTCCATCTTTGCCATAGACGGCGCGGAGCGTCCGGATGAGGTCGTCCTCCGACACGTTATACAGCGTCATCCCACGCCAGTCCTCCCCGACAGGAATGTCATAGGTGAGCATTTGATATTGCGCGTCATAGTCAAAGGAAATTGCGTCGTCATCGTCAATGTCTCTGCTGAAACCGGCGAGGCTGTACGCGCCTGCTTTGTAAATGAGTGGAATGTTGTGTAATTCTGACATTTTGGTATTCTCCTTTTTTTATGGCCACACTTGAAAGCAAATAAGGTTTTTGATGCAAAATAACCACCCAAACTTATAGTTTCAAACTATATCGCAAAAGATTGTATTGATGGCCGTCTTTGCTGTCTGTTTTAGCTGCCGAAGAAATCAGTGAAAAGCCGAATGACTTTGCCAATCGGTTAGAAGCTGTGTTTTCATCCCTCGCTGAATAGATAAACTCTTTTGCGTCAAATTGCTCTCTGCAATATTGAATCAGACCTTGAAGAATTTGTTTACCAAACCCTTTCCCCACATAGTTCGGCCCCAAACATATTCCGGCCTCCTGATATATGAAAGGTTCGATTTTCTCTACACCCGCAAACCCAATCGCCTTACCGCTTGTTTTTTCATAAACCAAATAAGTGTCATGCTCCTTCTGAAATGCGATGGTTTTCGTGATTCTTATTTTAGCGGCTTCTTCGCTTGTGGTAATCGTCCACTCCATATATCTCGCGCTTTCCGGCTGTGACCAGACATTGTGGTACATTTCCGTCCAATCCGAAAACTTTGCTTTATCTAGAATAAGGCTTTCTGTTTCAATCATGTTCAAACTTCCCCCAATCCTGATCGGATTACAAATTATGATCCGCGAGGAAGAAATACAGAAAATGTAGAGCCGCTGCCTACTGCTGAAGTTACTTTGATATAGCCGCCCTGCATGGTGATGATCTCGCGGGCAAGGTACAATCCTATGCCAATGCCCTCAACATCGTGTACTTCTTCCTCACGATAGAAGCGTTTGAAGATCATCCCCTGTCTGTTCTCCGCGATGCCCTTGCCGCTGTCTGTAATGTCAATTTTCACATACAGCTCCCAGCTTTGGACGGACACCTGAATAGTGCCGCCCGTTGGTGTGTACTTCACAGCATTATCCAAAATGTTAAACAGGGCCTCACTTGTCCATTTCTTATCATGGGCCAGCAGTATATCGGATGGACAATCTACGTTGACATGAATGTTTTTCTTTTCAGCGTTCAACAGAATACCGCCCAGCGCCGACGCCAAGGTATTATAAATCGGCTGCGTCTTTCTGTCCAGCGAGATCACGCCGGTTTCCAGCCGTGAGGTCTTTATCATGGCCTGCATAAGAAAGTCCAGTTTTTCAAGCTGGCCGCTGGATGCCTGCAAAAATTCCTGACGCTTTTCTTCTGTCACAGGCTGTTCAAGCAAAGTGGCGTTTACCATTTGAAGATTTGCAATCGGCGTTTTCACCTGATGGGAGATGTCAGAAATCAATTCCTGCAAATCAGCCCGCTCTTTCGCTACACATTCTCGATTTTCTCGCATAACTTCATATAGGCGGACAAGCCGGTGATTGATTTTATAAAACAGGTTTTCTTCCTCATAGACCTGCGGTGGGGCCGATGCCCCGTCCAGCATATTGTCTATTGTTTCGCACAGCCTGTCCGAAAACAGCACCAGCTTTCGGCGCAGAAAGGCCACGAAAAGAGCTACACAGATGAACACCAGCAGGATAAACAAGAGGCCCAACCAAGCGATTGCCTGTTTTCCGGTAAGGAGAAAAGCCGCAGTCACGGTCACAGCGGAGAGCAAACCTAAAAATACTGCTCCCACAGCACAGGCGCGGTTGATGGAAAGTTTGCTTTCATTCACTTTTTTATCCCCCCAATCCACATATAGCCCATGCCGTAGACGGTCTTGATATATTGCAAACCGTCTATTTCGATTTTTCCCCGAATACGGCTAATTGCTACCGTCAGCGCGTGTTCATCCACAAAATTTTCATCTGCGTCCCACAGCTTTTCAAGAAGCATCTGTCGGGTCAGAACAATTTGCGGATTTCTTACCAGCACCTTTAGCAAGCGGTATTCCATCGGTGTGAAGATAACCGGCTCTCCTGCGAGAGTGGCGGTCAATTCCGAGAAATTGACGGATAGTGTGCCGTCTGTGTAGCAATCACCGCCTGTCTGCTTCTCGATGCGGCCCAGCAAGGCCGAAACCTTTTTTCGGAATACGCTGATCGGAAACGGCTTTGTCACATAATCGTCTGCTCCCAACTCAAAGCCTTTCAGCATATCGCTTTCCATATCGTTTGCGGTCAGGAAAATCACGGCGGTATCTGGACGGCGTTCTTTGATTTCCGTACAGAAGTCAAATCCGTTTCCATCAGGCAAATTGACATCCAGCACGATCAAATCATAGTCCTGCGCTTCACAGAAATTGACCGCCGCTGATTTTGACATGGCAGCGTCCACGGTGTAGCCCGCCGCCGAAAGATTGTAGCAAAGGGTATTGTTCAAAAGACGGTCATCTTCAACGACTAAAAGCCTCATGGCTTCACTTCCTTTCCCTTATTAGGGTAACATGAAAATGTTACAGAAACCTCACAACAGTTTTCGTACTGCAATACACAGTCTAATTTTACGAAGATACGGCGAATAAATCAACACCCAGGATGTAAACAATAAAGATTAGAATCTGTTCTGTATTCATTGTTTTCAAGACAGCGTGGAGGGGAAAGCGGAAAATCCGGCAATATCTGAAATTTCCGATAACGTAGGCAAGCAATGAGCCGGAATATCCTTTTGGGATATTCCGGCTCGCTTGTTGGGGTTCCCCCAAGCCCCAGACCTACCGCTTGCGCGTCCGGTCGAACACGCCTTTCGGCGTGGCTTTGCGCTCCCTGCGGTCGCTTGCTCCTGCACATCCGCGCAGGAGAGGGGCGGCGCAAAATGCGCCGTCAGGAGGTTTCCGTGACTGGCAGAAAATATTATTCCTCTGAATCTTTCCTTGTTCCGTCCTTTGTGATAGTAAGTTGCCCCTCCTGGCATTTCACAGTGATTTTGTCCCCGGCAGAGAAACCGGCCTGTTCCAGCCATTTGCCTTGTAAAAGAATCTGCGGCGGAGCCTGCTTGTAATTGCCACGCCCATAACATACAGTCAACTTGCGGTCATCCATCCGTCCCCCTTTCCCGCTGCCTGCCGGCATACGATTTCAAATACATTCCCGTCCTCAGTCATGACAGTAAGTAATCCGTTCCGCTCGTCTGTGTTCAGGTCGGTAATCCCCATCCCCTCGCTGTCATTCAGTAAATCAAAAAGCCTGTCCCTAAAATAGTTCAGTTCCATTTTTGTTCCCCTTTCGTATTTTATAGTTTATTGGCTGATACTTCAAATAAATCAATTCACTTTTGCAATTCAAAGTTCGTCCGGCTCCCCGATATATCCGTTGTTTTTCTGATAGGCTTTCAGGTATCTGTCCATGAATTGCAGATAGCCGTCTTTATCCTCGGCAAGCGGCTCCAACAGTATTGCAATCCGGCGGCGGACTTCGCATTCCTCCCACTCGGAAAGAGTGAGAGCGTTAAGGATATGCGTCTTGTTTTCATCCGCATTGACTACATCATTGATAACCTCGTTAAACAGTTGGTCAAGCATTTTCTCCGGCGTATCCAGCAGCACCGCGCCGGCATCGCCGGGACATTCAGCTAAAATCCAGACATAGCCGATTTTCTTTGAGTAGACTATATCAAAATAACTCTGTCCGTCAATGTATTCCCCAAACGCTTTCAAAATCGCGTCCAGCTTTTTTCTTACTTCATCTGTATAAATCATAATGCCACAACCTTTCTTGGATTTGAAAAAGCAGTCCCTTGGCAGCGAAACAAATTGAGCCGTCCAATATGAATATGGGGGTTATATCCCCTTAATAAAAAAGATTATAACCCCCATACTAATAAACGTCAAACGGGGGTGCTTTTATGATAGTGTTCGATAAATTATGGACGGTTATGCAGGCGCAGGATGTGTCAACCTACCAGCTAAGAGAGAAGTGCGGCATCGACAGCAAAACCATCCGGCGGCTGCGGGCAAATGAAAATATGGAAACGAAAACCTTAAACAAATTGTGTGCCGTTTTACATTGCGGCCTGGAGGACATCGCGGAGTATATCCCCGATGAAGATATTCAAAAAAAGTAGTGCCGTCCCGGTTGGAAAGGGGCGGCACTTTTGCGTCACCGTTCCGGTTTGGGCTGTTCTTTTTCCTGCGCCTGCTCCGGCGGTTCCAATCCTAAAATCTTATCCACGTTGCGGAGTGCGGTCTGGTAGGTAATCATATCCTGCCGCAGCGCCTTGTACTGTTCGTACTGTTCCCGCTTTTCTTCCAGCAGCGCAGCATATTCCGCTGAAAGCTGCGCCACTTTGGGAATGGCCTTGCCATCCAGAGCGTCAAAGGCTTTCTTCGCGGCTTCATGCTGGGCAATCTCCGCGCCATGCTCCGCGAGAAATTCTTTCTTGTGGCGGGACTTCTTATAAGCCGCGTAGACTTCCCGCGTTTTGGAATACTGGATGATGTGGGTTTTTAACTTTGCCACGCCTGCCATCCGCGCCTCCAACTGTTTGATTTTTTGTGAAGCCGCATTGAAACCGTCCTCGGCCTGCGCTGCCCGAAGCGCCAGTTCGTCATAATCGGTTAGTCCGTTTTCCATCAGGAAATTGAGCGTTTTCGCCGCTTCTTTCAGGTTGAAGATTTTCGCCCAGCGTTCATAGCCTGCGCCTTTTCCAGCGGCAAGTTTCGCCTGGATGTCAATCAGGAGATTGACCTTTCTGCCGGTTCGTTTCGGCGCTGTTTTTCCTGCCGCCAAACGCCCGCGCTGGCTGGTAATTCTGGCGCGCAGGGCGGTCTTGGTATAATCGCCGCCCAGCCGGTTCACCCTTGCAGGGCGCTCCCATCCGGGCAGACGGAAGCCGGGATTTTTGCCGTCCACAATCTCATATCCCTCAGCCCGCATCTTTGCCAGAAACTCCTCATAATGATTGCACTCCGGCAGCACCTTGTCAATGGTCTGCTGTAACTGCTTCTTGTGGCTGATGCCATACTGCGCCGCCGCCATTTCCTTTTGGGACTTGGCTTTTTTCTTCGGATTCTCAATTACCGAAAGGCCGTGGGCGCGGCACAATTCATCGTTCATGCGCCGCAGGATAAAAGCGGAATTTTTCACGTTCTGGAATTTTGCGTCACAGTTTAGGTTGGTGCTGTTAAATTCAATGTGGGTATGGATGTGGCGCTTATCCGTGTGGGTGGCCACCACAAACTGATGCTGCCCGCCGGTAAATTTCATCGCCAGCTCGCAGCCGATTTTGTGCGCTTCCTCCGGGCTGATTTCATTGGGCTTGAATGACTGGATAATGCGGTACATAATAATGTCGTGCTTTTCTGACTGGCTGCGCCCGGTAAGCTGGGCGTACAGTTTTTTGCTGATTTCAAATTCTTCGGCGGCAGTTTCCGGGCTGCACATATAGGAGGAAACCAGTTCGCCGCCGTCTGTCTTTTCTTCTTTCTGGTCATAGTCGTGGCGTTCTGCCATTGACTGCTGACGGGTGCGGTTTTTCATAATCTTTCGTGGTAAAATGTTGGAAATAGCCAAAGGTTCCTCCTTTCTAAAAAAGGCTATCCATAGCCTAAATAGTAGCATGGGTAGCCTACTTTTGCAAGCCATATTTTGTATGCTTGATAAAAAAGGGGGCAGGATACAGCTATGGATACGATTTCAGCGATTAAGACCCGGATACTCCGTTTATGTGCGGAGCGCAGCATTACCATCAACAAACTGGCTACGATGTCGGCGCTGCCGCCATCCTCCGTCAAAAACATCTTGTATGGCAAGAGTACCGATCCGAAAATTTCAACCATCAAGAAAATATGCGACGGTTTGGATATGACGCTGATAGATTTTTTCGATGCGCCCGAATTTGAAAATTTAGAGCCGGAAATTAAATAGCGTTACCGCGCCCCGTCCCGCTGCCGCTGTGCCGTCCGCGCCGCTTTCATGTGGGTGCAGAGAAACTCGTTGTAGTCCTTGCCCTGCTTCGGCGGGTTGGGGTAAACCAGCTTCACCCGCCCGGAAAGTTCCGCGTTGTTCTGGATTTCCTGCGTGAGCCGTTCGATACCTTTCAAGCCGGCCTTGTCGTTGTCCAGGCATAAGCTGATCTGTGTAACATGGGGGTGGTCGTGGAGAAACTGCATCAGGGCGCGGGGGCCGGTTCCGCCCAGAGATAAGTAGTGGCTGTCCCGTGGGTCGCCGCCGGACAGCTTCACCAGTGTGGCGAGGGAGAGCGCGTCAATGGGGCTTTCCGCCACCGCCAGCCGGGGACAGTCCGGGCGGCTGGCGGGCAGGCAGAAGCTGTACCGCTTGTCGCTTCCCTCCACATCCATACGGAAGCCGTCCCGCGTCCCCCGCAGGCTGGCAGCGCGGGCGTTCCCCTGCATATCGCGCCCCACAAAGACGCAGTTCTGATACCGGCGGCTCTCGTATAAAATCCCGGCTTCCATGCACACGCCAAGCAGTTCCGGGGCAATGCCGCGATCCTGCAAATAGCCCACCACGGCGGACGCGCACCGGCTGGCTTCGGGCAGCTTAAACGGCTTTTGCGGCTTCGTGGGTTTTGTGAACGTCTGCTTTACGGGCGGCGGCGCAGAGTACCCGCACAGGGTTTCCACCGCGCCCACAAAGTCCATGCCGCGCACCTTAATCAGATAATCAAGCGCCGTGCGCCCGCCGATGCCCCGGCTGTTCCAGTACCATTTCCCGTTGGAAATTTTTAAGCTGTCATGGGTTCTGGTGCAGTATTCGCGGGGGCCGCTTTTTTTCAGTTCCTGCGGCTCATAAGCCTGCAAATAAGAGAGCAAGTCCCATTCCTTTGCTTTTGCAATCTGTTCTTTGGTTACGCCTGCCAAGGTATCACCTCCAGATATAAAAATAAGCGGCGGGAGCAAAAGAAAAATCGCTCCCGCCGCAGTTGTTTACAGTGCTTCAAATTTCTTCAGCAGGTCGTTCACGCCCTGCCAGATTTCAGCGTAGCCCTGCCGCAAGTCCTCCACATCCTGCGCGTACAGGTTGTGGGTGCTGTTGCAGCGGCGGGCGATCTGGTTGACGTTGCTGGAAACGGAGCGCAGCAGCTTTACCAGTTCCAGCACCGCGCCCATGTCAAGCTGCACAATGTAGCCGTCCACCGCCATTTTCCGCAGGTATGCCCGCAGGTTGGAAGTCCCCAGCAGTTCCATTTTGCGGTCAATCGCCGCCTTTTCTTCCGGGGAAACCTTGGTGAACAGCCCCACCGTGCGCCCCTCCTTTGCCCTCACAGCACCGCCTCCTTTCGCGGGGTGCGCTCCATGCCGGACTGTACCGGCGCGGGCGGTTCATAGTTACGGAGTGCCTGACGGATAGAGGGTTTATGGCCAGCCGCCGCAGCGGGCATCGGCACAACCGGCGCGGGTTCTCCGGCGTCCTCCAAATCAGGGCTTTCTTCAACCTCCTGCTCCTGCTCATCCTCCTTTTTGTCCGGCCTGGACAGTTCCCGGTTAAGCTGGTTTAAGCGGGCGGATTTTTCCCGCAGTTCTTCTTCTTTTGGGAATGGCCGGCCGGCTTCTTCTTTGGCGTTTTCCAGTTCGCTTTCCAGTGTGGTAAGCCGTGCCTTTTGCGCGTCCAGCCGTTCCGCCAGACTTTCCAGCGCATTGTTAATGCGGGTGACGTTGCCCACCGCATCGTCGGACAGTTCGGCGGAGTAGGTCAGGTTCTGCTTCATGGTGACGCGGAATTTGCTGCCGTCACACCTTAGCTGCATGGGGAAGCCGCGAAACTCGCCCAAATCCACGATTTTTTCCGGGTCGTCCATCAGCATACACGCCTTAATCACCGCTTCGCCCGCTGCCTTTCGCTCCGTGTAGGTCTGCCCCATGACAGTCATGGAAAAGGCATCGTCCTTGACCGGGTGGGCCTGCACCGTTGGCAAATCCGCCGTCAGCGCTTCGATTAACAGCTTGGTTTCCGCGATTTTCTGCGGGTAGTATTTCAGCGCCTTGTCCTGCATTTCGTACTGCTGGGAGGTGTGGTTGGCTTTGAGCATTTTCAGCTTGGAAACCTGCACATCCAAATCCATTTTTTCGCGGATGCGGTCGTCGCCGGTGGCAAGGGCTTTGACCTCGGCGTAGGAAAGGGCGGTGGCGTCCACATCCTCGGCGGAGCGGGCGGGGCTTTTGGAGGTCATGATCTGGCCGATAAATTTCTGCTTGTTTTCCACCAGCCCCCAGTTGTAAGCGTCGAATGTCCCTTTGGTGACATACTTGAACATTTTCACCGACGCATTCATGTTTCCCTGGCGCAGAGAACGGCCGGCGCGCTGCTCCAAATCGGCAGGACGCCAGGGGCAATCGAGATCGTGGGACGCGACAATGCGGTTCTGCACATTCGTGCCTGCGCCCATTTTTGCCGTGGAGCCGATTAAAACACGCACCTGCCCCCGCCGCACCTTGGCGAACAGTTCCGCCTTTTGGGTTTCCGTGTTGGCGTCATGGATAAAAGCGATTTCTGCTTCGGGGATGCCCTTAGCAATCAGCTTTTCCTTGATGTCGTCATAGACGTTGAATGAGCCGTCGCCTTTGGGTGTGCTGAGGTCGCAAAACACTAACTGCGTCCCTGAAATCTCCGTGCTGGCCTGCCATTCCTGCACGATATTTTTCACGCAGGCGTTGACCTTGCTGTCCGGGTCGTCGGGTAAAAGCGGGTTTTGCAGCCGCTGATCCAGCGCCAGCTTGCGCCCGTCCGAAGTGATGCGCAACATATTGTCGATATGGGGGTCAACCTGGCCTCCGCGCACACTTTCCGCACGCTCGCCAAGTTCCTCCACCATTTCTTTCTGGAACCCGCTGGGTTCCGTGGTGACGGTGATATATTCTGCTTTTGGCACGGGGAGGTTGAGCATATCGGCGGTCTGGATGTCGGCGGCTTCTTTCCAGATAGAAATCAGTTCCGGCAGGTTGTAAAACTTCGCAAACCGGGTCTTGGAGCGGAAGCCGCTGCCCTCCGGCTTTAATTCCATCGCCGTGACCTTTTCGCCAAAGTCCGCCGCCCATGCGTCAAAGTGGCGGTGTCCGTTCTGCTCCAACGTGTCAAACTGGAGGTAGCGCATCATGGTATATAATTCTACCATTGAATTGCTGACCGGGGTTCCGGTGGCGAATACGATGCCGCGCCCGCCGGTGATTTCGTCCATGTAGCGGCATTTGGCAAACATATCGCTGGATTTCTGCGCGTCTGTCTGTGCAATCCCCGCCACGTTCCGCATTTTTGTGTGTAAAAAGAGGTTCTTAAACCCGTGGGCTTCGTCCACAAACAAACGGTCAACGCCCAATTCCTCAAAGGTCACAACGCTGTCTTTCTTCTTGCCGTCCGCCAGCTTTTGCAGCTTGGCTTCGAGATTTTTCTTGGTTTTCTCCATCTGCTTGATGGTGTAGCGCTCGCCGTCCTCGGCTTTTGCTTCGGCAATGGCGGTGACGATTTCGCTGATCTGCCCCTCAATGACGGCTTTCTGCCGTTCCGGGGAGAGGGGGATTTTCTCAAAC
The DNA here is from genome assembly GCA_910577235.1 of uncultured Acetatifactor sp. Taxonomy (GTDB): domain Bacteria; phylum Bacillota; class Clostridia; order Lachnospirales; family Lachnospiraceae; genus Acetatifactor. Next base: position 24,912 of record CAJTMX010000026.1, on the reverse strand, counting down.
TGTGAGTGTCCGATAATCACCGCGTCATAGTCGCCGGTGGCGATACGGGCGCAGAATTTCTTGCGGCGGGCAGGCTCAAAGTCCCGTTTGGTGGCAACCAGCACCTTTGCGCCGGGGTAAAGGCGCAAAAAATCGCCGCCCCATTGTTCCGTTAAGTGGTTGGGGACGACGAATAAGGATTTCTGGTTCAGGCCCAGCCGCTTGCCCTCCATTGCGGCGGCAATCATTTCAAAGGTCTTGCCCGCGCCGACACAGTGGGCGAGCAGTGAATTTTTTCCGTAGAGCATCCGCGCCACGGCGTTTTCCTGATGGGTACGCAGGGCAATTTCCGGGTTCATGCCCGCAAAACGGATATGGGAACCGTCATATTCGCGGGGACGGATGCAGTTGAATTTCTCGTTGTAACGCCTGCAAAGGGTTTCCCGGCGCTCCGGGTCTTTGAAAATCCAGTCCTTGAACGCTTCGCACATGGCTTCCTGCTTCTGCTGGGCGATGGCGGTCTGTTTTTCGTTGAGGACGCGCACCTCCTTTCCGTCCTCCATCTTTGTATCGAAGATCCGCACATCCCGCTGGTTTAAGGTCTGTTCAAAGATTTCATAAGCGTTGATGCGCTTTGTGCCGTAGGTGGCGTAGACGCGCACGTTATCCCGGTTGTCCGCGCTTTTGCCCTGCACGTTCCATTCGCCGGTGACGGGGGCATATTGCAGCTTGATTTTCCGCTCCTGCAAGTATGCAGGCGTGTGGAGCAGTTCAAACATAAACTGCTGGTAATACCTGGGGTCTATCCAGGACGCGCCGATCCGGACGCTGATTTCAGAAGCGGTCAGGTCTTTGGGCTGCACCTGTTCCAGTTTTTCGCCGTTGACGGCAAACTGCGGGTTTTCCTTGGCGGCGGCGCGGGCAATCGCTAACTTGGCCCGGACGTTGCCGGAAAGGTATTCGTCCGCCGTCTGCCAGCCCTGGTGCCAGTGTGTGCCGCCGTCCTCCAGGTCAAAGGGGCCGGTGGAGGGGTCTTTGAAGATGATGCCTTTTAAGTCCTCCACAATCTGCGGGATTTTTTCAGAGCCGCCCATCAGGGACGCCATGTAGCCCAAATCCACGCAGGCTTTCTCCCCGATAGATACCGCCAGCGCCTCCACAGCCGTGTCCACGCTGGTAACGGCGCGGTGGGTCTGGATGGTGCGCCGGGTGAACATATCCGCCTTGCGTTCCAGTTTCCCCTCCTCGTTGATGATTTCCAGGGAGCAGAGCAGCGGGTAGGAGGAATCCTGTTCAAAGGCCAGCTTGTTGCCGGTGCTGTTAAGAAGCCCGTATTTTGCGCTGAACGCATCATAGAGCCGGTTTAATTTTGCCTGCTCGGACTGGATTTCGGTATCGTCCGCGCCGGCAAGCTGCAAGTCAATCAGGCGGCGGGCGCTGTCCCGGATGCCGATCATGCCCTTGACGCGCTCCGTGGGGGTTTTGCCAAGGACGGCCTGGGTCATGCGGGAGTTTTCCCGGAAGTACAGCTTATCATTGGATAGGGTGTAACTGAAATTGCGTACAGATGGGTCTGCGGGGATGCTTTCCAGTTCTTCCCCGTCCTGTCCGGCATCCACTTCCAGCAGTTCCCGGTCAGGCGGTGCGATATGCCGGATAGCGTCTGCAAGCTGCTTGGAAAGGTCTGCGCCGGGGATGGGCTGGCAGGAGGTTTCGGTTTCATTGCCGTACATACTGCGCCCCATTGTCATTGTCCCCAGCACCATTTCCGGGTGTTCCAAATAGTAGCGGTTCAGGGGGATGCCGTCCTCCGTCTGCCCGGCCTCCACCCATTCCGGGAGTTTTTCCGGGATGCGGTCGCGCTTTTGGAAAAAGAGGATGTCCGTGGTGACTTCGGTTCCGGCGTTGGCTTTGAACGCATTGCTGGGCAGTCGGACTGCGCCTAATAAATCGGCTTTTTGCGCCAGCGCTTCCCGCACTTTGCTGTTTTTCTTGTCCATCGTGCCTTTGGTGGTGATAAAGGCCACAATGCCGCCGGGACGCACCTTGTCCAGCGTTTTGGTGATGAAATAGTCGTGTATCATCAGGTTCTGGCGGTCGTACCGCTTGTCATGTACCTGATAGCTGCCAAAGGGGACGTTGCCCACCGCCAGGTCAAAGAAATCGTCCGGGTGGTCGGTGCGCTCGAAGCCGTCTACTGTAATATCCGCCTTTTGGTATAGCTGTTTTGCGATGCGCCCGGTCAGGTCGTCCAGTTCCACGCCATAGAGTTTTGCCGCCGCCAATTTTTCCGGCAGCATCCCGAAAAAGTTTCCGATACCCATAGACGGCTCCAAAACTGTCCCAGGCGTAAAATCCATCTGTTCCACCGCGTTGTAGATTGCCTGGATAACGGTGGGGCTGGTGTAATGGGCGTTGAGAACCGTGCTTTGTGCGGACTGGTACTCCGCAGGGGTGAGCAGTTCTTTCAGTTCGGCGTATTCCTTTGCCCACCTGGGGTCGTCTGGCTCAAAGGCGTGGGAAATGCCGCCCCAGCCCACATAGCGGGACAAAATAGTCTGTTCCTCCGGTGTGGCAAGGCGTTTTTCGGCTTCAATCTGTTTCAGGGTGCGGATGGCTTCCACGTTGTACTGGTACTTGGTTTTTTCACCGCCCACGCCTAAATTTTCATCCGTAATCTGGAAGTTGTGGCGCTCTGGTTCAAACCGCAGGGGCTGTAAAATAATCTCGCTGGGGAATACCCTGCCGCCCACTTCCTCCTGGGCGCGGCGGCGGGCCTGCTTCTGCGCCGGGGTTTCGGTAATCTGCCCGCCGTCAATCTCCATCGGTTCCGGTTCTTTTTCTGTCTGCTGTTCCAGCCGCCTTTCCGCTTCGGGGGACAGATAAATCAGGTCGTCAAAATCAAGGTCTGCCAGTTCATGGTCAATCAGTTCCCGCAGGCTGTCATAGTCCCGCCTTTCCACACATACGCCCTCTACAAGCTGGCTAACACTGAAATGCACCAAATCCACATTGACCTGGATTTCCAGTTCATCGTCTGTAATCGTGGTATAGGCAATCCCGATATGCTCCAAGTCGGAGAAATCCACATCATCGCTGCCGTATTCAGAATAGGCAAACTGTTCAATAAGCTGCTTTGCCCTGTCTAAATCGGAGGTTTGGGGCTGTTCCGGCTCCTGCATGGGTTCCGCTGTAAAATGCTCCTGCTGGACTTCCTCCACAAACTGCCGCACAAAGGGGATGCTTTCGCTGCGGAAAATGGGGAACCAGCCCCGCAGTTCCATATCTTGCAGGCTGACGGTTCCGGCGTTGTAGTCCACGCTGTCAATCTTCATCAGCCGCCCGTCAATGGTCAGTTCCATGCCGACAGGGATATAATCCGCCGCGCTGCGCTCCTTGATGATTTCATAGGGCGCATCCTTGCCGCGTTCTGCGTCAGGCCGCGCAAGCACCACGCTTTTTCCGTGTTCCAGCAGCTTTTTCAGGACAGACTGCCAGCCAGCCGCGCCGGTGACGGAAACTGTCCCCAAATCGGGGATTTCGCGGGTAACGGTTTTTCTTCCCAGGGCAGGCGCGGCTTCTTCTGCGTCCGTGCCGTAAAAGAGGATGGTTTCCCCCACCTGAACGCCTACCAGCTTGTCAGGATGGGCCGCTTTGAGGTTCAGGTATTCCTCTACATTGAGCGTAAGGTTCGGTTCGTCTGCGGCGGCTGTTTCAGGGGTTTTCTGTGTCTGCCCTGCACCCGCGCCGGTGGGTTCCGTTCCGTCCTCCGGCGCAGGGAATGGTACGATATTGCCGCCTGCGGTTTCCGGCTCTGGTTTGTCCGCAGCGGGCGCGTCCTGCGCCTTTTCCGGCTCTGGTTCTGGTTCTCTGGCCTGCTCCATATCCTGCACCCGTTCCGGCTCCTGGGGCGGCGTGGAAAATACCGGCGCGTCCTGGGTCGCGGAAACGGTCATTTCGCTGGTGGCGGCGATTTTCTGGATTTCTTCCCGGATTTCCTCCGGCAAGCCTGCGTCATAAAAGGTTACGGTGCGGTCGGGGTCGATATGGGCAACCGTCTTATAATCGCCGTGTACTTCTTCCAAACGGTTCCAGACCGTCAGGCCGTTGCCCAGGTGTCCATAGCCCAGGTCATACCGGGCGGCAGGGTTTTCCGGTTCCGTGTTCACGGCAGCTTCGGGTATATCCGGCTCCGCGTTTGCAGTAGCTTCGGGTACATCCGGCTCGGCGGCTGCGGCTGTTTCCGGTGCGGCTGGCTCTGCCTGCGGCTGTTCCATTTCCGGCGTGGATGGTGTGGCGGGGTCAGACAAAAGCCCGAACATATCCAGGGTAAGCTGCTGGCCCTCTTTGTCCTCTTGCGGGGCGGGCTTTTTCTTGCGGGAGAGGGCTTTTGCCGCCGCTGCAAGACTGCCGGCGGGTTCTTCCGTATGCTTACCGGCGCTTTTCTTTTCTTTCTGTTTTTGCTCCTGCTTTTTCTGGCGTTCCTCCTGCAAGACAGCTTCGGGCAGAGGGGTGAATAAGGAATATTCGCCCCGCAGATACGCGCCCATATCCCGGAGTGACGGTTCCATCAGCTTGTAGGCGCGGTCGTCCGGGGATACCATTGCCAGCGCCTTGACCATCTGCTCATAGTGCGCCGCGCATTGTTCCGGGTCGTCCAGTATGGGGCGGAACACCTTTTTTGGCGCGTCAAAATTCCAGTCGTGGGGGATTGTTTTATCCGTGTCGTTGGGGTCATAGTATTGGAACACATACAGGCTCCTGGCAAGCCGCATTTTTTCATATTCCGGCAGATATGCCTTTTCCCTGCGGTTCAGATACCGATCTTCTTTGATTAGTCCGGCAATCCGCTTGTGTATCTGTTTCCAGTTCAGCATGACCGTATCATAATTGCCCTCGGAAAAATCGTCAGCGCGGGACAGTTTGATTCCTTTGCCGTCGTGCCATTCGTCAAATCCAATGTAGCCATGCCCGCCGATGCCGTATTCATTTTTCAGAAAGGCAATGCACTCGGCGGCGTCATGGCCCTGCATGAAGTAGGAGTAAATGCGGAGCTTGCCCTCGGAAACCCCGGAGCCGCCGGTGAGCTGGCGGGTGATTTCATCCTCGGTGACAAATGCGCCACGGGCAGGGGAAAAACCCGCTGCCGCCTGAAAAGCCGTCACCGGCTTATCCATATCGGTCAGGCGGGTATATAAATCATGGGGCGGTATCTGCTGGCGGAACCGTAACAGTTCCGGGTTCCGCTGATGGGCGCTTGCAAGCTGCTTTACCTCCTGCGCGATTTTGGCGCGTTCTGACGGGTCTTTTAAGAGTGCGGCAATCTTTTCCGTGCTGTCCGGGAAACCGCCGTACAGCGCGTCAATGGTGGGCAGTAAGCCCTTTTCCCTTGCTTCGTCGCTGAAATTCTGGCGCAGATACCACAGCTTTTCGGACAGTTCCCGAAACTCGTTGTCCCGCGCCGCGTCGATGTTGTCCTGGCTGGCAAACTGGCCGTCTTTCAGAAGCTGGCTAATCTGTGCCGCCGCCTGCTTCCATGTGACAAGGGAACCTCCCCCGGCAGAACGTCCCGGCGCGATGTGGATGCCCCTTTGACTGAACCACAAAGAATACTCATGCCCCGCAATGTTAAGCCCTTTGCCGCCGGTGCGGTATTCCTTTTGCAGAAAATCGGCGGCAAGTTCTTCCGGCGGGTCTTTCTGGAAAAAGGCCACGATACGCAAAATACTGTTTCGCTCATTGCTGCCGCTGGTGAGGGCGCGCCCGATGACGGCATCCGTCACTTTTCCGGCGGCAGCGGCGGGGCGGAGTTCCTGCTCGGTTTTCTGCACATGGGCAATGGTTTCAATCTGCTGTTCCACGGTAGGGAACAGGGAAAACTGTGTAAATGCCGGCTTTGCAGACGCAGAAACGGCGGGCTGTTCGCCCGCCGCCTGCTGGTTTTCCTGATTTACTTGTAAACGATCTCGTTCAGTACCATTTCCTCCGCCTGTGCGGTGAAGCTGTTGACCGCCTGCACCCATCCCATCTGGTCGCGGGCTTTCATCGCTTCGTCCACGTGGTTCTGTTTCTTTAAGTCCGCCACGATCCGGTCTATCTGTTCCTGTGCCTGCTGGTCGATCTCCCGCAGGTGGGCTTCCAGCCGCCCGGTCAGAAGCATCGAGGTGTACCGTTCCTTGTGCCGTTCCTGGAGAAAGGTCTGCCGCATCCGTCCGTACTTGCCCAGCGGCATTTCCTCCATCTCGTCCTCCCCGTCCATCATCAGGTCGGGAATCTGGTAATCGCCCATCTTCTTGTATGCCAGTTCTGCCATTTTCTATGCTCCTTTCTTCACTTTCATGCTTTAACGTGCTAAATTCTTCCTTGCCTTTAGTATAACCGATCACCGGCTCTTTTGCAAGGGTTTTTTCCCTGTTTTTTTGACGGTTCTGCGCTTTTTCTTTCTCTGCCTGCCGGATGCCCTTTTTCACTTCCAGCAGCATATTCATGGACACTTCGCTGGCGGCGCTGCCTAAGTGGTGGAGGACGGCGGGGGTGGAAAATTCACTGATGCCGTCAAAATCTTCATCGTCCAGATAGTCGGCGGCGTTTAGGCCGCAGCGGGTGAGGAGCGTGTACTGGACGCTGGCCGTCAGGAGGTTGCGGAAACGCACTTCCAGGTTAAGGTCGTCCAGTTCCTCCAAAAGACTGCCCTGGGTGTCGTAGGCAAGGTCGGCCAGAAGTTCGGGGTACACTTCCTCTACCGCGTGTTTTGCCTGTTCCATCAGCGCCTGCCCGATGTCCTGGCTTTCCGTTTCTCCGTACCGCTTCACGAGCGTATCCAGGACGGCGGCGTGGTGTTCGTCTTTCAGTTCCCACAGATAGGGCATCCTTGCGCCCCGCACCGGGCGGGTGTCCGCCACATCGAAAACATAGGTCAGGCGCGGGCGGATGCCGTCCTTATTGATGAGCGCAATGCCCTTGGAGCCGGCCTTGACCCAGCGGCGCATATCCTCATTCCACAGTTCCATGCTGGCGCAGGCGGTGGCGTCCGGGCGCTGGGCGTAGATTAAAAGCTGTTCATCAAACGAGTATTTATAGAGCCGCGATGCAGTGGTAAGATAGCTTTTCCAGCCGTGGGCGTTCCTTGTGACCGCTTTGGCGGTCTGGTCTGCAAGCTGCGACACATATTGTAGCTTATTCGCCATGTTTCCCTCCTTTTTCGCAAAATAAAAGCCCGGAACAGGTGCGTCCTGCTCCGGGTGTGTGGATGGTTGTTATGATTCTTCTCCGGGGAGTTCCCAGGGGGAAAGCCCCATTTCTTCCCATGTTACGCCATAGGGTGCGCCGCCGGAGGTGTAACCGGCGATAAAATAAAAGCGGTCGTCCGAATCCGGGAAGCGGTCATAAAAGGATTGCTGTTTCTTTGCCTCCCGTTCCCGCCGCAGATGCTCCTGGCGTTTCTGTTCCGCCTGCCGCTTCACCGCTGCCTGCTCCGGGGTCAGTGCGCCGATTTCCTCTAAGTCATTCAGCGCGGTCGGCACATCGACCTTGAATTTTTCCCGGTAGGCGCGGACAAGGTGCGTCCCCGTATAGGAGGGGAGCCATTGCCGCGCCATGCGGATGCGGGCAGCGTGGCGCGCCGCTTTATTCTTCTGTTTTGCCCATTTGGGGGTAGTGCTGTTTTTCACGTTCTGCATCCTCCGTGTTTTTGCCCGTTTGTCTGCCGGATTTGATTATACCACAGCCGGACAGCGGGGACAATCAGCCGCCGCGCCTTTTCTCGTTCATCTGATCCAGCACCGCCCGCTGTGCAGGGGTAAGGACACGGGGCGGGGTGATGCGTACCCATTTTTTCGGCAGTTCAAAGGAAAGCCCGCCATATCCGTTGTCTCCGGTCTGCCGTACCTGTCCGGGGTAAGTGCCGCACAGTTCGGAAAGCTGCCGGCAAAGGGCGGCATTGTGGGTGTAGATGCTGGCGGCGGCTTCTGCTTCGTTATACAGCACGATGGTTTCCCTCTCGGTTCCGGACAGCTTCATCGCTCCACCTCCTGTCCGCGCGGGGGCTTCTTTGGCGTATCGTGACCTTTGGCGGCATCCTGCCGGCACTGGCTGAGGGCATCCAGCACAGAGGGCTTTGGCGGCGGTTCATTGTTGATGATGCCGTCAATCTGGTTATAGTTTCCCTCCGCGCTCATTTCGGCGGCGGCAAGGTAGTTTTCCGGGCGCACCTCCTGAAAGGCGCGGACTTTGCCGTCCTCCGCCAGCACCGGCACATAGAGCCGCCCGGTATGCAGGTACACCCCGTCCAGCCCCGCGCCGCCTTTATAGCGGCCTGCGCTGTCACGCTCGCATTCCAAAAGGGCGGTTCCGTCTGCCAGAAGATAGCCGGGTTCCGTGCGCCGGTAGAGCCAGCCATAGGGGACGCCAATCTGACGGATGGCGATTTCTTCCCCAATCAAAAGGTCTTTTTGTTCCTCTTTCTTCATTCCGTATCCACCTCCCCCGCAGCACGGACAGCGGCAGCCATTGCATAAATGGCATCGTCCAGCGCGTCCATGACTTCCTCCGGCTCGGTATCGGCCATTGCCAGCAGGGTTTCCACCGTTTCCTCCGACAAGCCCAGCCATGCCGCCACTTCCGGCACGTTGGGCAGGCTCTGGCTGCTCTCAAAGAAGTAGGAGTAGGGCATCCCGAACCGTCTGGCGATCTCCTGAAGCTGGTACACATCCGGCGCGGCGGAGCCGTTCAGCCAGCGGTTCATTTCCGGCAGTTCCACGTTCAGGGCCTGCGCCAGTTCAGCGGCGTCCGTGCCGCTGATGGCCAGGAGGTTGTGCAGGTTGCGGTTAAATGCGTTCATGTTCTTTTCCATAAGCGTCAGTTTCCTTTCTTTTTGGGGGTTTTGGGGTCAAATTCCAGCTTGAAGCGGACAAATTTCTCTCCGGTGTCCTCCATCACAACGGTCGCGTCATAGAGGACGCCTTTTTTCTCGGAAAACAGGCCGGTCATGGCGACGCGCCCGTTTTTCAGCAGGGCGGCGGCAACCTTGCGGGTCAGCTCCTTGCGCTTCCCGGTAAAGAAGCGGTCGTTCTTCCAGAGGGCAAAGCCGCAGGGGGGCGTGGCGTTCCAGCCCTCGCAGAAGAAACTCTTTTTGCCCTCCACCACGTTTTTGCCGCAGCGGGGGCAGATACCGATTACCGTGCGCCCGGATGCAGACAGGGCGGCGCTTGCCACGGTCACGCCCTGATAGCCTTTGATAAGTTCGGTGAGCATAGCGGAAATGCCCGCCATAAAGTCCTCCGGGGAGAGTTCCCCGCGCTCCACCGCGCCCAGCCGTTCCTCCCATTCAGCGGTCAGCCTGGCGGATTTCAGCGCATCGGGCATTACCTTGATAAGTTCCGTGCCTTTTTCCGTGGGGAGAAGCTGCTTTTTCTTCCGCTCCACAAAGCCGGAGCGCACCAGCTTTTCAATCACGCCGGCGCGGGTGGCCGGAGTGCCAAGCCCCTTGCGCTCCACGTCCTCCAACTTTGCAAAATCCTCCGCGCTGGCGTGTTCCATTGCGGAGAGCAGCGTGTCCTCGGTAAAATGGGCCGGAGGGGAGGTCGCGCCCTCTTTGACGGACGCGCCCTCGGCGGTCAGCTTCTGTCCCTCGGTGAGCGCAGGAAGCGGCGGGGACGGTTCCGCCTGCTTCGGTTTCTGTTTCAGTGTGGCATGGAAAGCCTGCTCCAAAGCCGTCCAGCCCGCCGCGATTTCTGTCTTGCCTTTGGCGGAAAAGACAGCGCCGCCACATTCCAGCGTGACGGCAGTTTCCGCATAGGTATGGGGTTCGCCTACCGCGCACAGCAGACGGGCGGCAGCAAGAAAGAGGATGTTTTTCTCCCCGGAGGGCAGCGCGGACAGGTCGGTTTTTGCCGTTTCTGCCGTGGGCAGGATGGCATGGTGGTCGGTGACTTTGCTGTTGTCGATTACCTGCGCAGCGTTTACCGGCAAGGACAAATCTGCCGCAAAGGGCAGCGATGCGGCGATAGACTGACATAATGAGGGCAGTCCTGATGCCATATCTTCGGTCAAGTACCGGCTGTCCGTGCGTGGGTAGGTCGCCAGCCGCTTTTCATAGAGGGCTTGCAGATAATCAAGGGTCTGCTGGGCGGTGTAGTCAAACAGCCGGTTTGCTTCTCTTTGGAGGGTAGTTAAATCGTACAGCCTGGGCGGGCGCTCGGTTTTCTCCTTTTGGGAAACCGTCTGTACCGTTGCAGGCTTGCCCACACAGCCGGTACGCAGCCTGCCTGCGTCCGTTTTGGATGCAAAGCGTTCACTGGCGGCATGGAATCCGTCCAGTTCCAGCTCCACCGTATAAAATTTCTTTTTCCGAAAGCCGGAAATGGCGGCTTCCCGTTCTGCTAACAGCGCCAGCGTCGGGGTCTGCACCCGGCCCACGTTCAGGGTTTTGCCCTGGTACAGCGTGGTAAACAAACGTGTACCGTTGATGCCGATCAGCCAGTCCGCCTTGGCGCGGCAGAGGGCGGCGGCGTAGAGATTGTCATAGTTTTTCCCGTCCAGCAGGCGGTCAAAGCCTTTCTGGATGGCGGTTTCCTCCATTGAGGAAATCCACAGCCGCTTGACGGGCTTTGTGCAGCCGCACAGATGGTAAGTCAGGCGGAAAATCAGTTCCCCCTCGCGCCCTGCGTCCGTTGCACAGATTAAGGCGGTGACATCGGCCCGGTGCATCAGGCTTTTTAAGGTTTCAAACTGCTTTTTGGTGTCCGGCAGCACCTGATACTGCCACGGCTCCGGTAAAATCGGCAGGTCGGCATAGTTCCATTTGGAATAGCGGGGGTCGTAGGCATCGGCGGGGGCAAGTTCCACCAGATGGCCGATGCACCAGCTTACCAGCCAGCCGCCGCCCTCCATGTAACCGTCGCCCCGGCTTTTTGCGTCTAATACCTTAGACAGAGCCATCGCTACCGACGGTTTTTCCGCGATCACAAGTTGCATTTTTCTCACGCTCCTTTTTCAGATTTTTGTAGCATATCCCCACGCAGGGCGCATTTAGCCCATAGGGACAGCGGTGGCAGGGATGTCCGGGCGGATGGACGGGGGAAGCAGGCGCGGCGCGGCCAGGGGACGGCCTTTGGGTCATCATCCGCTCAAAAGGGCTGTTGGTAAATCGCATCAGTCGTCCTCCCCGCCGTAGTTTTCAGGATAGTCCGGTTCCTCCGGCTCATCATAGGCTGTCGGTTCCTCATAGCCCGTCTGCCGGGTTTCTTCCTGCGCGTCCACATCCTCGTCCTCGTTGACCGTTTCCTCTTCGTCCCCGCCGGTCAGTTCGTCAAAGTCCTCCGCATCGTCCAAGTCTTTTTTAGGCTTATAGATTTTGAAGTAGTAGCCCGCGCCGCCAGCCGCCAGCGCCACAAGCAGCACTAAAATCAGTGTGCCGGAACCGCTGCTTTTCGTTTTCTCCGGCTTTTTATCGGGTTCGGTTTCCGTATCGGTCACAGGGGCTTTTCCGGTACAGTCTTTCCGGTTCAGGGTGCAGACCGGGCAGTCGGTGTTGACCTCGCCGGCGGCGCACTGTTCCGTACAGATGCAGGCCGGCTCCGGGTCGGGGATTGCGTCCGTCTGCGGCGCGTCGTCCTCCTTGACTGCCAGCGCCATCAGGTCGGCTTCGGTGACGGCGTTGAGGAAATACACGTTTTCCGTGTCCCTCTGGTTGTCGATAATCAGGTAGAACACGTTTTCATCCGGCGTCTGGATGGTGTAAAACTCCTTGCCGTCCTCATTGGTGGCGTTATCAAGCACCGTGGCCTGGCCGTCCGGAGTCAGGGGAACCGGGTCGCGGGGCGTGGTGTCTGCTTCCGCATCCGGGTCGGCGCTTGCCGAAGCGGAGGGCTTTGTGCTGCCCGTGCCAGCAGCCGGTTTTGTGGCGCTTGTTGCCGGGGCGGTAGTCTGCGTGTTGGGTGAGGTTGTCGCGCCCGTTGTGGGTGTTGTAGCCGCAGGCGTGGTGGTTGTACCAGGCGTGGCGGATGTACCCGGCGCGGTGGTTGCCGGGGGCTGTGTCTGGCCGGTGGAGGGCTTCTGTTTGTTATCCTCCGCCTGATAGTTGGGGTTTTTGACCTGCACGATTTTTGATTTGTTTCCCGCAGCGTCCACCGCCTGCACCGAAAGCTGCTCGTAATCATCGGGCAAATCCCGCAGCGGCACGTCCAGTGTGCCGTTGGTTAAATCGGTGTATTTCTCGCCGTCAATGTAGATTGCCGCCACGCCGGAAAGGGCGTCTTTGGCTTCTGCCCGGAGCAGCCGCCCGTCCATGCTGGCGCGTAAGGTAGGCGCGGTGCGGTCGAAGCACTCCATATAGCGGGATTTCTCGTAAACTTTCCCATCGTGGCCGGTGGCGCAGACATAGACGGTGCAGTTCTCCGAAAGGTCGATTTCCCCGTACCAGCGGTTTTCGTTCTGCTTCAAGCTGTCTGTCACATCGCGCCATTGCCCGTTTTTCTCGATTTTTACCTGAACGAGAGCAAAGCCGTTCCCGTTTTCATCGGTAATGCGAAACTCGGCGGCGGCGCTGCCGGTCGCCCAGCCGGAGGGCGGTGTAATCTTGATGGAGAGATTGGATGCCGGGATGGGCGCGGGGGCTTTGCCGGTGCAGCCGGTCAGGTCGGCTCTGCAGATCGGGCAGTCGGGGTTGACCGCGCCAAGCTCGCACTTGTTTTCGCAGACGCAGACCGGGACAGGCGCAGGGGCTTCGACGGTGCAGCCGGCCAGGTTCAGCAGGCAGACGGGACAGTCCGCATTGACCGCGCCGGGTTCACAGTGGGCGGTGCAGATACAGACCGGCTCCGCTGGCGGTTCCGGCTCTTTGCCAATGCAGCCGGTTACATCCTGCTTACAGATGGGGCAGTCTGCATGGAGCGTGTCTGCCGTACACCGTGTTTCACAGATGCAGACGGGTTCCGGTTCCGTGGGCGGTTCCGGCTCCGCGCCAATGCAGGCGGCTGCCTCCTGCACACAGACGGGGCAGTCCGCATTGAGGGTGTCCGCCGTGCAGCGAATATCACAAGAGCAGGTGATTTCCGGCTCGGTGGGTACTTCCGGCTCTGCGCCGGTGCAGGCAGCTACATCCTGCGTACAAACCGGGCAGTCTGCGTTGAGGGTATCTGCCGTGCAGCGGGTATCGCAGAAGCAGGTGGTTTCCGGCTCGGTGGGTGTTTCTGTTTCGGTGGGTGCTTCCGGTTCCGTGCCGGTGCAGGCATTCACATCCTGCGTACAAACCGGGCAGTCTGCGTTGAGGGTATCCGCCGTGCAGCGAATATCACAACAGCAGGTGATTTCTGCCTCTGCGGTGTCATGCAGCCCTTCGGCGGCAAAGGCCGCGCCCATCAGGGGGAACATTGTCCAGGCACAAATAAAAATGCACAGCAGCATCGCCGCCGTGCGCTGAAAGCGTTTTGTTTTCATATTCATATACTCAGATTTCCTCCTTATCCATGTTTTCAAAAGTTCGGGCATTGCCAGCCGGGGGCATCTTCGCCCCGCGTATCATATCCAGCAGCCCCCGCAGTTCCTCCGGCGAAGCCGCCACGCCGCGTACCACCTGCAAGATTTCAAGGTTTTCCTGCTCGGTGATCTGCTTTTCCAAGTCCCGCACACGGGCCTGCCACTCGGCGGCTTTTTCTTTGGCTTTCGCCAGGTCGGTTTTTAATCGGTCAATTTTCATGCTGTCCCTCCTGCTTTGTTTGGAATGTAATCGGAAAAGTTTTTGACAGTGTAAAAAATCCGCTTGTTGTTCACCCAGCGCTGAAGCTGGCGGGTGATTTTCGGCGCAGTGGGGCGGTCGTAGACCATCACATAGGGGTCATAGCCCATGCCGCGCAGGGTTTCCACCCGGTACAAGTCCTGCTCATGGGTGCTGCCGTAATTGGTCAGGACATAGACGCGCCGCTTTCGGTCGCTCTTAATGGCGGTCAGTTCCAGAAAGCGCTTAAAATGCCCGGTCAAGTCCTCGTCTGGATTGTCCCAGGCAAAATGTACCGCTTTGGTGCGTACCCGGTTTAAGAGCGCCACATTGTCCGGCGTAACCAGGCGGATGTCAAGCCCCTGGGAAAAGTCCACCCATGCGCGGCTTTCGGCAAGCTGTAAAATCAGCGCTTCATGGTCGGGGCAGGCGAGGAGGTTTGCGTCCAGCAGCTTGATTTCTTTCTGCCCGTCCCAAAACTCGGACAGGTCAGCTACCTTGCGGCTTTTGCGTCCCTCCTTGCCGCTGACAATGCAGAATCCGCAGTTTCGCGGACAGCCACGGCTCAAAAAGCCATAGGCGGTATCGGAAAACTGCGGATATAAAGAAGCGTCCGGGCGGGTGTGTTCCACCGCATCCGGTAAATTTTCCCTTATGCCGTAGCCCGTGCCGCCTGAAATGACGGCATCGGCATTGGTAACGGCAATCGTATCTTTCGAGTAGGTATCTGTGAATACCCGGCTTTTATAGACAAGGTCGTAGTGGTTCCCTGGGTTCCACCACTCAACCAGGTCGCCCCGCGCCTTATGGTACGCGGACAGCTTCATCAGGCACAGGTTCGGCCAGTTGTGGGAATCCACATCAATCAGTCCAATTTTCAAATCATACCTCCGTTTCTGGCAAAAATACTTGAAAAAAGTGTTTCAGGGTAGACGCCCATATCCGTACAGATGGGCAGACCAATAGGGGCTTCCCGTATTGGCGTAGGAGATCGGGTCGCCGCAGTGAATGAACCGCCCGCCGCCCACATAAATCCCAACGTGGCTGACCGGCCCCGGAGAGCTGTATGTACCGGTGAAGAAAATCAAATCACCGGGCTGTGCGTTTGCCGAAGATACCGGGGTACACAGATTATAAAGCCCCTGTGCCGTCTGCCGTCCCACGCTGCCCACGCCGGACTGGTTAATGACCCACGAAACATAGCCGGAGCAGTCAAAGGATGTGGAGGGGGAACTGCCGCCCCAAACGTAAGGCCATCCTAAAAATTTTTCTGCTTCATGGAGCATCGCTTCAAAGCTGCCGTCCCCCATCGGTTCGCCGGAATAGTCCGGGATAGCCGGCCCGCCGGGTGTGCCGGGGATTGCGCCGGTTCCATCGTCGCCGTTGTCCACGAAGAAATAGGGATTTAAGTATTCGCCGTTTAGCATGACCTCTAAATGCAGGTGCGGCCCCGTGCTGTTGCCGGTGCTGCCAACGGCGGCGATCACATCCCCGCGTTTTACTTCCTGGCCTGCGCTGACGTTTAGGCTGGAACAGTGGGCATACCGGGACTGGTAGCCTTTATCGTCCTCAATCACCACGCACAGCCCGTAGCTGCCCGCGTCGCCAGCCGATACCACGCGCCCGTCCTGCACCGCCAAAATCGGCGTACCCTGCGCTACGGCAAGGTCAATGCCGCGATGCAGGCTCTTTTCCCCGCTGATGGGGTGTACCCGCCAGCCGTAGCCGCTGCTCACGTTCCCCAGCCATGAGAAATCAAAGGGGTTCCCAAACGCCTGCCGGTTGCCGTAGGTCTGCATATACACACCGTAGCGGTCGGTCTGTTCGCCGGGAGAGAGATGGCTTTGTGCCACGGCAGACAGCGGGCGCACGGTCAATGTGGTTTGCAGGACGTACCAGTCATAGGGGTCGCCGTCATCGTCGTACCGGGTTTCCACAATCACTTCACGGGTGAGGGTGTACTGCTCGGAAAAAATGCGGTCGATTTCAGACTGAACCCCTGCAAAGGTAAAGGCATTGAACGCCGTGGAAAGGTAGCCCAGCAGTTCATAGGGGTTGTGGCTGATTTCACCGATGTTGTAGCGGTATTCATCATAGCCGGGGTAATTTTCCTCGGTATTGTCAATGTCAATCTGTAAATCCGTTTCCTTTTCGGTGTAGTAAAGGTCGCTCTGGCAGATTTCCCCCTCGTCGGCCATGTAGGACGCAGAAATATAGGAGGACTGGAAGCCGGAGAGCATGGCGGTGCAGGAGGTCAGGCCCGTGGCAAAGAACATCACCACCAGCGCCAGCATTGCAACCGCCAGAAAGACCGCCTTATGCGCCGCCGCATACTGGGCGATGGCGCGGGCAATCTTGCCGGTGGCGGTCAGGACGTTTTGGGTAAATTTCGCGCTCTGTTTGGCTTCATGGGCGGCCTGGGCGTATTTCCGCTTGATTTTCTGTTTCTGCACCCATTTTGCCAGCGCGTTTTTGCGTTGCAGTTCGGGATTATCCCGCAGGGCGGTCTGCCATGCAAGGTCGGTGTGCGCCCGCGCCGCTTTCTGCTGTGCTTTCCGTAAAGTGCGGTAGGGCTTGGCGCGGCGGCGGTTCCGTTCCCAGCGCAGGACGCGCCCCACGCCCTGCTCGGCAACCAGTTCGCTTTTGTGGGCGGATTCCAGAGCCACGTTGTCGCGCTCGTATTCGCGGATTTTGCTGTGCAGCTTGATAACCGCCGCCATTTTCACCGCGCCGGCCCCACGGGAGAGCAGGGAGGGCCTGCGGTATTCCGGCAGGACTTCCTCCTCAAAACGGAGCCGCCGTTTCATTTTCCCGCTGGCTTCGTCAGGCTGGCGCTCCATGTGCAGACGGCGCTTGGCAGGCAGCTTCATTTGTGCCTGCTCCACGCGGCGGTCTGCGCGTTCCGTGCGGCGGACGGCCTTGTTATATTTCTTTTGTTGGCGGGTGGGGGCATCGGGCGCGGCATCGCCGGCAGTTTCCGAATCTTTGGCGGTATCCTCAAATTTCAGGCGGGTTCCCCCGGCCTTTGGGTTGCCGCCGGATTTTAGCTTATCCTCCGATTTTGCCTTATCCTCTGGTTTAGCGGCGTGTTCGGCCAGCTTTGCCGTTTGCCGCTTTTTGATCGCTGTGCGGTCAGCGGTGGTGTCTGCCGGTTCTTCTTTGTCAAATCGCAGGCGGGAGCCGCCCTCGGAAATGTGCCGTTTTGTGACGGGTGCGTCGTCTGCGCCACGCATAGAGGATGTTTCCCTGCTGTCTGGCTTGGCGGCGTGTTCCGTCAGCTTTGATGCCTGCCGCTTTTTGATTGCTGTGCGGTCGGCGGTGGTGTCTGCTGGTTCTTCTTTGTCAAATTGCAGGCGGGAGCCGCCCTCAGAAGTGCGCCGCTTTGGGGCAGGAGCGCCCTCTACGCCGCGCATAGCCGTTTTTTCCTCACTGTCCGGTCGGGCAGCGTGTTCCGTAAATTTTGTGCTTTGCTTCTTTTTGCTCGTTTTCCCCCGCTTTTGGGGGTGTTTTCTCACCGGCGCGGGAGTGGGTTCCTCGGCGGCTGGCGCATCCAGCAATGGCATATCCACCGCGCCCCGCATGGTTGCCGGGGCATCGGGCGGCGGTTCGGCGGTGGCGTCTGCCAGATATTCCGGCGTAAGCAGCACTTCCGTCTGTTCTGCCCTTGTTTCCGGCGCAGGGCGGGGCTGTTTCCGCTTTTTGCCGGTGTCTGCGCCCCGTACTGCCGGACGGCGGATGTCCTCACGTTCCGTGGGGCGGGCGCGGTCAAAGGCGGCATCCGCCGTGCGCTGGCTGACGCGCTTTTCCTCGCCGGTGGCGCGGTTGTGTTCCACCAGACCGTCCCGTCCCATCTTCTGAACCTTTTTCTCCCGTGCCTGAAACCGTTCCCGGCTCACCGTGCGGCCTCCGGCGCTTTACGTTCCGGCTCCGGGGCAGGGCGGGCGGCGGCTTCGGCCTTTTTCTCGTTCAGCGCTTTTCGGATGGAGGGCTTTTCAGAGCGCGTGTCGGCCTTTAACTCGGCTTTGTATTCCTGCTCTTTTTGTTCAAAGACCTCATAGAAAAAGGCCGCAAAGCCTTTGCCGCTGGCACGTTCCGGGGCATCATTGATGCAGTCGCACCACTGGCGGCAGGATTCCTCTAAAACCGTGTCAAACATTTTGACGCGGGCAGGGTCGCCTAAAATATCGCTTGCGTTCATAGGCTCCTTTTTTTCTGTCAGCGTCTGCCGGATGGAGGGTTTCTCACGGTGCTGGTTTTCCGTGGGTTCTTCCTTGTGTTCCGGCTCTTTTTCCTCATTCTCCGTCTGCTGGACAGGGGGCTTTTTGGCTTCCCGCACGGTTTCCGCTGCCGTTTCCAGCCGTTCCACGCTGCCGATTGCCGCAAGGGTGGCATTGTTCATGGTGGAGAGCATCTTGTGGACTGTCCGCATGGGGGCAAGGACAGCGGCCTGGAAGCGCCCCTCCTGCCCGCCGTCCACGGCCTGGGTTTCCCTGCCGGTCACGGCGCGCCCTGCGTTTTTCAGATGCCCGCCCACGCTGCGGAGTTCGTGGCCAAGGGTTTCTATTTTCTCAATGTTCTTTCTGGCATCGGCCAGGGAACCGCTGATATTCTGCTGAACCGCTTCCAGCGTCTTGTGGATGCCCATAGCGGAAACCGCCTTATCCAGCGCAGTCACGCCCACGCGCTTGAAACCCTCTACCGCGTTGGCGGCGCACTGCATGATTTTCTCCCGCAGGCCGTCCAGCTTTTCCTGCGCCTGCTGGACTTTGCTTTGCAGCGTGTCCACCATGCCCTGCAAGACGGTTTTCTGCGGCGTGTCCTGGGCCTGTGCAAGCTGTACCCTGACGGTCTGCAATTCCTGGCGCACCGCGTCAAGCTGGCGGTTCATGCCATCCATATAGAACAGCAGGCGGGACAAATCCTCTGACTGTCCCGCCCGCCCGTTTTCCGAAAGCAGCTTCAAAAACTGCTCCATAATTTCCTGATTGTGTTCCAAATCTTACCCTCCTTTACTGTTCCGCCAAGTCCTCCGGGCGGGTGGTCATGATCGAATAGAGTTCCGTGTCCTTGGGGAAATGGTCAACGAATGGGATAATCACGTTGCCATAGAACAAAAGCCCCTCGCCGGCATTGGAGTTGGTCACATAGCCAAGCTGGTGCGGGGAGATATTGAGCTGCTTTGCCAGGATTTGACGGTCGCCGCCTGCCTGGTTCAGCATATAAATAAAATCGCTGTTTTCAAAAATGTTCGCAATTTCCCGGCTTGCCAGCAAGTCCTTGACATTTTGGGTAATCCCGGTCGGGATTCCGCCCCATTTTCTGAACCGTTTCCAAATCTCAACGGTATAGGCGGCGGTCTGTTCCTCCCTGAGAAGCAGGTGCATCTCGTCAATGTAGAGCCGGGTGGATTTATGGGCTTCCCGGTTTTCGCTGACCCGTCCCCACACCTGATCCTGAACCACCTGCATCCCGAATTTTTTAAGCTGCTTGCCCAGGTTTTTAATCACATAGCAGACAATCCGGCTCTTGATTTCCACGTTGGTCTGGTGGTTGAACACATTTAAGCTGCCGGTGACGTAGATTTCCAGCGCGGTAGCCAGCCTTTGCGCTTCCTGCTCCGGCTGTTTCCGCAGAAGTTCATAGAGGTCGCCTAACACCGGCATTTTCTCCGGCCTGGGGTCTTGCAGGTAATCCCGGTATACCATGTGGACGCAGCGGTCAACCACCGTCTTTTCCACCGGTTCCAGGCCGGACTTGCCGCCCACAATCAACTCCATCAGGGAAAGGATAAAATCGCTTTTTAAGGTCAGGGGGTTGTCGTCCTCGCTGTAATTGAGGGTCAAGTCCATCGGGTTGATGTACTGGTCGGAGGCGGGGGATATGTCAATCACCTGCCCGCCCAGCCGCTGTACAAGGGGCGAATATTCCTGTTCCGGGTCGATAATGGCTATATCGTCCGGGGTAATCAGAAAGGCGTTGGTGATTTCCCGCTTGGCGGAAAAGGATTTGCCGCTGCCGGGTGTGCCTAAAATCAGGCCGTTGGGGTTTTTCAGCTTCTTCCGGTCGGCCATAATCAGGTTGTTGGAGAGGGCGTTCAGGCCGTAGTACAGCGCTTCGCCGTTCATAAAAAGCTCCTGGGTGGTGAACGGCACGAAAATCGCGGTGCTGGATGTGGTAAGGCCCCGCTGGATGCTGATCTGGTTAAGGCCCAGCGGGAGGGAGGACATCAGGCCCTGCTCCTGCTGGTAGTCCAGACGGCGCAGCGCGCAGTTGTATTTCTGCGCCACGCCCGCCGCCTGGAAGATGTTGTTTTCCAGCTTCTGCCGCGTCCCGGCGTGGTTCATCACCAGCATGGTCACAAGGAACATCCGCTCGTTGCGGCTCTGCAAATCTTCCAGAAGCGTCTTTGCTTCGCTGCCGAACGTGGCAAGGTCGGACGGGATGATGTCCATGTCGTACCCTGCCCGGACTGCCTTTTTCTGTTCCTCAATCTTCATGCGGTCGAGGTCGGTAATCTTGCGCTTGATGTTCTTGATTGCCGCGCTCTGGTCGATGGACTGGATGTGCAGCGTCACCACCATGCTGTTTTCCAGGTCGAGGAAATCCGCCAGCATACGGTCGGTCAGTTCCGGGGCGAGGATTTGTAAGAACGATACCGCGCCGTAGGTTCTGCCAATCTGGAAATACTGGCCGGACTTGAATGTGAAGCTGTCCGGCGCGATGAAGTCCTTGCTGGAAAGCCCGGTTTTCCAGATGGCGTCCCAGGCAAACTTAAATTTCTGGTTATCCGCCGGGTGAAACATCCGGTGCAGGATTGCCAGACGCTCATAGCCGTCTAACGAGTGGGCGCGGACGCCCAGCACCTTGAAATTCGCCAGCACATCCGCTTCAATGCGTTCCAGGCGGGGCTTTGCTTCTTTCAGGCTGTCCGCTTCAATGCCAAAGGTGATGTACTTGGTCTTTGTCAGGCCGTTGTTCCCCCTGGCAAGCTGGCCTTTGAGCATCCCCGAATATTCCCGCCGGATGCCGTTGAAATCGTCGGCCTGCTCCGGGATATGGATGGACTTCTGGTATTCCTCCATATCGGCCCGCTGGTTGAGGAAAGAAAGCTGGACTTTGATGGAGCTGTCAAAATAGTTGAGGAAATCGCAGTAGTTCTCAAAAATCAGGTTCTTGTCCTCGTTCTGTGCAAGCTGGTAGTTCACATCGTAAAACTGGATTTGCTTGGTGAAATAGCGGTCGCCAATGATGCAGATACCGTCCCGGCACATTTCCTGGTAGGGGATGGTCTGCTGGGCGGTCTTGGGGAGCCTGCCGTCCCGCTTTGCCTTGCTGACCGATGCCGCAAGCCGCCGTTTGTCCCGGCTGCTTAATTTTGCGTCCGGGGTCAGGCGCAGGGTGGCCTTTAAGTCAGACTTTTCTTTTTTCAGTTCCTTTTTTGCCACTTGCAGGTTTTTGGCCTGCTTTGCCTGCTGTTTTGTTTTCAATCGTCAATACCTCCTTGGTCTGCCGCGAAAGGGCGGCGTACAGGTTGTCGGTCTGGTACGGGCGTGTCCCTGCACAAAGGAATTTTGCGCGTATCATATGCCGCAGGATTGCTTCCAGCGGCTGACCGTCTTTTTCATAGATGCCAAATAAGAAAAAGGGCAGCATCAGGCCGATCATAAGGAGAGCCGCCGGCTCGTTGCCGATGCTGCCGCGTGTAAAGATGTAGGCGGGGACGCCCACCAGCCCGCCACCGCCAAAGCAGACGATCTGGCGCTTTGTCAGATTGAACGCCACTTTTGTTTTTACTTTGGCAAGGTCTTTGGGTACGGGTACAAAGGGCATTTATCTCACCTCCCGGTCTTTGATTTTTGTAGCGGGCTTATCGCCGGGGACGGGCTTTGCGGAAAGCTGGGCCTTGATAGAGGGCTTGCGTTCCGGCTGCTCCTGTGTGCGTTCCTCCCGCCGCATGGCGATATACCGCTTTCCCGTGTCGTCCGGCGGGAGAAAATATACCGGCTTTCCCACCTGCTTCTGTACCTTTTCATAGAGCCGGTTCATATCATGCTGGGAAGCCAGTGGCAGGAAATACACCGAGATTTCCGCCATAAACTGCTCCTTGTCCGGCGAGTTGGGCTGTTTTAAGTCCGTGAGCGCGGCCGATAGCCGGTCTGCTTCGGCCTGAATCCGCTGTTCATCCAGCGCTTGCAGGTGGACGGCAAAATAGCCCCTGGGCATTTCCCTCCGGCGGTCGTGTTCCCGTTTGACCGCCCCCTGCACCACGGTTTCGTCCTCCGCTTCATTGCGAACCTCCTTAATGCTGCCGTGCAGATATTTCAGGTTTGCGGCTTTTTCATAGTGAAATTCCTTTTCCGGGAGCCGCACTTCTTTTCCCCCGGCAAATGTGACAGTCACATCGGTATAGGGGGAGGCGGCGCGCCCTGCATATTCCGCAAGGCGGTGGTTGTCCTGCTGGTAGAGGTTGCCGCGCAAGCTGTCCTTATCGCTGCCGGTCAGTTCCACCGAATAGGCCAGAACCGGCTCGCGGGTCTGCGTGTGGTAGAATTGCAGCGTGTTAAAGCTGCGTGTGCCGCCGATGAACATATCGCGCTCATTTAAGCACTCCACGCCGCTCTGCCGGAAAATCAGGACGAAGTTCTGCTTTGCCGGGTCACCGGACGCTGCGCCCTCCCGCATGGCATCCAGCGCATAGTTTAGGTCTGTCTGGTAAAAGGCGGTTTTCTGCTTCATAATCTGGGGCAGGACGGTTTCCAGGTCTACATTCAGAAACTTCCGCAGGCTGTCCGGCTTCTGCGCCGGCGCGTCCGCTGCCAGCGGGAACAGGGTCAAATCGTCCTGGCGGTCGGTTGCGTCTGCAATCAGCGTGTCCAGCACATCCGGCATCAGCTCATAGTCCGCCCAATGCTCGGTGACAACCTCCAAAGGGTTCTGGAATTTCAAAAGGTATTCCAGTTCGCCGTCTTTATAGCTTCGGTCGGCCATGTGCTGGAATACAAGGGCGGTGTCGGCAATCCTGCCTGCGCCGTCAATCAGTTCCTGCCGGTCTTTTAACAGCAGATTGGCGCGGTATTCGTTGTAATTTTCCGTGATACGGTCGATTAACTGCCGCCGCAGTTTTTCAGTGTCCATATAAATTCGCTCCCTCCTTTACGGTAAATTTTCATGGGTTAATTCCTCCGCCAGTCCGGGGCTTGGTTCCACCTCGTTTCCCCATGCGTCCCAGCCGGGGACTCTCTGGCGGGCAAACAGTTCCACACGGGGCAGATCGCCCATCAGGGAAACAATCCGCTCCCGAATCATATCCGGCTTTTTGCTGTGCTGCTCCACCGGCGATACAATCACCTGATGGACGGCGGCGGACTGGCGTTTCGGGCTTCCCCTTGTTGCCAGCAGGCACAATTCCGCATTGGCGCGTGTCCAGTGTCCCAGCCCCCAAAAGAGGGAGGGGGATTTCCGGTTCTGCTTCACCCATACAAACGCCACGGTTTTATAAGTGAAGCCCCACGCCTTAATGACAGAAAAGGCTTCCAGCAGCGTAGGCATTGTGACCCATAAAAACAGCGCACAGTCTTTTGCCGCCAGCCTGCCCACTGGCAAAGTCTGAATGTCTTTGATGTGCATGGTGGGGTAGTGGTTTTCTGCCGTGCGTCCCATGCCTTTTTTTGCCCATACCTTGTAGGCCCACGGAGGGTCGGCAAGGATGATGCTGTATTCTTTCAATCCG
This sequence comes from uncultured Acetatifactor sp., assembly GCA_910577235.1. Lineage (GTDB taxonomy): Bacteria > Bacillota > Clostridia > Lachnospirales > Lachnospiraceae > Acetatifactor. The sequence continues at coordinate 1,489 of CAJTMX010000026.1, read as the reverse complement.
TTCCCACCTCCTCAATGCGCGTTAAAAATTGATTTACTGACCGCTCCGGTTTTGAACAGGGAGAAGCACAAAAGCACAGTATAGCCCGCGCACTGCCAGATAGCGATGTGGATGTTGTCAGCGCTCCCAATCTGTCCCACCAGTACGGCGTAAATCGCAACGCAGATCATAATGAAAAAGCCTTGCAGCCCAAGCGCCACAAGACCGCGCAGATAGTTGTTGCCCATCTGCCCCCAATCCCGGTTTGCCATCGTTGCAAAGGGGATTGCGCCCACCGAGCAATAGATGTAAATTTCTATCATGCGCCCGATCAGCACCAGCATGACGCAGAACGACAGCACCGGCATGGTGATTTTTAACAGCATGGTTTCCACCAGCAGGCCGAAAAGCTCCCCAATCTCCATCGTTTCCAGTTGGGCGGCAACATCGCCCAGCGCAGCCGCAAAATCTATGCTGGTCGTGCCGGTAATCACACCGGCGCTTTGCTGTACTACCGTTTGCGCCAGTTCAAAAATCGCCATTGTAATGTCAAAGGTGTGCGTGACCAGATACACAGCCACAAACACTTTCAGAATCCACTTATACAGTGCAAAGGTTTCAAAGTCGTGGAAGTTGTTCTTTTCCATCAGCATCGAAATCAGTTCGTAGCACAGGACAAAGGTCAGGATGATCCCCGCAACCGGCACCACGACTGTATCGCTCAGATTGCGGATCATGGAAAAGACCCCGGCGTTCCATGCCGCCGGGGTCGTCCCCACATTCGCCGCAACCTCCCCGACTTCATTGTTAATCTGGTCAAACATCCCGTCCAGGTTGCCCATGATGCACTCCCGCAGGATTTCCTTGATCCAGTCTTTGATTATGTCGAGGATGTTCAGCATAGGCTATCCCTGCCTTAACCGAACAGGTTTGCCAGCAGAGGAATAAGCTGCATCCCAATCAGGGCAACACCGCCGCCGGCCATAAGCTGCTTCATGCCCTGCGATTTCGCGCCAGGGTTGTCGTTGCCGTAACCTTCCAGCAGGTTGATAACGCCCCACACGCCAAGGCCAGCGCCCAGCGCGATAACCAGTACCTTCAAAGTGTCGATTGCGCTCGTAAAAAATTCCATACATTTTCCTCCTTAAATTTGTTGTGATTGGTTGGATAGGGACAAAAAAAGCCCGCCGGTTGAAAAGTCAATCGGCGGGTGCATCAGACGCGGGCGGCGCTTCGAGTTCACAGCTTTCAAAAACGTCGTCCGGTCGGACGGTCAATCTCCGGCTCAGATATTTTGCAATATCAAAAGCGTTCTTCTTGCTGGAATCCAGCAGGTATTTATATTGCGGATGTTTGGTAATGTCAAATTTGTCGCTGAAAAACGGCCTTACGCCCTGCACCTGCAAGATGCACTTGCCGCCGTCCATCACCGCCAATTCATCGGTTGACATCAGTTCTTTTCCGAGTTTCTGGTAATTTACCCCCATGCTGCGCTGGCTTCCCCGCGTGT
>CAJTMX010000025.1 GCA_910577235.1 uncultured Acetatifactor sp. | reverse complement strand
TACGGCCTTTAATGAGATATGGGGGATTCGAACCCCCGACAACCTGATTAAAAGTCAGGTGCTCTACCGACTGAGCTAATATCCCATAAATGGAAAAACAGGGCTAGCTGGATTCGAACCAGCGACTGCAGCAGTCAAAGTGCTGTGCCTTACCGCTTGGCGATAGCCCTATACAAGCGTATCACTCTGACAGCTTAGGAATAAAGGGTGGATAAAGGGATTCGAACCCTTGGCCTCCAGAGCCACAATCTGGCGCGCTAACCAACTGCGCTATACCCACCATATATAATAACCTGTAATATGAATCTCCCATCGGCAGATTCATTCCTGTGCCCGAAGGGATTCGAACCCCCGACCCACGGCTTAGAAGGCCGTTGCTCTATCCAGCTGAGCTACGGACACATAATCCGGCGTTTCAACCGCACTGACGAAAAACATTGTATCGTAGATAGAGAAGTTTGTCAACAGTTTTTATATTTTTTTCTGATTTTTTATAATGGGGTGACGCCTGTGGACGTTTCACCCCCCAATTTACCTTAAGCAACAGCTTGATTGAAATCATCGATCACAATCCAGCTTTCAACATCCTCACAGGCCGCCAGATAAGCCGATATGTCACCGTGCTCATCTGCTCCTTCCCAACTCCATCAATTGCAGATAATGAGGAATATGCTCCGTTACCGGATGAACTTTAAACGGCGCACCGCAACATCCGCAGTGCCACTTTTCTTCATTTTCAAAGATGTATTTCACCCCATATTTACAGGTTCCGTTGATCCGGTTTTGACATCCGCTGTCACTGATACGAAAGGATTCAACTATCCCTTCGGGGCACTGGCTTACATATGCCAAACATCTTTCCGCGTTTCGGACTCTCAATTCCAGAAAAAGCTCTCCCCTGTCGGATACCAGCGCATAATCATAGGCCCCCGATCCTTTATGGTAGCGGACGGAGGGACCTTCATTGGCGTCACCCCTTTTTCTTATATACCCCTGCTTTGTCAGCATTTCATCCAGCGCAGATACGACTTCCCGATCTTTATCATTATGCATCTTGTCAGCCACATAATCGCAACCCTCTGCCAGACTGCACGTATACAGGTCTTCCGCCAGCACTTTATAATTCCATCCGATAAACCCATTGCTGAAAGCCGTCATATTGGATAAATAGTTCTTAACGCCCTTCATCTGCGTATTCTTTACCTTTTTCGCAACCGCAGAGAGGACTTCCGTCACATTGCGGTTATCGGGGTACTCAATTACCAGACTGTCTGCGGAAGACAGACTGTACTTTTTTATTCCGCTAAACACAAAGCCATAATCGGCCAATGCCTCCAACAGGCAATTTGTCTTCTTGGACTTGTTCATGTCTCTGACTTCCGCCGTGTCCGCAACAAACAGATCTCCCTTACATCTGCCGCTGGCAAATAGGCAGTACAGAAAATAGAACATATGCCACGGGGCCGTTCGCGTCTCTCTGGCCTGGTTAGAAAAATAATCATACTCGCCCGCTTTATACAGCGGCAGCCCAAATTTTTGGGGCGACTGTGCCATATCGGAGTATATCTGATAAAACATCTTCCAGATTTCTTTAAACCCGCTTTCAAACTCTGCGTGGGAAAGGGTATGCAGAAAATCGGGATGAATCTCCAGCTCGCCGGGAATGTCTGTCAACTCATTACGGCGTATCAAAGCCCACTCGCTGACCAAATAAGTATCTCTCATGAATTCACTCCTAAATCTATGGTTTCACCCCGTCCGGATATTCACATTCTGGAGATCCGACAGATCAATTCCGGCAGAATCACGCACCGGGCCCGCTCATATCTCTCCTGTATCTCGCCGCTTCTTCCCACCAGCGGAACGCCCGTCGCCGAATTGTCCGAGACCACCAGCAGAGCGATGGCGGGAATATCCATCAATTTCGCGATGGCGTAAAAAGTGGAGGTTTCCATTTCGATAAGATCCGTGCCAAACGCCCTGATCTCATCAAGGTGCGTATATTCCATCACGATAGAATCCGTACAAAAAACACTGGCCTCCCTAATGCGATAACCACTCTCCGCCGCCATTTTCACCACATGCTCCACATGCTCTCTGTCCGGGTATATCTGCTCAAAGGGCACATAGTCCCGCAGGCTCTCTCTCAGATAGGTATTGGCCATGGTTCCCGCCACAGAATAGCTGGGGGTGCAGATATCGCCTATATCGAACTCCTGCCTCAATGCTCCTACAGCACCTATAAAAATCAATTTATTAAAACGCAGTTCTCCGCATATGAGCAAATAGTCCAACATATTGCAGCCTCCGGCAGCAGTTTTGATCCAAGCGAGTTTAAGTTCATCCTTCTCCACCAGAAACCCTTGAGAGTAGCTCCGCCCTCCCAGCTCCGTGACTTTATAACTGTCATCCTTCAGTATTATATACGGACTATAGGAGGGTGCAACAATCAGGGCGTCATAGACGATTTCATCCGTCAGTCCAAAGTTGACCTCGGCCAGACTGCCCTTGTTATACTTATAAATATTATCCAGTATCTGTTTGATTCTGTCTGTCATACAGCTCTGTTTCTTTCTCCTCATCAGCCAATCCAACTTTGATATTGGGGACACTGCCTCTTGATCAACTCAAGTACTTCCTGACATTGTTCGCCCTTTTGGAAGAACAGCGACTCGTCGGTATCTCTATTTTTATTCGCGGAAACGGAATTCTGTTTGTATGTAATAACAAGGGAAACACCTACGGTAATTCTTTTGCGGTTTCCGCCTACATTCACCCTTGTGGTCTCATTCTTTCTGTGGATGCTCTGGATATCTTCTGTCCGAACAAAACGGCATACTCCGTTAAAATACATCCAATAGTCAGGGCCGGCAATAAAGCGTGCAGGATAAGTCTCCGTGTTGACATTGTAAAAATGCACTTTGTCGTAATTGCCGGATTCCATCTGTCTGACAAACAGATCCTGCTCTTCCTGGGACTGAAAAAAATCCTCCATGGCCTTCTCATATGCCTTCCTCACTCCCTTTATATTGGATATCTTTGAGGGCAGCCAAAAGCAGAGCCCCGCTAAAAGCGCAATGCCGCAACCTATCGGAAAGTGGACCCGCATAATATATGCAATGTCATATCCCACCGCAAACCCAAGGGCAACCATACCGATCAGGCAAACAGCCATCCACAAAGGCGCTTTGTTTTTTTGTTTCTTTTTGAATGTTTGAAGTATACCTGAAAACTCCTTCATTTCCTCTTCCAACCATGCTGCTGATTTTTCGCTCATAAGAACTTCCTCCCATAAAAATATGATTTTATCAATATATCTTCCGATATATTTTATCTCTTTATGCCGCTGCTCCTCTCTACGTTGGCCTCTTGAGCACATCCATTATCATTCAACCATCTTTAATATATCAAACGGCTCCTCCGCTGTCAAGAAACCAGCCATACCATCACGCTTATTTGGATGTTGATTAGTATACCATTTAATCTGTATCGCTTTCATTCCGGCCATTTGAGCGCCTTCTAGCTCATTACTTCCACCGTCTTTTTCCTTTTCATCCCAAAACTTGTCAAATATCTCTCTTTCAATACCCATGTCGGAACACCTTTCGTTCTTGGTATACTTTTTGTGCCCCCATTCAGTGATTAGGGTTTCAAACAGATCAAAGACGACCGCTTTATATTCCATAAGCTTTTCCTCATTTCCTGTTTAATGTCATATAGTAACATCCTTTCTGCACCATAGTCTCCGCCACTTATAGACAACCTTCAACAACAATTCTTTTTCACAGGTCTTTTCTAAATTATACAAAAGGTTTCACCTATTAACAATATGTTTCCCTTAAAATTTCAAGTCAGCAATTATTGTCAGCCCAGATCAATCTGCCTCCTGCAATTTACGGATTTCCCTCTGCGCCCATTCCACAGTATCGCTGTCATGATCGTTATGGTCTGACGCCAGCGTATCTATGATAGGCTGCCATGCTGCAATCGCCTCGGCCTTTCTTCCCAGCTTTGTATATAGAAAAGCACGAGAATACACTGCGTCAAGGTATCTGAGCGAAACTGCCGTGTGAAAAGCATTCCAAAAACGCTTTATCGCCCGCTCGTATTCGTTTATCCGGTTGAATCTCTCCCCCGCCGTCGTTGTTGCGTATTCCCTCCCGAAATGCAGGCCTCTCTGCCCTATACAGAACTGCCGTCTACAAAAGCGTCGAGCTGACCGGAGATGGCCTCACGCCCTACATTCCCATTGCTTATCAAAAGAATCCGCCCTACACATGTAACTTTATTTTCCTTAACAAAGATAGCACTTTCATCCTCCATAGCGCAGATAGGCAGATTTTGTTCCATGGAAATCCGCGATAAAGTTTGCAGCAATTCTTGATTTTCCTGCGTAATATGTGCTTTTATCGTAATATCGGCCAATCCCAGCCCTTCATATGGTACATGGGATTCCCATATGTCCAGGGCTCGTTTTGCCATATTGCTCGAACCTGCGCTCACTCCCAAAATAACAGCGGTACTTTTGCGGATTTCATCCAAGATGCCTTTATCACGAATTAACTGAAACTGCCGAACCGCATGGCCGCCCATCAGAAATATGCAGGATGCCTCCCGGATAAGCCGCCTGGCATCAACGGCAGCCGTCCTGTTATCAATCACGCCGTATCGCTTGAAGGGCATATCGCATTCCTCAAACATGGCATACATTCCAGCCGAGTCGCTGTCGTTCCTTTCATGATCGGAAGGCCATGCACTTACAAAAACCAGACTATCACGAACAGTCAGTTCTTCCCTGAGCCGTTTGATAATGCCAGCCGGAAAATGATGGGTTGGAAACCCGCTGAAAAATCCTAATAATTGAGCATTCATCATTACTTCCTCCCAGTGCAATGTCTAATGCCTGTTCGTAAACTCGTCTAATTTCAATTTGACATCCTCTTCCTCCAAAAGAAAACTGTCCATTTCCTTTCGGTCTTCCTCCGACAGCTCCGGAAAATACTCGGCAATCTCGTCTATGGCAATTTTCCCTTTTTGTATCATAAAGACAGCCTTATTCCTAGCTACCTCTTTAGCTGAGTCCTGTTTAATGTCATTCTCAAAAGCCTTGTAATATTCATCATCAAACAATGTCATCATTATGTCAAAGCCCTGCCTGCAAGGTTTTAATCTCTTTTTACTCTTACAGTAACTTTTGCACTAATGTACACTCCTGCGAGTTATTTGTCAATATTTTTTGCTCTCTATGGTAATTTCTCACTTGCTTACTTGCTTTTAATTACTCGTTATGGTATGCTCTCTATTGAAAGGAGGAACACTATATTAATTTCTTGGAAAAGTTTCTAATGGCTAGATTTTCTTTAAACAAACGAACACTATTATCTATTAATAGTGATATTCCATATCTTTTTCCGACATCCCCACGGATGTGATTGCCGTCCCGGATACAACTCTATCCCGCAGAGTTGATTTTGTGATCGGAGTGAACGGTCGTAGCGTGGAGGATACCTATTTTGACGGGGATAAAGTGCCGGTAGAAAAGACACAGGATGTTCCTGTCGGAAAGATCGGCATCTTTATCCGGGGTTCGGAATGCTTTATAAAAGAGGCCGGGAAGGACAAGCTTATTTCCCGCAACGAAAGTAAGGAGCGGAATCCGGACATAATCCCTAATGAGAGAAAGATAAATACTATTGGAATTGTTCTGGGAAAAGTAGGCGACTGATTTAACAGCTTTGGGGTTTTAATAAAAATCTAAGGAAAGCGAGGGATTACCATGGCCTTAGCACATAAAAGAATTTATACAATAGATGACATCTATGCTTTGCCAGATGGTCAGAGGGCAGAACTGATCGATGGACAAATGTATATGATGGCTCCGCCAATAAGAATTCATCAGAAACTTATTTCGCAATTTACCAAGGTTATTGGAAACTACATTGATGCAAAGCATGGCACCTGTGAAGTCTATCCTGCCCCATTTGCGGTATTTTTGAATGAAGATGATTTGAACTATGTGGAACCCGACATCTCCGTGATATGTGACAAAGGCAAGCTGAATGACAAAGGATGTAACGGTGCGCCAGACTGGGTAATTGAAATCGTTTCCCCAAGCACAAGCCGAATTGACTATGGAGTTAAGCTTTTTAAATACCGGTCTGCAGGTGTACGTGAATATTGGATTGTGAATCCCTTAAAAAAGGCAGTGACAGTATTCGACTTGGAAAAAGAAGAAAAATCGAACCAATACGATTTTGATGATACCATTTCCTCCTGCATTTATGAAGACTTGACAATCCATATCACCAATTTGCTTTCATAAGGAAGCCCGTTGCGGAGATTCCCGTCACGGAACTGCTCCAGGAGCGGGGGCCAAGATTCGCACCATGACAATATAATATGCTAGCCCAGGCAGCTGGGTGGGAAACAGGTTGGTGAACATGCTGTCCCTTATTTTTCGTTTCGGTGTGTTTTCAGCCGTCCCTTTCCCCTTTTTTTCTGTATATTTGAGCCGCCTTTCTTCCCGCATCTCCTCCAACGACATATCTGTGGCAGGAATCGCTCCAATCAACGACTGCACTGCCAGCTCAATATCCGTCTTTTCCGGCTCCTGCTCCTCCATTGGAAAGACAAGAATCACCTTTCTCGCGCAGATACTTACTCCACCTACTGGAATCATTAGATATGATGGCTAACTTATACTTATTTCTAACGGCTTTCATGAAATCCAGAAAGCCATCGTTCAGTTCTATGGTATCCAAATAATTCCTTTCGATTTTTTCTAAATCGCCCTGGAAGCCCACCATCGCCCATATCTCCAAAGAAGACCATTCTCCCATATTGGCTTTATTCCATGGTTTGATCATTTCACCTGGATCAAGTTCAGGAAAAGTCTGCTGAACATATGGAACAAAATCATCTCCCGTCTGTTTCACTATCACGCCATACATGTCTAACAGAATAGCTTTCATGCCATTTCTCTCATATTTTTTAATTGTTCATATGCCTCTATCCAGTTGTCATGAGGGCATAAGATCATATCGTTTTCAACCATGTATTCCATATATTTGTAACATGCTGTTTCCAGCGATATATCAAGTGCAGCATTGACTTCTTCATAAAAGGGCGGTATGCCTCTTTTGTCCCACGCAAGCTTGTCTGCAATAAACAGCGACATTTCATATTTTGTAGGACATTTTTTTAATGTTGTATGACATTCTATAGCCAATAATATCTCTTCGTCTGATATATTGAAATATTCAACCGCACATATTTTAGATAGGCGCTGATGGAGCAAAAAAGGATATTTTCTCTCAGCCTCACAAACCTCCAAACGATTTTCATATGCGTATTTAAGCATATCCTCCGGCCTGATTACTGCGCTTATATCATGCAAAAGCCCTGCGATAACACATTTATCATGGTCTAAATCATATGTTTTGGAGATAAGCGCATTTCTATCTGCCACATTTGCCACATGAATATATGTATTACTTTTTCCGTTAATCAAAAGTATGTTTTTTACATCTGTGCGAATGTCTCCGCTAAGTGGTTGCGTTTTTATATAATCAAAGTTATCAAATATCATTTCGGTCTCTCCGGCATATATTTTCAACCATGCTTTAAAAAGTTACCAGCATCCTTCTACTTTTCCATATCCAAATTTATGTTTTGTACTCAAAATTTTTTAGCTTATTCCATATCGCATAATCCTAAAATCATAACATTATCTATGACTCTTTCAGCTCCTAATGAATCAAAGTAATAGGCCTCTCTGTCTAAATACGCAAGACACAGCATTTTTGCTGTGCCTGTGTTATTTCGTTTTTAAAAGCGAATCTTATATCCATCCTCTCTTTTACCTTTCATATTTTTCCCTGAAAAAATCCTCCGCAAGTATTGCATACATTACCTTGTCAAAGATTCCATTATTACATTTACATCCCTGACGCAATGTACCTTCCCACTTCATGCCGGCCTTTTCCTGCATTTTCCCGGAAGCCGGGTTTTCGCTTGCGTGCCATGCATAGATTCGATTCATTCCGACTTCCTGGAAGAAAAATTCGATGACCCTTTTGGTGGCTTCCGTCATAAGGCCCTGATTCCACCATCTCTGCCCGATTTCACATGCCAGTTCCACCTGGCGCAGCTCATCTTCCGGGTGCATCCCAAAATATCGCCCAATCACTTCACCGGTCTCCTTCAACTGAATCGCCCAACTATAACGGTCACTCTTTTCATAGGCGTTCAGCCAGTTGTTCGTGAACATATTCGCATTTGTCATCACATCCGCAATACAGTTCATAGGCGCATAATTCGTCCATTTCCAGACTTCTTTATCATTCCAGCAATTATAATAAATCTGTTCTAGGTCTTCTTTTTGAAATCGCCGTAATATGAGACGTGGTGTCTCCAGAGATACAGTTCCCTTATGTGTCATTGCTTCCCTCCTGTCGCAACGGAAATACTACTCCGGGCACGCTCGAAAAGCCTGCGGCTTTCCTCGCTTTGCGGCTGTCGCCGCATGTGTCCAACAACGGGAACGGCTGTTGGTGAGCAAGCTCCCCACAGCCGTTCCCGTTGCCGGACCCGCCCGGCTCGTAGCTATGAAAAGTCGGGGTGACAGGATTCGAACCTGCGACCTCCTGGTCCCAAACCAGGCGCTCTAGCCAAGCTGAGCCACACCCCGATGAACAATGCCATTATATAATGGTTTGGGTAAAGTGTCAATCAATAAATGTTTCTAACCCCTCTAAAACCCATCCATCAACCCGGTCAACTGATCCCGCTGCATGGCAGCATCCGTGCCCTTTATCTTTTTTGCCATGCTCTCCAGCTCAGCCTGGCTGGCGGCGGCACACATAAGCTTTTCCCTAAATTCCTTCTGCTCCCGCTCTGCCTCTCTGGCCCTTTTCTCCGCCCTGGCCCGGCCCTGTAATTTTATATTGCTTTCCATGGAGCTTAACAGCTGTTTCATATCCTTTGCGTTCATATTCACAGTCTCCCTTTGCCCGGTAGTATATTGCGCTCTGATACCTTTATCGGCAGATACCCGGGCCCTTTAAGCGCCACAGACTCTGTTTTCCCGGACCATGCACAAAAAGACCATACGCCTTCTACCAAACAACCAAACTATAGCCACTCCTTGATCTCTTCTCCCACAGAGGGATATTCGTCCTCATACTCTACCATGAGTTCCACCATGTACTGTACCGTCTCATCACTGTGCTGCAATTTCATAAGCTGCTGCGCGATGATCCGGAACGTATCCGTATCGTGATAGTAATGCAGGTTCAGATAAGTACATTTCTTCACAAAATAATCCGCCACTTCAAACAGCCTTTCATGCCGCAGCGCGCCCAGAGCTGCCATCAGTGCCCGTATCTCATAGGGATCGCAGCAAACCTGTTCCTGCGCTACGATCCGGTCCAGCCGCGTTGACGTGATCTCCCCGTATTTGTCCGTATAGGTTTCCAGATCCGAGATCCCTCTGGCATCGGGATAAGCGGCGGCCAGCTCCTTTCCGTCATAGGGAAAATGTGATTCCTTCGCCGCAAACAGCGCTTGAACGGCCTGCATTTTCTCCGCCGGTATCCTGTCCCTGCATATATCTGGTGCCTTCAATCCGTACTGTACACAGGAAAAACACATGTCGCCCGCCCTTAAGTACTCCTCTTCCTCCCTTATACCGTTCTTATGTATCCGCATGGGATAACAGGGGACGATCACCAACGCGTTCACCTTTCTGCCCTCCAGCGCCGCCGCCAATGCCTTGTGATGTCCGTCCAGCAGCGCCGTCATATATCCGTCCATATAATAGGCCACAGCCCGGCAATTTGGATGCTGACGATAGTATTCCACACGGTTTTCGCACAGTTTAGCGCCGGATTGGGTGGCCACCGTAAAATGCGGTCTGAGGTTACCCCATTCCCCGTCTCCCCGGTAAAACAGACAGGAACCCGGCACGCCGCCCTCACTGACTGGCACATCCCAGAACAGATGTCCGTTTCCGTCGGTGGGATACAGCTGTGTATCCAAGATCACATAACAGTTGTCCTCCAGCAGTCCCAGCAGCGGCTTTATCCTCTCCAGAGCCTCCTCAAAGGGCACATTCTCGCCGTTCATCCGCTCCTCCCGAAACTCCCCAGGCCGCTCCATCCCATAGCCGCTCCTGACAATCTTTTCACAGGTGGGACAATAGTACTCGTTCCCCTGGAGCTGAAACAGCGGTTTATCCCCAAACAGCAAGGTACAGTAAGAGACATCCCCCATCTCCTCCGAGAATCTCTCATAGAGTTGACCCCTGCCGTTTTTCACCGAAACCAGCGCTCCCGGAGTATAAAACACCCTTCTGTCGGCGCAGCGCGGGGAAAAAGGCATAAAATCCCGCATCTGCCCGCCCGAAACATATGAACCTCCCGCGGCAGTTCCCTCCCATCGGGTTATGACTTGAATCTCCGGATTTTTTCCCTTTTTTATCCCCTTTTCACCGGGGATACTCTTAGTCCTTTTCAGCCACCGCTCAAACATACCGCCGCTCCCTTGCCGTCTCACACATCACATATATTCAATCCGAAACCCGGCCTTTCCCGCCTGGTCCAGCTCCATGATGATATAAGACGGCCTGTGGCCGTCCTGGCGGGGGTAGGAAATACTGCCCGGATTCAAGGCGATCATATCCTTCTCCACATCCAGACAGGGCCTGTGGGAGTGGCCGTACATGACGATATCCACTCCCCTCTCCCTGGCCTCCTGTTTGATCCTTTCGTTGCCCATGGATACATAATAGGTGTGGCCGTGGGTCACCCATACCCGGTAGCGGCCGATCTCAAATTCCAGCTCTCTTGGCAGCTCCGAGAAAAAATCATTGTTGCCCGACACGATCTGCACCGGACAGTCTGCCGCCTGGCTGATGGCGTACTCGCTCCCCTCCGTATCTCCGCAGTGTATCACCATGTCCAGTGGTCCCAACCGCTCCAGCAGCGCAAAGTAATTATCATTTTTTCGATGCGTGTCACTGACGATCAATATTTTCTTCCGTTGTTCCATGGAACATGTTCCTCCCGCTCATCTTACACCATAATACGCTGCAGCTGCCGTTTCATTTCCCGCAGCGCGTTTCCGCGGTGACTGACCCGGTTTTTTTCCTCCTCGCTCAATTCTGCCGTAGTTCGGCCAAACATAGGGACATGGAAGATCGGATCATATCCAAATCCGTTAGTTCCCTTTTCCTCATAGCCGATACGCCCCTCTATGACGCCCCGGCTGGTAAGTTCTCTTCCGTCCGGCAGCACCGCCGCAATGGCGCATACAAACCGCGCCGTCCGCCGGGCATCCTCCACACCCTCCAGACGACTGATAAGATTGGCGTTTTTTATATGATAGGAAGTGTCCTCCCCCATATAACGGGCAGAATATACTCCCGGCTCTCCGTTTAAATGATCGATCTCCAGCCCGGAATCATCCGCCATCACCACAGTATCCTGCCGTTGTCCCATTTTCTCAAGACAAGCAGCCACAGCTCTGGATTTGATCAGCGCGTTCTCTTCGTAGGTTGCGCCGCTTTCCTCGATATCCGCTGAGACTCCCGCCTCCTTCATGGATATTACCTCCAGACCCATATCCGCCAGAATCGCCTGTATCTCCTTAATCTTTCCGGCGTTGCCGGTAGCAAAAACGATCTTTTTTATCATATATCCGTCACCTCTCCCGTATATTCGCAGAAACCGTTCTCAGGATTCTTCGCTTTCCAGCTCTGCGAATGCCTGACGCAAAGCCTCTGTGATCCCCGCCGCTACATTATCTACATACCCCTGCTGTCCCAGCATTTTTCCCTCCCGCTCATGGGTCAGATAGCCCACCTTTACAAGCGCCCCCGGTATAGTCAGCCGCTGCAAAACAGCATCGTCACTCAGCATCAGTCCGTTAGCCCGCCCTGACACCGCCACCGTTACTTGCCGTTCCAGCAGGTCGGCAAGCTGCAGATTGCCGAATCCGGGAAGAAAATAGTCTCCGTTATACCAGACTTCCGTACCGAACTGCTCCCGGTCCTGGGCATCTCCATTCAGACTGACAGCCACATACAGGTCCGCGCCTACTTCCCTCGCCAGCAGGGTACGATCTTCCGATGCCACATCCACGTCCTCCTGGCGCGTCAAATAGACCTTGATGTCAGAGCCGTCAAGCCGCTGCCTCACCGCTCTGGCGATCTGCAGCGTGATCTCCTTTTCCTGTAAACCGCTTGCCTTCACGCCGGCGTCCTCCCCACCACAGCGGGGATCGATGACCACGATCCGCTCAAAGCATTCCTCCGGCGACATATATTCCACATAGAGCCGGTTCTCCTCCATCACGCTGCTGTATTCCTGTATGGCATTCATCTGTAATTTCAGGATCGTCATATCCTCCTGTTGCTGGGCCCAGCCGCCCACCACAGGCGAGACGTCCCCGGTAATCACATAATCCCTGTAATCCGCCGCCTGGGCCCCCTGAATATAGACCCAGAGCTGACGCTCGGTATAACGGTTTTCTATACTGATCTGTTCCGCATGGACGGCAGGTGCCACAGGGATCGTGAAATGTCCGGGCTTTCCCTCTTCCTCTGCCAGTGTCAGCCGATAGCGCTCCACTCCCTCGTCCTCCTGGGCGACATACCCCTCCCGGTCCCCGGGAGCCGTATCGGCGATGACTATACTCTTTCCGGCGGCCCACCACATCATAGCCGCCATACAGCCACCGCAGAGCAAAGTCCACAAAGTCAGTGTCTTATAGCCTCTCCAGTCCGTTTTACCTTTCATGACCGCCTCCCCGTCTGGGCGGTTTAGGTCCCATAAACTGATAGTAATATGTCTTCATCATACCGTTGTAGATTTTTCTGTTTTTATCTGCTTTGCGACCAATATCCCGCTCCGCCTGTTCATAGGAGGTGATCAGATACAGGCTCCAGTCGTCAAGATTCCGAAACCGCTCGCCTATCGTCCGATACAGACCGGGCAGAGCCTCCTTTTCCTCCAGACGCTCCCCATAGGGCGGATTGGTGATGACAAACCCGTATTTTTTCGGATGGGAGAGCTGCGCCACATCCCGCCTTTGAAAATGGATAAGTTTTTCCACACCCGCCAGTTTGGCGTTCTCTCTGGCAATGGATACCATGGCATCGTCCATGTCGTATCCCTGGATATCCGTCTCCACAGACAGGTCCACCAATTCCCGGGCCTCCTCAAAGGTATCCTGCCACACCTTTTCCCCCACCACATGAGGCCAGTTCCGGGCAGTGAACCCTCTCTTCATGCCCGGTGCCATATTGGCCGCCATCATAGCCGCTTCGATGGGTATGGTCCCGCTGCCGCAAAAAGGGTCCACCAATATCCGGTCCCCGTGCCAGGGCGTCAGCAGGATCATCGCCGCCGCCAGATTCTCCGCGATGGGAGCCTTGGCCGTAAGTTTCCTATACCCCCTTTTGTGCAGGGATTCGCCGGTGGTATCCAGTCCCACCGTCACCTCGTCCTTCATCAGAAATACCCGCACAGGAAAGGCTTCCCCGCTCTCCGGGAAACGCTCCAGGCCATAATGCTCTCTCATTCGTTCCACCATGGCCTTTTTCATAATGCTTTGAATATCCGAAGGACTGAACAATTTACTTTTGACGCTGGCCGCCTTGGCCACCCAGAATTTTCCGTCACGGGGAATATATTCCTCCCAGGGCAGCGCTTTCGTGCCCTGAAAAAGTTCTTCAAAAGTCTCCGCTCTAAAGCGCCCCACCTTGATCAGCACTCTCTCCGCCGTGCGCAGAAACACATTGGCCCGGCAGAGCGCCTCCTCATCTCCTAAAAAGGTAATCCGTCCGTCCGCAGTCTCGCTCACATCATATCCCAGATCGGTGATCTCTTTTTTTAATACAGCCTCCATACCAAAATGGCAGGGAGCTATCAATTCATAACGTCTCATACTTACCTCATTATCTGGGATCTGACCGTCCCGGAAAGTTTCTTATCCTGTGTGCTTTACACTTAACTAATGTTACCACAATACGCACCTATATGTAAATAGGGATGCCGCAAAAGCGACACCCCTATTTTCCAGAAAATCCGCGGCAGCCTTAGAAACTGTTGTTCTTCTGGTTGTTCTGCTTGTTCTGGTTATTCTGGTTGTTCTTCTTATTATTGTTGTTCTGGCTGTCCTGGTAGCTGTTCTGGCTATCCTGATAGCTGTTCTGGCAATTGTTGGAATTGCTGTTCTGGTTGTTCTGATTGTTGTTGGACATAATTCATTCCTCCTGTTGGTTTTTGGTTACAGGAGTAGTATGTCCCCGTTATTTTAAAATATGCATTCATTTAATGCAACCAATCACGAAATAATTTTATAAAAAAAATCACGATCATCCCAATGGCGATCAATGGCCAAAGCCAGGCCAGCATATGGAGCACGAGGCGGAATATCAGCCCCAGAGCTACCAGCAACAGAAGAAGAAAACCGCCTGCCAGCACAGGTAACACCCAGGCAGGCAGATTGGCTACGTGTAAAAAGTGCCGGTTTCTCCCCGGGTGCTCCTCACGCTCCTCCCTGTGGGCATACTCCTGTTCCGAGCCGCCTTCGGTCCTGACATTTTCAGCCGCAACGATAGATCTGGCAATCAATCTGGGATCACCCAATCCGTCCAGCACACTTTCCTCTGTCTCCCCAAGCCGTATCTGGGTGTTAATATAGTCCTCATAATAACGGGCATTTTCTTCCACCTGTCCCGGCGGTATCTTTCCGCTCAGCGAGACTCTCAGCCGGTCCACAAATTCCTGTTTGTTCATAATGGATGTTATCCTATCTGCATCATTGCATTATACTTCCTACCATTCGGCACATGTTATCAGCAAGCTTATTGCAACAATTATAGCATGCCGCCTCTACACCGTAAATATATCAGGAATTAAGCCTTTATAAATTTTTTATAAAATGCTCTGCGGAAACTGCCACCCCGAATGAGGTGGCAGTCTAAGAATAGGACTCCAGTTATGATATCAGCCCTTCACACTTCCCATGGCAACGCCCTGCACAATATGCTTGGACAGGAACAGATAAACGATGATAACCGGGAAAATGGATAATCCGATCATGGCGTACACTACACCGGTATCCAGATTGGACCAGTCCATGCTTCGCAACTGAGCGATCAAGATGGGAACCGTTCTCATCTTGGGCTCATGCAGGATAAGAGCAGGGGTGAAATAATTGTTCCAGCTGGAAACAAAAGTAAAGATTGCCTGCACCGCAATGGCGGGTTTCATCAACGGCATTACGATGGAATTGAAAGTCCTAAACTCACCCGAACCATCGATACGGGCTGCTTCGATCAATGATAACGGCAATGAACTCTCCATATACTGTTTCATATAAAAGAACGTGACCGGTGCCGCGATAGTCGGCACGATCAAAGGAATAAACGAATCCTCCAGTTTCATATTGGAAACCAACTGTAAAAATCCAAGCGCCGTCACCTGCGTGGGGATCATCATGATCATAAGGATAAAAGTGAACATGAATTTTTTAAGTTTAAAATCATACGCATGAATCGCGTATGCTGTCATTACAGAAAAATAAGTGCTGAGTACCGCGCTTAACCCCGCCACGATCAAACTGTTCAGCAAACCTCGCAATATCGGCAAACGTTCTCCCATTTTAACCAGTTTCTGGATATTGGAAAACAGATATTTGCTGGGAATGATGGAAAAGCCCTGATTCAGTTCCGAGTGCGATCTTGTGGTATTGATAAAGAGCAGCAAAAACCAAAACAGGCAAAGAATAGTGATCACAACCAACACTATGTAAGCTAATCCGCGTCTCGCGTGTATATTCATTCCCTTCTTCGTGCCGTTTGAAGAAACCTCTTTCATGCTCCCACCTCCTAATTTATCTCTTTCTGGTTAGACACTTTAAACACGACCATGCTCAAGACACCGGTTATCACAAACAAAATAACTGACAGCGCGCCTCCCAGACCATAATTCTTGCTGAACAGATGTCTGTTCAGGTACATGATCAAAGTCATGGTGGAACGCATGGGATCTCCGGAACCCTTAGTCAGGATCTGGGGCACATCAAACATTTGCAGACCGCCGATCAATGAGGTTATCATCACATAGATCAAGATCGGCCGCAGCAGCGGCAGCGTGATCTTATAGAAGACCTGCGTGGATGTGGCCCCGTCCACCCTGGCCGCCTCAAACAGCGAAGTATCGATTCCCATCATTCCGGCCATCAACAGGATCGTAGTATTACCGAACCACATCAGACAGTTCATGGCAGCCACCAGGAATCTGGCACTCCAAACATTGGACAGGAACTTGAACGGTGTGCTGATCAGCCCCGCCTGCATCAGCAGGGAATTGATGGGGCCCCCATCGGAAAACAGGGCAAAGAACAGCATGGCGAATGCGGATGCCATAATCAGGTTCGGCAGATAGATCACCGTCTTAAAAAATCCCTGACACTTCAGACGCAGGCTGGGGTCGGAAAACCATGCTCCCAGCAGGAGCGAGATGACGATCTGAGGTATGAATCCCAATATCCACATGATCATGGTATTCTTGGCATATATCCAAACCTCTCCGCTGGTAAGAATGGTCTTAAAATTCTCCAGTCCCACAAAATTGGGGCCGATCTGGGTTAAGCCCGAGCGATAATTCTCAAAAAAGCTGTTGTAGATCGTACTTACCAGGGGAATAAAAGAAAACACCAGATATACTACAACAAAGGGAATCAGAAATATGTATCCCCATTTATTATAGCTTACAACCTTTCCTCGCCGTGTACTCTTCATAGTCATGCCTCCATCTCTATTATCCGATTCATACAGAGCCCGCAGCATCGTTCCTTTCACCGAGAGAAACTCTAGACAATTGCGAAACTCTTTGAAACAAGTGACGGGACTGGTCAATATATACAAAAACGGGCTCCGATGCGGTGGCAAGTCGCCCTTATTTTGTATATATTGCCCACTCCCTGCTCCACAAAAGGGAGTTTCGCAATTACCTAAGAGAAACTCCAGGCATTTCACAATTACCTTAAGAGAAACTCTGCTGCCGGCTCTGTATCTGACGACAGGTAGAGTTCTCTGCAGCCCACCCTGTCGTTAAGAAAAACCGCACCCACCTGACCAAGCAGGCAGGCACGGTTTGATCCGTTATTTGCTATCTAATTTAGTAGGTCAGCTCGGGATATTTCTCAACAACTGCCTTGTAGAACAGGTCCAGCGCCTCGTCCAGCGTTGCGTTGCCCTCGAAGTAGTTCTTCATGGCTTTCTGGAACTCTTCGTTACAGCCCTGATCATACTTGCTCAGGTTGCTCAGATCCAGTCCGTTAACGCCTGCGCAGTACATAGCCAGAGGGTTCTGTCCGCCCAGTACCTTGCTGGAGTAGTTGGGATCAGCCGCCATAGCCTCCATAGCGGGCTTGTTGTTAACAAAGTCGTCATAAGTGGTAACGATGCTGGTCATGATATCCTGATTGGTGGTCATCTGCAGCATGATATCCTTTACCAGGCTCGGGTTGTCGGTGCCGTTTGCCGCGCAGATCCATGTGCCGCCCCAGAAAAAGCCCTGAGGACCTTCGGTTGCGCCCCAGCCACCGTTATAACCGATGCTGCCTTCCTTATCGGCAGACATGGAGTAATTTACGAACCAAGCAGGGCCGAAGTAGCAAAATACCTTGCCCTCGGGGAAGAAACCTGCACTCCAGTCTGCGCTCCACAGATCATGGGTTCCGGTATAGCCGGCATCAACCAGAGCCTTGGAATCATTTACCCAGTTCATAATGTTGCTGTCAATAGTGATCTTGCCGTCAACAACCCAAGGGCTTGTCACATTGTTAGAATAGGTACGATAGGTATCGTTAGCGGAAGCAACCATCTTATATCCTGCTTCGGATACGGTCTGGGCGGTGGCATTGAAGGTTGCCCAATCCTTTACATTCTCCTGAACAGTAGCGGGATCATCACTGCCAAAAACTTCCTTGGCGGCCTCACGGTTGTAGAACAGAACGCCGGGGCAGCCCTGCCAGGAAAGGCCCTTCAGAACGCCGTTGGAATCCGTTACCACATCCTGAGTGTACTTATACTGGTTGGCAACATCCGCGCTGGTGATGCCCAGATCCGTAATAGCCATGGTGTAATCCGTGTCTACATACTTCAACGCGTAATCAGCCTCTACCAGGAACATGTCAATCTTGTCATCCGCCGCCGCGCTTTCCTGTTTCAACAGTGTCTCATCCAGATTATTCTGATACGCATTGCCCTCATTGGGGGTCTCATGCCACACTACGGACACATCGCCGATGGTACCGTGGGTCTCATCCGTCTTGGTATAGCCGGGATACAGAGCCACAACACGATCTCTGAACTCATTGTTCCAGCAGTAAATGTTCAGCACTTTACCCTCTTCAGCAGTGCCAGAACCGCCCGTGCCTGAGCCGCCAGTACCAGAACTGGGTTGCGATCCGCATGCCACTAAGGTTCCTGCCAGCATGGTCACTGCCAACAAAACGCTTAATACTTTCTTTTTCATCTGAAATCCTCCCTTATGATTTAGTGTGATAATAAAAATTCGTTTGGACTAAGGCAACTCCCTTAATCGTTTACGTTTTTTATTATACACTACTAATTGTATAATTGCAACACTTTTTTTGCGATTCTTAATATTTTTTTATGAAATATAGCAACAACTGGCGAAACTGCTATACAAAATCAACAAACATTCGCTGTTTATGCAATATACCTATACGGCTCCCACCGTTCCTCCGGGATAAATTTCGCCTTTTACAACCACCTGCTCGATCAGCGTGGTCTTGGGATGTTCGATCAGGGAGATCAATTTCTCCCCTGCCAGAACTCCCAGCGATGTGGTGTCCTGCCGCAAGGTCGTCAGCGGCGTCTCAATATGTCTGCCGATCCGAATACCATCGTACCCCGCCACGGAGATATCTTCCGGTATGCGCATCCCCCTGCTTTTGATGGCAGTGATACCGCCAAAACACGAAAAATCATCAGGATACAAAATGCAGGTGGGCGGTTTCCTCAGATCCAGCAACTGCCCCGTAATCTCTCCGGCACTCCTGGTGTCGCGATAGGGAGATTCTCTCACGTATTCGGCCGGTACCGCGAGGCCAAGCAGCTCCGCAGTACGGTAAAAGGAAGTGAGCCTGGCCTGGGTAACCGAGGAGTCTGCACCATGGATATAGGCGATCAGGCGGTGTCCCTTTCCATATATATAGCGCAGCAGCTGCTCCATACCGCTCACATTGTCGGAAGTTATGTTGATGTGGTTGTCAAAGAGGTGGTCCACCGTCACCACCGGGATATCGCTGCGCACCAGCTCCAGAACCTGCGCGTCATAAAAATCCACGCAGGCGATCACCACCCCGTCAAATCCCCTGTAATGGCAGTGTTCAAGGTAGGACATGCGGCTCAATCCGCCTGCGCCGCTCTTATTTAAGAATGTGATATCATAGCCCTTGGCCTCCACCGTGCGCTTAAAGCTGTCCAGCACCTGCGAAAAATAGTCATGGGTCAGACCGCTCTGGGCCTCGTCCACAAACAGCACGCCGATATTGTATGTGCGGTGGGTTTTCAGCGCGCGCGCCATGGCATTGGGCAGATAGCCCATCTCCTTGGCGATACAGCGTATCCTCTCCTTTGTCTCCTTGCTGATATCGCCATGATCGTTCAGCGCCTTGCTCACCGTTGCCACCGATACGCCGCATGCTGCGGATATATCCTTCATTGAAACCATCTGCACTCTCCTTATCCCGGTCCGGGTATCCACGACCGTGAAACTTTTCACTTATACTTTTGTAAAACTGTTCTAAAATACTTAAACGTTTGTGTAAGTTAAGTTTAAAACATTTTAGCGAGTTTTGCAATCATTTTTATACTTTTTATGGTTTTTCTCAATGTAACCGCTTACACTAAATGCAGAATATTTCTGATATTTTCCGAATCTCTATTGCATTTTGATAATATGTTATGTATAATTCTCATATGTAAAATCTGTTTTACTTAATCGTTTTCTAAAACATTTTACAAATTCTTAAAAAAAGGAGTGTCCCACTATGAAATTCGGTTATTTTGATGACGTCAATCAGGAATATGTCATCACCACCCCCAAAACCCCTCTGCCCTGGATCAATTATCTGGGCTGCAACGAGTTTTTCAGCTTGATCTCCAACACCTGTGGCGGCTATACTTTCTATAAAGACGCAAAGCTACTGCGTCTCACCCGTTACCGTTACAACAATGTGCCCACCGACATGGGCGGCAAGTATTTCTACATAAAAGACGGCGATACCGTATGGAATCCCGGCTGGCAGCCCACAAAGACAGAGCTGGATGCCTACGAGTGCCGTCACGGTATGGGCTACAGCCGTTTCACCGGCGGCAAGAACGCAGTGCAGGCGCAGCTGCTAACCTTTGTACCCATGAACGACAACTGCGAGATCAGCAAGCTGACCTTGAAAAATACCGGGAGCGATACCAAAGAGTTGAAAGTTTTCTCCTATGTGGAATGGTGTCTCTGGAACGCCGATGATGATATGAAGAACTTCCAGCGGCTCCTTAGCTGCGGCGAGGTGGAGGTGGAGGGTTCCACCATATTCCACAAGACCGAGTACCGCGAGCGCCGCAATCATTATGCCGTCTATTCCGTAAATGCCCCTGTGGCGGGTTTTGATACCATCCGGGATGATTTTCTGGGGGCATACAGAGGCGCTGATAACCCGGAGGTTGTGGAAAACGGACAATGCAAAAACACCATGGCCAGCGGCTGGTCTCCCATCGCCTCCCAGCAGCTGAATGTGTCTCTGGCTCCCGGCGAGTCCAAAACCTATATCTTTGTGCTGGGATATATTGAAAATCCCCAAGACGAAAAATGGGAATCTCCCGGCGTCATCAACAAGAAACCGGCCTATGAGATGTTGGAACGCTATGCGGGCGAGGCAGATGTGGACGCCGCTTTCGCCGCATTGCAGGACTACTGGAAAAAACTGCTGGGCAAGTACCATGTGGAATCCGGAGACGAGAAGGTCAACCGCATGGTAAATACCTGGAACCAATATCAGTGTATGGTCACATTTAACATGTCCCGCTCCGCCTCCTATTACGAGTCCGGTATCGGCAGAGGTATGGGCTTTAGGGACAGCTGTCAGGACCTGCTGGGCTTTGTGCACTTGATCCCCGACCGGGCCAGGGAGAGAATCATCGATATTGCCTCCACACAGTTCGAGGACGGCAGCGCCTATCATCAGTACCAGCCTCTGACCAAGAAGGGCAACTCCGATATCGGCAGCGGCTTTAACGACGATCCCCTGTGGCTTATCGCGGGCACCAGCGCCTATGTGCGTGAGACCGGCGACACTTCCATCCTGGAACAGCTGGTTCCCTTTGACAACGATATGTCCAAGGCTACGCCGCTGATGAACCACTTAAAGAGATCCCTTGATTTCATCGTAAATCACAAAGGGCCCCACGGACTGCCACTGATCGGGCGGGCAGACTGGAACGACTGCTTGAATCTGAACTGTTTTTCCGAGCATCCCGGCGAGTCCTTCCAGACCTTTGGGCCCAGCGAAGGCCCGGTGGCAGAGTCCGTGTTCATCGCGGGAATGTTTGTCAAATACGGCGAGGAATACGCGCAGCTGTGCGAGTTGATGGGTGATGCCCAGGAGGCTGCATATGCCAGAGCGCAGGCTGCGGAGATGTACGACACCATCCTGAGCAGCGGCTGGGACGGCGAATGGTTTGTCCGCGCCTATGACGCGTACAGCCACAAGGTAGGTTCCAAAGAGTGCGAGGAGGGCCAGATCTATATCGAGCCCCAGGGATTCTGTGTGCTGGCCGGCGTGGGCGTAAAAGAAGGGCTGGCAGAAAAGGCCCTGAACTCCGTAAAGGAAAAACTGGACACCGATTACGGCATTATGATCCTGCAGCCCGCATATACTAAGTATCACCTGGAACTGGGCGAGGTATCCTCCTATCCCCCCGGATACAAGGAGAACGCCGGAATCTTCTGTCACAACAACCCCTGGGTATCCATCGCCGAGACCGTGATCGGCCGGGGCGACCGTGCCTTTGAGATCTATAAAAAGACCTGTCCCGCCTATGTGGAAGATATCAGTGAGATCCACCGCACCGAGCCCTATGTGTATTCCCAGATGGTGGCCGGACGGGACGCCAAGTTCCACGGCGAGGCCAAGAACAGCTGGCTCACCGGTACTGCTGCCTGGACCTTCGCCAATGTATCCCAGTATATTCTGGGTGTGTACCCCACTCACACGGGACTACAGATCAATCCCTGTGTGCCAAAGGGTTTCGGCGACTTTAAGCTGACTCGTGAATATCGCGGGGCCGTGTACCATATTCAGGTGCTGAACCCGGAGAATGTGGAAAAGGGCGTGAGATCCATGACCGTGGACGGGGCTGCCGTGGAGGGCAATATCATCCCCTATGACGCCTCCAAGAAAGAAGTGAATGTAGTGGTAACAATGGGATAATAGCGCAGATCCGTGAAAAGGAGATACGGCCAAATGGCTGTACCTCCTTTTTTATGTCCGCACAATTATTTTTTGCTTGACACAAGTACGAAATCGGACTATGCTCACTGTTGTACGATTTCGTACCGAATTTCGGAGCGCCGCCACACACAAGCATGTTCAGCGCCAAAAATGTATATCTAAATTGGTATGTCGACAGGGAACACGCAAAACCCGGACAGGAGGAAGAAACATGAGTAATTCAACACCGGAAGGAATAAGACGGTTCAACTATCTGCTGGGAGAATTAGATGCCACCTACCACGATATCGCACTGAAATTCGCACTGTCCGACAGTGCCATGCACATACTGTACACCCTCTGCGATGAGGGAACAGACTGCCCGCTGTCAGAAATATGCCGCCGCTGCGGCCTGAGCAAGCAGACGGTGAACTCCGCCATACGCAAGCTGGAGGCGGAGGGTATACTCTATCTGCAAAAGACCGGCTCCAAGGGTAAGATCGTATGCATGACAGAGGTGGGGAAGGATCTGGCCAGCCGTACCGTCATGCGGCTTTTAGACGCGGAAAACGCAGTACTGGCATCCTGGTCATCGCAGGACGTGAAAAAATATATGGAACTGACTGAGCGATTTTTAAACGATATCCGCGAAAGAACATCTGATCTATAGAGAATGCGAACTATAAAGAATGGAGATGCCGCCGGACGGCATCAAGGAGGTTAGATTTATAATGATACTACTGTCTGATCACTTTGATTATAAGCGTCTGTTGCGCTATACTTTTCCCTCCGTGATCATGCTGATATTTACTTCGGTCTACGGAGTGGTGGACGGTTTTTTTGTGTCTAATTTTGTGGGTAAGACGCCTTTTGCCGCTGTAAATTTCATCATGCCCCTGTTGATGATATTGGGATGCGTAGGATTTATGTTCGGCACCGGAAGCAGCGCCCTGATCGCAAAGACGCTGGGAGAAGGCAAATCGGATAAAGCCAATGAACTGTTCACCATGACCGTTTGTGTGTCCGCACTCTGCGGTCTGGCGCTGGCCGTAGGCGGTTTTGCCCTGCTGCGCCCCATAGCTGCCCTGATGGGAGCCAAAGGACAACTGCTGGAGGACAGCATTCTCTATGGGCGAATTATATTGCCGGCACTCCCCTTTTTTATACTGCAATATGAGTTCCAATGTCTCTTTGCAACTGCCGGAAAACCCAAGCTGGGGCTGGGCATCACCGTGGCGGCAGGCATCACCAATATGGTATTGGATGCCGTGTTCGTGGCTGCCTTTTCCTGGGGACTTTCAGGCGCCGCTGCGGCCACAGCCCTCAGTCAGCTTGTGGGAGGCGTGATCCCGCTGCTCTATTTCGGTCACAAAAACAGCAGCCTGCTGCGATTTACTCGATATATATTTGACGGCGGCGCTCTGCTAAAAACCTGTGCCAACGGCGCGTCGGAGTTGATGAGCAATATCTCCATGTCCATTGTCAGCATGCTCTACAATCTACAACTGATGAAATACGCCGGAGCGGACGGCATTGCCGCGTACGGCGTGCTGATGTATGTAAGCATGATCTTTCAAGCTGTATTTATTGGCTATTCGGTGGGCGCGGCTCCGGTGATCGGTTATCATTACGGGGCGCAGAATCATGATGAATTGAAAAGTCTGCTCAGAAAGAGCCTGATTCTGATCGGCATATTTTCCGTTTCCATGTTTGCTGCGGGAGAGGCGCTTGGGAAACCCCTGTCCCTGCTCTTTGTGGGATATGACGCCGGACTGCTGGACATGACTATCCACGCCTTTGCCATATTCTCCTTTTGCTTTTTGCTGTCCGGCCTGACCATCCTGGGTTCTTCGTTCTTTACAGCCTTAAACGACGGACTGACCTCCGCAATGATCGCCTTTCTGCGCACGCTGGTGTTCCAGATTGCCGCTGTCTGCATCCTGCCGGTCTTCTGGGGTCTGGACGGGATCTGGTTCTCCATCATCGTGGCGGAGGCGCTGGCGGCACTGGTAACGGTCCTGTTCCTTCTGGGAAAGCGAAAAAAATACTGCTACTGACGCCCGGTTCCCCGTGCGGGAACAGACCGCCGTCTCTGGACTCCCGGCAGTTAACGCCTTATGCCCAGCTGCCAGAACGCCACGGCGCTGGCGGCCGCCACATTCAGGGAATCCACTCCGTGAGACATGGGAATCCGCACGGTATAGTCGCAATCTGCGATAGTATCCGCCGCCAGACCGTCTCCCTCGGTTCCCAGCACGATAGCCAAGCGTTCAGACTGCTGTAAGCAGGGATCTGCCAGAGAAATGGAATCCTCCCGCAGTGCCATGGCGGCAGTCCGAAACCCCAGTCCGTGGAGCCGCCCGTTTATGCCGCTGTTCCCAACGCCGTCGCCTTCTTCTGCCGGGTCCAGAAAAGTCCACGGTATCTGAAACACCGTCCCCATGCTGACTCTGACGGATCTGCGGTACAGGGGATCGCTGCTGCCGTATGTCAGCAGCACTCCGTCCATATTCAGGGCCGCGGCACTGCGAAAGATCGCCCCCACATTGGTGGGATTCATCACGTTTTCCAGCACCGCGATACGGCTTGCGCCCCGACAGACCTGTTCCGCGGTGGGCAGTTCCCTCCTGTACATGGCACAGAGCATCCCTCTGGTCAGCGCGTATCCGGTGATCTGCTCCAATACCTCCCGCCGCGCCGTATAGACAGGGATTCCGGGGCAGAGAGCGATCAGTTCCCTGCCCTGGGCTCCCTCTGCCAATGTCTCTTCCACCAGCATGGAGTATGGCCGGTACCCGGCGTTTAAAGCCCTGTGGATCACTACGGGACTCTCTGCGATAAACAGCCCCGCCCGGGGTTCAAAATAATGAGCGATCTGCCCTTCCGAAAGTCTGGCATAGACGTCTAACTCCGGTATTTTGATGTCATTGATCTGAATAATATCCGCCATACCTACTCCTCAGATACAAATCTACTGGCAGAGCTTAGCCACCACCTGATTGATCACACTTCCCTCCGCCTTACCTTTCAGCTCCGGCATGACTGTCTTCATGATCAGGCCCTTGTTCTTCTGCGCCAACAGATCGGCGTATTTTTCCGCCAATAATTCCTCCACCTCCTGAGCGGACAGCATTTTCGGCGCATACTCCTGGAAGATGTCATATCTGGCCTGATACTCTTCTCGCAGATCCTCCCGTGAGGCAGGGCAGGCATCCAGCTGCTCTTTCACCGTCTTGATCTCCTTGAGAATAACCCTGTCTACGATCTCCTCCGTGATATTATCCCGGGTTCCCTCATCTATGGCTACCTTTTTAGCGGCGGATACCAATGTGGAAATAGCGTCCTTGCGCACTTTATTCCGCTCCTTCATGGCGGCGATCATGTCTTTTTGTAATTGCTCAAACTGCATAATATTGTCCTCTCTTTCCGGGAATTTCCCTCTTTCAACTGACTAATATATACCACCGATGTGGAGTAAATGCAAGTGTTGGTTGGTATAATTTTTCCACAGGGCAGTGAACATGGAACGCCCCAGACCGGAATCACTCCTGTTCAGAGCAGTTTACCGGCTGAGTTGTCAATATATTAATCGGGCTTTCCACTGGAAAAAATCAGGACGCCATGTTATACTGTTACCGTATTAACAGAAACGAAACACTGAGTTTACTGACGGAAGAGTCTAACACATTGTTCAGTCTTCGCCAGACAGGCCCGCCTAAACGGGTGCAGGGGTATAATCATGAACAGGAAAAACAGGGTGGCCCGGATTTTACCGGCAATGATTATCTTTCTGCTGTGGAGCGGTGTAGATCCGGTCCTTTCTTGTGATGCCTTTTTTCCGTTTCATATCTCCTGTCCGTCACCGGAGGGTCCGGTGATGCGCACTCTTCCCTATTATCCGCCCTACCACGGGATCTTTGCCCGCAGGCGGCATTTTCTTTGCGGGGAAGAACCGCTGCCGGCTCAGGAGATACTCACCTGTGTAAAAGATCTAACCCCTTTGACTGAGACCATCGGTGAAGTAGACAGTCGCTATGTGGACCGCTGCGAGGAAGTACTGTCCCGGCTGCCGGCCCAGCTCCGATATCTCTTCACGGACTATGGATGGCACTTCTATGTGACGGACCGCGATATCGCCCAAACGGAATTTGACGGTCAGTATAGCTCCGTTAAGGGAGTAACGGATGTACAGAGCCTGTACATCAAAGTGGAGAACCGGGACAGCGCCACAGACTCCCCCACCATTCTTCATGAATTCGGTCATTTTCTGGATTACTGCTGCAACTTCCCCAGCGAGAGAGAACATTTTATTTCCCTCATGGAGCAGGAGTTGGACGCTGCCGAAGATATGGGTATGCGCTGCAATCCCCGAAACAACGAGGAATATTTCGCGGAAAGTTTTTTCTGGTATCTGAATAATCCCCAACAGATGGAAGATTCCATCCCCCAGACCTGCGAGTTCATTCGCCAATGTCTGACGGAAACCATTTACAATATTCACCAGTAAGGCGCTCCCACTTTACCCTGCGGACACGGGTAGAGTGGGAGCGATCCTGCTGTCTACGGCTCCCCAACGTCCTCCAGGTCCACAAACTCTTTTATAAAAGATTTTGTTCCCAGTTCTCCGAAATCCACCGCGATACACTCCGGCGACTCCTGAATCACCGTACCAACCCCATATCTGACATGGCGCACCCGTCGGGAAACATCCGGCGATACTTCCGTTTCCGCGCCTGATTCCTTGCCGGCGGGCATGTTTTCTGCGGTATACTCCGCCAAATCAGTCATCATGCCGTTTTCCACCCGTTCCACAAGCCTTTGAGGAATCATCTGTAGATAGCGGCTCTCCCCGGATACCACTCCGGGCATTCCCGGCTGGGTATAATAGGACAGTTCCAGGTAGTCCCTGGCTCTGGTCATACCCACAAAAAATAATCGCCGCTCCTCCTCTTCCTCATCAAATCCGCCGGAGCGCAGAGGGATCAGTCCGTAATTGACTCCTATGATGAATACATGGGTGAATTCCAGCCCTTTGGACGCATGCAGGGTCATGAGACGTACACCCGGTTTTGCCCAATGGCCTTCCCCCCTGCTCAACCCCATCTCCTGGCTGTACAGGGAGACTCCCTCTTCCTCCAGATAAGCCTCCCCGCTGTCTCTCTCCCTGCGGGCCACCACCAGATGGGGAATGCCCTCCCGGGTGAACACATCCGTAAGCTGCTGCGCCTGGGCCTGCAGCCGGTAGAAGATCGCTATCTGTTCCAGTGGCACACCGCTCTGTCCCAAACCGCGAATCTGTTCTGCCAGATAGTATGCCTCCCCCAGCGGATCATAGGCCTGCCGGATTTTGATCTGGCCCAGACTGTCCCTGCTGCCGGTGAGCTTGTCCCCGTATTGCTTAAAACGTCCTGCCGCCTCCAGTATTCTGCTGCCGCTGCGGTAGTTCATGGGCAGGGTCATCTCCCTGGCCCCATAGCGGTGAACCAGAGTAAAACAGGCATTGATGCTGCTGCCCTTCCAGCCATAGATGACCTGATTGGGATCTCCCACTGCAAAGAGCCTGGCTCCTCTGCCCCGCAGGGCGTCCAGAAAGGCCAGCTGCCGTTGGTCGCTGTCCTGCACCTCATCGATCACTATCCACTCCGGGTTTATGGGGTATTTTCCCAGGAGAACCTCCGCGTTTTCCAGCAATTCCTGAAAAGTCATGGTATTGCGGCGTCTCTTCTCCCTCTTTAGCTCCTCCGCCAGCAGCCATATATCATCCCGCAGCTTGTCCAGACGTTTTCCCTCCACGCTGTCTCTGCCCCCGGGGCCCAGGCGGGCGGCGGTTTCCAAGCGTTTGGACAACCGGGCCGGATACTTTATCTTAAATCCCTCCCGTCGGATCAGTTCTCCGGCAAGTTCCAGCTCCTGCTCCGGCAGCAGTACAGTAAACTCCCGGGTATAGCCCAACTCCTCCACCGGCAGCGTCTGTTTCAGGAGCCGGTAAGCCACGCTGTGAAAGGTCCCGAACCCCGTCAGCTGCTCCGCTGCCAGGTTCCCCTCCCGGCACTCCAGCCGTGTGCGAATCTCCTCCGCCGCCTTGTGGGTAAAAGTAAGCACGATCATACGGCTGTAGGGAATATTTTTCACATAGTACAAATATAGCAGCTTGGCGATCAGCACCGTGGTCTTACCGCTTCCCACATTGGCATTGACCACGCAGGTATCGCTGTCATCCAGCACCGCCTCCCGCTGCCACGGATTCAGCCGATCCAATATCTCGGTTACCATCTTCCAGTCCGCTCCTTTACTTCCGTTGTATCTCTATGGTTCACTCTCCGTTTCTTTACTTCCGGGGTATCTCTATAGATCACTCTTCGCTCCTTTTCCTCCGTTGTATCCTTACGGCTCGCTCTTCGCTACTTTTCTTCCGTCGTATCCCTGCGGCTCACTCTCCGCTACTTTTCTTCCGTTGTATCCCTGCGGCTCGCTCTCCGCTGCTTTTCCTCCGTCGTATCCTTACGGCTCGCTCTCCGCTGCTTTTCTTCCGTCGTATCCCTGCGGCTCACTCTCCGCTCCTTTTCCTCCGTCGTATCCTTACGGCTCGCTCTCCGCTGCTTTTCTTCCGTCGCATCCTTGCGGCTCGCTCTCTGCTGCTCTCTGGTAAAGTGGGAACTTGCCGGCTTTTCAAGACTGTTGCCCGTCCCGCGAGATCCGCCGGACGCTGTCCAGGCGTTTTTGCATTTTCTGCCGTTTTGTTTCACTCTCTCCCGCCGCGGTCTGCCCCAACCGCGAGAGCTGTATTTTCTCCAGTCCCCACAGCACTTTTGACTTATCCAGTCGATAATCCCCGATGCAAGCGATACAGCCGTTTTTGCAGCCGCATCCGGCCACCAGCGCCCGGGCATGGCCGATGATCTCCGGCATCCGCTCATAAGCTTTCTCCGCGTATCCCAGCCCTCCCACAAACTTATCGTAGATATAGACCACAACCTGATCCTCCGGAGACGTCTGCTCTCCCACCGCATTGCCGGAGGTTATGACGCCGATATCTTCTTTTTCCGTCATGGTCAGCATCCTGGTGGCGTTCTCCAGAGCGTAACAGAGACCCTCAAAGTGATCGTTCAGCGGCTTTTTCCCACCCGCGCTCTCCTGCAGCAGGCTGCGGTATACCCGCACCACTTCCTCCGGCAGCGCGATCCATGCCCCCTCCGTATCATACTGTTTTGTCAGCGGCTGGGAGAGCTGGTCGCAGCCAAGATTCTGATGGTTATGGAACTCCAGCTTTTTGTACATGCTGATCACATCCTCCACATGGATCTCTCCGAAACATGCCGGGATCAGCCCGCCCTCGCTCTCCGCCTGTTCATAGCTACAGGTCAGCCGGATCATCAGCTGCCGGACCTCCGTGTTACCGCCGGGAACCGTATAATAGTTTCCCGAAAACGGTGCCGCATAACCGGTGCGAGTCTCCCGGTCCATGGATATGACCTGATATTGGGTCCCGCCATGCATATACACGGCTCCCGTATGGATCTCCCGGAAAGCCTGCAATTCGTCCATCTCCGTGATATGCTCTCCCGTGTCCCGGTTGATCAGCTTGTAGCGCCCGTTGTCAATATTGCGCAGGCTGTAATCCCCCTCCGGAAAACTCTGTCCGCACCATACATAACGCCCGCCCTGGCATGTCAACTCCCCCGCCTCCATAAGTACCGGGATAGCCTCCCCCAGATCGGGAAACAGTTCCCCGTCCCGCTTGTCCAGAGGGATCTCCGCGGCGGCAGACCGGATATGGGCCAGCTGTATCAGCAGATTGTCCGGGTCTATGACCGCACTCTCACTGCCGCTGTCAAAAAGCCAGTCCGGGTTCACGGCGATATATCGGTCAAAGGGCATCTCCCGCAGGATCATATAGTTGGTACAGCTGCGCCCGCTCCTGCCCGCCCTGCCGGTCTGCTGCCAGAAAGATGCCCTTGTGTCCGGGTAGCCAACCAGCACGGTTGCATCCAGGCTGCCGATATCAATTCCCAGCTCCAGGGCATTGGTGGCCACCAATCCAAGCAGTTCTCCACGGTTCATCCTGTCCTCTATCTCCCGGCGTTCTCTGGGAGTATAGCCGCCCCGGTATCCTGCAATGCGGTTTATCATCAACTGCTCAGGATGCAGCGCCCGCATCCTGCCCGGCTGCGCCGCATCCTCACCGTCCAGCAGATCCCTGGCCTCCTTCAGTACGATCTCCACATTCCTTCTGGAACTGGCAAAGGCGATAAAGCTGGTCCCCTTCTCCATCAATTCAGGCAGCAGGTTGGCAGCCACGGTTGCGGCAGCGGTCTGCCCGATCTCATTGCCTTGATTATCCAGGATCTTAGGCGGCTGGAGAAACAGATACCGACGGCAGGCCCGGGGGGCTCCGTCCCGTTCCACCCGCGCGAAACGCCGTCCGCATATACCTTGAGCCAGTTCCAGAGGATTGGCAATGGTTGCGGAACTGCACAGAAAGCCCGGATCACTGTGGTAGTACCGGCACACCCGTCCGAAACGCCGCATCACATTGGCCAGATGGGAGCCGAAAGCCCCCCTGTAAGTGTGCAGTTCGTCGATGACCACATACCGTAGATTGGCAAACAGCAGATCGAATCCATACTTGCTGTGATTGGGCAGAAAGGAACTGTTGAGCATCTCCGGATTGGTCAGTATGATATTGGCGCCGCGGCGAATCCGGCTGCGTTCGGCGGGAGGGGTGTCTCCGTCATAGACGCCCGCCGATATCCTGTCCTCCCCGAAATATGCAAGCGCGGGCCGCAAAGCCTTGTACTGGTCGCTGGCCAGCGCCTTGGTGGGATAGATAAAGATAGCCCTTGCCCGGGGATCACTCAGAATCTCCTGCAGCACAGGCAGCAAAAAGCCCAGCGTCTTACCGCTGGCTGTAGAGGTTGTGA
Organism: uncultured Acetatifactor sp.; assembly: GCA_910577235.1. Taxonomy (GTDB): domain Bacteria; phylum Bacillota; class Clostridia; order Lachnospirales; family Lachnospiraceae; genus Acetatifactor. The sequence continues at coordinate 35,908 of CAJTMX010000025.1, read as the reverse complement.
TCACCACATTCTCACCCCCACGCGCCAGTTCAAACATCTCCGCCTGATGGCTGTAGAGCCGTTTGATCCCCTGCCGCTGCAGATATCCGGCCAGCTCCGGCAGCAGTTCTGCCGGATATTCCGCATACTCCGCCTCCCTGGCAGGAACGGTGCGGCTGTATACGATCATATCATTTATATCCATAAATCCTCTGTCCTCCGGTAATGTACGTCCGTAACACACACTATAAAAATACAGCCAGACCTATCGATCCGGCTGTATCCATCATATCATATGGGCAAAAGTTTCGCAAGGATTTTGCAGAACAGTTGTTCTTGTATATCCCGGCACTCAACACTTCTCCAGTGCCTGGGCTATGTCGGCGATCAAATCCTCCTTGTCCTCCAGACCGCAGCTCATACGCACCAGCTCCGCAGGCACGCCGGCCTCCACAAGCTGTTCGTCCGTCATTTGACGGTGGGTACTGGACGCGGGATTCAGGCAGCAGGTACGAGCGTCCGCCACATGAGTCTCGATAGCCGCCATCTTCAGATTCTTCATAAAAGTGTTGGCCGCCTCTCTGCCCCCCTTAAGTCCAAAGGATACCACGCCGCAGCTGCCGTCAGGCAGATACTTCTGGGCCAGCTCATAGTATTTGTCCCCGGGCAGGCCGCAATAATTCACATAGGCCACCTTGGGATGGGACGCCAGATACTCCGCCACGGCCTGACCGTTCTCGCAGTGGCGTTTCATGCGCACATGCAGGCTCTCCAGGCCCAGATTGAGGATAAAGGCGTGCTGAGGGCTCTGAATGGAGCCCAAGTCCCGCATCAACTGTGCCGTGCACTTGGTGATGAAAGCGCCGCCCTGTCCGAATTTCTCCGCATAGGTAACGCCGTGATAGCTCTCATCGGGCGTACATAGCCCGGGATACTTGTCCGCATGGGCCATCCAGTCAAACTTACCGCTGTCCACGATACAGCCGCCCACCGCCGCGCCGTGGCCGTCCATATACTTGGTGGTGGAATGGGTCACGATGTCCGCTCCCCACTCAAAAGGACGGCAATTGACGGGAGTGGCAAAGGTGTTGTCAATAATCAGAGGTACTCCGTGGCTGTGAGCGCATCTGGCAAACTTCTCAATATCCAGTACTGTCAGCGCCGGGTTGGCGATGGTCTCGCCGAACATCACTTTGGTGTTGGGTAAAAAGGCCGCGCTTAACTCTTCCTCAGAGGCATCCGGGTCCACAAAAGTAACCTCTATCCCCATTCTCTTCATCGTGACGGAGATCAGATTATAAGAACCGCCGTAAATACTGCTGGAGGCTACGATATGATCCCCCGCGCCGCATATATTGAACAGGGCATAAAAGGTAGCCGCCTGCCCGCTGCTGGTGAGCATGGCCGCCGTCCCCCCCTCCATCTGACAGATCTTGGCTGCCACAAAGTCGTTGGTGGGATTCTGAAGGCGGGTATAGAAATAGCCGCTGGCCTCCAGATCAAACAGTTTGCCCATATCCTCGCTGGTGTCATACTTGAAAGTGGTGCTCTGTACAATGGGAATCTGGCGGGGCTGTCCGTTACCCGGCGTATAGCCGCCCTGCACACAGATGCTGTTCATGTTCATTGATCGTTCCTCCTTAGTCGATGTTAGTTTTCACGCGCTTTGGCGCATTGTCTGTTCAAAAAACATTATTAAGAGTTAAATGCGGAGCATTTTACTCATTGTATCACAAGGCCATGTAAAAAACCATTATATTTTATTTTACAATACCGTTGGCCAACAATGCCTCTCTCCAAACCTTGTAGGACTTAGCCGTCAGATGCAGGCCGTCCCTGGCCTGGCTGGAGTTTAAATTACCCGCCTCATCTACAAAGAAAGCGTTCAGATCCAGATAAAAGATAGTCTCGCTGTCCGCCAGCTCCGACAGGGAGGCGTTGCGCTCCCGGATCTCGTCGTTGTTAAAGCTGGGATGTTCGGCGGTATAAGAGGAAGTCACCGGCAGTATGGACTGTATCACAATATCCGCGTCCGGCTGTTTCTCCTGCACATGGCTGAGCAGGGAACTATAGGACGCCAGATAGCTCTTGCGCTTTCCTCCCATATCATTGATCCCCAGCATAATGTAAACCGCATCATACTGTCTCAGATCCAGCAATGCGTCCAGCGTGACTCCGTCCATGTCCCTGGTCAGGGCTTCGCTTGCCCCCATTCCGTTTATGCAGAAATAGTTGGCGTTTTTCAGTGAGCCATACATGGAAAGACCCACAGTCAGGGAATCTCCGATAAAGAGCACATTGTCGTAATAGCTCTTATCCACCGCCGCAAAGCTCCCCACAGACTGGGTGATATCCAGCTTTACCGGCTCCTCGGCCAGATAGTCGTTGGAGGCATAACCCACATCGCCGTAATAGTCGATGCGGTACCATCCCGTCTCATTGCATCTACCCGTGATCCTGACCTCCTGATTACGGTAGAGGCCGCCGATGCGCTCTCCGTCTGTAGAGGGCTGATCCCGCACCCGCAGGGACGTCTGCGCATAGAGGGTCCCGTCCATTTCCGTATAAGTGTACGGGTCCGGTTCCTCCACCGGCTCCTGTGTAGGTTCCGGGTCTTTCGGTGTTGCGTCCACAGGCTCCGGAGGCTGCGCCTCCTGACTGGGCTGCAGCTCTTCAATGCCTATCTTTTTAGTGGTATAAGTCAGATCGTCGATCTCCGCGTCAACCGGGGGAGAAAAGAAAAGCCAAAAACACAGTACTGACAACAGGGCAAGGGTGGCCACAGCCAGAGCGCCGATGGTCATCCCCAATATATGATTATTTATTTTACAGTTCTTCAAAAACGCTTTTTTTGCCATTTTCCCTCCGTTCATATGCCTGGCTTTCCGAAATATACCGGCAATCCGTCGGCTGTTTTCCACATATTATACTCTTTAACTTGTCCAACCGCAACATTCTTTTGGGGAAAATGACCGCAGAAAATGACAAAAAGGCTGTGCGTCAAAGGACACAGCCTTTATTTTTCCTATATCCGCACCAACTCCCGGCAGCGGTTTAACGCCGCGTACAACTCCTGGCGCCGGGGCATGGACAGATTGCCCGGCAGGCTTTCCCGCCCGGGACAGAAAGCGGAAAATCCGTTTTTTTCCACCTCCTCGTACAATGCATCCACAGCCTGTCTCATGGTCTTGCGCCCGTCAAAGCTTCGGCACTTCATGTACTTGATCATATGGGCCAGAGACGTGAGCTGTTCACTGTCCACAAGCTGCTCCACATAGCGCATGTCCACGGTCTCCCTGTTGATGGAAAAACCGTCCAGCCCCATAGTTTTCATCTTAATCCTATCATCTCTGGCAAAAGCCTGGTCCGCCTTGATCACTCTGCCAAAATCAGGTTTCTCCGCCGCCGGAGCGCTGCCCAGCGTATAGGGGAACTGCTGGGCCTCCTGTTTAGCCAAGGCTGTAATCTCCACCGGGCGATATCTGTTCATCTGCACGATGCAGTCCGCCTTGTGGAAATAGGAGCCGCAGCTGCCCGCTACCAGGATCGTGGAGATACCGTAATCCTCATACAGTTCCCGCACCCTGTCTATAAAAGGGATGATCGGTTCCATGTCCCGACTCACCACACGCTGCATCAGCTCGTCACGGATCATAAAGTTCGTGGCGCTGGTATCCTCGTCTATCAGAAATACCTCCGCCCCCATCTCCACCGCCTCCACGGTGGCCGCCGCCTGGGAGGTACTGCCGCTGGCATCCTCGGTATAAAAATGTCTGGTATCCTTACCTCCCGGCAGATTGCGGATAAACATGGAGATATCCGTCTGTTGAATACTCCTGCCGTCCTCCGCCCGAAGTTTCATGGCGCTGGCATCCGTCAGCACATACTCCCTGCCGTCCCCGGCTATATGGTCATAAACTCCCTTTTCCAGCGCCTCCAACAGTGTTGACTTTCCGTGGTATCCGCCGCCCACGATCAGCGTTACACCCCTGCGAATACCCATACCTCTCAGCTCGCCCCTATGAGGCAGCTGCAAAGTCATCGCCATCTCCTGGGGACTGGCAAAAGCCACCGCATCCTTCATGGGCTGGGCGGATATGCCGGACCTGCGGGGCAACACCGCCCCGTCCGCCACAAACGCCACCAGCTCTCTTTCCTTTAACTGCCCCCGGATATAGAGCTGGTCATCCGCCAGAAACAGTACCTTCTCCAGACTTTCTTTGGAACAGGAGGCCGCCAACAGGGTCTGCTTTACGCATACCGGCAAAAAATCAAACAGGATCTTGACCAGTTCTCCCGCGTTGATGGTACGTCCGTTGGCCGGAAAACCGATCTCCATGCGTACCGTTACCCGGCCGTCCCCGGGATCAACCTGGCAGGCGCTGCGCTCAAGAATCTCCTGCCCCGGCTGGCTGATGCCCAGCAGGCCGCTTTTTCCCGAACCCTTGGCCTTGAAAGAATACTCACGTATCTTGCCCGCCATTCGGCGCAGCAGATAATCCTGAAAGGCGATCCTCCTGTGCTTTTGCTCATAACAGCCCCGCTCAAAGCCTGCCACTTTCCCCGGCACGATCAAACTCACCTTGGAGGGCGCCGCAAAAGGATCTCCCTGCACATGGTCGATGGACAGCACATACTGCTGAAACTGATACTGTCCCCGGGTATCCTTGTAGGCCGGATAACTCTTGTGATCGATCTGTCTTAATAGTGTCTGTAATTCCGCCGCTGATTTCATGATGTACCTCTTTTCTGTGTATTCCTGATACCGGGTCACTCGCTATACCCGTGCGCTACCAATCAATTATCTCAAAAAATTCGTTTATATTTGAGCCTCTCTCATTCTCATGCTCCCATATGATCTCTGTTCCCAAAATTTTGATCTCAAAGTTTGTTTTGTTTATCCGGTAGCTATTTACAATTATCTTCTTCTGCAATCTGGAAAGCATCAGATTGTAAGAGTTATCCCCCGTGTTAAGATAATCATATACATTCTCCAGCGCCTTAAACTTTTCCAGATTGCCAAATCCAAGCCTCCGCCCTATATATGTCTCCGCGTCCTGCCCGGAATAATCCGCAATATGTAAACAGGCAATATACTCAAAATCCGGATTATCCAGTATCAAAAAATGCGGAATCTTCCCGCTGTAATTCTGCAATTCACAATACCTTATAAGCTGTTTCAATTTAGGCAATTCTCCGGAATGCTTTTTAACCCTGTCAAAATCTATTATTATAAATTTGGCAAGACAATTGTTACTTGCCTCTCTTTTGATCGCAGACAAAAAATTGGTATATCCGCCGCCCTGCATATTGATGGGCTTAAGCGCCAGTTCCACACCCTGCCTAAGCCGCATTGCGTCTATATAATTGTACTCTGTATCCCCTTCGCAGAAAATGACAAATTTCTTCCGTAACTCTCTCTTTGGCCTACTCAAAAGCGGTTCCTCCCAAGATCCCCTTCATGTAAAATTCGTATACTTTTGCAGTCTCATACCTTATTTCCGGAAAATCGGCAAGAGAGTACAGCTCGGAATTCAAGCTGTCCCTGTTTTTTGTCACAAAATAAATCTGCTCTTTCATATAGTTTTTGAGGTCAAGATGCAGTACATTGTGGCTGGAAAAAATAAATTGGCCCCTGTGTTCTTTCCCATTTATAAACGCGACGATCCTCTCTGCCAAAATGGGATTAATAACCCGGTCCATCTCATCCGCGAAAATGACTTTATCCTCATATACAACACGGAAAAGTTGAACTGCCCAGGCAAAAAACTCTCTGACTCCCCCCGAATCGCTCTTAAGCTCTCTGGAAAAGCTTTTTCCGGCTTTTGTTTTTCGGACGATCCTGCTGTTTCTAAACGGTTTTTCCTCGTCTATTTCAATGTCGCATATACTGTAGTCCACCATACGCAGAATATCCAAAAAGCGAGGGTCCTCTATAATCCTTACGTCTTCCTCTACATTCTGCCATTCCCGATACAGTGAGTAATCACTGCTCTGGCTCTCCACGATCAGCCTGTCGTTCATCCAACTGATAAATTCCATCGCGTGTTCGTCCCCTAAAAGGGCTATTTTTGTGATAAAAAGACCCACGTTTTCATTGGAATGGGTTGGCCTGGCATATATTTCCTCTATCTCCCTCTTTGAATTTTTTACGGAGAGATCGTAGTTTACGTTAATTGTTATGCGCTTGTCAACATCCTTTATATCTATTTTATCTCTTTCAAGAAACAAAACTATTTTTTCCCGGCTGCTTTTGTCCTTTTTGTAAGAGAATTCCTCGCTGACAATGCAGTATTCGTCAATTTGCAGCTTATAATGATAAGTAGTCCCTGTATTACCTACTACCTGAATATCAAACTCCTGCGGTGTACAGGGCTTTTTGTCTGACGGTATATCCGTATGATTGATATTTATTAATCCTTTATGGGCACGCACTACCTTATTATTTTCAAACAGACTTTTTAAGAAGAAAAGACTGTTAATAAAGTTTGTCTTTCCTCCAGCATTTTCTCCGATCACCACTGCAGTCTTTAATATATCATATCCTGCATCCGTCTGAATATAGTTATCCGGAAATCTGTTTTTTACTTTATTTGCCGGCGCCAGAAGATCAAACTCTGCCTCCTGGTCAAAGGAACAGAAATTCTTAAATTTATAAGATATCAGCATATGTTCACCGCCTAACAGTTTTATGTGTTCATTATACATTTTTCCCTCAAAATGTCAACAATATTCGATTGTAAATACACATTTTGGGTTTCACTTCTGCCATTTGTACGCCAGCACCTGACAGTTGCCTATACCAAAAGCCACAAATTCTTCATTAGTCATATCACAAAATTGGACTGCACGATCTGGGCCATCCGCATCATGGATTCGCCGCCCCAACTCTTCGGCCTGATCATGTTCCAGCGCCGTCAGTGCGATATCCGTGGCTCCGCATAAAAACAACTTCCTATTAGTTGGCCGGGGTCTACACAAAAAATCTTTCATTTGTATCCCCGTCGAAACATTAATACATGGAATTAAATGAAATTTTCTTTGTATAGACCCCGGCAAGCCCCAGATCATATCATTTTAACAATATATGGAGAATAAAATTAAATCGCGGTCGAATAACATTGCGTTGGATAACCTGTGGTTACATCCACCTTTTCTAAAGGGACTTACGAACAATCATTCGCATATCCGACTATATCCGCAACAGGCAATTCAGATGGGTACATCGAAGTCAAAACCGCTTTGGCGGGCCGCTTTCCCCGCCAAAGCGTGATGAACTTTTGATAGCGCATTATCCAATTGTAAACCAATCATACAGATGCGAGAATAGACTCCTTGGCCTCCTCATATTCAAGTTCTGTGTAACCTAACTCCAATATAGTTTGCCTGTCAAATTCCTTTTTTATCATTCTGCAAATTGCCTGCCTTTTTTCTTCCTTTATGCCCGCTGCCTTTCCCTCTTTTATTCCTTCTGCTTTTCCTTCTTTTATTCCCGCCGCTTTTCCCTCTTTTATTCCTTCTGCCTTTCCCTCTTTTATTCCCGCCGCTTTTCCCTCTTTTATTCCTTCTGCTTTTCCCTCTTTTATTCCCTCTGCTTTTCCTTCTTTTATTCCTTTTGCTTTTCCTTCTCTTATTCCTTCTGCCTTTGCCTCGTCCATGTACCTTTCCATGATCTCACACATTGCGGCTACACCTCCTTCTTCCTCTTTCAGAAAATATACTCGAGAGGACAATTTGGGAAAACGCGGATCATGCACTTCCTGCTGCATAAAGCACCGCATTAGATCCGCTATTTCTGTCCCGTCATTAATACATGTATTGACAAAAACCTCCTGTAAACCGTCATCGATCGGCTCCCCATTCTCCCGGATCACCTTATCAATGTGGTAGATCGTCCTTCCGTAGCCCAGAAAATCTCTCTCCGAAATATACACAATGATCACCCGCGGCACATTCTCAAACCGTTCGCCGGGTTCCGTGTTCTTGGTAACGATACTTGCGGCATTATATCGTGCCCTTCTTAAATGGTCATCGGAGTGGGCGCGCTGTACCTCGATATTGCACTTTGCGCCATCGCCCAGAATGCATAGAGCATCCAGTCTTACGGACCGCCCATAGATATTTTTAATGCTGCGTTGAACGATCACTTCCTCAACGATCAACGCTTTGTCTTCCAGGATAGTCCTCAAGATTTCCTGGCACACCTCTTTGTCATCGGCGAGCACCTCAAAAAACACATCGTCAATAGGACGAAATCCCTGAACCCGCTCTTTTTTTTCTTCAAATGTCATCTTTCCCCTTCCTTTCCCTGCTATAGCAGCATACATTTATCTATATTAACAAGGAAAAGATTCGGGTTTTTATCCTATTTTTTGCTTATATAGACAGTTCGTCACTGCCATACCAGAAGCGTTTAATTTAGCATATGCGTTTACACAGATTCAACGCGACACTTATTTGGATATCAGATATCCGGAAAAGTGTACCTCCGTAACTATTATATACCATATCCCCAACCAAAAATCAACGAAAATGACAATTTACACGCATATTTAACGCACATGCTCTATGGTTTTCAAACATATAAAATACACGGTGTGAATCTCTCCACACCGTGTACACTACTTATCTATTTACTTTACCGATATCCGGCTTACATCATGCCGCCCATACCGCCGCCAGCGGGCATTGCGGGAGCGTCCTCCTTGATGTTAGCCACTACGGACTCAGTGGTCAGCAGAGTGCTGGCAACGCTGGTAGCGTTCTGCAGCGCGCTTCTGGTCACCTTGGCGGGGTCCAGAATACCTGCGCTCACCATGTCCACATACTCCTCTTTCAATACATCAAAGCCTACGCCTGCCGCTGATTCCTCTACCTTATTGATGATCACGCTGCCCTCTAAGCCTGCATTGGCAGCGATATGGAACAGGGGAGCCTCCAGTGCCTTCAGCACGATCTGTGCTCCGGTCTTCTCATCTCCCTCCAAGGTCTCGGCCAGTTTGGCAACTTCCTTGGCTGCATGGATATAAGCGGAACCGCCGCCACAGATGATACCTTCCTCAACAGCCGCTCTGGTTGCCGCAAGGGCATCCTCCAGACGCAACTTGGCTTCCTTCATCTCCGTCTCGGTAGCGGCACCCACGCGGATTACAGCTACGCCGCCTGCCAGCTTGGCCAGTCTCTCCTGCAGTTTCTCTCTGTCGAAATCAGAAGTCGTCTCCTCGATCTGTGCCTTGATCTGCGCGATACGGCTCTGGATGGCTGCCTTGTCACCCTCACCGTCCACGATCACCGTGTTCTCCTTCTGTACCTTCACAGACTTAGCGCGGCCCAGCATGGACATGTCGGTGTCCTTAAGCTCATAGCCCAGCTCGGAGCTGATCACAGTACCGCCGGTCAGGATAGCGATATCCTCCAGCATAGCCTTTCTTCTGTCGCCATAACCGGGAGCCTTCACGGCCACTACATTGAATGTACCGCGCAGCTTGTTGACGATCAGGGTGGTCAGAGCCTCGCCCTCCACGTCCTCGGCGATGATCAGCAGCTTGGCGCCGCACTGTACCACCTGCTCCAGCAGGGGCAGGATCTCCTGAATATTGGAGATCTTTTTGTCGGTGATCAAGACATAGGGATTATCCAGAGTTGCCTCCATCTTATCCATATCCGTCGCCATATACGCGGAGATATATCCTCTGTCAAACTGCATACCTTCCACCAGATCCAGCTCGGTCTGCATGGTCTTGGACTCCTCGATGGTGATCACGCCGTCCCCGCTGACCTTCTCCATGGCATCCGCTACCAGCTGGCCCACTTCTTCGTCTCCTGCGGAGATCGCTGCCACTCTGGCGATATGCTCCTTGCCGTTTACCTTCTGGCTCATACCTGCGATGGCTTCCACCGCACAGTCGGTCGCTTTCTTCATACCCTTTCTCAGTATGATGGGGTTGGCACCCGCCGCCAGATTCTTGATGCCGGCATTAACCATGGCCTGTGCCAGAACCGTTGCTGTGGTAGTACCGTCACCGGCCACGTCATTGGTCTTGGTAGCCACTTCCTTTACCAGCTGCGCGCCCATATTCTCAAAAGCGTCCTCCAGCTCGATCTCCTTGGCGATGGTCACGCCGTCATTGGTGATCAGAGGAGCGCCGAAAGACTTATCCAACACTACGTTTCTTCCCTTGGGTCCCAGAGTTACTCTAACCGTATCAGCCAGCTGGTTCACACCGGATTCCAGGGCCGCGCGCGCCTCCGCGCCGTACTTAATTTCCTTTGCCATAATGAATACGCCTCCATTTTTTTAAATTGATACGCTGCCGCCTTTGATATTTCCGGCTGGCCGCAGACAAATAAACCTTTTACTGGATGACAGCCAGAATATCATTCTGCTTAACGATGATATATTCATCCTCTTCCAGTTTTACTTCCGTGCCCGCATACTTGGAGAAGATAACCTGATCGCCAACCTTGACTTCCATCTTCACTTCCTTGCCGTCCACCACGCCGCCGGGACCCACTGCGATCACCTCAGCCTGCTGGGGTTTCTCCTTGCTCTGTCCGGGCAGAACGATGCCGGACTTGGTGGTCTCTTCAGCCACCAGCTGTTTCAATACGACTCTGTCGCCTAAAGGTACTAACTTCATATTGCCTGCCTCCTTAACTGAATCTTTCTGTTAGCACTCTTTTCTGTTGAGTGCTAATCTCTGGAACATATATTAGTTTCATACGCGGCTGTTTGCAACTGCCTATAAACCCGTTTATGTTATTAATATGTCTCTAAATCTCTTTTTTTCTCTTCTTTTCTCCTGTTAACTCATTTTTGACGGTTTGGTGTGATTTTATACTTATTTTAGAATTACAAAACCTTATTTCTCAAAGCGCCGCAGCAGTGAATACACCGCTATCGCCGCTGCGATCATAAACAAATATCCATTTCCAATACATTTAAAAAAATCGCCCATGATCTCATATTCCCGAAACAATCCCCAAGTTTGCCGCCATTTTTCCGCAAATGACCAGCCTCTGTAACTTGGCAAAATGTTGTTAAGATACCACATAAAACCGCCATAGGTGGCAAAGGGCAACACCAGCACGCTCATCCCCACGCTGGTCGCCATCCCTTGCGCCCCCAGATTCCGGGATAACAGCTTATATCCGCCAAAACTCAATAGGATCATAATGATTCCGCCGAAAACAGTGATATAACCCTGCCCCAGGATAAAGGCCCATATCACCGCGCCAGCCAGACAGCCTATGGCTGCCCCCAGCATGCCAAGCCCCACATGAGACTTCTGAGCGATTGCGGTATCCCGTGGCTCCTTGTGCAGTTGTTCCGCGTCCACTGTTTCCGCCTGTTGCTGGGCCAGCTTTTCCGCCATGGATTTCGGACGGTTTAATTCCTGCTCCAGATATTTCGCATAAGCTTTTTCTTCTTTCAGTTTAATTACAAACATAGCGATCCCCGCTATCGCCATTATCAGGCCCAAAAGGGCAAGAGGAGTAAAACTCCCGGAGCTTGTGACCATGGCAATTATAATAAGTATCAAGCCAGCCGCCGCCAGCGCCGCCCCCGCCACCTTATACCGTCTGATCTTTTTCTGATTTACCTGATGTATATTTTGATTCATTGTATCCTTCTTCCCTTATCGCTAGTATTAAGGAGACACGCTTATGTCCGCTCCCTGCAATCTCCTGACTATCAGCATTTGATCTCCAGATATCCCAATAGCTTGCTCATGTCATATTCCTCCAGAACACCCAGGTTGGAATCATAGAATTTTCCGTCATAATGCACCAGATAATGGCAGAAACGTCCCATCTTTTCCATCAGGATACAGCATTTGGGCAGCACCGTGGGACGCCCCTCCGTGTACATGATGATATCCGTGTGATCGATGCCATAATAATTCAGTGCGGATATCACTCTGCCCATGGTTGCCTGCCACTCACGGCAGTCCATGACGCTGATCACTTCCGCAATAGTCACTCCCGCCAGCATGGCCACGCAGGACTGGCCGCACAGGCCGTCCTCAGGCTGAATGATCACCTCCATACTGTCTATCCTGCGGATAGGGTTCTCAAAGCTATACGGACTGTTCTGATCCATCTTGATCAGGCTGCCCGTCACATGCAGCAAGATCTTGTGGCTCTTCCCCAGATCCACCTTGACCGCATCCTCGTCCTCGATATGAATCTGATAATTTCCCTTCTCCTGGGGGATCAGCTCGCAGTCGATGATCGCGTTGTCCAGCACCACATCCGCCTGAATCACGTCGCGCTGCTTGCATACCTCCCAGATATTGAAGGGAATCTGGATCATATACCCCTTCTCCTTTTTCTCGATCTTTGACTCAAAAAAATACCTCATATCTGTAACCTCCGCCAATCATTTATGAAAAATTTCCTGTAACCGCTTACATTATCTATTCTATCAGATTTATGGCCACATGCAATAGTTGTACCGGAAAAAATACAGCTCGTTATTTTTCTGTCAAAGCGCCTTTGCGCACCTGGGATGGCGACATTCCAAAATGCTTTTTAAAAAGCTTGCTGAAATGATACGCATCGTCATAGCCCACCGCTGCCGCCACTTTCTGTATGGACATATCCCGTTCCTGCACAAGCAGTTCTTTGGCCCTCTCCAACCGGATATTGATCAGATGTCTTATGGGTGTATCTCCTGTCTCGCTCTTGAATATCTTTGAGATATAAAACGGGCTTAGATACATATTTTCCGCGATAGTATCCAGAGATATCTTCTCGTTGTAGTGATCCTCAAAATAGCTTACGATCTGTTCCACCACATACTTTTTGTTGGCCGAATCGAAAGCATAGCCTTTCATCGTCTGGGGCTGGGGCGACTGTTCCTTCAATATGGTCAGCAGCAGCTGCATCAGATAGGCTTTCAGCATATGGTAACGTCCGGGCCAGCATACTGCCCCCTCCGCCTCCATGGAAGAGCATATCCTGAAGATTCGCTGCCGCAGTTCCCCGGCGGTATGCAGAATATATTCGTTCCCTGGCAGAGGTATATCCCCCGGTTCCCGTCCCGGCAACTGCAAATCGCAGAATCCCACAAAAAATTCCGTGGCAGGCACCTCCGCCTCGGGAACATACAGAGCCTGGTGATGTACGCCGGGTTTAAAGAGCAGCAGATCCCCCTCTCCCACTTCATACATCTGTCCCTCTATATAGTATTTTCCTGTACCGGACAACACAAAGGCCAGCTCCACAATATCATGGCAATGGTATCGCTCCTCCGCCGTCCGTGTCCCCTTCCAGGTAAACAAAAAAGTAGGATTCATCTCCTCAATCCGTATGGAATTGTCCTCTGTGGCGCAATACTTACTCATCCGCACATCCCCGTGATCTTTCTATAGGTTCAACATCAGCGTAGCGATCCGAAAATATACCAGCAGCGACAGCGCGTCCACGATCGTGGTGATAAAAGGGCTCGCCATCACCGCAGGGTCAAAACCCAGGCGCTTGGCCGCCATGGGCAGCAGGCACCCCACCAGCATAGCCATGATCACAGCCAGTACCAGCGTTAGGCAGACCACCAGCGCCACTGCCAATCCCACCCGGTCAAACAACATCAGCTTGACAAAATTGGCCGCCGCCAGCGTACCGCCGCAGAGCACCGCCGTGCGCAGTTCTTTCCACACGATCTTCAGCACGTCCCCGTATCCGATCTCTCCAAGAGAAAGACCGCGGATGATCGTCACACTGGCCTGTCCGCCCGCGTTGCCACCCGTGTCCATCAGCATTGGAATAAAAGCCGTCAACGCCACATAGACACTGAGAGCGTCCTCAAAGGAGGTGATGATACTGCCGGTAAAAGTCGCGGATACCATCAAAAGAAGCAGCCAGGGAATCCTCTTTTTGTAAGTCTCCCAGGCGGAAGTGCGCATATAGGGCTTGTCGCTGGGCACCAGGGCCGCCATCTTCTCCATATCCTCGGTGGCCTCTTCCTCAATAACGTCTACGATATCATCCACCGTGATGATACCCACCAGACGGTTTTCGTTGTCCACCACCGGCATGGCCGTAAAGCCGTACTTTTGGAATTGGCGGGCAACCTCCTCCTGATCCGCATGGGTATGCACGGACACCACGTTCTCATGCATGATATCCCCGATGGTCTCATCCGGCTGACTGAGCAGCAGATAGCGCAGTGCCACCGTGCCCAGAAGTTTACGCTGGGCGTCCAGCACATAACATATATTGATAGTCTCGCTGTCCAACCCTACCGTGCGAATGCGGGCAATGGCCCCCTCCACCGTCAGACTTTCCTTCAGGTCCACATACTCCACGGTCATAATGCTGCCTGCGGAATCCTCAGGGTAGCGCAACAGATGATTGATATCCCGGCGCGTCTCCGGGCTGGCGTTCTCCAGCAGCCGCTTGACCACATTGGCCGGCATCTCCTCCAGCAGATCCACGGCATCATCCGCCATCAGATTATCGATGATGCTTGCCGCCTCCCGGTCTGTCAGCGAAGTGATGACCGTCTGCTGCAGATCTACCTCCAAATAGGAAAAAATATCTGCCGCCAGATCTTTGGGCAAAATACGAAAAGCCTTGACCATACTCTGTTCCGGCAGTTCCTCCATGCACGCGGCGATATCCGCGTCGTTCAGATCCACCAGCAACTGGCGAAGCCGGGTATACTGCTGCGTCTGCAGCAGCTCCTGTATCATCTCAAATTCTTTTAACTGCTCCATAGCATTTCTCCTTATGATGATTTTTTATGTTTCGGTAACTTCGCCCGGGAGCGGGATCGCCGCTGCTCTTACTGCTCTTCATAAAAAACCACCACCTTTCCGAGAAATACTTTTTATCTGCTTATTTTACGGGTTTGTTCCCTTTTTGTCAACAAAAGTTATTTCTCCTTTTTGCTCCCATCCCACTCTGCCACAGGTAGCCTCCACCAGCTCCCGGCGCAGTGTCTGCGCCCGCTGCAGGGCAATCTGTATGGTCAATCGTACGTCCTGCTGATAAAGGCTTTCCACAGGCTCTAAGTTCTGCTGCCCCAATATGTAGAGAATCTTGCCCACATCGTTGTAATCCGTGCGCAGACATATCTCCAGCCCCTGTATCATAACGCCCGTTATGCAGTTGTCCAGACCCGCTTTCACCGCCTGGGTGTAAGCTCTGACCAGACCGCCTGTGCCCAGCAGCGTTCCGCCAAAGTACCTGGTCACCACCACCGCCACATCCCGGAGTCCCTCCGCCAGCAGCACCTCCAGCATGGGCCTGCCCGCCGTGCCGCTGGGTTCGCCGTCATCGCTACACCGGGTCAGTTCTCCTCTGCTGCCGATGACAAACGCGCTGCAATTGTGTCTGGCATCCCAGTACTTTTTCTTTGTCTCCTCGATAAAGGCAGACGCTTCCTGCTCTGTCTTCACCCTTTGCACAGTGGCGATAAAACGGGATTTTTTTTCCACGATCTCTCCCTGTCCGCCCTCAAGCACCACCTTATAGTCTGTATTTCCCCCTGTTGCCATCCGTCCACATTCCTTTCCATACAGGCGCTTTTAGGTAATTGCGAACTCCCGTTTTTGTCTATTTTGACCGGCTCCGTCACTAGGACAGAGAGTTTCACAATTGCCTACAGGCGCTTTTGTCCTATTCAAACAGTATATCCCAAAACCCCCGTAAGACCAATACTTTCTGATTAAATCCGAAAAATTTTGTGAACAATTCTTAATATCCGCAGGAAACTCTTTATTTAATGGACAAAATTTGGTATAATACCCCAAGAGGTTAGAGTCAGTTCGCTGCATACCTCACTGCAAGTTTCACCATGAAAGGAAGTTTTTTTATGAACTACGGCATAAAAGGCGTCCGGGCCAAGAAAAAAGCCCTGAATGCCAAATCACCCAAAATAGGAAAAAAGGCCGCTCTATTGGTCTTGAAACTCTTTCTGATCAGCATAGTGGGAGCCGGCATCATCGGAGCGTCCGCCGGGATTGGCATGTTTAAGGGTATTCTGGCCTCTACGCCCCAGATAACTCCAAACGATGTAGCCCCTGTGGCCGCCGCCACTTTCGTGTACGACTGTGAGGGCAATAAATTGGACGAGCTGATCGCCGTCAATTCCAACCGTATCATCGTAACACAGGATAAAATCCCCGAAAACCTGGCCCATGCTTTCGTTGCCATAGAGGACGAGCGTTTTTATCAGAACAACGGCATCGATTACAAAGGCATGGTTCGGTCCGGTTATCAGTTTATCAAGACCTTTGGAAAGGAAACCCAGGGTGCCAGCACCATCACTCAGCAGCTGCTGAAAAACACGATATTCACCAGCTGGACCTCCGAGGGAGACAACATGATCAAAAAGATCAAGCGTAAACTCCAGGAGCAGTATCTGGCCATAGAGCTGACCAAGACTCTGAGCAAGGACGAGATCCTGGTGCGCTATATGAACACTATCAACCTGGGACAGAATACTCTGGGTGTGGAGGCCGCCGCCCAGCGGTATTTCGGAAAGTCCTGCAGCGAGCTGACCCTGTCGGAATGCGCCACCATTGCTGCTATCACACAGAACCCCACCCGCTATAATCCCATCAGTCATCCTGATCAGAATGCTGAGCGCCGCGAGAGATGTCTGAATAAAATGCGGGATCTGGGATTCATCAGTGAACAGGAACATGCCGAGGCCATGGCCGACAATGTATACGACCGGATCGAGAGCCATAATATCGATTATCTGGCG
The DNA here is from genome assembly GCA_910577235.1 of uncultured Acetatifactor sp. Taxonomy (GTDB): domain Bacteria; phylum Bacillota; class Clostridia; order Lachnospirales; family Lachnospiraceae; genus Acetatifactor. Next base: position 19,212 of record CAJTMX010000025.1, on the reverse strand, counting down.
GACAGTTCCTCCAGCAGCTACTTTGTGGACGCGGTGCAGAAACAGGTTAAAGAAGATTTGCTGGCCAAAGGATATAACGAGACCCAGGCCGAATTCCTGCTGTATTCCGGGGGACTTCGGATCATGACCACCATGGACCCCAAGATTCAGGCTATAGCGGACGCCGAAGTGGCCAACCCGGACAATTTTCCTCCCAATGTAAAATGGCTGTTAGACTATGCGCTGACCATCACCCATGCGGACGGCAGCCACGACAACTACAGCAAGGAAATGATGAGTAAATATTTCAAAGAAAATGTGGACAGGAATTTCAATCTGATATTTAACTCTCAGGATGCCGCCCATGAAGCCGTAGAGCAGTACCGGAACATGCTGTTAAAAGAAGGAGACGACTATACGGAAGATATCCGTCTGGTTCCTCAGCCTCAGACTGCGCTGGTTATCATTGAACAGGAGACCGGCTATATCCGTGCTCTTGTAGGTGGGCGCGGTGTCAAGGAAGGCAGGCTTACTTTCAACCGTGCTACGGATGCCAAGAGACAGCCCGGTTCCACCTTTAAGGTTCTGGCCTCTTATGCTCCCGCGCTGGACAGCTGCGGCATCACTTTGGCCAATGTATACATTGATGCCCCCTTTAACTATGCGGAGGGTACTCCGGTGCGAAACTGGTACGGTGAAGCCTACAAAGGTCCCGTGACTGTGCGTTACGCCATTGAGCAGTCCATGAACATCATCGCCGTAAAGACCATCACTCAGATCACGCCCAAACTGTCTTATGACTATCTGCTCAATTTCGGTTTTACGACTCTGGTCACAGGCAAGGTAGTGGGCGATCAGGTGCTGGGAGATATTAATCAGTCCACTGCTCTGGGCGGCTTGACCGACGGTGTCACTCCTCTGGAGCTGACCGCCGCTTACGCCACCATCGCCAACGGGGGCGTTTACAATCAGCCCAAGCTGTATACGCAGGTACTCTATGCGGACGGTTCTGTGCTTTTGGACAACACCGGCTATGAAAACAGCCGGCAGGTACTGCAGGAATCCACTGCTTTCCTTCTCACGGAGGCCATGGTAGACGTGGTCACCAAGGGAACCGGTACCGCCGCCAACTTTAACAGAGAAATGGCCATCGCCGGTAAGACCGGCACCACCTCCAAAAATGTGGACGTATGGTTCGCGGGCTATACCCCCTACTATACCTGCGCCTCCTGGGTGGGATACGACAACAACGTGCATATGTACAGCGGACGAAATGAGAACAATGAAACCAATATCGCCAAAAAGATATGGCACAATGTGATGGAACAGATTCATGCCAATCTGCCCAACCAGCCTTTCTATGTGCCTACCGGGATAATGCAATACTCGGTGTGTAAGGATTCCGGCAAGATCCCCAATCCCGGCGTATGCCCGGAGACCTCGCTGCATACGGAATACTTTGCCGAGGGAACGGTGCCTGTAGACATATGTGATGTACATTACAGCGGCCCGGTCTGTGAATATGACCAGCTGCCCGCAAGCGCCGAATGTCCTTTCATCTACAACGGCATCATCACCAGACTGCCTGCAGAAGACCCTTCGCTGGACGCAGGTTCCGCCACTATGCAGGTGCCAATGCCTGACGGTACTATAATGAATGTTAATCCGAATGTGCAGACTACCTGCCAGCATAACGCCGCTTTCTTCTTAAATCCTGATTATGAGACGATACTGAACAGGCAGCAATTTGAGATTAATTTGCGGCGTCAACAATATCAGGACGCCCTGCAGTTCCAGCAGCAAGGGCCACTGCCCAATGCCAACGGATGATTGCGGCACGCAATACTTTTATCTTGAACAGTAGAAACCGTGCCGCCAGGCACGCAAAAGAAACGGAACCCTTGAATAGTCGGTTCCGTTTCTAATATACTTTGGGCTAAAAACTTGAATTATGAAGGATTCAGAGTATACAAATAATTGTATTGAGGATATCGTCTCGGATATATGCGGTTTACAGTCTGACCCAAATCCAGCCCAACTGCGCTGCCTGTAACTGCTCTTTGATTCTTTCCTTTTCCAACGGTCATAAGTGGCTTGATGTTTGCCACTATGTCATTAAACTGCTCCATCCTCCTTGTTTCCTCATTCATTGCTACAACTGCACTCATACGGAATCCTCCTTAAATATGGACACTATCATTTGCGAAAATCTTGACACTATCTGAAACTATCTAAATATGTAATTTTTTGTATAATAAAAAGCATCTGGATTTATATTTTCCAAATGCTTTCCTTAACTACCATACATATATTTAAAATCTACTCTATTTTTAATGAAACTCTTTCGTAAATTCCCACCGGTATATCTTTATCAAACGAAAATTCTTCCATACTATCTTTTTCAAAATTATATATTGTCACCAATTCTCTTTCAGGATCTACGACCCAGTATTCCCGTACTCCTGCCGTCCTATACTTAAACAATTTCTTATAATAATCCATTTGTTTACTGCTTGGCGAAACAATTTCAATCACCCAATCCGGCGCACCATTACACCCTTTATCCGTAATCTTATTTTTGTCGCATATAACTGATATATCTGGCTCAACATAATTTATATCATTTTCATTAAGAAATACGGCAAACGGAGCAGGAAACACATTACATTCACCATTATTTCGCTTGATATAGTCTTTTATTTGATATGATAAATCCATTACAAGTGTTTGATGTTTTGTATTTGGAGGAGCCATATAATAAATTTTTCCATCAATCAATTCTGCCCTCTCTCCATCTGGCAACGCATAGATATCATCTATCGTATAAATTTCTTCTTTTCTCAATGCATCCATCCTAGCACCTCCATTCTTTATTCTATTATAGGCAATATTAATAGGAATTACAACTTCTTTCCTTTACTTGAAAATCTAATTTCATATGAATATTTAATCTTTCAAACAACATATCTTCTTACCACTACCCTCTCTTTACCACCTTTAAATAATTATTTTTCCTTCTGAGTATATTCTTTTTCTTTATAAGACAAATTTTCTTCATATAAATTCTGCATTTTTATCATAGTGTCATCATTAATAGCAAAATTGGATCTGACCCATCCGCTAGCAGGATACCTCCTAATTATTGAAATACAATAGCATCTCCCGGTCGTTTTGCATCATTATCTGCAACAGCCATACGCACAAAATCCATTTTGTTCTCCTTTCATACACCACTAATCAAATACATTTTCTTCCCAACAAAACAATCATATTATAAAAACACTTACCACTCTCTAAAAACCTCATAATTTTCCTTGACTTTATTCCATGCCATTGGTGCGTCTCTTTTTATTTCTTCAACCCATTGATTGAAAATAGGATCGTCACGATTAAGGATGAATATAGAATTAGAAGGAGAAGATTTGTTCTGTTATCAATTATTATAAGGATATGGTAAAAAATCTCTTTCTCCCTTTTCGGAAAAGTGTTTCCGATGTATAAGATTTGAAATATAAGTATATTTCTACACAGATTACATAATCTTCAACAACTTAACAATTCTATAAATTGAAATTCATAAACTTCGCTGGGCAACAATTACGGTATAGTTTTCCGTATCATATGTAACTCCTGTTTCTCTAAAATCATTTTTGTGCCAAAAATGTTCTGCTTGAGGATTCCCTTTTACCCAACCAAGGCGGACATTCGCCATCCCAATACGGGACAGATAAGCACACAGGTCATTGATAATCTTGCTCCCTGTTCCAGTATTCTGTATGGACACATCCGTCATAAAAAATCCAATAAAGGCTGTTAATTCATCCGGATAGGCCATGATGAAATCCATCACAGCAATCAGTTTTTCCCCATCATAAAATCCCAGATAATACTTATCGCACATTTTCTTGTTGGGTGGGAGCGCATTTATATCATTTATAATGCTCTGTTCTGATACAAACGGCGGACAGTATTGATAGTATAAACTGTTTTTATAGCATAATGCGTATACTTCCGCCACATCATCGACATGCATCTTTCGAACAAGATATTGATTTGAGAATAACGAAATATTCATTTTTCTTCTCTTTCTTTACCCAAACATTCAAACTTCGATTTGAATATTTGATTATAAAATCTTTATCTGCCATTTACAATGTATATTTATAAGTCATTTCCCATTGGGTACATCATTCCGAAAAGGGAGATCTCTTTCAATCATTGTATATGATATAAAATAATTCTTTTAACCTTGTATTCTTCTAATACAACATTTTTTCATGAATCCTATGATTTTCACATCATTCCCAGTCTCATAAAAATCTATCAACAGCCCCTTAAATTCCTCCAACTTCTCAATAGGTATTTGAAAAATACCAATATTATGTTCAATAAGCACTTTATTAGCCATAAGCTGTGCCACTCGTTTATTCCCATCAATAAACATTTGAGTCCGTGCAATATAACAAAAATACTTGAGTGCTCTTAATTCAAAATCCTCTATCTCTTCTATTTCATTTATTGATTCCATAATAATTCCTGTATGCGGCATCTCAGGTTCCCATGATGTACCTCCAATCTGTACAGGAATCGTTCTTATTTCACCAGCATAACTAAACAGTAATTCTCCAACAATTTTATCAAACTCTCTCAGTAACATAATACAATTTGTGTACTCAAGATTATCCAAAAGGAATTGCCAAGCACGTTTCATATTGATAACAAATAATACTTCCTCGGTTTTTGTAGTTGTAGGAGCATTGGCAAGAATCGCTTCTGTCTTTGGGAACGTGGTTCCCAGTCCTTCAAGATTAGCACTTTTCCATATACTGTCCACCAACATCCTTTTTGCCATCTCTATAGCTGTATCATGCATTTTGTCATTCCTCCAATTTCAAGAAACATATTTCTTTTTATATTGTTTTTTGGTATAAATCTGTTCCAATCAACCTTGGTTTTCCATTTCTCCTGATGGTTTCTGCCATAAACTTTATGCCATTCCGCCAGCGCAGCATTTCTAATTCTGACTGTCATCATCTGTTCTCCATGACATTCAAACTCTTTTATCATTTCATATTCATCATTCATACTTATGTCCTCCATATTATATCATTTATCCACTATAAAAGCTACCAGAATAATTTCCAGTAGCTTTACTCGTTCCTATATTTACTTTTTTACATCATAACCACCTCGGTTACATTTGTCTATTACCTCATTTTTTGACTTACCCATATCCAAATCGTGAGACATTGCACCATGATCCCACTCTATATCCATCTGGTGGTAAACGATTATCAAATTTGAAATTTCTAATAATACCAGGCAATCCAAATACACAAAAAAGAAAGATTAATCCTAATAAAATTTCCATATGTTTTCCTTTCGATCCGTTTGATTATGTTTTTTATTTTACTATTATTTGTGTACAATTAAAAGGTTTTATACCACAAGCATACAGAAAATTTTTCGCATCATTGCCTTGTTAGTATAAATTCTCCGTTTCCCATTAGACCAATCATTAACAACAATTCGTATTTCTTTTGTCAATGGATTCTGCTCCAAATAATAATGTATATTATTTTTTACTCCAATTTGCACTAATCATCTCCTCCATTATTTAATATTTCTTCCAGACCATCTTTAAAAAATCCACTAACAGAATTACAATCACCAACCACATTTTGATACCATTCATTACTTGAAGTATCAATTCCACTTTTTTCTACCCATTTTTCTATATCCCCTTTCAGTCGATGAGCTTTCCATAATATTTTATCTAATTGATCAATTTTGTTTTTGATATATTTTAGTATCAAATTTATATTCTTCTTTCGCTCTTAAAAGTATATTTTATTTTTCAAGTTTTACTATTGGTTGTATCCTTTTTCTTCCTGTCAATTTCCCTTGTCGTTTCAATAATACCGCCACTTTGTTAAAAGTTTCCATTGTAGAATACAGGTCTGACACGTTTCTTGTAAATCTACTCAATGCCCAAAATAAGACTATATCAAATTTTCCCTCTTTTGCATCTTCGAGAAGTCTATTCATAGCCGGACGGTGTTCAATATCTTTTCCAGAAATACCCCTATCTGCATACAAAAACCTCATAATTTTGATCATCACACCACTTTCTAAGCGTTTTTTCCTGCGCCTCCAGAGAATAACCTTCCCTTGCCTGGTCCAATGTGCTGACTTTAATATAAATTGCAATTCGTTTATTCTCCTTTGCCATTTTATCACCCACTTATTCTTTTTCAATTCCAAATTCATTGCATGCTATACATCTCATTTTTTTGAAGAATATCAAATATTATATTACACAGCAAGCAAAGTATTAGGATAAACGCCATCATTATCTGCTACAACTTCCCAACCATACTCAAATGATGTTATATAATCATAAATTTCTTGTGGATTTTCCTCATTTCCTTCCCAATCTATAACAGGATTGTCACCATCTTTTAAGGACTGTAAATCATTTACAAGCCGTCCAGGTGTTCATATTCATATATAATTTGTCATCTATTAATTCTGCTCTTTGTCCGTTCGGTAAATAGTAAATATCATCTATTGTGTAATAGCCTAACCGCCATGCTGCATCCATAAAATCTATCCCCTGCATCCGAATTTACTTTTGCAATTAAGCTACTTTTAAGGTTCAATATGTATTACTTGATGATTGGTAATCTTCATAATGTCCCAAAAAGGTGTAAAGATGATGAAAAATAACAAAACAGCACGAAAAGTAATCATATTACAGATTTAAGCGAATATTCTATATAATTTTGTATATACTGTTTTTGAGGTGAAAAAATGGATAAGAAAACTCAGGAACAGATTCAAGAACAAAAGGATCATAACAAATTCAATAGTATAACTCAAAAGACCAAGCCTGAAAATCAAAATCAAACGCATAATACTAGAAAAGAAGGTATACAGCCAATTAATCAAAAAAGATAGAGCCGCCAGTTTTGACGACTCTTTTCTCATATTGAATTAAGCATTTCATTTAGAAAAATAAATGAGATTTTTTGAAAGAGTCATGTGAAATATCATGACATCCAATTCCGGCCTCAGTTCTCACTCACAACGAAAAAGCAAAACACTGACCTTCTCCACTAAAATAGGTAAAGTAGCATAATAGGCACTATATAACTCCTCTTTTGTCATAAAAGTTATCTTCTTTTCTGCAATTAAAAATTTTAATCAATAGAGTGCTTTTGTAGTATCTCCAACACACTATCTGGTTTCCACTTGTTGCCGCATTTTTACAAACATGTCTAAAGCTATCTGATTACTACAAACAAAAAAACCTTGAATACTCAAGGTTTTTCAAAGCTGCTGACGGGAATCGGACCCGTGACCTCCGCACTACCAATGCGACGCTCTACCGACTGAGCCACAGCAGCAGGTTGTGATGCACTCTCAACCACAAAAGCAATTCTACCAAAAAAATCCGCATTTGTCAACACAAATTACACAATTCTAAAAATATTTGTTTTTTGTCCTGCGATGCAGAAATCTCACACGGTATCCCTGCTGTTCGCACAGCGTGTTGATCACGGCCTCCGCCTCCTGGGCCGCATTGTCATTGACACAGAAAATACAGTAGTCCTTTTTGCGCCCCAATCGGAATATACCGCCCTTGTTCCAGCGAATAAAATAGGAAATCCTGTTTTGCAGCAGTTCCCTCTCGATGGCCTGCTTGCAATTCAAGTCGCCTACCTCACATAACTCTATCTCATTGTTTACCTTTACCATACTGTATAACGTCTGTTGCATCTCCCCATCCCCACATCTTTGCAATTACTGCCTGCCGCTGACAGGACTGATATGAGTATAGCACATCAGACTACCTTTTTCAAGTCTTGCAGCCACAACTCTCCCGCAGCTGACTGAGAATATATGGTTTCAGTTCCTGTACCGTAATACGCCCAATCTCCGGGAAACTGATACTGGCCATAAAACAGACGAGCTGGGAGCCTACGGTATAGCAGAGGTATCCCTCGGGAATGTCCGCCCGCAGCTCCCCGTTCTCCACGCCCTCCCGGATCATATTTTTCAGCATGGATACAAGCGTATAATCCTCCTGCCCCGCCTCCCTGATCCGTTCCTGCAGTTTCAGGCCGCAGATGGAAGTATCTGTCAGCAAGTGGATAAAATGCAGAAAACATTCCCGCTCTGCCATTTTTTCCTCCAGCAGTTCCAGAAGATATTCCATCCGCTCAAAAAAACCGGTCCGCCGCGCCAGCTGTGTCTCCGCCTCCTCCTGTATACATACCATGAAATGCAGGATAGCGCTGACGATGATCTCCTCCCGGGTGTCAAAATAATCATATGCTGTCCCTTTTCCGATACCGGCCTTACAGGTGATATCCGATACCTTGAGAGTGCGGACATCCACACCCTCAAGAACCAGCTCCATCACGCCTCTGTATAGCAGCAACACTTTTTCCGGTATCTCTTCCTTTGGCTCAAATCCAGTGATCTTTTTCATCTCTCTACTCCGTGTCTGTGGCCTCTTCTTCGTGTTTTACACGTTTCCGTTTAATGCGTTTCACTTTCGCCTTCGATTTTTCTCCTTTTTCCCTGATAAAGATATCATATACGCAGGGAACCACCACCAACGTGAGCAGCGTGCCGTACAGCAGGCCGCCTATGGTAGTGACGGCCATGGGCTTTGCCATCTCCGCTCCCATATCATCGGAGAGTACCATGGTGGACAGCGCCAGGATCGTGGTCAGTGCCGTCATCAGCACCGGACGCAGTCTGGTACGGCCCGCTGTGAGAATGGCCTCTTTCTTCTCCATTCCCTGCTCCCGCAGCTGGTTCATATAATCGATGAGCACGATACCGTTGTTTACGATGATACCGGCCAGCATGACAAATCCGATCAGTGCGATCACGCTGATCTCACTGCCGCTGAAAAACAGCCCCAGCAGGCCTCCGGTGAAGGCCAGCGGGATCGTGAACAGGATAATAAACGGTGACAGCAGGGACTGGAACTGGGCTACCATGATCAGATACATAAATACTACCGCCAAGAGCAGCATCAACAACACCTGTCCGATAGCATCGTTGATCATCTCATTTTCACCCGCAAATACCAGGCTGTAGCCCTCCGGGAGCTGATAGTCGGCCAACCGGTTCTCCACTTTGGCAGATACCTGCCCCACATTATAACCGTCGGCAATCTGGGCGGACACTTGGATATAGCGGTTCTGATCCGCACGGCTGATGGAATTAAGCGACACCGCCGGAGTCAGTCTGGCAATATCTGACAGAGGGATCTCCACTTCTTTTCCCTCTTCGTCCGTTCCCTTTATGGGCAAGTCCGCTATCATATCTCTTGTAAGCGATGTATCCCCGCCGTTGGACACATAGACCACATAGTCCTTATCCGCCGCCGCGAGGGTGGTGGCATTACTGGAATCCGCCAGCTTGGGAGCGATCTGGGTAAATACCTGTGCCACAGTCAAACCGTACCGTATGGCCTTATCCTTGTCAACAGTGATCCGCAGCTCTTCACTGCTCTCCGCCAGACCATCGGACACCTGAGCAGTTCCCTCCACGGACTCCACGATGGCCGCCACTTCTCCCGCGATCTGCCGCAGGGTATCCAGTTCCCGGCCCCGCACCTGTATGGAGATACCGCTGCTGCCCATGGCGCTCATATCCATACTGGAGGTATCCACCGTGATCTCCGCCTCCAGGTCCGCCGTCCTATCCAATATCAGCTGGGCGATCTCCTCATTGCTCAGCTTTTTGTCCTCACGGGCCACCACATAGATGTCCGTGCTGTGGGTACTGCTGTTGCCGCCTCCGGTCAGCATGGCCATGGAGGAAGTGCTGGCCATGGCACCCACATCCGTGATATCCTCCAGCTCCAATATCCTCTCCACCACCGTATCAGTCAAAGCGCCCGTCTCCTCCAGAGTGGCGTCATCCGGCAGATTAACGCTGACCGTCATCTGTGTGGAATCCATATCCGACATAAAAGCCGTACCGTTGGTCCAGGCCAGGGCAAAGCTGATACCGAGCATAGCCAAAGCCAGCACCAGCACCAGGCTCTTACATTTTAGCGCACCGCCCAACAGTTTCACATAGCCCCCTGTCATCGCTTTAAAGAAACGCCCTTCCTTTTGCTCCTTGGTTTTGGTCAACAGTTTTGAAGACATGGCGGGCACCACCGTCAGAGCGATGATCAGGCTGGCCAGCAGGGAATAGGCTATAGTCAGCCCCATATCCACAAAAAGCTGTCTGGTAATACCCTCGGTAAAAACAATGGGCGCAAACACACACACCGTAGTCAGCGTGGAGGCAATGATGGAACCTGTCACCTCACTGCTGCCCTCAATAGCCGCATCTAATATGGATCTGCCCTCTCCCCGCATACGGTATATATTTTCAATCACCACGATGGAATTGTCCACCAACATACCAATGCCCAGCGCCAATCCGGACAGGGAGATGATGTTCAGGGTCACACCGCTGAAATACATACAGACGATAGCCGTGACCAGACTGACAGGTATGGAGAACGCCACCACCATCGTCGGCCGCAGATCCTTTAAAAACAGCAGCAGGATCACTATGGCCAGCAAACCTCCCATCAAAATATTGCTCACGATGGAATCCATCACCAGATCTATATATACACCCTGGTCCATCAGCGTAACCACGCTCAGCTGCTCATCCGCCTCCATCATATCCGCAAAGCGCTGCAACAGCAGATCGGACACCGCGCCGGTAGAATATCCGGTCTGTTTCTGAATGGACAATATGCAGCCCGGACTGCCGTTAACATTGGTATAGATTTCCTCTGCGTTGTCTGTGAAAAAGACATCCGCCACATCTCCCAATGTGATCACAGGTACCCCGTCCATATGTAGATCCATTAGCGGCAGTGCCTGCAGCTCTTCCAGAGTCACCGGCTTATCTCCCACTCGCACCAGATAGTCTATTCCCTCCTCAGTCACATAACCGCCTGGCATGGAGAAATTCTGGGCCGTCAGCAGATTTTTTATCATATCCACCGTCAATATTTCTGTCATATCCGCGCTGTCATAAGCCTCCCGGCGGGCCTCCTCCAGCTGTTTTTCACCCTCCTGGAGCTGTTCCTGGGCAGCGTCCAGCTGCTCCTCCCCGGTTTTTATCTGTTCCTGTGCGGCATCAAGCTGGATCTGGGCCAGCTCCAGCTGATATTCTCCCAGATTGATCTGGGAAGTGGCGTTTGCAAACTCCACCGCCGCCGTCAGTTCCCCTTTCTCCACCTCGATCAGCCCGTCATTGACCTGCTTAAGGTTCTCATCCAGTGTCGCCATTGTCTTATTCACCGTCGCCTCGTAGGCAGACAGACCCAAACCGTTGGTCAGAGCGTTCAAAGACTGTTCCAGATTGCTGCGCTGGGACATGATCTGACTGGACACCGCCGCCGTGATCACTCCCAGATTGACATAGACCGTCTGAAAATTGTCCGGGTCTGCCCAGTCCAATTCTCTCAGATTGGTAAGCATATCAGCCATCTGTTCATTGGAACCCATCTGTTTCACTATATCGCTGTTAAAAAATCTCTCTTTCAGCCTAAGGATCTGTTCTCTAGTCTCATCGTCTATATCCGCGTCCGGGCCGGATACGGAAAATCCGCCGATCAGACGGTCATACTCCTTGATATAACTGCCGGTACTTTCCTGCACCTTATTGATCTCATCTATGCCTTTCTGCAAAGCCCGGGCAGTGGTCAGATTGGTACTCAGCGTCATCTTGGCGGACTCCAGATTGGTCTTGGCCGTGAGCAGCTGATTCTTTGTCTCAGCCAGTTTGGCGGCTGTCTCCTCCTGGGTCCTGCTCAGTTCATCCTTGCCCTCCTGTATATCTATCTTTCCGCTGTTTATATCCTTGATGCCGTTAGCAATCTCCTTTTTACCGTCCTCCAGCTCCTGACGGCCATCCTCCAGCTCCTGGCGGCCGTTCTCCAGCTCTTCCTCCGCCTCCCGCATTTTATCGTCTATAGCCGCATAGATTTTGGCATTCAGCGCGTCCACCTTTTCCTGGCGGATGACCACATTGACGCTCTCCTCCAGCAGACCCACGGCGCTGGCGCTGGCAACGCCCTCCAGGCTTTCTACCTCCGGCATCAGCACATCCGTGACATAGGCGCTGACCTGTGCGTATTCCATATCCTCCACGCCCACGGCCACCATCATCACAGGCAGCATGTCGGGATTCAGTTTCATGATAATGGGATTGCCCACACTGTCGTCCCAGTAGGACTTGATCTGATCCAGGTTCTCCCGGATTTCCAGCGATACGGCATTCATATCCGCAGACTGGGCAAATTCCAGTATCACCATGGAATAATTCTCCGAGGAAACCGAACTGATACTCTCGATATTACTGACCGTAGCCATGGAGGACTCCACCGGCTTGGTCACCACCATCTCCACCGTCTCCGGGCTGGCCCCTACATAAGTAGTCATAACGATCACATAGGGCAGACTGATATTCGGCAGCAGATCCGTGGTCATACGGGTAAAAGACACTATCCCCAGCACAATGGCCAGCACCACGCCAACCAGCACGGTATATGGTTTTTTTACACTGAATTTTGATATCATGAATGCTTTCCTTTCCGCGCCGCTGAGTACTTACACTTGGCAAACTAGATTACTGTCAAGGAATGACTGACCAGCCGGTCGGTCATCTGTATACAATTATAAGCCGTGCTCTGGTGAAAGTCAATTCACATGTCCCGCCGAGATTATTAAAAAAAAATAAAGAAGATACTATAGCATCTTCTTTATCTTACTTTTTAACCGTTGCAGAGCATTGTCTGTGGATTTTTCCTCCCTGCCCAGCACTTTGGCGATCTGGCTGTAACTCATGCCGGTGAGGTACAGATCCAGAACCTGCTTTTCAAATCCGCTGAGTTCCCTGTCGATCTGTCCCTCCAGATATTCCACCCGCTCCCGGTCTATAAACAGCGTTTCAGGATTCTGATCCTGATCGGGCGGCAAAGCCTCCGCCAACTCCAATTCCTCGTTTCCCTCCTGACTGCGGCTGTTTCCGTAGAGGGAAACATAAGTGTTCAGAGGCCAGTGTTTCTGCCTGTGAGATGCCTGCACGGCCGTGTACATCTGACGGCTGATACACAGATCCGCGAAAGTATAAAAGCTGGCGTCCCTGCCACTGTCATAGTCTCGGATTGCCTTGAACAGGCCAATCATGCCCTCCTGGATCAGATCCTCGTTGTCTCCTCCCAGAATGTACATGGATTTGGCCTTGCTGCGCACCAGATTCTTATATTTATCCATGATATAGTCCGTAATGCGGCTCTCTCCGTTTCGCAGGCGATCTATCAGTTCCTCATCGCTGAGCTGGCTATACTCCCGTTCCATGGCGTTCCTCCTGCCCCTTCTTTCCCGATCCACCGCGTCCAACCTGTCACACTCTGATGTCATTCCCGATGCGCCGCAGTCCGCCCCGTCACTGTAAACGCTGTCTGACGATCTCATAGGCCAATACCCCGGCCGCCACAGAGGCATTTAGGGAGTCAATATCCCCCTTCATGGGAATGGCTGCGGTCATATCGCACTTTTCTCTGACCAGGCGGCTCACACCGTCCCCCTCGCTGCCGATCACCAGACCCATAGGGCCTTTCAGGTCCAGATCATACATCCGGGTTCCCCCCATATCGGCACAGACAAACCAGATACCCGACTTCTTAAGTTCTTCTATGGTTTTGGACAGATTTGTGACCCTTGCTACCGGAGTGTAATTCAGCGCCCCCGCCGAGGTGCGGGCCACTGTGGCAGTAAGTCCCACCGCCCTGTTTTTAGGGATGATCACCCCATGAGCGCCGGCCAGATTGGCGGTTCGTATGATCGCACCCAGATTGTGAGGGTCCTCAATATTATCCAGCAGAAACAGAAAGGGAGGTTCTCCCTTTGTTTCCGCCTTCTTTAGAATATCCTCCAGTTCCGCGTATTCATAGGCTCCCGCCACGGCTATAACACCCTGGTGATGTCCTGTTTCAGACATCTGATCCAGCCGTTCCTTTGTCACATACTTCACAGGGGTCTCATGCTTTTTGGCCTCCCTCTTGATGGTCATAACGGGGCCGTCCTGACAACCGTCCTGTATATATAGCTTGTCAATGGGCCTACCGCTGCGGTAAGCCTCTATCACGGCATTTCTGCCCTCTATTGCCTGTTCCTGATATCCCATAAACATTTTCCTCTTAATCTCAGATCTCCGGCCCCACGCGGCGTATACCTTCCTGTATCAGCTCCAGCATCCTTTCCATGCGCCCGGTCATATACAGATAGCCCATCAGAGCCTCCATACCTGTAGCCTTTCGATATTCTCCCACAGAGGCATTCTTTGCTTTTGTATAAAACTTGGCGTTGCGCCCCCAGCGGTAGATTCCGGTTTCCTCCTCTGTCAACATATCCGCCAGCGCCTCTATCATTTCGGCCTGGGTACCTGCTTTCACGTACTGTATGGTCTTTCTGTGCAGATCGTTGGCGGGACAGTTCCCCCGCTCCACCACTACCGTGCGGATCACCAGATCGTATATGGCATCTCCGATATAGGCCATAGTCAGCGGCGAATAAGTCCGCATATCCACATTCCGGCATCCAAACCGGCCGCGTATCTGCTCCGGCAGATTTATACTTTCTTCCATTTTACACCCTCTCGCGTATCTTCCAACAGGATTCCCCGCTCCAGCAATTCGGCCCGGATGGCATCCGCTCTGGCGTAATCCTTATCCTTTTTGGCCGCCTTGCGCTCCTCGATCCTGGACAATATATACTGCTCCAGCTCCGCGTCCACCTGTTCCCCCACCGTCCTGCTCTGATGAGCCGTCAGCAGATTTAAGGACAATACCCTGTCAAAGTCCTCTGCCAACGCATATTTTGTGGCGTCGGACATATCCTCCTTCAGCATGTCATACAGAACCGTAAATGCCATGGAGGAGTTCAGATCGTCGCACAGCGCATCCTCAAAACGCCTTTTATACGCCGCAAACCGTTCTTCCTCCACCCGGCCCTCCGGCTGTAGCGAACCGATACGCTTTACCAGCTTATCATAAGCTGCGGTCATATTGTCAAGCACCTCATAGGAAAACTCCAGCGGCTTGCGGTAATGGGACTGCAGACAGAACATCCGGTATACTATGGGGTCATAACCCTTACTTTCCAGCAGGGATACAGTCAAAAACTCCCCCTTGGACTTACTCATCTTACCTGACTTATCATTTAAATGGTGTACGTGGAACCAATAATTGCACCATTTGTGTCCCAGATAGGATTCACTCTGTGCGATCTCGTTGGTGTGATGGGGAAAAATATTGTCCACGCCTCCGCAGTGTATATCCATATACTCGCCCAGATGTTTCATACTGATGCAGGAACACTCGATATGCCATCCCGGATACCCCATCCCCCATGGGCTCTCCCATTTCAACTCCTGATCGTCAAATTTGGACTTGGTGAACCACAGCACGAAATCGCTCTTATTGCGTTTGTTTGCATCGGCGTCCACATCATCTCTCACTCCCACCAGCAACTCCTGTTCGCTCTGGTTGGAAAATACATAGTATTCCTCCAGTCTGGAAGTGTCAAAGTAGATGTTACCGCCCTGCTCGTAAGCATATCCTTTCTCTAACAGTGTCTGTACCATATGGATAAACTCCGGTATACAGTTGGTGGCAGGCTCCACCACATCAGGGGTTTTGATATTCAGTTTCGCGCAGTCGCCGAAAAAAGCGTCGGTGTAAAACTTAGCGATCTCCATCACCGTTTTATGTTCCCTTTTCGCCCCCTTAAGCATCTTGTCCTCACCGGTGTCCGCATCACTGGATAAATGGCCAACATCCGTAATGTTCATGACCCTCTTGACGTCATAGCCGATATAGCGCAGGGTTTTCTCCAGCAGATCCTCCTCGATATAGCTGCGCAGATTACCGATATGGGCAAAATGGTATACCGTAGGCCCGCAGGTATACATCGCCACCTTTCCGTCCTCATTGGGGACAAAGGTTTCGACTTTTCTGGTCAATGTGTTGTAAAAACGAAGTCTGTTCTCCATATAATATATCCTTTCCCGGTTTATCCTGTCAGGTATTTACAAAACCTGTTTTCCACAATCCCTGTTAATCCTGTACTGCGCGCCCGGCGCACAGTTATATACCCTGCCCTCTGAATGCAACGGTGGTATCCTCAGGCTTTATCTTCTCTTCCCGGCCTTGCAGGCGTCTGACCTCGCGCTCCAATGCCAGCAGACGGTTGGTCAGCTCAGTGTTGGCCCTCATCAGCCCGGTGATATCCTCCCGCACCGGGTCAGGCAGAGCCTGGTTCAGATCTTCTCTGGGAAGAGCCTGATCGTTGCGTTTGACCACGCGTCCCGGCACACCCACCACGGTGGAACCCGGGGGCACTTCGGAAAGCACCACGCTCCCGGCCCCGATCTTGGAGTTGGCCCCGATGGTAAAGGAACCCAAAACCTTTGCCCCGGCACTTATCATAACATTATCCTCCACCGTGGGATGACGCTTGCCATGCTCCTTGCCGGTTCCTCCCAGAGTCACACCCTGATAGATCGTCACATTGTCACCAATGACCGCTGTCTCTCCGATGATCACACCGTTGCCATGGTCAATAAACAGCCCTTTGCCGATACGGGCACCGGGATGAATCTCAATGCCCGTCTTTCGTACTCCCCTCTGAGAAATATATCGGGCGAGAAAAAAGTGCCCTCTTGTATATAACTTATGCGCAATGCGGTAGTGCATCATAACTTTAAAACTGGGGTATAAGAACACCTCCATGGAGGAATGTATCGCAGGATCGCGTTCTTTGATGATCTGAATTTCCTCCCGGATATTCCCAATCATTCCCATCTCTCCAACTCCTATCTGCCCACCGGAATGGGCGATACATAAAAGCGGATAAACTCATCCAATGAGACGAATTTATCCGCCTGTCGCCTTTTCTTTCTACTATTCAGCATATGCAAAAAGGAATGATTTGTCAACTGTTTTTTCTAAATCCGGTTTACACTATAGCCTTTTATATCCTATGCCCTTGGGCATCCCCCGCACCCCTGACATTTTGAGGAGGCCTCGTCCTCCAGCGCCAGATTGAGTGGGCTGGTCAACATGCAGATCGCCTGTGAGGAAATTCCTTCACCGTTTCCGGTAAAACCCAGTCCTTCCTCTGTCGTAGCCTTTACGTTGATCTGCTCCGCGGATATCCTCAAGGCAGCCGCTATATTTTCCTCCATTTGTTCAATATAAGGGCGCATTTTAGGAGCCTGTGCGATAATGGTAGCATCAATATTTTCTATCAGAAAACATCTCTCCTCCAATAACTCCCCCACTTTTCTCAAAAGTTCCAGAGAAGATATCCCCTTGTATGCCGGGTCCGTGTCCGGAAAATGTTTGCCGATATCTCCCAGCGCCGCCGCCCCCAGCAGCGCGTCCATTATGGCATGCAGCAGCACATCCGCGTCCGAATGCCCCAGCAGGCCTTTCTTATAAGGTATGCTCACACCGCCCAGAATCAATGATCTTCCCTCTGTCAAGCGATGTACATCATATCCCATCCCAATTCTCATAACTACACAACTCCTTCTCCGCCTGCTCTGTCAGACAAATTTACCATCCCTGTTTGTTTACATAAAAACTGGAGATACCTACAGTATCCCCAGCTTTTTAATAAATTAAGATCTGCGTCACTTAATATCCGAATTCCTGCGCAAAGTACAGTGTACCGTCATACTCATATACCGCAATACTACAGGTGGACAGTTCACTATCCAGAATGTTGGCCGCATGGGTAGGGGAATTCATCCATCCCGCTACCAGACTGCTGGCATCTGCATAACCCTTAGCCAAATTCTCCGCCCACATCAGATCGCTGTTAACCGTATAATAAAGCGTATTGTCCGGTCTGGTATGGGAAAAACTGCTTACGATCTCTGTGGCACGAATCTGGGCGCACAACTCCAGATCGCTGTCCCATGTGAACGCGGTAAGACCTCTGGCTGCTCTCTCCGCATTGATCAGATCAAAAGCGGATACTGCGATAAGACGAAGTTCATCGGCTCTCAACTGTTCTGCTTCCGTCATACCTGCCGATCTCACAGACCCTGCAAGTGCAATAGCCTCATCATCAATATAAGTGACTCCCTCCTGAGAAGACACTTCACGGGTTGCGGCGGAAATCTCCGGTTTTGGGGCTCCGCACGCCACCATGCTGGTGGCCATGACCGCTGTCAAAGCAGCCGCCAATAATTTCTTTTTCATCAGTTTCACTCCTTACTTACTTTCTATTTCTTGACTCCTTTTAGTATCCATGCAGCCAACGCGGAGAGGGATGCCAGGAACATCATCATCCATGCATCAGACTCGTCGCCAGTCTGGGGACGTCTTCTCGCTCCCAGAACCATGGCATCGGACAGAGGAATCTCATCATCATCGATCCTTACCGTTCTTCTTCTCCGAACACCGTTTACTGTCGGAGTTTGCGGTGTAACAGGCGCATCAGGGGTATTCAGTTCCGGTGTTGCCGGAGTATCCGGTGTCACGGGAATACCCGGCATTGCAGGCGGCTCAGTAACCTGAGGCGGCTGCGTCATCTGCGGCGGCTCAGTAACCGTCGGAGGAGGCGTAGGTGTCGGGTTAGACGGTATCTCCGGTGCCGGGGTCGGGTCTAAGGGACCGGGTGTAGGGGCCGGCGTCACCTCAGGGGCCGGCGTAGGGTCCAGAGGACCGGGTGTCGTTGTAGGACCAGGTGTCTCTCCCGGCGGTGTTGTAGGACCGGGCGTTACCGTAGGACCAGGTGTCTCTACCGGCGGTGTTGTAGGACCGGGCGTTACCGTAGGACCAGGTGTCTCTACCGGCGGTGTTGTAGGGCCGGGCGTTACCGTAGGACCTGGTGTCTCTCCCGGCGGTGTCGTAGGACCGGGCGTTACCGTAGGACCAGGTGTCTCTACCGGCGGTGTCGTAGGACCAGGTGTTACCGTAGGACCAGGTGTCTCTCCCGGCGGTGTCGTAGGGCTAGGCGTTACCGTAGGATCTGGTGTCTCTCCCGGCGGTGTCGTAGGACCGGGCGTTACCGTAGGATCTGGTGTCTCTCCCGGCGGTGTCGTAGGACCGGGCGTTACCGTAGGACCTGGTGTCTCTCCCGGCGGTGTCGTAGGACCGGGCGTTACCGTAGGACCTGGTGT
>CAJTMX010000024.1 GCA_910577235.1 uncultured Acetatifactor sp. | reverse complement strand
CAGTATAGCAGAGGTTTCTTCCAGTGGCAACGATTTTTCAGAAATGGAGGGCATTTATGGAAGAAACAAAAATCGAATTACAGTTGATTAAATTGTCGGAGATACAGTCGCAGGAAGTTTCTTGGCTGTGGTTTCCGTTTATCCCTTATGGCAAGCTGACAATCGTACAAGGCGATCCGGGGGACGGAAAGACAACATTTGTGCTGAACATAGCGGCAAGGCTGACAAAGGGAGAGGGCTTAGGCGGTGAAATGAAACTTACAGAGCCTTTGAATGTCATCTATCAGAGTGCGGAGGACGGTCTTGCCGATACGGTAAAGCCCCGGTTGGAACAGGCAGGGGCAGACTGTGAGAAAATCTCGGTCATTGATGAAAAGATAAAATCCCTTTCCATGATAGATGAACGGTTGGAAGAAGCTGTTATAAAGACAGGTGCAAAGCTGTTGATTTTAGACCCGATACAAGCCTATTTGGGCGGCGGTATGGATATGAACCGGGCAAACGAAGCAAGGGATATGACGAAGAAATTAGCGGCACTGGCAGAGAAATACCAGTGTGCGATTGTTCTTGTCGGGCATATGAACAAAGCGGCAGGAAATAAGGCGGCATACCGGGGAATGGGTTCGATTGATTTCTTTGCAGTCGCTAGAAGTGTTTTGTTGGTCGGCAGGGTAGAGGGAGAAGAAAATATAAGGGCAGTGGTGCAGATAAAAAACAACCTTGCGGCGTTCGGACACTCGAAAGCATTTGCACTGTCGGAGGATGGTTTTAGGTGGCTAGGGGATTATGACATTACCGCTGATGAAGTGTTAGGTGGCATTGCCCCAAAAGCAAATAAAATGGAGCAGGCGAAGCGCCTGCTTCGGGAACTGGCAGAAACAAATAATGCCATGCAGAGCAATGAGATTTTCAATTTAGCGGACGAACAGGGCATATCGAAGCGAACACTGGAAAATGCGAAGAAAGAGTTAGGCGTCCGAGCGAAGCGCATAAACAACACATGGTATTGGGAACTGGATAAAATCAGACAGTGACGGACAGGCAAGGCAACAGCGCAACAATGCAGGGTATTAGAATTTTGCAGTCTTGGAATTGCGTTCTTGAAGATTGCAAGGTTGCAAAAATTATAGACATTGCAATGTTGCGCTGTTGGGAGAAAGCCGGAAAGCGGCGGTATCAAGGCGGCGAAAAGCCGCCCACCGTCCGTAGGACGGGAAGCCCCCGGCAGGGCGCAAAGGCACTTTTGATAAAGCGGAGCGTGTCGAAAGTGCTTTTGCGTTACTTTCGCAGAAAGTAACAAAGGCTGTGCCTGTCGGCACAAAATATAACAGATAAAAATAAGGAAGATGGGAAGGTGTGAGATTATTGGAGAGAACAATTAGCGGCATGATGGGAAAAGGTTCTGTCAGCCATAATACGAGAACTTTTAGCGCAAAGAACGTGGATAAGGAACGGAGCAAATATAATGTGGAGTTCTGCCATTTGGATATTAAAAAGGTATATCACGAATTATTTGATGAATCATTGGAGCGTTACAATGCAAAGCAGAAACGGAGTGACAGAAAAATTGACAATTATTATGAGAAGATAAGGCAGAGCAAGCAGGAGAAGTTATTTCACGAGGTTATTCTTCAGATTGGCAATAAGGATGATACGAACGCCAAAAGCGAAGAAGGACAGCTTGCAAAAGAGATACTGGTAGAGTTTATGGAAGATTTTCAGAAAAGAAATCCGAATCTATATGTGTTTTCGGCACATCTGCATATGGACGAGGAAACGCCGCACATTCATATTGACTTTGTTCCTTTTATCCGTAACAGTAAGAGGGGGCTTGATACGAGAGTTTCGCTGAAAGGCGCACTGGCAGAGCAGGGCTTTAAAGGTGGTACAAGAAGTGCGACAGAGTGGAATCAATGGATGGAGTCTGAAAAACAGGAGCTTTCAAAGGTTGCGGAAAGATATGGTGTACGGTGGAAACAGTTAGGAACGCATAATAAGCATTTATCCGTGTTGGATTTTGAAAAACAGGAGAGGGCAAAAGAAGTTGAAAAATTAGAAAAGGCAGTATCCAGCAATAAAGCGGAACTATCCCACATTATTTATCAACAAGTCTTGGCTGAAAATGAAATGGAGAAGATAAAGCTGGAAAATGAAGCAGTCAGGCAGGAAACAACGGAACTTTCCGCAACTAATGATTTATTAAGGGAGCAGACGGATGGATTGATGGAGAATAGAGAAAAGCTGATGTCCGATAATAAAGCATTGGAACAGCGACAGAAAAAGTTACAGCAGGATATTGAGAAAATGGCTGATTCTAAAGTGACATTGGAACGTAACATACATGCCTATGATGAAGATGCAAAATGGCAGTTGCCGGAGCCAACTGCATTAATGAGCGCAAAGGCTTATCGGGAAAAGAACGCTATGCCGCTTGTGGAAAGGCTGAAAGAAATTGTAAAAAGCCTTACGATAAAATGTGTCAACCTCATGGATCAGATAAAACAGTTAAAAGCAAAGGTCACGAAGCAGGCAGAGGATATTGACTTCTATAAAAGTAAGGTACATCAGCAGTATGTAAAATTAGAACAGTTGCAGGAAAAAGCGGATGATTTTGAGCGTGTGAAACAATATGTCGGGGTAGATAAAATTGATATTATTATGACAAATGCAAGGGAATTGGAACGAATTGCACAGAGTGAAAAACAGCAGAACAGAGCGTATGGAATAGGCAGATAAGAAAGGACGGATTGATATGATGGATAATGAAAATTGGAGCGAACAGTATTCTATGGAAAATATTATAGGTTGTGAATACAACATGGATAACGGTTATGTGGAAGTTTATTATTCTGACGGCAATATTTTGCAGTTGAAATGTGAAGAAATAGAAGTTAATCTGCACACGACAGAACAATCGTTTGCGAAGCTGCATAAGTTGTTGGACAATAAGCCGATTGAGTATGTTGCAATGGCACTGTCGGGAGAACTGCAAGCCTATTGCGATATAGAGGCGGATATGGTAAAAGGGATGTTTGGCACAATTGTTCAAGGATATTTGAAGCAGGGATACAGTAAAGCTATGGCAGAAGCGTTGGCAAGAGAATTTTTTAGATATGAAAGTTGAGGGAAATATGACAGATACAGAGAAAAAAGTAATGGTGCGGTTATGTACGAAGATTTTGACGGAAACAGATTTGTATGAAATGGATATGGAAGTACGGAATTTAGTTGATTGGATATGCGTTTCGGAGCAGATGAAAGAGAATAACAATAAAATCCGCAGTCTGACAGGGGAATATAAGCAGATAGAGCCAGAATGTCGGGAGGGCATCAGAGAAAAGCTGGAACGTATGAAAAAATTGTGTGAGGAGCGTAATGGTTTGTATGAAAAGCAGAATGAGTTAAAAGGGAAGAGGGAGAAGTTGGAGAGGAGTTTTGTGAGATAATAAGGATATGAGAGAAAAGGGCGGGCGAGAATAACCTGCCTTTTCGTTAGTGATATTTTTTGACATGGTGCTAGCACCATGTAGATAATAAATTACTAAGGAAATATATTTGAATCTATGTCTAATAATTAAGTGTGCGAAAATATTTTAATGACATGTTTGTCCCCCCTCCCTCCATGATTAGAACGTATATTCTAAAAGTTTTGGCTTTTCGTGAGATTATCTTGATATATAATTTGTTATGTGCTATACTCATTTATATTAAGCGGAAGTGTAGAATTATTGGGAGAAATGATATGCCAGTAAGCTATGACAAATTGTGGAAGATTTTAATTGATAAAAAAATGAATCGAACAGACTTAAAGGATGTGGCGGGAATAAGTTTTAATGTTTTAGCAAAATTGGGAAGAAATGAATTTGTCTCAATGGAAAGCCTGTATAAAATATGTATGGCATTAAAATGTGACATAGGAGATGTAGTTGAATTTAAAAAGGAGATGAAATATAAATGAATGGGAAAGTTCCTCATATTGTTCAATATCAGGGTTCTAAACGTATTTTGGCACCTCAAATACTTCAATATATGCCACAAAAGTTTCATAGATTAATTGAGCCATTTTCAGGAATGGCTGCAATTAGTATTGCGACAGCTTATGAAAAAAGGACTGATAGTTTTCTGATTAATGATATAAATAAACCATTGGTAAATTTGTTAGAAGAAGCAATTGAAAATCCGAAACGGTTAGTAGAAGATTATGCTACTGTGTGGAATGAACAGTTTTCTTATGGGGAAAATCATGTACAACATTTTTACGATGTTAGAGAGCGATTTAATGATGGTGATGAAAGACCTGCAAATATGTTATATCTCTTGGCAAGATGTGTAAAAGGTGCAGTTAGATATGGGAAAACAGGCAACTTTAATCAATCGCCTGATAGGCGCAGGCATGGAACCAATCCAAAAACATTGGAACAAAATGTTCATGCGATAGCATACTTACTGAAGGGAAAAACAAGATTTTCTGCACTGGATTATCATGAAATTTTAGATATGGCAAATCCGGGAGATTTAGTTTACATGGACCCACCATATCAGGGAGTTACAAATGTGAGAGATAACCGCTATTTTGCAGGAGTGCCATTTGAAGAATTTTCACAGGCAATAGAGACGCTTAACCGTAAAGGTGTTGATTATCTTATTAGTTATGATGGCACTTGTGGGGGAAAAGAATATGGTGAAGAACTTCCCGAAAGTTTACATTGCAAAAAAGTAATGTTGAATGCAGGCGTTTCAAGCCAATCATTATTGTTGGGGAAAAAGTCAATAACATTTGAAGCACTTTATGTCAGTGAGGCATTGATACCTGTATATAATATGTTGCCTCAACAATTATCATTTTTGGAGGCAATGGCATGATGGAGTATCCCAAAGAGTTTCTTGATTTATTGGAGTCGGTAACTGCAAAAAGACCGCGTACAGTAATACAACATATTTTAAAGAATGGCTTTATTACATCTCAAGAATTAAAAGATATTTATGGATATAACCATCCTCCTAGAGCGGTTAGAGATGTAAGAGAGTATGGAATTCCATTGATTACATATCGCATTTCAGGTGCTGACGGAAGGAGTATAGCGGCATATAAATTTGGAGATCCGAAAGATGTTAAGAATGTTCTTTCAAAAGTGGCAGGAAGGACGGTACTTTCAAAAGCGTTGAAACAGGCACTAATTGAAAAGTATGGTTCAAAATGTTTTATCTATTTGGAAGAAATGGATGAGGCAACATTGCAAGTAGACCATCGTATTCCTTATGAAATTGGCGGCGAGCATGATGAAAAAGATATAGAATATTTTATGTTGCTTAGTCCTTCTGCTAATAGGGCAAAATCTTGGACATGTGAGCATTGTGAGAACTGGGAGAAAAAAGAAGAAAGTTTTTGCTTGAAATGTTTTTGGGCACATCCAGAGGATTATGAACATGTTGCAGGAAGGATAGAGAAAGTGATTTCTATAGTTTTTACTGGGGATGAAATTGAGGATTTTAATAAGTTAATTGAGCTGTCAGGTGAAAAAACAGCACAAGAAACGATTAAGAAAATATTACACGAATATCTATAAAGAAAACTATGAAACAAGTAATCATAGGTGATATAAAAAATGTAGTAGGGAGGTGTACAAAATGCGAAAAGCATTAGTAGTGGGGTTAAATAATTATCCCAATTGTGGATTGGATTGGTGCGATAACGATGCGATTGCTATGAAAGAGTTGCTCGAATCAAATGGGGATGGCTCACCTGATTTTGATGTGATGCCGATTATTGATAGTTGCACAAAAGAACAGTTGAGAACAGCTATAGAACAGTTGTTTATGGGAAACGAAGATATTGCTCTTTTGTATTTCTCAGGTCATGGAGCAGATACTGATGGAGGTTATCTTTGTACAACAGACTTTTCGGGAAGTGATTATGGAGTAAGAATGACCGATGTTTTAGCATGGGCGAATAACTCTAAATGCAAAAATAAGGTGATTATATTAGACTGTTGCTTTGCTGCAAAAATGGGCGAATCAATACTGTTAAATAATAATTCTGTTTTAGGAGAAGGTGTAACGGTAATAGCAGCAAGTCAGCCTTGGCAAACATCTGCTGAAAATGGAGCAATACAGCATGGTGTTTTTACTGAATTGTTGATACAAGGGCTAAAAGGTGGTGCAGCAGATATTGGTGGAAATATTACGCCTGCTAGTTTATATTCATTTGTTGATCAGTCATTGGGAGCATGGCAACAGCGACCAGTTTTTAAGACAAATATCTCTCAATTTTTACCGCTAAGGACAATTCAAGCAAAAGTAGAGAAAACAATTCTTAGGAAGTTGAGTGTATATTTTCAAAATCCGACAGATGAGTTTAAATTAGACCCATCGTATGAATACACAAATGCATTGGACATAGAGCATCAAGTAATTGAACCATATGCCAATCCAATGCATGTAAGTATTTTTAAGGAATTGCAGTTATTTGAAAGTGTAGGTCTTGTTGAACCTGTTGGAACTGAACATATGTATTTTGCGGCAATGGAAAATAAATCATGTAAATTAACAGCATTAGGATTGCATTATTGGAGATTGTCAAAAGATAAACGTTTTTAAAATAGGATTATGGAGGGAATATTAAAATGATTAACGTGTTTATACCGCATCGTTGGAACAATGAGGATTATTCAGAGATTAGTGCGCTGTTAGACAGAACAAAATTTGCAGTAAGAGATTATTCTGTTCCAAGTAGTTCACCATTTGATAGTATCGACAGACGATATAATGTAGATCCACAGATAAAAAGGCAGATTCGTTATGCTAGCGTGGTAGTATGCTCAAATCGTCCGGCAAATAATGCGGGGATGGCTATTGAAGAGATAAAGTTTGCTGTTGATATAGGGAAACCTGTCGTTGCAGTAAAAATTACTGAAAGTACAAGTAGTGAAATTACAAATTTAGGTATTCAGGTGATATCTAAACGAAAAGATTCATTGGAGATATGGATTGCTGCCAATGTTTAAAGTGTTAGCTTATTTTTTCCGACAACAAAGACTTTGAGGAGAGGGGAACAGAGTGAAAATATTTATATCACATAAACAGGAAGATTCTACTACTGCTAATCAGATTGCAAATGAGTTAGAAAAATGTAATGTTGAGTACTATCTAGATGTTTTAGATACATCTGTAATACATAATAGTAGGCAATTGACAAATCATATACGCAATAGCCTTAATCAGTGTACTGATATTATAGTTGTTATGTCATCAGCCACGAGATTATCACAGTGGGTGCCATTCGAGGTCGGAATGGCGGCACAGGCCAATATGCCAACGGCAACTTTTTTTAAAGAGAATGTAAGATTGCCGGAGTTCTTAGAGGATTGGCCTCGGTTAAAAAAAGCTACTGATATTTGGAAATATGTTTCGGCGAGCGAGGATGTGGATCAAGAATATCTTCCAATATATGAAGAAGCAGGAGGTTATGATGATGAAACTTTCCGGCAAAAAAGAGTTGAGCGTTTTTATGATTTACTTAAACAGCGATTATAGGGGATAAAATAATTTCTCGGTGCCAAAACGGTGCCAAGAAATCAAGTAAATAAAAATACGCCACATAAAAACAACGATTTTACGCTGTTTTCAGCAATAAAAAGTATAGAAAATATCAGAAAAAATGCTATTCAAATACCGTGAGGGTGGACGTACAGTAGGTTCTGGTCGTGTGGCTACGATTATTGAGTAATCTTTAGATTAGAGCCAAATAGTAAAAATAGGCACCGCAATCCTTTGAGAAATCAAGGGGTTGCGGTTTTTTAATGTCTAAAAATAATAGCGAACAAAAGGAAAAGCCACTTGCCGGAATTTCATTGAAAATGGCTTGTGGCTCTAAAATGGCTCTATTTTTATTCGCTGTCACTCTGATTTTTCTTAAATTGCCGCTCCAAATGTTCATTTCGGAGTTTCATTCTTGTAGCGTTGTCTATATCTTCATACACTTTCTTTGTCACTGGCAAGGTGGAGTAATCAGCAATTTTCTGTTTTTTCCATATATCAAACATATCCTTTGGCGTAAAGTAGGATTCAAAACTTTCCCGGCTCTCATTCAGTGAAGCAAGGAATTGACACATATCCGCATTATATAAGTGTCCTTTTTCATTCCCATAGAATTTAATATTGGCATACCAACGGTTATCTTCGGTTTCTATGTCATTGAAAAATTTATCGTTGATTTCCAGTTCATAGCGCAATTCTTTTAATTCGTTCAACTCTAAAAGAAAACTGATAATATCGCCCATAGACGATAAAGAAAATTCATTGTCTGAAATACCAAAAAGCCAATCCAAAGAAACGTGATATTGCTTTGCTATGGCATAGAGTACCTCGTTGGACGGAGATACCGTTCCATTCTCATAACTGGATAGGGTGGATTGCTTTATGCCTAGCTTTTTGCAAAATTCACTTTGGTTCATACCTAGATTTTTACGGAGTTGTTTTATCCGTTCTGCTATCTGAATTGTATTGTCCATGCCGTTACCTCTTTTCTTTTTCGCTTTCTTATAGTATAGCACTTTCAATAAATATTGACAACAATAATAAATATGAAAAATGCAGATAAAAATTATTGACATAAATGATAGAGGGTGCTAGAATATCATTAGCACTAATAAATAGTGAAATAAATGATAAGGAGAGGTTGCATGAACGGACAGAACTACTTATTGACTGCTGGAGAAGTTGCGGAAACATTGGGTGTTTCCAAAGGACACGCTTACAAACTGATAAGAGAATTAAATGAAGAATTACAGAGCAAAGGTTATCTTGTTGTTGCCGGGAAAGTGCCAAAGGCATTTTGGGAAACAAAGTTTTACGGTTACAATCAGCCGAACCAAACCGCATGAAAGGGGGATAAGGAATGTCTGCTTCAAGAGATGAAAAGACCGGGAAATGGACTGCTCAATGCTATTACGAAAACTGGAAAGGGGAGAAGAAGCACAAAAAGAAGCGTGGTTTTGCCACGAAAAAAGAAGCGTTGGAGTGGGAAAGAGAATTTCTGAAAAGTACATCTGCCAATATGGATATGATGTTAGGCGCATTTGTTGATGTGTATTTCCGGGATAAAGCAGGAGAACTAAAGGAACGCACGATAAAAAACAAGCGGTACATGATAGAAGCCCATGTATTACCGTATTTCGAGAATAAGCAAATGAACGAAATAAGCCCCTCTGATATTATTCAGTGGCAGAACGCTATCAGAGCAAAAGGGTATTCGCAGACTTATTTGCGTATGGTGCAAAATCAGATTACCGCATTATTTACTCATGCAAGTAACATTTACAACCTCAACAATAACCCATGTAAAAAGGTTAAGAAGATGGGAAAGTCTGACGCTGACAAGCTGAATTTTTGGACGAAAGACGAATACGATTGTTTCATCAGCGGCATTGACCGGGAAAGCAAATATTATGTGATATTTGAAATCCTTTTTTGGACGGGGTGTAGAGAGGGGGAGATTTTGTAGCTTGCAGTCTAAAAGATTTAATGATAAAATCTATATAGAAAATAGAATTAAAAAGGCGATGAATTAGTTGGTGGCAAAATTGTGAACCAATATTTAATTTATTTCTGGGGGATATATATGGAGAAGGATTTTCAGGCTGGCTGGTATTATAATGAACGTACAGGTATGAAAGAGATATTTTATCTTAGTTGCTATACGCCGGTGAGCATTGACAAGTGGTTTGGCAGAATTCATTTAAATGCAGAAATGAAAAACCTATTATTACGAATTTACCATAAGATTGGAAAACTGGAAGGGATTTGTGAATTGCTGGATGAAGAAGAAATAAAAAATATAGACGAAATGGTTGACAGATATAATTTGATGTACTGTCAGTTGGGTGGAAACCGACTGCCGGATTTTGCAAACTTTTTTGGCTATGCAGGTAATGATGAACTTATTCGGAAGGAAAGGCAAAAAATTCAGGAGTTCTCTGATTTGAAGATGCTGAGGGGACAGCATAGGGAAAAATTTATTATCTGCAGGCAGACGATATGGGTTTTAAGAAAAGAATGGAATCCTACAGCCCCACACCGGATAGGCGGCTGTCTGGATGATTTGATTCGTATCATGTTAGGTTTTAAAAGTGATGCAAAAAAGGAAAATGCCTCATTAGATCCGATTTTATTCAGTGGCCTGCTTTATTACCAGTTTTTAACAGTTGTGCCGTATGAAATGAATAATATATTGTATTCATCTTATACTGTGACAAAATATCTGCAGGAACTGAAGATTTTACCGGAATTATCGCTTCCGCTTTCTAAACTGATGCATGATAATAAAAATGAATGTGATGACCGCATGGCGGAGGTCAGACAGGCATGCAATATTAATCAGTGGCTTCTTTTCTATTTAGGTATGCTGGATAAAGTGTTCGGTACAGAGTATAATTTTATAAAAGAGAAGCACTGTTGTCTGGAAAAAAGTCGGGATATACTGGATAAAGCTGAGAATATACCGGTCCATATGAAAGAACGTATGAAGCATGAATTAATGATGATGCATCAGAAGCCCTTTTTTCGGATAGAAGGATTGATGAATGATTGCAATATAACGCACAGTACGGCAACAAAAATGGTCAATTTGTTTGTTGCGTTAAATTTAGTAAAACAGGTGAATAATAAACAGCGGTATCGTGTATATGAATATACTCCGTTGGTAGAATGCATTCAAAGAATATAGTTATTTCAATTATAAAAATGATGATAAAGGATATAAAACAAAATGTACAACTATAATAATTTAAGCGATTTTGAATTTGAAATATTGTGCAAGGATATTATGCAGAAAAAGCTTGGCGTTACATTATACACGTTCCAAAAAGGAAGGGACGGAGGGATTGATATAACGGACGATCCTAAAAGCAAAAAAGTAATTATACAAGTCAAGCATTATATTAACAGTAAATATAGCGATTTGCTTGGAACTTTAAAAAAGGAAATTCAAAAGGTTAAAGAATTGCAGCCCGAAAAATATTATATATGTTGTGCTGTGAAGCTAACAGCAAAGAATAAGCAGGAAATATATGATATGTTTTCAGATTATATGGAAAGTGCCAATGATATCGTATCTCTTATTGACATTGATGATTTTTTGGAATGTCTTGAAAATATGGATATTGTCAGGAAACACTATAAATTATGGCTTGAATCAACAAATATCCTAAGCCAGGTATTTAACCAGAGTATTTTTATTGACTGTGAAGCACTTTTATATAATATAGAAGAGGATAGCCGGAGATTTGTGGAGACCAGTTGCTATTATGAATGTTTGGACATACTTGAAAGAGAAAGGATGCTGCTTTTGCTGGGAATGCCTGGTACAGGAAAGACCGTGACTACCAAGATGCTTGCTATATATTATGCTTCGAAGGGGTATACAATCCGTTACACAACAAATGGGGATATAAGTGATATTAAAAATGCGATTTCGACACAAAAGGATCTGCCGGAAATCATATTGCTGGACGATTGCTTGGGACAACATTATTTTAGAATGAAAGAAACCCAAGGGAACGAACTTTTAAGTCTGGTCAAATATGTTGCCTGCCATAAAAATAAGAAATTAATTATGAATTCCCGCGTGACTATTTTTCAGCAAGCTAAGGAGAGTGTGATTGAATTTAGGCACTTTATAGAAGACGAACAGCTTAAAATTACAATATTGGATATGGGGAAGTTATCCCTTTTAGATAAGGGGAGAATTTTTCACAATCACATTTATTTCAAAGGTTTGCCAGTGGCCTACTATCAGGATATATTAAAGGAATTTCGTTACAGGGAAATTGTTAAGCATAATAATTATACGCCGCGTATAATGGAGTTTGTCACGAGAGAATATAATTTAAAAAAAGTACCCGGCGACCATTATTATGAATATGTCCTCCAGTGTTTGGATAACCCGACAGAAATATGGCAGGATGAGTTTTCAGAAAAATTACAGCAAGAAGACAGGATTTTTTTGACAACATTATATTCATTGACAGATACCAGTATAGATGAAAATAGGCTTAAGAGGGCATTTAACTACAGATTACGTAATAGTGCTATAGTGGATACAAGCAGGAATATATGGGAAGATGTTCTGAAACGGTTGGAGGGTGCATTTATACAGATTATAGAAAAATACAAGAAAAAAGAAATCGGGGTAATTAATCCATCTGTGAATGATTTTTTAAAAGAATACCTACAGAAAAATGATATAGAAAGAGAAAATATCTGGAAAAATGTCACGGAATATGAGCAGATAAAACGCGGATTTTCTGAAAGCATGGAAAGCATAATCCAAGCGGGAAGAGCAAATTTATACAATTATGCCAATCAGAATGAAGAAGAGTATGTCATATTGACGTACATCTGTAGGCTTGAAGTATTCCATGACAATTACAAACATGTGGTTGAAAAATTTTTTCAAGCATTGCCATATGGATCCTTTGAAGGAATGATGGGAAGATGTGAACTATTTATCAGACTGCTTTCGGATGAATTTGCTGCATTTTATCATACATATGATTGTCTGGATGAGGACGTTATAATTGAATTTTTCGGAAATTTAGATTTAGGGGAGTTCCAAACACTGATTGAATCAGCAGATACATATGGTATTGATTTTTTCTACAAGAAATATAAGCATATATTTTTTGAAGCAATACAAGCTGCAATATTTGCATATATGGAAGATGTTCAGGCAGACGATTATTATGGAGATTATGATATGGACGATCTTTTTAAACACAATATGAGATATAATGGTTATTATGAGGAATTAGATAAAGAATCTGTAACGGATATTGTATGTGATTTTATAAAAGAGGACGTGGAACGGGAAGTTTCAGAAATGGTCGGAAAACTTCCACAGGATATTTTAAACAGAATTAGAATATCAAAGGATGATATAAATATAGAAAGATTAGATGTCGAGGGGTATATAGAAGGTTGTTTGGAGCCATCAGAGCCGGAATATGACCATCATGAAAGAGATTATGATTATGGGATTGCCGGTGAACTGGATGTTTTGGATTGCATTTTTAAATAGACATTATAATCCGTTCCTGTTGGATTTTCGTCTGTCGTATAGAAAATTTTATAAATTCGGTAATTGCCAGTTACCGAATTGGAAAAGGAGAAATTTAGAATGCAGGATAAGAAGAGCAGTGATAAATTTATTAGCCAGGTTGTGCAGTTATTTCGAGATGCAAAGCGTAGGATGAGCATGGCAGTGAACATGGCTATGGTTTATTCTTATTATGAGGCCGGGCGCTTGATTATAGATGAGGAGCAGAATGGTAGCGAGCGTGCAGCTTATGGGAAATATATTCTACAGGAGTTATCCGTGCGGCTGACAGAAGAGTTTGGCAGGGGCTTTTCCTATGAAAATTTAAAACTTATGCGCCGTTTCTATATGGTATATTCGAAAGATGTAATTTCAGATTCAGCCTTTTCAAATTCGGAGCAGCTTCCAATGACTGTAGAGGGAAGGCGGTTTTACTTAAGCTGGTCGCATTATCTTATTCTGATGCGTATAAACAATGTAGAAGAACGTCATTTCTATGAAATAGAAGCATACCGGAATGGATGGAGCAAGGATGAACTTGGGCGGCAATATGGCAGTTCCTTATATGAAAGGCTTGCATTAAGCAGGGAGAAAGAGGAGGTAATGCGCCTTGCTTTGGAAGGACAGCAGATTGAAAAGCCGGATGATATTTTTAAAGATCCTTATGTTCTGGAATTTACCGGATTGCCGGAAGAACCTGTTTATTCAGAAACCGATTTGGAAAAGCGC
Source organism: uncultured Acetatifactor sp. (assembly GCA_910577235.1). Classification (GTDB taxonomy): domain Bacteria; phylum Bacillota; class Clostridia; order Lachnospirales; family Lachnospiraceae; genus Acetatifactor. The sequence goes on along the minus strand of CAJTMX010000024.1, from coordinate 54,703 downwards.
CTGATAGACAATTTGCAGATGTTTTTGCTGGAATTGGGGAGAGGCTTTACTTTTGTGGGACGTCAGGTGCGGTTTACATTTGAAGAAGAACATTATAGAGTGGATCTGGTATTTTTTAACCGTCTGTTAAGATGTTTTGTCTTATTTGATTTGAAGGTCGGTCAGCTGAAGCATCAGGATATTGGGCAAATGCAGATGTATGTAAACTATTACGACAGGAAAGTAAAGCTAGAGGATGAAAACCCAACAATAGGAATCATTATTTGTAAGGATAAGAAAGACGCGGTGGTAGAAATGACTTTACCGGAAGACAATAATCAGATATTTGCGAGCAAATATCAAACGGTGCTTCCAAGTAAGGAAGAGCTGCGGCAGTTAATAAGTGAGAAAGAATAAATTGATGTTATATAAAAAAGAGTATTATTGAAAGGCACCATAGAGGCTAATACTACGGTGTCTTTTTCATTGATCAAAAAACATTTTTTCACGGAAATCAATTTTTGAAAAACATTTCAATTTCCTCAAAACCATGTATAATAGACCCATGGAAAAGAATATCATAACTCAATATTTTGAAGAAATAGAAACAACAAGAGAATACAATGGCTATTTCTGTAGTGTGGCAGAAGCAATAACAATTGTAATACTTGGAAGCATCTGCGGGCTGAAAAATATCAGACAGATACACCAGTGGGCAGCAAGCGACAGGATAAGCATATTTTTAAAGGAGAAATTCGGGATAGAAAATGTGCCATGCTATTACTGGCTTCTGTGCCTTCTTAAGCTAATAAAGCCAGAATCCCTTAACCGCTGTTTTGTCCGGTGGGCAGAAGACATCCTGCCTGAAAAAAGGGAAGGGATGACAATCGCCCTGGATGGAAAGACAATCCGTTCGACGGGGCATATGGGCAGTTATGAAAGCCCTCTCCATATCGTAAGCGCACAGGTTTCGGAGCTCGGAATTACCTTTGCCCAGAAAAGCGTGGATGGTAAAAGCAATGAGATTCCTGCAGTCCAGGAGCTTATAGGACAGCTTGAAATTGGCGGGTGCATGGTAGTTGCCGATGCATTGAATTGTCAGAAGAAAACAGCAGAAGCCGTTATCGCTGGGCATGCTGATTATTTACTGTGCGCAAAAGACAATCAGGAGACACTGAAAAAAGATATAGAAGATTATGTGCAGGATGAAACTTTTCATGAAGAAATGGAGAAGGCAGGCAGTACAGAGAAAAGCCGGGACAGGATAGAAAAACGGACGGCTTTTGTCACAAATGATATTGGATGGTTGGCTGGCAGGGGGGACTGGAAAAACCTGAAGAGCATAGGTGCCATCCATACTGAATTTGAGGTAAAAGGCGAACAGTCGAGTGAATGGCACTATTACATTTCCAGCCGGAGGCTGACGGCAAAGGAGCTGCTCTATTATGCACGCGGGGAGTGGTCAGTGGAGACAATGCACTGGCTGCTAGATGTCCATTTCAGGGAAGATTACTGCCGGGTAGAGGATAAAAATGTGCAGCAGAACCTGAATATGCTTAGAAAGCTGGCAATCAATCTAATAAAAACATATAAGGAAAGGTCTGCATCCAAACGTGCTATTTCAAAAATTATGTTTGGATGCCTGCTTGACCCTTCTTGTATTTGTGATGTTTTCCAAAATTGATTTCCGTGCATTTTTTTAGATTTTACTTGACAAAAGCAGAAATGTTGGCACTGACAAAAGAAGATGTTGATTTTCAAAACAATCAAATTAGCATTACTAAGACTTATTACAGAACGGAGCGTAGGGATATTATTACAACGCCGAAAACGGAACAGTCGGTTAGAGTGATTGACATTCCCAAATTTTTAACGAAAGAGATTGAAATGTATGTGAACCGTTGTTATGGTCTGCCGGATAATGAAAGACTGTTTCCGATTGTTGCAGAAGCGGTACAGCATAAGCTGAAACGTGCGTGTGTGAAATCGGGTGTAAAGCAGATTAGGGTACATGATTTACGTCATAGCCATGTAGCATATCTTATCAATCAAGGTGTACAGCCTTTGATTATAAAAGAACGGTTAGGGCATAGGGATATTAAAATCACGCTGAATACTTACGGGCATTTATATCCTAATCAACAAAAGAAAGTGGCAGATATGCTAAACGCCGCAAGAAATGAAAATGCCCCTGCCGATTGACAAGGACATTTCACTACAAAGGCAGAGCCTGTTGTATTTATATCTCGCAAATATAGTATAACAAAGGCTCTGCCGAAACTCAATCGAATTATTTCAGTGGAGGACGCAAATGGAAGAAAAAAGAGAGAAAAATTATCGTTTAATCAACATGGAAGATGTAGAAGCAAGAGAAGTAAACTGGTTGTGGTATCCTTATATTCCCTATGGAAAGCTGACGATTGTGCGAGGCGATCCGGGGGAGGGAAAGACCACTTTTATTTTGCACCTTGCGGCACTTCTCACAAAAGGCGAAGCACTTCCCTGTGAGGAAACAGCAGAGGGCAGAGAGCCGGTCAACGTGATTTATCAGAACGCAGAGGATAGTTTGGAAGATACCATAAAACCCCGATTGTTAGAAGCAGGAGCAGACTGTAACCGGGTGTTGGTAATTGATGAAAGTATTGATTGTTTGAGTATGACAGATGAAAGGCTCGTCCGGGCAATAAAGGAAACCAGGGCAAAAATGGTTGTGTTAGACCCAATACAAGCCTATTTGGGCGCAGATGTGGATATGCACCGGGCAAACGAAATCAGACCAGTGCTGAAGCAGTTGGGAAATATTGCGGAAGAATACGGTTGTGCGATTGTCCTTATCGGTCACATGAATAAGGCAAGCGGAAGTAAATCGACTTACCGGGGCTTGGGTTCAATAGATTTTCAAGCTACCGCCCGGAGTGTGTTGGTAGTCGGCAGGATAAAAGACGATACAACTTTGCGTGTGATAGCGCATGATAAGAGCAGTCTTGCGCCGGAGGGAACTTCAATAGCATTTCGCATGGATAAGGACAACGGTTTTACTTGGGAGGGCGTTTATGACATTACGGTTGAGGAATTACTTTCCGGCGAAAGCAGAGGACAGAAAACAAAGGACGCTAAATCATTTCTTGCGGAGATTTTGGCAGAGGGGCAGTTATCCTGCAATGAAGTTACAGAAGCGGCAAGGGAGAGGGGTATCAAGAAGAAAACGCTGTGGAACGCCAAAAAAGAAATGAACATTGACAGCGTGAAAGTAGGAAATCAATGGTACTGGACTTTGTAGCAAAAGAAGATAGCAAGATTGCCTTTTCTAAAGATAGGGTAATCTTGCCATCTTGATTAGAAGCGTGGCGGCAATAAGGCGGCGAAAAGCCGCACCGTCCGTAAGGACGGAAAGCCCCCGGCAGGGCGCAAAGGCACTTTTGATAAAGCGGAGCGTGTCGAAAGTGCTTTTGCGTTACTTTCGCAGAAAGTAACAAAGGCTATGCGCCGTATCCGGCGCTCATTACCCGATAGGGAGAAAGGGAAATTGATTGAAGCGGACTATCAGCGTTATGACAGGGAAAGGCTCTGTCAACCACAATAGCAGAAAATTTCACGCAAAGAACACTGACCCGGAGCGGAGCTGTCTGAATGTGGAATACTGCAACGAAAATATCAAAGATGTTTACCACGAATTATTTGATGAAGCACTTGACCGGTACAATGAGAAGCAGACTAGAAGTGACCGCCGGATTGATGATTATTATGAGAAAATCTGTTCCGGCAAGCAGGAGAAGCCATTCCATGAAATTATTTTACAGATAGGCAACAAGGACGATATGGGGGCAAAGACAGAGGACGGACAGCTTGCGGCAAAAATACTTGATGAATATATGCAGGATTTTCAGCGGCGCAATCCCACATTGAGAGTGTTTTCGGCACATCTCCATATGGACGAAGCAACACCACATCTGCATATAGATTTCATACCTTATACGATTGGAAGCAAAAGAGGGCTTGAAACAAGAGTATCATTGAAAAAGGCACTGGCAGAACTCGGCTTCAAAGGCGGCACAAGGAGCGAAACGGAACGTAACCAGTGGGTAGCGGCAGAGAAAGAACAGCTTGCGGAGATTATGCTAAAGCATGATATTGAGTGGGAGAAAAAGGGAACACATGAGAAGCATTTGTCTGTACTCGACTTTGAGAAGCAGGAGCGGCAGAAAGAGGTTGCAGAACTGGAACAGACAATCTCCGGCAGTAAAGAGCAATTATCCTCTATTCTTCATCAGCAGATAGCGGCAGGACAGGAAACGGAGCAGATACGGAAAGAGGGAGAAGCGATCCGGCAGGAAGTATCGGAACTTTCCGCAACAAATCTTCTTTTGAAAGAGCAGACGGAAACACTGACGGAAGATAAGGAAAAGCTGCTGTCTGAAAATGAGAAATTGGAAAAACAGCAGAAAAAGTTACAGCAGGAACTTAACAAGATGGTACAGTCAAAGGAAGTCATGGAGCGCAATATACACGCCTATGATGAAGATGAAAAATGGCAGTTGTCAGAGCCGGGGGCATTGATGAGCGCAAAGGCATACCGGGACAAAAAGGCTTTACCGCTTGTGGAGAAATTAAAAGAGGTGGTAAAAAATCTGACTATCAAATGCGTACAGCTTACAGAGCAAAGCAAGAAATTTGCCGCCAAAGTGGACGAGCAACAAATACAGATTAGTCGCTTGACAGATAAGGTCATGGAGCAGAGCGACACCATAGACCGATTGCAGGAAAAAGCGTCTGATTTGAGGCGTTTGGAGTGTCATTTAGGTAGAGAACAGGTACAGTTGATATTGGAACGGTCAAAGGCATTAGAACAGATAGAAAAGGCAAATAAACGCCCGAAACGTGTGTTTGAAATGAGCCGATAGGAAAGTGAGGATTGATAGGATTATGACGGATATGGAAAAGAAAGTAATGATACGGCTGTGTGCTAAAATCGTAGCAGAAACAGACCTTTATGAAACGGACAAGGAAGTGCAAAATCTGATAGACTGGGTATGCCTTTCGGAGCAGATAAAGGAAAACAATAATACAATCCGCAATCTGACCGGGGAATATAAGAAGATAGAGCCGGATTGCCGGGAGGGAGTGCGGGCGCAGTTGGAGCGCATGAAAGAACTTTGCAAAGAGCGCAATAATCTGTATGAGAAGCAAACCGATTTGAAAGGGCAGAAGTGGAAAATAGAGAAATCGTTAGAACGATAATAAATGTGGGGCGCGGTGGTTGCTGCGCCCTATATTTTTGTGGTAAATGAGGAACGGAAGTGATATAATGAAATGGACAAATCGGAATTTATGGAGGGAAAAAGAGTGGAACAATTAGCAATCAAAAAAGCTCGGTTAGATCAGACTGACGAGATTAATGAAGTCGTAAGTGAAACGATAAAAGAAATATATTCAAAATACTATTCGGATGAAGTGGTGGATTTCTTTTTGGAATTACATAATCACGATAATATCCATAAGGACATTTTGGAAGGTAATACCTATGTGATTGCTTGTGGAGCTGCCACTCTTGGAACAGGCACAATCAATCAAAACGCTATTTTAAGGGTATATGTAACTCCGAATCATCAACATGAGGGAATTGGAACCAAGCTTATGGATTGTTTGGAAAAAGAAATAATAAAGAATTATTCGTATGTAAATATAGATGCATCGTTGCCAGCTGTTGAATTTTATCGCAAACGGGGATACGAGTTATTAAGACAAGCGGAGCATTCCGTTGCAAATGGAAAATTATTGTCATATTCTATTATGCGGAAAAGAGAATTTGATATAGACCCGGCTTTTTATAATGCCCCATCTGTTCTTGTCCGAAAAGAGATTGAATTGCAGGGACTTGATTTTGATGAATATCAGACAAAGGTGCCCCAAAGAGTTTATTTGCTGGCGGATAGCCTGTTTGATACAATGCTTGCAAAGAACATTGCTACGCTTACCTTTGATGTCGGTGGAGGCATATATGTAATGAATCATAACAGCAATTTAGGTTTTGCAAAGGGCGAGATGTGTTCACCGGGACTGGCAACCCAGGCAGAGGATTTATATGCAGCAGGAGTGAAAGAACTGATTCATGTAGGATTTGCCGGCGGGAATAAGATTGGAGACTATGTCCTTACCGATGGGGCTTATAACGATACCTCTATTACCAGGTTATATGGATTTAAGGGGGAACGAATCGATTCAACAAAGGATTTGACAGACTCTTTTTGTATGGAGCTGGAGAAAAAGGGAATATCCTGTATTCGTGGCTATCATTGGACAACGGATGGCGGATATATTCAGCCTGAATGGAGAGAACGGTATTATTTTAACGATCTGGGTGCGAAATGCGTTGAGATGGAAGGAGCAGGACTATTTACAATCGCGAATTTCCGTTCCCGCAAGGCAACAGCGATCTACGTTGTATCTGACAGTGGTTCAAATGATGAATGGGAGCTTGGCTGGGGTGAAAGCACTCTTGAACATAGTATCCAGAAATTGATTGATGCACTGGCGGAAAGTTGATTTTGTTAAGAAACGATAAGTCTGGTGAAAACGAAAATTCCGGTTTGTTGATTAGAGTGGTGGAGGACAACGAATTGATATTTTCCTTGTTAATGTTATTTATACATGGTGCTAGCACCATGTAATAAGGATGGATAAGGAGAAAATCGGTATTTTGCTGATGGCTCTATTTTGGCTCTAAAATTTTTCAGAACAGTAAAAATATAGTGTCAAATCAGATAATATGATGAATAATAAGTAGCAAAAACAAGGAAAAGTATTCAGATTTCATTTCCGAAAGCTCGTGAGGGTGGACGTACAGTAGATTCTGGTCGTGTGGCTGCGATTATTGTGTAATCAGTAAAAAGCTGGATTTTATGGGGCTTTCCGAGAAATCGGGGAGCCCTTTTTGAAATTTTGCAAAATGAAAAAGTGGATAGTGGTGCCAAATATCATCGGAGTTTGTCTTTTTACCAACCTTTTATTTGTTTTACCTGTTCTGCCCGTTCCTACCAGTGTGCGATTGTCCTTGTCGGGCATATATACAAAGCGGCAGGAAATACGGCGGCATATCGGGGCATGGGTTCGATTGATTTCTTTGCAGCCGCTAGAAGTGTTCTCTTAGTTTTAGTGCTTGACTGTCAAGGCATCACATTAACGCTACAAATTCTGCATAGGGCAGTGATCACAATTTCACACTTTAGACAGGACTACTATAAAAAGGGATATTAGCAACTAGAGATAGTTGCATACTTTGCTGTGAAGTGATATATTACATTTAAAGGAGAAATGTCAAGGGTAAGAAAGATAAATTGATAGATAGATTATTGAAGAAACCTAAAGATTTTACTTTTGATGAAATGAAGTCCCTGTTATCATATTTTGGGTATGAATTAAAACTAGGAGGAACCGGAGCGGGAGTAAAATTTGTAAAAGATGGAAGTAATGAAGTGATAAATTTCCATAAACCACATCCAAACGGGATATTAAAGAGATATGTCTTAGATCAGGTAATAGAGAAATTAAGAAAGGATGGTTGATTATGAGTAATTTGTTGTCATATAAGAATTACAACGGTACAGTGGAATATTCCAAAGAAGATAGTTGTCTTTTCGGAAAAGTAATTGGAATAAAATCTTTGTTATCTTATGAAGGTGATTCTGTACAGGAGCTAGAGCAGGATTTTCAGAATGTGATTGACGAATATTTGGCAGACTGCAAAGAACGAAATGTGGTACCCGAACAGCCATACAAGGGAACATTTAATGTTAGGATTAGTCCAGAACTGCATCGTAACATTGCTGTGTATGCTATTGAACACGGAAAAAGTTTAAATGCTGCTGTTGAGGAAGCTATTGGAAATATGGTTGGATGAGTGGAGAAAAAGTATGAATATTTGTTTGTTAATGGGATGTTTGAGGTAAATCGTATTTAAGGAAATATCATAAGGGTATTTTGATAGAATATACAAATGGATATTTTGAAACAGATGAATTTTATTTTGAAATAATAGATTTATCTTAAAGGATAGAATTTACTTTTGCAATTTAGGAAAGGTCAATTTCCTCCCAATATTGTTGTAAAGTGTTTAATCCAATGATATAATTTTGACCACAACCGGAATCTATGGAGGGACATTTTATAATCCGGCATGGGAGCACTGTAGTGGAGATCTGCCGGCCTGTTGTGAATGAATTATATAGTCTTTTGTAAGGATAGCACGGCAGAGCCAATATTGAGAAAGACTGCACATGAAAATAGCAGCATATGAAATTTTGTATGGTTCCCCAACGCTGTACTTTGGGGATTATAGATGAGGTAAGGAGTCAGCAGTAATGCAAGATTTAGAAAAAAGAAACCAAAAGATCATTGATGCGGTCATAGAAAGGGCAGACAAAGTGTGTCCTGGCGCTCTTGCCTTGATAGGAATATACGGTTCCTATTTGACGGGAGACTTTTATGAGAAGTCCGATTTGGATCTGCTCATTGTGATTAATGACGACAGAGGCTGGCAACTGGGAAGTACTTTAATACAGGATGATTTGCAGGTCGGACATGACATCTACTGTACAACATGGGAATGCTTGCGGGATGAAGCAAAATATGAACACCCGAATATCTCCAAACTGATGGATGCCCGGATCGTCTATTGCGCGGATGAGAAGTACCGGGAACAGCTGGAACTGTTGCGAAAAGGGGCAAAAGATATCATGGCGGCTCCCTTCTCGGAAGAAGATTACGCCAAAGCGGAAAAGCTGTTAAAGGAGGCGGAACACTGCTACACATTGGCCATGATCTCAGAGCGTAGGTCCGATGTTCTAGAGGGGGCAGGCGGGGCCATCTATTACATAGAGAATGCAATAGCAATGCTGAACAAGCGGTATTTTCATTACGGAGTAAAACGTGCCTATGAAGAGTTAAACGCAATGCAAAACAGGCCGGATAAGCTCTGTGACAGGATAGAGGATGTGGTATCCGCTGCGTCTGCCTTGTCTGTGCAAAATCATTTGTCCACACTTATGCGGGAGACAACGGCGGCGTTTCATAAGGTGAAAGAAACCATCGCCATGCCGAAGAAAGAGGCAACCAAAGAAACGCTTGCCGGCACCTATGAGGAGATGTATTCCAATTGGCGAAACAAGATGTATTTAGCGGCGGAAACGGGGAACCGGCATCTTGCGTTTATGAACCTGATCAGCGCTAACGCAATGTTCTCAGAAATTGACAGTGAAGTGAGTATTGACAAATATGATGTTATGGAAGGATATGATTCGCGGGATCTGTATAAGACCGCGAAGGCGTACGACGATATTCTGAAGGAATATCTAAAAGAGTACGATAAGGCCGGGCTGCCGATAAACCGTTATCCGGATATAGATGCATTTGTGCGTGGATACAATGATTGTCAACCGTTTAGTTGAATATGCCAAAGACCATTCTGTTACAGGGATGTGTACAGCGGTAGGAAATGTTTCCGCAAAGGAAAAAAGAGCCGTTTTATGAGAAAATAGCAGTAAATCCAATGGTATCGAAAAGATGGCGGTGGTGTTAAATAGTTTAGCAAAAGCTTAAGTAAATTTGAGGGATAGGACAAAATGAAGAAAAACAGTAAATTGCTGTACGACATTGTAATACTTCTGGGTATAGCGCTGGTAGGGTACGCCGGAGTGAAACTTTACGTGCATTATGCAGACCGGGCCATGTCCGACAGTTTATATGAGGAATTGAACGAACAGTACGTTTCAAAAGCGGTGCAGGATACGGCTATTGAGGAGGAAACGATTCCTCCCTCGGAGGAAGATGAAATCGGTCCGGGCAGCGTCTCCGGGGGAGAACTGTTGGGTGAGGAGGAGCCGGAGATCACAGAGATTCCCTGGTATCATATGATCCGTGTGGATTTTGAAAGATTGAAAGAGCGCAATCCGGATGTGGTGGGATGGATATTTTTTGAGAATGAAAATATCAGCTACCCCATCTTGTATTCGGGGGATAATGTCCGCTATCTGCGCAAGACTCTGGATGGGAAAAACGCCAGCGCAGGCAGTATTTTTCTGGAGGGGGACAATACGCCGGATTTTGAGGACAGCAGAAGCGTGGTCTACGGGCATAATATGAAAAATCTTAGTATGTTCGGTAAGCTAAAGTATTACAGGGAGGAGGATTATTACGAGGATCATCAGTATTTTCAGATCCTGGTGGAGGGGATCGTGTACCGTTACCGTATTTTTTCCTGTTTTGACGTGTCAGAGACGGAGACGGAAATGTGCCGGGTTGATTTTACACCTGATAAAGAGTTCTCCGAGTTTATAGCCACACTGCAAAAGAGAAGTATAAAGGACACCGAAATTGAGGTGGACCGCGAGGATAAGGTGGTCACGCTGTTAACCTGTTATGTGACGGGAAGGAGAACGCTGGTCAATGCGGTGAGAGTAGACAGCTATGAAATCGGGGCTGCAACACAGGAAGGGGCGGAGTAGGCCGGCACAAGGGTCAAATATATTAAAGCAGAGACTAAAATGCTTTAAAAAGGGATAAATAACATATTTACACCGGATATCGGGATGTGATATAATGTCTTTACCAAAGTATTCCTGCGCGGGAAAAACTGTATACAAGGAGGTAAAGATGAAAAGAGCTAAGAGATTTCTGGTGTTTTGCTTAAGCTGTGCATTGGCGCTGTCTACGGCGACATTGCTGCCTATCACGGCGAATGCGGAAGGAACGTTGGCTGATGTGGATACCAGCGGCGGATTCCATTCGAGCGAGACTCCCCGCATTGAGATCACAGATGCGGAACAGACTTACACGTTCACATCCACGACCAATGCGAATGCGTCAAACATATGGGAGACCCCTATATTTTTTGTGTATTCGGGTAATGACGAGATTTTTGGGGGACGTTCCGATGTGTACGGGTGGATGCCTGGTGGCAATACAGGCGGACCGTTGCCAGCGGGGTATAATTACCAGACCAATAATGCTCCCACTGACGATGCAGCTTGGGCTACATGGCTGGATGTCAATAAGGCCGGTGCCGAGTGTAAGATTACAATGCGTAAAGTAGGGAATTACGCGATTGTAGCCTTTTCTAACAACGGAGTATCTTCTATCGCTACGATCCCGACATCAGATACCGCATACGTCACCTTATCCGGTGAGAACTGCAAGTTGACAAATATCACTTCATCTGCAGACCATCTTGACTTGACTTCAGCGATCGATCAGCTTCCGGAAGATGGCGGCAACGACAACAATACAAACGGTACGTTCGATCTTGTTGATACCAGTACCGGTTTCCGAAAGACAGAATCTCCTAAAATTCCACTGACAGCAACAGATCAGACCTATACATTTACGTCCACGACCAATGCGGATGCCCCCGGTAATTTTTGTACACCTTCCTTTTTCGTGTATTCGGAAGGCGGTGCCGAGCTTTTTGCGGGACGTTCGGACGTATGGGGCTGGGCCCTCAATGATTTTTCGGGTGCGGATATTAACAATCTGCCGGAAGGATATGCATATCAGACTTCTAATGTTCCTCCTGACGATGCAGCTTGGGCTACATGGCTGAATGCCAATAAGGCCGGCGTAGTGTGCAAGATTACCATGCGTCAGGTGGGGAATTACGCAGTAGTCGCTCTATCCAACAACGGAGTGAATTCCATTGCCACGATTCCCGTATCCGGAACTCCGAGTGTCACTTTATCGGGAGAGAATTGTATATTAACAAATATTGCGCCATCGGAGGATCATATTGATCTGAGTGCGGCTGTTGACTTGATCCCCAGTGATCCGGGAACAGACGAACCGGGGACAGATGAGCCCGGAACAGACGAGCCCGGGACAGACGAGCCCGGAACGGACACTCCCGGAGGGGTTTTCCTGGATTGTGACGCTTTCTGGAGCGCACATACGGAAGGGTTTGAGATCACCGGGGAGCCTCATACATATAAGTTCCATTCCAAGACGGATGACGGAGCACTTAACAACTGGGAGACACCGTTGTTTGTTGCTTTCCACAGCGAGGATGGTCTTGTGAACGGTGCCGGATATCGGGAGTACGGTGTAATACGTTCCGATAACTGGTATTGGGACGGTGCAGGTATGGTCGCTCCGATCTGTAAGGCTACAGAGGCCGCTATCCCGGGTGACGATGCGGCGTGGGCAGCATGGCAGGCAGCGAACAGAAATGGCGTTGAATGTATCGTTACAACACAGCTGTATAAAGACTGTGCGTTGATCGGTGTGTCCAATAACGGGTTAACCACTACATATGCGGTTCCTGTGGATCAGGCAGTGAAAAATTACGTGTCGCTGACAGGAGAATTGTGTACGCTCAGTGATCTGCAGACGGTTGATCAGCACATTGATCTTTCAGGGGCAAAGGCAAAAGCTGACAACAGGAACAATCCTCCCAGCAATTCCAACGATAACTCCAGCGCTCCGGCAGCTCCCCCCGCAGAGGTTCGCGCGGTTGCAGGCGGTGAGATATTGAGCGGCAGCGCATGGTGGTCAGGTATGGCGATCGGTTCCAATCAGCCCATGAGCGGTGACGGAACCTGGACTTGGGTGGTTCAGGCCTCTTCCTTGATTGACGGGTATGGCGCGTTCAGTGTAGAGATCTATGATCCTGCAACAAACGGCTATATTACCACCGGATCGGATATGAACGCATGGACGGCAGAGGGTTTTGATCCCGCCAAAGCAACGGTTATCGGTGTTCCGGCAGAACTGGCCAGCAATCTTGTAGAGGGGCATGCCTATGTGGTGACTGTTACCCGTTCTGGCAACAGTTTCGCGGTTCAGTATGTAGATTTTGCTGAAAACAGAGAGATCTGTACGCTGGTGATCACCCCCGGCGAATTAGTCAGCCATGATGTTCAGATCCACGTTATGGCTCAGGTTGGTACCTATTTGACCGCTTTCTGCGAGGGCACTCTGATAGATTCACCTGCCAGCGCCAATAAGCCAGCCACAAGCGGCGAAGTTCTGAAAGGTACCGAATGGTGGGCAGGTATGATGAAAGGCACCGACCGGCTTATGAGCGGCGACGGAACCTGGACATGGACGGTGCAGGCATCTTCCTTGATGGATGGATATGGCGCGTTCAGCGTTGAGATTTTTGATCCTGCCACAAACGGTTATATTACCACCGGATCGGATAAGAACGCGTGGACAGCAGAAGGTTTCGATCCTGCTAAGGCCGTGATTACCGGTATTCCTTCCCAGTTGGACAGCAAGCTGGTACAAGGACATACATACGCGGTGACAGTTACCCGTTCAGGCAATACTTTTACAATTTGTTATACGGATCATACCACAGGCAAAGAGCTCTGTACTCTGGTGATCACTCCCGCCGAGATAGTGGGTAAGGATGTGCAGATTCATGTGATGGCACAGGTTGGTACTTTTGCGACTGCGTTCAACGCGGGCACTCTGATCGCCGCATTGGGCGATTCCGTACCGGCTCCGCTTTACGCGATAGCGTTGATCGGTATTGCTGCCATTTTGTTTGGTCTTAAAAAGAGGTTTGTAAAATAGTTATTAGTATTTGAAACTGCCGCTGGGGCGGACGGACGGAACAGTTTGTCTGCCAGGCGGCAATTTTTTGCATTGTGTTAAAGGCTATGACATCAGGTGCGCCCAAATAGCTTTTGGGTTTCTTCATCATACTGTGCGGGCTGCTCTGGATTGGGGACGGGAAAAAGGGATTTCGCAATTACCTAACTATGATTTATATTCAGAAGGGAGAAGATATTATGAAGATTGCCGTCACATATGAAAACGGAAATGTATTCCAGCACTTTGGACATACACAGCAGTTTAAGGTTTATAAGGTCAGGGACGGAAAAGTGGCAGAGTCTCAGATTGTAAACACTGAGGGGAGTGGGCATGGTGCCTTGGCGGGAATGCTCTCCGGCCTGGGGGTAGACACGCTGATCTGCGGCGGCATCGGCGGCGGGGCCCAGACTGCGCTGGCAGAAATGGGAATCCGGTTTTACGGCGGTGTGTCGGGAAACGCCGACGAGGCAGTGAATGCCCTTTTGACCGGAAAGCTTAAGTTTGAGCAGAATGTTCGTTGTGCACATCATGAACATCACGGGGAAAGCCATCCCTGCGGCGAGGACAGGCACGGTTGCGCAGGAAATGGGGGCAGCTGCCATCAGAATTGAATGCTCCATGCAAAAGCATATAATATTGCCGGAACAGGACCGTGGTCTGCGAGATGACACTAGAGCGTATTCCAGCGTTTCAGAGAATTAGTCGTCCCGTAGCTGGGAAGAACTCTGCGTTTTGGCCAATATATGTAGAGGAGAAACCGCAAAATGAAGAAGGCAGTTGCCGATAGATGCAACTGCCTTCTTTAATATATCTACATAAGATTTATGTTTGCTGTTTCCGGAACCAATAGTTAGGAACAAAATAAAAACTTGCAAATTTATTGAAAAGTATAATGGGGCTGTGCTACAATGAGTAAATGCGCCACATTGGCTCTGCTGGACGATAGAGTGCGCAAGCGCGAGATAAGGATATAAGCGCTAAATGTGTCCCACGGACTGTATTAAAGCGTATCAAGATGACAGAGTGTATAGTATAAAACGGCAGAACGCCGGGAAAGAGGAAATTATGTCGGATGAAAAGATCACATGGACATCCTTTCTAAAATTGATGATGACCATTGCGTTTCCGGTAGCGCTGCAAAATCTGCTGTCCACCACTGCCGGGATGGTGGATACCATAATGATCGGCAGCATGGGAGAGCTGGCTGTGGCGGCGGTGGGGATCTGCTCCCAGATCAGTTCCCTGTTTTTTTCATGCTACTGGGGATTCGCAGGGGGAGCTATGCTGTTTTTTGCCCAATACTGGGGGGCGAAAAACCAGAGGGGGATCAACCAGACTTTTGGCGTGACTTTTCTGTTTATGACTGTGGTAGGCTCTGTGTTTGCCATTACGGCCATCACAAACCCGGAGTTTATGTTGGGAATCTATACGGATAAGGAGAATATCATACGCATGGGAGCTCCCTACATCCGTATCGTAGGATTTGCCTATCCGTTACAGGTCTTTGCCGTGCTGGTCAGCTTTTTCATGCGGGCTACCGAGCGGGTGAAAGCGCCGCTTATTTGCTCGATCGCGTCTCTGGCAGTAAATTTTGCGCTGAATTTTGTATTGATCTATGGGCGGTTTGGCGCGCCTAAGATGGGAGTGGCCGGAGCCGCTGTGGGCACTCTGGCATCGGGGATTGTGAACCTGCTGCTGCTGGTGATCCTTCTGTTGGTCTCAAAATGTGAGATCAGGCTGCGCCTGCGGGAAATGTTTGGCTTTCAGAAAGAATTTTTCGGCGCTTATCTGGGAAAGTGTCTGCCCATCCTGGCCAATGAGATGCTCTACGGCGTGGGACAGATGATCATAAATATTGTGATTGGGCATCAGGACGAATCCGCTATTGCGGCTATGGCGGCGTTTCGTGTCTGCGAGGGCTTTGTGTACGCCTTTTTCGGCGGCCTGTCCAATGCGGCCAGCGTGATCATCGGCAAGGAAGTAGGTTCAGGACATTTGCCCAGGGCATACAATTACTGCCGCAAGTCTTCTATGTTCTGTCCTATGGTGACTTTTGCCGTGGTGGCGGTGATGGCACTGCTTAACGAGCCGATTTTTGGGCTCTTCGGTTTGGGAGAGATGGCCATGACCTATGGCAAATATATGCTGCTGATTTATCTGGTGTTCGGCACGATCCGTACTTGCAACTACATTATGAACGAGTCATACCGGGCAGGAGGGGAAGCTGTGTTTGGCACGGTTCTGGAGGTAAGCTGCCTGTTCGTTATCAGCGTGCCCGCCACATGGATTGCCGGCATGGTATTGAAACTGCCGTTTCTGGGAGTGTTCGCCTTTGTATATACGGACGAGATCATACGGCTGCTGGTGGAGACCAGGTACACGGCATCCGGCAGATGGATAAAACCGGTGACGGAGCAGGGAACCCGGGCGCTGCCCGAGTTTCGGGAGTGGCTGCGGTCCAGGCGCAGAGACTTTTCCGGAAATATTTCCCGGCGCTGACCGCCGGGACTTGCATTTTTCTCAAGTGGTTGTTATACTCTAATCATTGACAAAAGAATGGAGAACACAGGTTAAGTTCTCCAAAGCGGAAAAGGAGTATGGAGATGAAAAAGAAACTGGGTATACGCACGAAACTGATCATTGTGATCATTCCTGTGGTCCTGGTGCTGATCGTCTGCTTTTTTCTGATCAGCCGCAGCTTGATCATTGATCAGGCACAGGACAATCTGGAGGCAGCTTCCAACGTATATGCGGAGGACATCAACGGCTGGGTGGAGCGCATTATGGCGGAGCTCAAGGTGTATCAGGATGCCATCAACAAAGGGCCCTTTGACAATGACCAGGATATCTTGGAATTCATGAAGACATCTCTGGATGTAAACGATGCCTATCCGATAGGCCTGTATATGGGTGACGATGGAGGCACCTATCTGGACTCCTCAGGCTGGGTGCCGGACGGAGACTGGGTGCTGACTCAGCGGGACTGGTATCTGGAGGGATGTGAACACGGAGAGCTGGCTTTCGGAGAGCCGTATTATGACTCCCAGACAGGGCGGGTCTGCGTCAGCGCTTCGGTGCGGATGGATTATGACAAGGCGGTCCGGGTAATGGCTGTGGACGTGTATTTGGACTATGTGGCGAATATGATGAAGGAGATACGGCTGCGTGACAGCGGAAGAGCGTTTCTGGTGACCGGCAGTCAGATGATCATTGCCCATCCCGAAGAGTCCATGATGGAGACCAGATTGGATCAGCAGGGTCTGGATATACTGTATGGAAATATCAGCGGTAAGCTGGCCGAGGGATTTACGGGCATAACAACCGTGAAAGGGGACAGCGGTAGCTATCTGATCTATGTCAGCCCCATATCCCGCACGGACTGGCGGCTGGTAACATTTATATCCCAGTCCGAGGTGCTCAGGGACCTGCATCTGCTGGAACTGTATATGGCGGTGATTGCCGTTGTGGCTGCAGCCGTGCTGCTGCTTCTGATCCTGCGGATGATGAACCGTATTGTAAAGCCGGTACAGCTGGTGACGGATACATTGGCTGAAGTGGCGGCAGGAGATTTTACCCGCAATCTGGAAGTAAAGGGTAGGGACGAGATTGCCATGATGAGTGGCAATATGCAGATGTTCTTAAAGAAAATGCGGGGGATAATAGCGGAGATCACCGATACGGCAAAGTGGCTTAGCCGGCAGTCTCAGGAGAACGGCGTGGTGGCCGGTACATTGACACAGTCCTCGGGACACCAGCAGAAAGCCATGGAGGAAATGAACGGTTTGGTAGACACGCTTTCGGAGACTGTGGACAGTTTCAGCCGACAGATGGAGCTGCTGGCGGAGAATATCCGCACCACCCATGGGGAAGGAACCAATGCGGGCAGTATCATGCAGGATGCTGCGGCTGTCTCCAGAAACGGGCAGCGGGCCATGGAGCAGATTCGGCAGGGGATGGATATGATCGAGCAGACTATCACCACCCTGGCAGCTCAAATAAGGCATACTCGCGACACCATCGGGCGTATCAATGAGATGGTGGAGATGATCATGGATATCTCGGAAGAGACTAATCTGTTGGCCCTCAACGCGTCCATAGAGGCGGCCAGAGCCGGAGAGGCAGGCAAAGGCTTTGCCGTGGTTGCGGAGCAGATCGGAAAACTGGCGGCGAACAGCAACGCCGCGGCAGACGATATCTCAAGGCTGACGCAGGATATCAGCCAAGCGGTATCCGCAGCGGTGGCACATACAGAGACCAGCGTGAGCAGAGTCAAGGAGAACGCCGCTATGATCGAGTCTACAAGCCAGACCTTTGACGGTGTATTCGACAAGGTGGAGGAAACCGGCGGTATTGTGGCTCATATGGTGGAGTTGATAGG
Source organism: uncultured Acetatifactor sp. (assembly GCA_910577235.1). GTDB lineage: Bacteria > Bacillota > Clostridia > Lachnospirales > Lachnospiraceae > Acetatifactor. The sequence continues at coordinate 36,762 of CAJTMX010000024.1, read as the reverse complement.
TCAGGTGGATCAAGCGGCATCCCAGATGGCGGAACTGATGGAGAGCCAGCTGCGAATTTCCAGAGATATCTCCGAGTCCGCGGCGGAATTGGGTGAACATGCGCAGGTGGTGGCCCGGCAGAGTGAGAAAGCGGCAGAGAGCGCCGGGGAACTGGAAAAGCAGTCCGGCAAGCTGATGACGGATATGAGACAGTTCAAGATATAGGATCAATTCATACGGTTATAGGAAGTATGATACAAAAAGTGATGGTGTAAAAAGTAATGGTGTGAAAAATCGGGGTACCGCGGAAACGCGGTACCCCGATTGGCATATAGCCTTGCGGTATTATTTTACTGTTACGGAAGTGATGTGAGGATTCACACCGTTGTACCAGTAGAGGAAACCTTCCATATCTACGGTCTGACCGATCTCCAGAGCCTTGACAGCCTTATATACATCCGTATCGGCGCCGCACAGATAGGACTCTACAGTAAAGGTGTATGTATTGCCGTTTAAGGAAACATTGAAGTACAGATCGCTGCCTTCCTCACCGGAACCGTCCCAGTTGTACATGAACGCTGTTCCGTTGCCGGCATCCTCAACAGTCATGCCCTTGAAGGATACGAACTCGTTCTGGTGCTTGATCAGTTCGTCCGTGCCCAGCAGGGAGGTCACATCTGTAGCGGAGGCCACATAGTTGCCGTCCATGATCTCAAAGGTTGCGTCGATGATCTCCACTTCGCCGGACCACTCGGCCTTGTAGCCGGTTACTTTGATCTTGGTACCGGTGGTCAGCTTGGCGTAATCTTCCTCGGAGCAGGCCATGTTGTACAGGTAGTAAGCCCCGTCCTTGTCTTGGGCATACACTGTAGCCTGATTCTCCCACCAGCTCTGCTTGGCCTGTACATAAGCCTCAATCACCACCTGGGTGTCCAGAGCGGCAGCATCGTACTCTGCATAGGTCATCACGCCTTCGGACTTCTCATCCGTGCCCCCATTGCCGCAGCCGGTCAAGGCCAGCACCAAAGTCAATGCCAGAGTTGCAATTAAACATTTTTTCATAATCTTCCTCCTATTTGAGTTCCGCATGTCTCCTGCAAGCACACGATACCCATGATCCCGTTCAAAAACAGGCGGCTCGGGCGTCCCGATATGATCTGCGTACTTTCGGAGATATACAGTTGGTTTATTGTAACCAATGCTATTATACCGCAAAATGTCGATAAATCAATGGTGATTCTGCCTTTTTTTACGCTTTTTCAGCGTTTCCCGTGCTACATATACACCAATCAGTACCCAGGTGATCGCCAAACCGGACAAAAGAAACTTTGCCGTGGAAGGCAGAGGCCCCAGGTCCTTTTGGCCGCCGAAGGTCAGCACGGAGTCCAGGCGGTACAGGCTGAACACATCCTGATAGAGTTTCTCCATGTAGGCATCGTCAATTGTCTCACCGCGGTTGACGGATTTGGTTACGTTCTCGATCATCTGCCCCGCGGCGCCCCGCAGGGAGGCGGAACCGTTAAATACCGGGGTCACAAAAGTATCGCCCACATGTTCCAGCAGCAGCCGGGAGGCCTTGATCTTCACATCATAATAGGCGGCATTGTCCTGACCGCAGCGGCTTAAGTAGTCCTGATACTCGGCACAGTTCTGAGCCTTGGAGGTGACGGGCACGTATCCTTCTGTCTCTGCGTAGGCGATCTGTACCTCATTGGTAAGCAGATACTGGGCGAAAAGCCAGGAGGCCAGCACTTCCTGATTGTCAGGCTTGTTAAAGATACATACGGAAGGTCCCTGGGAGATCATCTGGGGATGGTCTGTGTCAAACTGAGGGACGGGATAAACTGCCGTCTCAAAATCCACCAGAGCCTCCTCGCTGATGTCCGACAGAGGGGCGTGGGTGCCCATCCAAGTGGCCCCGGCAGTGGAGTCGATGGCAAAGACACACTGGCCCGCATTTAAAAAGTTGGCCGGGTAGCTGGAGATCTTGAATGTGGAAAAAGCCTCTGTCTCCGCATGTTTCGCCACCGTATACAGCAGCTCCCGTGTGGTATCGTTAAAGATCTGGATATCTCCCTCCGGAGTGGAGTATCCGGCGCCCTTCTGCCGCAGCATCTGGATCATCATATTGTCCGTGGACTTGTAGATAAAGGGGATCATAACTTTCTGCCCATTGACCAGATAGGTTCCGTCATCATCTTTGGCGTTGGCAGCCTCGGATACCTCCCAGATGAAGTCCCAGGTCAGGGTATCCGGCAGGGTATAGCCCAGCGACTCCACATAGGTCCTGTTTACATAGCAGGCCTCTGTGGAACGCATAAAAGGGATCGCATAGTAGTGTTCGCTGAAAGCGCATTCCGACAGAAACTGGGGGATGATCTCCTCCTGCGTGGGACCGTCATATCGCAGCTCGCTCCCCCCCAACCCATAGCGGCTGTCGGCAAAAAGATCCTCCAGAGGGACCACGATATTTATGCCGGTGAGGTAAGTGGCAATATGATCGGGATAGGTGATACACACATTGGGAGTGGTGCCTGTGGAAATATTGGTGATCACGTCATTGTAAATCCTGCTATAGTCTGTATACAGCCGCAGATTTACGGTGATGTTGGGATACAGCTCCTGGAAATCCGCGATTGCTTTTTTGTAGATATCGGTCTGGGTCTTATTGGTATCGTTCTTTGCCCAGAAAGTGATCTCATAATCCTGAGAAGTATCAAAACTCTCAGGGATCTCAAAGGCCTCCAGCCCCCTGGAACCGTGACAGCCGGTGAGGAAGATAAGCGCTGCCAGCAGCGGCAGCAGCCTGTATTTTTTTTGTCCTTTTTCTTTCCTGTCCATATAAATCCTCTCTATGAATCGCTTGTTTAAATAATATCCGTAAAGTCTGATTACAGCACGGCTCCGGGCCTGCGGTCTCTCCCGAAGTTTCCCGGGTCTATCCCTTGGTGCCGCCCCTTGCCACACCGGCCATGACTTTGCGGCGGAAGATTAGGAACAGCAGGATCAGAGGGACGGAGATCACTACCACGGCGGCCATCATAGCGGGAATGTTCTCACGGCCAAAGCCATTTTCCCGTATCTCCTGAATCCCGTTGGAAACCAGGTAATAATCGGGATCATCGGTGATCAGACGGGGCCATACATAGGAGTTCCAGCACTCTATGATCTTGAGGATCGTGATCGTGATCAGTGTGGGGCGGCAGATGGGTATCATGACCCGGCGCAGATAGCGCAGGTCAGAGGTGCCGTCCACCTTGGCCGCGTAATACAGCTCGTCGGGAATCTGGGCGAAATTTTCCTTGAGCAGATAGATATAAAATACCGAAGTCACCGAGGGAAGAATCAATCCCAGAAAGGTATTGCGCATTCCCAGATTGGTGATGGTGGTGAAGTTGGTGATGATCACCAGCTCACTGGGAATCATCATCAGGGATAAGAACAGTGTGAATACCAGATTTTTCCCCTTAAAATCCAGCCTGGCAAAGGCGAAAGCGGCCAGAGTGATGACCGCCAGCATGACTGCGGTGGTGACCAGCGTAAATAGCAGAGTGTTCAGCAGATATTTGCCAAGGGGTACGGCGGTAAAAGCGTTTACATAATTCTCCAGGGTGGGAGAGAGGGTGAAAAAAGAGGGTATCTGCTCCGCGTTATAGGAACCGTAGCTCTTCACTGAGGTCAGTACCATCCAGTAAAAAGGAAACAGCACGATCAGTCCCCACAGAACCAACAGGGTATAAATGGCAGTATTGGAAAAGCGCCGGGCTTTTCGGTAATCAGTGATCTTGCTCATAAAAGGAGCCTCCTAATTCGAATTTCTGCATCCTTCCTTGTGGCACACAAATCCGGCGGTTCATATCCGGCTGCTTTTACATCCGTATAGGACCGGTGCGCCGTGGGGGAGACGCTGCTTTTAATAGTGCACATGTTTTTTGCTGACCAGAAGATTGATACAGGTTATGGTCAGTACGATGGCAAACAGTATAATGGCCGCCGCCGACGCATAGGAGGGATAGCCGCCGCTGTCCCCGTAGAGCATATCGTAGACATAGCCAACGATGGTGTTCATCTCCGCGGCGTTTAGGTCTGTTCCGAACAGGGCCACCGCGTCGCTGTAGGCCTTGAAAGCGCCGATAAATCCGGTGATGACCAGATAAAAGATCATGGGGGATATCATGGGCAGCGTGATCTTGGCGAAGATCCGCCATCTGGGCGTACCGTCCACCCGGGCCGCATTGTAGTAGACCTGGTTCACCGACGCCAGAGCGCTGGTCAGGATCAGGATCTTAAAGGGCATGACCACCCATACGGTGTAAAAGCACAGCACAAACATCTTGGCCCAGTAGGGGCCTCCGATAAAGTCCACAGAATCGCCTCCAAAGCTCTGTATCAGAATATTGACCAGGCCGTCGGAGTACGCGGTCTTATTAAACAGGATCATAAACACCAGACCCACTGCCAGAGTGTTGGTCACGTAGGGCAGGAAATAAACGGTCTGAAACAGGTCCCGCAGCGGTTTTATGGAGCTGAGAGCTACGGAGATCAGCAGGGCCAGCCCGGTGGACAGGGGGACGGTGATGGCTACCAGGATCAGGGTGTTTTTCACTGCCTGGAGAAAATAGGGGTCCCGGAGCACATAAGAGTAGTTATACAGTCCTGTGCCGGAAAAGGTCTGGGACGCGGAATTATATCCCTCCTCAAAAGAGTATATGAAAACGTCTATCAGAGGGTAGATCATGAATACGCCCAGAAACAGGAAAGCGGGCAACAGATAGAGCCAGCCCTTCATATTTTTATTGTCCATCTTAAAGTAATTCCTCCTTGATGTTAGAGTTGCCGCAGGGAACGGCGGGCTGCCTGTTCCCTGTGGCAAAGGGATACAGGATGTCAGCCTGGGGTGAAGGGCAAACGTTCTCCTGTTTGCGGGTGGAACAGATAGACCTTGCGGGGGTTAAGTGCAAAACGCACTGTTTTTGCCTCCGTGTCCACGATGTTTTCCGCATTTATGATGGAACGAATGGAGGGATTCTCCGCACAGGGGTGGGCGGATACCACGCTGATATCCCGGCCCATGACTTCTACACGGGTCAGATCGCAGGTCAGAGGGCCGTCTTGCTGTAGGATAAAGCCCTCGGGGCGGATGCCCACCGTAACCGTCCCCTCCGGCACTCCTTGCAGGGCGAGAACGGATTCCTCACCGATGCAGAGTTTTCCGCCGGATACACTGCCCTGGAAGATATTGATGGGAGGGGTGCCCAGAAATTTGGCTACAAACAGGTTAACCGGATCGTCGTAGACCTGCTGGGGTTTGCCGATCTGCTGCACGATACCGTCTTTCATGACCACGATCATGTCCGATATGCTCATGGCCTCCTCCTGGTCGTGGGTCACAAAGATCGTGGTGACTTTGGTCTGACGCTGGATGCGTCGGATCTCCTCCCGGGTCTGCAGACGCAGCCGGGCATCCAGATTGGACAGGGGTTCGTCCAGCAGCAGTACGCGGGGGGTCTTCACCAGCGCCCGGGCGATGGCCACACGCTGCTGTTGTCCGCCGGAGAGTTCACTGGGCTTTCGGTCCATCAATCCTTCCAACTGCACCAGCTTTGCCGCCTCTAAAGCCTTTCTTTCCATCTCCTCCTTTGAGAGCCTGTTCGCTCCCCGCAGATTTTCCAGCGGGAAAGTAATATTTTTCAGCACGGTCAGATGGGGATAGAGGGCATAGTTTTGAAATACCATACCTACTCCTCTGTGTTCCGGAGGGAGGGGGGTCACATCCTCCTCCCCAAAAAAGATCTTGCCTTCCGTTGGTTTTTGCAGGCCACAGATCAGGTTCAGGGCTGTACTTTTGCCACAGCCGGATGGCCCCAGCAGGCCAATCAGCTGACCGTCCGGAATCTCAAAAGTAAAATCATTGACCGCGATGACATCGCCGGGAGATTTTTTGTTCCGGCTGGGAAATTTTTTAGTCAGATTCTGCAACACTATTTTCATGGTTTCATGCTCCTCTAGTCGGTTTTCATTTGTCAGTGAACATTATAGCGGATTTTATGGCTTTGTACAATAAGAAGAAATAAAAGACAGGCCATGCGGTTGCACGGCCCGTATATTTTTCAGTCCTCGTCCTGATAGGTCACAAGCAGGTTTTCAAATTCCGCTTTTACTTCGGCAAAAGCCTTGAGCAGTTTGGGTGAGAAAGTTCCGCTGTTCCCGTTGATGATCATCTGGTAGGCCCTGTCCGGTTCGTAGGCGGCCTTGTAGACCCGCTTTGAGGTAAGAGCGTCATATACGTCCACCAGAGACACGATCTGGGACGCGATACTGATCTCATCCCCTTTCAGCCCATCGGGATATCCGTTTCCGTCATATTTCTCATGGTGGTGTCTGGCAATGTCGCAGGCATAATCATGTACGGACTTGTCGCTCAGCTGGATGGCCTGAGATATAAGTTCCTCGCCCTTGGTGGTGTGGGATTTAATAAGTTCAAACTCGTCCGGGGTCAGCTTGTTGGACTTCATGATGATGCTGTCGGGAATGGCTATCTTCCCGATATCGTGAAGTGAGGAGGCCCATCCGATCAGCACCAGTTTCTCCGGTGTGAGATCATACTCCGGATAAAGTTTCATGATACTTCTTCCCAGACACAGGGTATACTCCCGAACCCGCTTAATATGCTGCTTGGATTCCAGATTCCGGAATTCCATGATATTGCTCAGGGAGTTGACCAGAGTTTCGGTGAGTTGTCCAAGGTCCTTGGCCTGCTGCCGCAGCAGGTCATTCTGCTTCTTTATATTATCATTCTGTTTTCTGACCACCAGTTCCAGCTGCATCTTGTATTGGAACCAGCCTATGGCATTGCTGACCACCTGTTTGATGACTTCGGGCTGGTAAGGCTTTTGGATGTAGCTCACGATACCGTACTCATAACCTCTTCTCTCAAACTCGGGAGAATCCTGGCCGGTCACCATGATAAAAGGAATCTTGTTGGTAACCTTCTTTTCCTGTAAACGCTCCAGAACCTGTAAACCGTCCATTACAGGCATCAGGTAATCCAGCAGCACTACGGCGATAGAGGAAAAATAGTTGTTCAAGAGCTGGATTCCCTCCCTGCCGTTAGCCGCTACCAATATCTTATAGTCCGGCCGGAATATCTCAGCCAGAATATCACGCTCAATGGCGTTGTCCTCAAAAATCAATACAGTATCACGTTTCATTTTTTCCTCCATGCTCTAACAGATATTACATATTATAGGGTAACGACTATCACACGCTTGTTGCGGAGCTTGAAAATGATTCTGCTCACTTCCGTAGACAGCATATAACTGATACCGTTTATCACGATGACGCTGCCTCCATGAGCCTTTCCCCTGACACAGACCGGGGCGGTCATATTCTGGTCCGTTATGTTGGCAAGCTTGGACACTTCGGCGTCCAACTCGGCCAGCTCATGGCCTTTGGCTACGATCGTAGCATGTACTTTGCGGATCATATCCTCGGAAACCTCTTTTTCGGCGGCTACCAGCTGAAGTATCCGGTTCCATCCCGCCTCCAGTTCGGACAGCTCATTTAACAGCTGCTCCCTTTTTTCCGCGTAGGCGGCCTGTTCCTTGTCATACAGTTCAGTCCGGCCAACTTCCAGATATGTCTTGATGTGGGAAGTATTGCCCAGATTATAGGTATCTACACCCTTAACGGCACTGATCCTGCCGCCCAGAAGGACTCCCTTGCTGCCGGACACGATCACCCTGCCCATGGTATTGATATTGCTGTTCATGATATAATTGGCTTTCACATTGCCTCTGGCGTTGATGTTGGCGGCTTCAAAGAAACTGCCGGAGACTTCCCCGCCGGCCTCGATGAAACAGTCGTGCCTGGAACAGCTCCCCTTTTTGATCATTATATTTCCGCCTGCGATCAGCCTTGCCGTCTCCACATTGTGCTCGATGATAATATCGCCACTGGCCTTGATATAGCCACCGGAATAGATGCTGCCAATCACATATACGGAACCGTCCACCTCAAGCTTGCCCGTGACGGAGGTTACGTCTTCACGGACCACCAGCATGTTTGTGATAATGATCCGGCCGTTTAGATATTCAAACTTGCCGCTTATCTTGGAGACATATGTCACGCCGTCCGGAGCGATATGGAATCCTACGCCCCGCAGCGGTTTTTTCTCGATACCGTTATCGGCATGTATGGTTTCACCGTAGATATTTTTACCGTTGGTGCCCTTTCCGGCGGGATGGTAGACGGCGATTTTTTCGCCTTCATCCACCATTTCAAAGGCCTCTATATTGACATAATCAACGCCGCCGTCCGGAAGAGGAGCCGGGATGCGGGGCAGATCCAGTCTGACAAAGAATTCAAACCAGCCGTCCGCGCCTTTCTGTGCGGGGACGCCTTCGGCGATCAGAACCTTTTCGTTCATTTTTCTCTTGACGATCATATCGGTGATGGCATCGTCTTTGATGCCAAAGACGATCTCACGTCGGCGCAGATCGTTGTAGATGTCTTCCTTTGAAACGCTATTGCCGGGAATCCAGGGGATGTAGGCGTATGCCTTGTTTCCGTTATCCTCAATGGAGATCACAAATTCGTTCTTACGCAGGGAATTGAGCAGAGATTCCTTACCGCTTACGAGAGTAGTCTTGGTGGTCTTTCCGTTGATCAGGTCCAGACGTTTTTTCTTCATGTCCGTGGCGGAATAGATCAATCCACAGTAAGAGGAAACGTCAAGACCCGCCTCCAGCCCCAGCCGGATCTCTTTCATCTGAGCGTGGCTGAGCAGGCGGTTAGCGTAGAGGGAAACATTCAGTTTTTTCTCCAGCCCCAGCCGGATCTCCTGCATCTGCATCCAGTTGTAATTGGGATCGGAATATTCTGAGACATCCATCTGTTCGCAAAGACCTATACGGATTTCCCGGATCTGGGGTGCGCACATATCATCCCGAAGCCATGTGTCGATGGGCAGCTTATCCAGAAGGGCAAGCCGTATTTCCAGCAGAGAATCGTCCGTAAAACCTCTGTTGAGATAGGGGATCAGGTCTATGGCGGAGTAAAGAGCCAGCCGGATCTGCCTCATAGTGTCATAGCTGTATGCGGGATTTGCATAGAGGGAGACGTTAATGTTGTCTTTCAGTCCCGTGCGGATCTGCTCCATCTGCAGCCAGTTAAATTCGGGGTTGGAGTATAAGGAGACATCCAGTCCCTGTTCGGTTCCCAGCAGGATCTCCTGATTCTGCGCTTTTTGATATTCTGCATTTTCAATCATATTTAAATTGAACTGCTGCGGTTTCTTTTTTGAATTGTAACTGGTCATATCTATTATCACGTTCTCCTTGGATTCAGTAAATGAAGTGTCGAAATACATAAGTGGATACTTATAAGGTCCGGCATTGTTTATTAATACGAAAGCGCTATACGTAAACCATCCTCATGTAAATGAAATGTCACATCGGGGCGTTGAAATAATATTGGATTTAAGATAGATTTGTACTTTCGCAAAACAGTATATATCAAAATTTATTATAGCAATTACTATATAAAAAGTCTACTGTTTTTTTGTGCTGCTATGGGGTAAACCAGCGGAAAATTAAGTATACAACCGGATTGCGGACATGATATAATGAGTGGCGTCAAATATGTCCTCAGGGCGAATCGGGAGGGAACGTTTATGGAAGATTGTTTACAGATATTCAGCGGCCGGACGGCGGAATGGTTTCGGGAAAAGCTTGGGGACCCCACCCGTGCGCAGGAGGTCGCATGGCCGGCTATCGCCGCGGGGGGACATGTGCTGGTATCCGCCCCCACCGGTACGGGAAAGACGCTCTCCGCCTTTCTGGTCTTTTTGGACAGGTTTATGACCCGCGCTCTGAAGGGGAACCTGCCTCAGGAATTGCAGCTGATCTATGTATCTCCCCTGAAATCCCTGGCGGCGGATATCCGCGAGAATCTGAGAAAGCCCTTGGAGGGTATCGGGGGCCAGGAGTTGATCCATGTGGCCATCCGCACCGGGGATACCACCCAGCGGGAGCGGCAGCAGATGGTGAGAAAGCCGCCCCATATCCTGATCATCACCCCGGAGTCCTTCTATCTGATGCTGACCAGCAAGACGGGCCAGAATGTGCTCTGCACCGCCGGGGCTGTTATCATAGACGAATTACATGCGTTGATCGACACCAAGAGGGGAGCGCATCTGATGCTGTCCCTGGCCAGGCTGGATGCTCTGTGCGGAAAGCCCTTGCAGCGCATCGGCCTGTCAGCCACCATCGCCCCTCTGGACCGGGCGGCCCGGTATCTGGCCCCTGAACCGGTTACGGTGGCCGCACCAACGATGGAAAAAAGCGTGGAACTGCAAATTCTGGGACCCTATGCGGATGCCCGCAAAAAACGTAAAGACCCGGTGTGGCAGGAGCTGTCCGCTCTGGTATATCAGTACTGCCAGGGCAGCCGCAGCGTCATCGCCTTTGTGGAGGGGCGGCGCTATGCGGAAAAACTTGCTTATTATGTGAACCTGCTGGGCGGAGAGAATTTTGCACGGGTGCATCACGGGAGCCTGGCCAAAGAGCAGCGGCAGGAGGTGGAGGAAGATCTGCGGGCGGGGAGACTGCGTCTGCTGTGCGCCACTTCCTCTATGGAGCTGGGCATCGACGTGGGAGAGATCGATCAAGTGCTGCAAGTGGGCTGCCCACGCACAATATCCGGGACTTTACAGAGGCTTGGACGGGCGGGACACAATCCATCCCGCACCAGCGTTATGTACCTGTTTCCCAGAACTGCGGCGGAGTGCGTACTCTGCGGTATGACGGCCCAGCTGGCCCGGGAGACAAAGGTGGAGAGGCTCAATCCCCCGGAGGGCTGCCTGGATATACTGGCCCAGCATTTGGTGTCAATGGCGGCGTTTAAGGGATATGAGGTGGAGGAGGTCATGGCACTTCTGCCCAGAGCCTGGCCCTTTCGGCATGTCACCAGAGAGGATGTGAAATCTGTTCTGGAGATGCTGGCCGGTGATTATGAACACAAACGGGATATTCCGGTGCGTCCCCGGATTCTGTATGACAGGATTCACGGGAGAGTGGAGGGAGACGGCTACAGCAGGATGCTGGCGGTATCTGCCGGGGGCACCATCCCCGACAAGGGGCTGTACACGGTGCGCACCCAGGACGGCGTCAAGGTGGGGGAGGCGGACGAGGAGTTTGTCTATGAGACCCAGAAAGGGGACCGTTTCCTTTTGGGAGCTTTTGGCTGGAGGGTCACGGACATCAGCAGAGACACGGTGACAGTGGTGCAGGCTCCGGTGGAGGGGGCCAGACTGCCCTTCTGGCATGGGGAGCTGAAGGGCAGGAACAAGGAGACCGGAGCCGCGTTCGGCAGGATACTCAGAGAACTTCAGGAGGCGGAGCGGGAAGGAAAGCTTGAGGCGGCCCTGAGCGGGCTGGGGCTGGACGAATCGGCGGCAAAGCTGGCAGGAGCATATCTGCAACGGCAGATTGCCGCCACAGGAGGGCTGCCGGACGACAGGACCATACTGCTGGAGCATTTTAAAGATCAGTCGGGCAACAGTCAATTGATGGTACACTCCGTCTTCGGACGGCAGGTCAACAGTCCGCTGGCTCTGTTGGCGGCCCAAAGAGCCCGGCAGGAGATGGGAGAAAATGTGGGCAGCGTGGATGAGGAGGACGGATTTTTGCTGTATTCTTATGGAAATCAGGCGATGCCGGAGGGACTGTTGCTGCGGATTGATGCCGAGACTTCAGAGGCGGTCCTGGCAGCCGTGCTTCCCGAAACTCCTCTTTTTAACATGGCGTTCCGGTACAATTGCGGCAGGGCGCTGATGATGGGCGTGAAGGGCAAGGGCAGACAGCCGCTGTGGATGCAGAGACTGCGGAGCGCGGAGATGCTGGATCAGGTGGTGGGAGAGAAAGAACATCCGCTGATGCGGGAAACCCGGAGGGAGTGTATGAACCAGCTCTGGGATGTGGCGGGAGTACGGGAACTTCTGGAAAAGCTCCAGGCCGGAGAGATCCGGGTGCGGGAGATATATACCGATACGGCCTCTCCCATGTCTCTGCCTTTGCAGTGGGGCCAGGAGGCGGCTATGATGTACGACTATTCCCCCACGCCCCGAGGAATCCATGCGGCGGTGGAGGAAGCTTTGCGGCAGGAAACGCTGCTGAGGCAGGAAAAGGATCTGCTGCCCCCGGGGAGCCGGGAGCTTGCCCAGGTCCAGGAGAGAGGGCCCCTCCCCCAGGATGAAAAACAGCTCCACACTCTGTTGATGACGGAAGGGGATCTGACGGCAGGAGAATTGGAGATTCCGGTGGAATGGCTGGAACAACTGGCCGGGGAGGAACGAGCCCTGTATCTGGAGCCGGGGCTTTGGATCGCCGCTGAGCAGCGGGAGGCGTATGAGGAGGCGCTGGCATCGTCAGAGAGCGGTGCGGCCTCTGACATTGTGCGCCGGATGCTGCGATACCGGGGCGGGGCCACGGCGGGTCAGGTGGCCCGGCGCTACGGCTGGGCGTATGAGGAGGCCCGGCAGGTGCTGGAGGAGCTGCGCCGCAAGGAGGAGGCAGTGGCCCGGCAGGAGCCGGGTCTTCAGAGGAATGCCGGGTTATTGGAGGAACAGTGTCGGGAAACGGCAGCGGGGCAGCAGGAGGAGACCGTATATTATCATGCCCGGTTGTACAGGCGGGCCAGAGTACGCACCCTGAAAAACCGCCGGGAGGAGATCGCCACCTGCCCGCCGGAGAACTACGCGGCGCTGCTTTTATCCCGCGTACAGCGTGGGGCCCCGGCGGAGGAGGCTCTGCGGGACGTCATAAAGTCTTTCGCCGGTACTGCGCTGCCGGCGGCGGTCTGGGAGGAGCTGGTCCTGCCCGCGAGAGTGCGGGGCTACAGGGAAGGGCTTTTAGATACCCTTCTGGCCGGAGGGGAGTATTTCTGGCAAGTGAAAGAAAACGGAAGACTTATGTTTGCCCCGGTGGAGGAGATCGACTGGGACCGGGAACCCCTGATACCCTGGGAGGAGTTGTCAGACAGGGAAAAGAGGGTGGCGGAGGCTCTGCAGAGGCGGGGGGCAAGCTTTACACAGGCCCTCAGTCACGTGCTGGACGGGGAATCGCCCTATGATACATTGTTTGCTCTGCTGGAAAAAGGGCTGGTCTGCGCGGACAGTTTTGTGCCGGTGCGGCAGTGGCTGAACCGGGAGAAAATGCAGAAAGCGGCGGCGCGACAACGGGTGGGCGCCAGAGTCCGGGCGATGCAGGCAGGACGTTTTGAACTGGTCAGGCCCCTGCGTCCGCTGACGGTTCAGCAACAGATGGAGAGATGCTTTGACCGGTATATGATCCTGTGCCGCGAGACAGCCGCCGCATGGGGGCTGCCCTGGCAGGAGGCATTGAAACTTCTGCGGGTATGGGAATACACAGGACAGGTGAGAAGAGGCTATTTCGTGAGGGGGCTTTCCGGGGCGCAGTTTATCCGCAAGCAGGATTTTGAGGCCGTGACGGCCCGTCTGATGCATCCTGTGGGGGAGTCCGTCTGGTTAAGCGCTGCCGATCCCATGCAGCCCTGGGGAAAATTGCTGGTCCATGAGCAGGAGAGAAACTTTATCAATGTTCCGGGGACGGCGGTGGCTTTCAGAGACGGTCTGCCGGTGGCGGTGTTCGAGCGGCAGGGCAGGACGCTGCGCTGTCTGGGGCGGTCGCAGGAAGAGACGCAATGCGGTAGAGCCGGGGACAGCATGGCCCCACAGGAAAATTTGGAGGAGATATTGAGTCTGTTTGCGGAAGAATTTCGCCGGGGCAGGATCTTTTCAGGCAGAAAACGCGTCTCGGTGAAGGAATACCCGGCCCGGGCGGCGGAGGCTTTGAGCGGAAGCGGATTTGTGCATGAGGTACAGGATTATGTGCTGTACCGGTAGGTGCCGAAACTGCTGTTTCAAAATGCGGGTGAATGGTATTCATATATGGTAAAGTGCGAGACTGCCGGGGAAGGGAAAAAAGAGTGTAAAGCCATTGACAATTAAATAGACTTTACACTCTTTTGGCCGGTATATTCGGTTATGTAGCTGCTTGGGTCATCCCGGTATCAGTTCATGCATTTTGAGGATCTCTTCCACCGTGTCCATGCCATCCTGCAATCTTGCTAATTTCTTGTTGGCGTTCATCTCAAAAAGTTTCTGAGAAAGCTGTAATTCATTCAACTGTTCATGCATTTTGTTTTGTCTGACTTCTATTACTTCCATGCGATTATCCATCTTGTCAAGCCTGGTATCCATCTTGTCAAGCCTGGTATCCATCTTGTGAAGCTGATCTATAATTGTTTGAAACATATCCATGGTTTCTTTGTCCATATGATTTTACCTCCGTATAAAGTAGTATACCACCTCCGAAGTGTAAAGTCTATTTATTTGTCAAGGTACCTTATATTTTTTCGCTGTTCCTGCACAGGTTATTCCGTTTCCTGCCGTACTATCGCTGTTGTTCCTGCCCTATCTGCATTTTCCCATAATTAAGGAGCGTAAAAAGGTACGTAAGCCACATATGTTGGGTAGTGGGCTTACAATCTCCAAGTAATAAATGGGGGAGGTCTATGGAGTACGGTTTCCCGCGGGTTTCCACGAAGGAGCAGGATGAGCGGAGATAGCTTGCCGCTCTGCGGTAATTCGGAATTGAATACAGAAAGAGTGTGTGGATAAGGGGCCGGATAAATTGTGAGCAGTCTCAATGCAAGCGATTAAAACAACAATGGCAATAGGGAAAAATCTCCGCCAACCAACGGGAAGTCACGCCCTGGACATTCCTGTTTTGGTCCAATGAGAGTGCGAATAAAGAAAAAAGAACAATTTGGTATCCAGATTAGAACCTACCAAAATCCACCTTTATGAAGAAAGCATATCACAATGGGAAATATATTGCAAGCCCGAATATGTAACAATGTCATTTTGCAGCGTGATATAGTGTGAAAGAGAGCAAAAGGAAACAGTACTTGACAAGCGTTTTGTTCCATGTATAATAAGGGATACAACAGCAGAAAGAATATAATTTCCGCATCTATGGGGACATTATTCTATCTGCTGTTTCTGTATATAAGGATACATTTCGGTATTTCTGTCACACACGCTGGGGAATGTTGTCTAATTAAGCAGGAGGCAGAAAAGTATGAAGGTAAACCTTCAAATATTGATTGGTATGCGTGCTGCAACACGCAAAGGAGTATAACTATGAATAGAAAAACAAATGAAGAACTACGGGCTTTAGTTGATAAAGCCACATCAGGGGATAAAAAAGCCCTTGAAACCCTTGTCACAGGTGTACAGGACATAGTGTTCAATTTATCTTTGCGGATGCTTGGTACATTTGCGGACGCGGAGGATGCCACACAGGACATTCTGCTGAAGATCATTACGCATCTCTCCTCTTTTAGAGGCGACAGCTCATTTACAACATGGGTATTCAGCATCGCCACTAATCATCTGAAAAATTACAAAAAGCATATGTTTGCCCACTATCCGTTGAGTTTCGAGTATTATGGAGACGATATTGAGAAGGGAAAAATACAGGATATACCGGATCTGACGCAGAATGTGGAAAAGGAAATTCTGGCGGAGGAACTGAAAATGTCCTGTACCAATGTGATGCTTCAATGTCTCGACACGGAAAGCAGATGTATTTTTATACTGGGCACAATGTTTAAGATTGACAGCCGCATTGCAGGGGATATTTTGGGTATTACCCCGGAGACATACCGTCAGCGGCTATCCAGGATACGGAAAAAAATGGCAGACTTTTTAGGACAGTATTGCGGAGAATACGGCGGGGGCAAGTGTAAATGTAAAGACAGAGTGAATTATGCGATACAAAGCCATAGAATAAGTCCGCTGCAGCTGGACTATATGACAGCCACGGAAATACCCATTCAGACAATGTTGGATGTGAAAAACGCTATGGAAGAGATTGACAATCTGTCCCAGGACTTTTCGTTCTGTAAACCATACCAATCTCCGGAGAGTATAAAACGTTTGATACAGGAATTTTTAGATTCCACACAGCTTTCTATAGTCCAGAAATCGTAAAGGAGACAGCAGATTATGAATACCACATATATTATTGATTACTTAACAGCATTAAACATGAATAATAACCGTGAATGGTATCATGCGAATAAGGATGATTATAAAAAGGCAAATGCCGAATTTGAAGAATTATTGCAGGCATTGATGCTGGAGATCGGAAAGTTTGACAGCAGCATATTACATAACAATCCGAAAGACCTGACCTTTAAGCTTGTGAGAGACACCCGTTTCAGCCATGACAAATCCCCCTATAATCCGGCATTTCGCGCCCATATATCTTCCAAGGGCAAGCTGCCTGTTCCTGTTGGGTACTATCTTATGATAAAGCCTGGCGATCAGTCCTTTTTAGGCGGCGGCTTGTTTGCGGATATGTTTAAAGACGCAACAAACAGGATACGGGATTATATTGCCCGGAACGGCGAAGAGTGGGAGAATATAATACATGCGCCGGAGTTTGAAAGATATTTTGCGGTCCAGGGAACCGCATTAAAAAATGTTCCCGCCGGATATGATAAAGAACATCCGCAAGCGGAATATCTAAAATATAAGAGCTGGTATCTGGAATATCCGTTAAAAGATGAGGAAATGAACAGTACAGATACATTTATTGCAAAGGCTGCAGAGATATTCCGTATTATGAAACCCTTTAATGACTATTTAAACAAGGCCCTTGAAGGTTTCCGGATGCCTACAAGGTAAGGAAACCATGCAATCCTTTTCAGTGCCGCCCTATCCTTCCCTGTCAACTTGCCGGATTTCAGCTTGAGCCGTTTGCAGTTAAACGCCAAAAACACATTTTCCGGGTCACTGTCCGGGCCGGGGACAGACAGACCTTGATGTGTATGAAATATGAATATTGACACAGCGATTTAATGATGCTATATTATGTTTATGAAAAAGAAGACACTATATGGTGAAATACAGGAGGGCAGGCATGCTAAAGATATTTGTCACGGGCGACAACCATATTGGGAAAAAGTATGACCGGTATCCGGATGTAAGAGAAAAACTGATACAGAGCCGGTTTGAAAGCATGAGAGCCATGGTAAGGCAGGCCGAACAGGAGGGCTGCGGGCTATTTGCGGTCACGGGAGATCTGTTTGACAATATCAGTACCGTCAAAGCCGGTGATGTGAAACAGGCTGCGGAGATTCTGGCAGAGTTTTCCGGGACCGTGCTGGTGCTGCCCGGAAACCATGATTATTATACGGGAGACGAGCGGGTATGGAAGGAATTTGAGAAAGCCCTGCAAGGTCACGCCCACAATGTTGTACTTCTCAATGTATTCAGAGAATATTCCTTTGAGATCGGCGATGAGCGGGTAGTGATATATCCTGCGTTTTGTCATGCAAAGCATTCCGGGGAAAATAATCTTGCCTGGATCAGAGAGACAGAGATCCCCAAGGATGACGCATTCCATATTGGTCTCGCACACGGCGCGATTAAAGGGATCACACCTGACAGGAAGGAAGAGTATTTCCTTATGACGGAGAAAGAGCTGCGGGATATTCCGGTGGATATATGGCTGATGGGACATACGCATATCCCGTATCCCGATCTGGAAGAGAATGAGGATAGGACGGGGCATAAGATCTTCAATCCCGGAACACATGAACAGACAGACTTACATAATAACACGGAGGGATGCTGCTTTGTCATCTCTCTGGAAAAAAGCGATGGGAAGACCATAGTCTCTGCCCATAAATTCATCAGCGGCAGGGTGAGATATTATGACCTTGCACTGGATATCAGAGCGGCCAAGAAGGACTCGCTGCAAAAGAAACTGGAAAATGCCACAGCCGGTCTCCGGCCAAATGCCATAGTCAGAGTAAAGATTACCGGAACAGCAAAGCAGGATGAATATGATGAGCGGGCCAGGATATATCAGACGGCGCTTGGCAGGTTTCTGACATATGAAACAGACGACTATGAGTTAAGCCCGGAGATCACTGTGGAAAGGATACGCAGCGAGTTCTCGGAGCTGGGTTTCGCGGCTCAGTTTATGGAGCGGTTTCTGGACGAACCCACCGAATTGCAGATGGCCTACGAACTTATACGGCAGTGCCGGGATGAGTAGGGCATATGTGCGTCAGACAGAAAAGCAGTGCCGGGAGGCGCAGGGCATATGTGCGTCAGGCAGAAAAGCAGTGCCGGAATGAGTAGGGCATATGTACGTCAGGCAGAAAAGCAGTGCCGGGATGAGTAGGGCATATGTACGTCAGGCAGAAAAGCAGTGCCGGGATGAGTAGGGCATATGTGCGTCAGGCAGAAAAGCAGTGCCGGGAGGTGCAGGGCAAATATCGTCAGGCGCTAAAATCAATACCGGGATGCGTAGAACAAATGATCGCCAGGCAGTAAAAAGGAGAAACCGACAGATGAAAATAAAGAAAGTGGAATGCGAGCAGTTTGCGGGGGTACGGGATAGAGAAATCGAATTTGACGATGGACTTAACATCATCGTGGGTGAGAATGAGAGCGGAAAAAGCACAATGGCAGACTTAATTTACCGTCTGCTGTTTCAGGAAGTAAAGCTTGACGGGAGAAAAGACATTGAATTTATGGACCTGTATTTTCCGAAAACGGTAAGCGGGCCGGAGGGAGACTGTGTAGACGGAGCTCTTCGCTTTGAGACTGGGAACGGAATCTACAAGATTGCAAAGGAGTGGGAGAGAGGAAAGGGAAACAGTAAGATGACCACTCCGGACGGAACCATTATAAAGTCAGCCGATGAGATCGGAAAAATATTGCAGGGCGAGCTGAAGTATGGAGAGGGCGTTTGGGGAGAGGTAGTCTTTGCGTCCCAGAAACGCCAGCAGAAAATGGTAGAGTGTATCTTGCAGGATCTGCAGGCGAAAAAGAAAAGTTCTGAACCAGGTACGATCCGAAAGGATCTTGCCGCCGTAGTTACCCAGGCAGTCATGGAAACCGGAGGGGTATCTCTGGACAGGCTGGAGACAAAGCTTAAGGAAACGCTGGCTGAGTATCAGTCCCATTGGGACTTTGCCGCAGACTTGCCGGAGGGCGGTGCCAAGAGGGGCATCCAGAACGAATGGCAGAAGAAACCGGGCAAAATATTACAGGCTTATTATGCCAGGGAACGGCTGGCGGAGGCCCAGACCAGCGCGGAAGAGGCGGAAAGAAATGTAGAGAGCTGCAAAGCCGGTATTAAGGGAGCCTTTGCGGAGAAAAAAGCAGCGGAAGACAGGAGAGAAAATTTTCGGCGGTATAAAAGTGTATTGGAACAGCGGAATCTGTTGCTGCGCCAGATAGACGCACAGAAAGAAACTCTGTCCGAGCAGGAAAACGCTCTGAAAAAATGGCCGGAAATAGATAATCTATTAAAGGAATGTTCAGAGCTACAGAAAAAGCAGAATAATGCGAAAATACGAGATTTATACCTTAAGACAGAAAAGATTCAGTCAGCCTGGAAGTCCAAAGACAACAGATTACAGGCATTGGCCCCCATAGACAGGGAAGAGATAAAGTCTGTCCGGAGTCTGCTGAAACGGCAGGCAAAGCTGGAGGGGCAGATAACAGGACTGAATCTGATGGCAAAGATCAGGAGACTCGGGGACACGCCGGTGGAAATCCGCTTAGCCGCAAACGGCCAGCCCCTGTCTGCCGGGGATGGGGAACTGGCAATTACTGAAGCCGTGGAGATAAACATTCCGGGTATCATGGAAATGCAGTTGATGCCGCAGGGGATCGATCTGGATGCGGTAAAAGTAGAACTCCGGGAGATCAGTATACAAATCTCCGATATTTTCAATAAATATTGTGTGGAAAGTCTGGAAGAATTACAGGAAAAGTCCGAGGAGTATGACAGGCTTAGCGCCGAGGTATCAAATCTAAAGGACAGCCTTGCGATGCGGCTGGATTCCCACGCCTGGGAAGAGCTGCAAAAACAAAACGCGCAGATTCCCGCGGATATCCCCACAACAGAGGAGATAAATCTGCGGATAGAGGATATCTGCGGAAACATGCCCGTTGACAGATTCATCGGCGGGAAAGAGAGCGTGAAAAGACAGTATGAAGAAAAATATATTTCTGTCGACAGATTAAGCAGCGATATAGAAGAGCTGAGGCGGCAGCTCCGAAAGAACGAGGACAAATTAAGCATTTTAAAGGATGTGCCCGAAGAATATCAAAACATTAAAGATCCGGATCAGTATGATAACGCGCTCTGTGAAAAGATCCAGGAGCTTGAGGAGGAGCTTGCGACTCTGCGGGACGATCTTAGCACAGCGGAGAGAAGACTGGGCGATAAGTCGGCCGAAGAATATTCCGAAGAGCTGGCAAAGGCGAAAGCAGACTTTGAGGAAAGTAAAGCCGTCTGTGCCCACTGGGAACATATTTATGAGGTATTTCTGCAGGTAAAGGAGACGGCAAAGGGAAATCCCATGCAGGACATAGAAGAAAAGTTCCGGGAATATCTGTCCCTTATCTCTGACGGGAGCGTCTCGCTGGCATCGCCCCTTGACGACCAGATGACCGTAAAACTGACAAGCGGAAACCATGCATTGACTTACGAGATCCTGTCAAACGGGACAAAAGACACCATCTCACTGGCTTTCAGGCTGGCCGTACTGGAGCACCTGTTCCCGGGGGGCGGCGGCCTGGCGGTATTTGACGATCCGTTTACCGATATGGACCCGAAAAGAGTGGAGCAGTCGTGCAGACTGATCCAGAAATACGCGGAAAACAATCAGGTGATCTTTATTACCTGTGACGCAAAATACCTGCAGATGCTGTCCGGCCATGTGATTGCTGTCAGCGGATAGCTTGGATGGGCGGCTGCCCCCCAACCGGTCCCCGGGCAGATATTTGCAGGAGAATGGGAAAGTACTGATAATGATCCGTAATCTGCTGAAACGGCCCATAGATCGTGGCGGGATAATGTATATTGACTATATTTGGAAAGTGCGGAAAAGCGATAAAACTGGATGAAAGCGGGGATTGACAGGACGTATAGTTTTTGGTATTATAAAATTCCCTGCGCCAACGTAGAGGACGGCGGGGAAAACTGAATAGTATCCATCGGCAAAATCCGATGGAACCAGACTACTTGGAAAGATGCACAGACATAACTACCAGGAGGAAGCAACGATGATTACGATGGAAAACGTGTGTAAGTCGTACAGGATTGCAAAGCGCAGCGGCGGTTTTCATGAGGCCGTAAAGGCCCTGTTTCACAGGGAGTACGAGGAAATCCATGCCCTCAGGGATGTGAGTTTTACCATTTCGGACGGAGAGATGGTGGGCTACATCGGTCCCAACGGAGCGGGGAAAAGCTCCACGATCAAAATTCTCAGCGGAATATTGACACCCGACAGCGGCAGCTGCCTGATAGACGGCAGGGTGCCCTGGAAAGACCGAATCGAACATGTGCGCCGCATCGGCGTGGTGTTTGGACAGCGCTCGCAGCTGTGGTGGGATGTTCCGGTCATAGATTCCTATGAACTTCTCAAGGATATCTATACCATTCCGGATCAGGTCTATCGATCCAATCTCGACGAATTAACAGAACTATTGAATCTGGGAGAACTGCTGCGCACTCCGGCCAGGCAGTTGTCCTTAGGGCAGCGTATGCGCTGTGAGATTGCCGGTTCGCTGCTGTACAGTCCCAAGATACTGTTCCTGGACGAGCCGACCATCGGCCTGGATGCGGTGTCCAAGCTGGCGGTAAGGGATTTTATCAAAAAACAGAATCAGATGCATGGCACCACTGTGATCCTGACCACCCATGACATGCAGGATATCGAGGCGCTGGCGGGGCGGATCATACTGATCGGCAAAGGGCGTATCCTGCTGGACGGCACGCTGGAGGATATCCGCAGAGGCGGAGAAAATATTGACGAGGAGATAGCGGAACTGTACCGCAGTTATGAGATATGAAAAAATATATTTCTTTTTTTAGGCTGCGTTTTTCCATGGGATTACAGTACCGGACTGCGGCGGCTGCCGGAATCGTTACCCAGTTTTTCTGGGGCGCCATGGAAATATTGGTATACAGAGCCTTTTATGAGGCGGACGCGGCGGCCTTTCCTATGAGTTTTGAGGCGGTGGTGACCTATATTTGGTTACAGCAGGCTTTTCTGGCGGTGTTCGGGGCCTGGATCATAGAGGGCGATATATTTGAGGCCATCCGAAACGGCAATATTGCCTATGAGCTGTGCCGCCCCATAGGTATCTATCAGATGTGGTTCTCACGATCGGTGGCAAACCGTGTCTCCAAAGCGCTGCTGCGCTGCGTCCCCATACTGGCTGTGGCGGCGCTGCTGCCCTTGCCGTACGGACTGCGGCTGCCTGCAAGCCCTCTCCACGGCGTTCTGTTTTTATTAACTCTTTTGCTGGGGCTTTTGGTGATCGTGGCCTTCACCATGCTGGTCTATATCACGACTTTTTATACCCTGTCCCCTGACGGCGTCAGAATATTTTTTGTATCGGCTGTGGAATTCTTTGCGGGGGCGGTGATCCCGCTGCCATTTTTCCCGGATAAGCTGCGCTTTATCTTGGAGCTGCTGCCCTTTGCAGCCATGCAGAATGTGCCTCTTCGGGTATACAGCGGCAGTATGACGGGAGAGGAGATGCTGCGGGCGGTCTGTTTGCAGGCCTTCTGGCTTGCGGTGCTGGTGGGTGCCGGCTACAGTCTGTGTCGGAGGGCTGAGCGGAAAATATTGGTGCAGGGCGGCTAGTATAGGAGAAGACTTCCATTACTCTTTGTGCCGTCAGCCGAGGGCGGAGAAACGGAGATTGATATGATACAAAAATTTAGGCTATATGGACATTATATATCCATCGTGGTGCGGGGAATGATGCAGTATAAAGTCTCTTTTTTACTGACTTCTCTGGGACAGTTTCTGGTATCTTTCAACGTATTCCTGGGAATCTATTTCCTGTTTCAGCGGTTTCATCAGGTCAGGGGATACAGCTATGGCGAAGTACTGCTGTGTTATGCCGTGGTGCTGATGGAGTTCTCGCTGGCGGAAATGTGGGCCAGAGGATTCGATACATTTTCCGGTATTGTGAAAAATGGTGAGTTTGACCGGGTGCTGGTGCGGCCCCAGGGAGAGATCCTGCAGGTGCTGGGCAGCAGGTTCGAGCTGACCCGGCTGGGCAGAATGTTTCAGGCGGTGGTCATGCTTGTCTACGCCATCACTTCGGTACAGATCCGATGGACCGCCGGCCGGGTATTGACGTTGGTTTTTATGCTGGTGGGAGGTATGGCGGTGTTTGCGGGACTGTTTCTGGTCTATGCGGCGCTGTGTTTTTTTACTTTGGACGGCTTGGAATTTATGAATGTGCTGACGGACGGCGCGCGGGAGTACGGCAAGTATCCGCTGGACATATACGGCAGGCGGGTGTTGCGGCTTGCCACATTCATTGTGCCCTATTCCCTGATACAGTATTATCCCCTAAAGTATATTTTAGGGCATGTTTCCGGCCCGGTTTATATTTTCCTGCCTCTTTTGGCGGTTCTGTTTCTGGTGCCCTGTTATGCACTGTGGAGGTTTGGGGTGAGACATTATAAGTCCAGCGGGTCATAAAAACAATTGTCTCTGGAGCCACATAAAAACTTTGTAACATAATCGGGACTCGTACGTCTAATCTATGAAGTCACAAAAAAAGAGGTGATGATACGTGGAGAGAAGCGAGGAGAAAAGCGGGTTTGAGAAACTCTATGAAACATGTTATATGCAGGTTTACTCTTACGCCATGACCCTTGCGGGGGACAGGGACATGGCCCAGGAGATCGTCCAGGAGGCTTTTTATCGGGCATTTACCGCGAAAAGCGGGTTTCGTGGGGAATCAAACCCGGCGACATGGCTTTGCGCCATTGCCAGGAATCTGTATCTTGATGAGATGCGGCGCCGGTCTAAAAGCGTGCAGGCAATGCCGGAAGAGGCGGAGGACAGCGGTATCGATATAGCGCGTGAAGTGGAAGACAGGGACGCCACCTGCCGGATTCACCGGGCTTTGCAGGGGTTGGAGCAACCTTACCGCAAAGTGTTTGAAATGCGCATATTCGGCGAACTGTCTTTTCGGGAGATCGGCGGTATCTGTGAAAAGACGGAAACCTGGGCAAGAGTCACGTATCATCGCGCCAAGCTGAAACTTCAGGAAAGGATGGGTGTTCATGGAAACGAATTGTAATGTGATCCGGGATCTGCTGCCGCTTTACGCAGATCAGATATGCAGTGAGGAAAGCAGAGACCTTGTGGATGGGCATCTTGCGCAGTGCAGAGACTGTTCCGCGCTTTTGGGGCAGATGCGCAGCGTGGAGATCGAGACGGGCCTGAGATCGGAGACGGAGGATGTTCTTCGGAGGCAGGCCGGATTTTTTAAGCGCAGATCCGCTCTTGTGGGCGCTGTGATCGCCGGGATCTTCATGATCCCTGTTCTGGTTTGCCTGATCGTAAACCTGGCGTGCGGGGCGGCTCTTGACTGGTTCTTTATCGTTCTGGCCTCTCTGGTCACGGCGGCATCTCTGATCGTAGTGCCGCTGATGATGCCGGAAAATAAGCTGCCGTGGACCATGGGTACGTTTACCGCCAGTGTGTTGCTGCTTTTGGGTGTTATCTGTATTTACACGCAGGGGACATGGTTCTTTGTGGTGGCGTCTTCGGTCTTGTTTGGATTTTCCCTGAGTTTATTACCGGTGGCGGTCTGTACCCGCCCGCTTGTCACTGTGCTGGGCAGGCAAAAGGGGTTGACGGTGATGACGGCGGCCACAGTATTTTTCGGGCTGATGATGCTCAGTATCGGACTTTATGTGAAGTCTGGGGAGTATGCCGGAATAGCCCTCGCTATCTCGCTGCCTATCCTGCTGTTTATATGGGTTCTGTTTCTGATCATCCGGTACGCGAAAATACGTGGACTGCTGAAAGCGGGTATCTGTACGGTGCTGGTGGGGATCTTCAGCTTTTTCGCGGATCATTTTGTGAACAGGTGCATGGGTATCAGGAAACCGCTGCCGGTTTTCAGACCTTTCACCTGGAGCCTGGATACGATCAATGACAATGTGTATTGGCTGTTGCTGCTGGGCTGCTTTATTGTGGGTGTGCCTTTGATATTTATAGGAATTGCAAAAAAAGGAAAAAGATAGACGGCCGGGGATGTGTCCGGCCGTCCCCTTTTTTAATTTGGGGAAATTAAAATCCCTGTGCTTGAACCTTTTCACCGTCCGTAACAATGTATGTTATAGAGATGTCTCAAAAAAAGTAATCCGCTGTACCGTTTCGCGGTACTAAGGAGGAGTTTTATGACAAATACTGAGTTGACAAAATGGATCGACGCATACGGGAAAGAGATATTTTCTTTCTGCAGATGGCTGACGGGCTGCGAGCCGGAGGCGGAGGAGCTGTATCAGGATACCTGGCTGGTGGTGGTGCGGCGGCTGGAGCAACTGGACGCTGGGGGCAATGTGAAGAGCTATTGCCTGTCCGTGGCGCTTAGGTTGTGGAAAAATAAGAGGCGCAGGTATGCCCGGAGACAGCGTATCGAGGGGGAACAGCTTTCTGTGGGTTCCCGCTGTTTTGAATGGGAGCGGCAGGCTCCGTCGCCGGAACAACGGCTGCTTAGCCGGGAACGGGAGCGGGAGGTTCGGAAAGCAGTGGAGGAATTGCCCTGGCGGCAGCGGATCATCGTATTGCTCTTTTATATGGAGGAACAGCCGCTGAGACGCATCGCCGAGATCACGGGATTGCCTTTGGGAACGGTTAAGAGCCGTTTATACCACGCAAGGAAGACATTGTATCGGAAACTGAAAGACCTGTATGAAACTGCACCAGAAAATGAGGAGGAATAAGCATGAGAGATATGGAGAACAGAGATATGGACAATGTACTGCGGCAAAGTCTGGCTCCCACCTATAAGCCGGATGAGTCATTAAACCAGTGGATTTTGCGGCAGGCGCAGTTAAGCGCAGGGGATTCGGCTCAGGGAATTCTGCTTGAGGGGGCCGGAAGAAAAGGATGGGGAAGGAAATGCAAAATAGCCTATGTGCTGAAAGCCGCCGTATTCCTGCTGATGCTGACGGGGGTATCCGGCACTGTCTATGCGGCATGGAGACTTTACACCGCCGAGGAGACGGCGCTGCGTGTGAACGACAGCAAACTTGCCAAAGCCTTTCGGGAGGAGACGGGGCAGCAGGCAGGGCAGGGCGAGATGCAATCCTATGGGGGATATCAGGTGACTTTGCTGGGGGTTGTCTCAGGGCAGGATATCTCTGAGTATCCCATGGGGGCCTGTACAGAGAATATTCAGGCAGACCGCACTTATGCGGCTGTAGCCATTCGGCGAGAGGATGGTGGGTCCTTTACGGACACGGATTCTTTTTTTGTATCTCCGCTGATCCAGGGGTACGATCCGGTATCATACAATGCTGCCACACTGCGGGGAGCCGCCACCTATTTTGAGGAGGAAGGAGTGTTGTACTGGCTGATAAACTGCTCTAACGTAGAGTATTTTGCGGATCACAGGATATATTTGTGTGTGACGGACACGGATTTTTATAAAACGGGCTTGTATAATTATGATGAGACGGACGGAAGCATCAGCCGCAGGGAGGAGTATGACGGCCTGAACGCCCTGTTTGAACTGGAGCTGGATGCGGAAAAGGCAGATCCTGCTGCGGCGCATGCGCTTTTGGCGGAAAACAGGGCGGCAACGGAAAATGAGTCGGTAGCGGAAAATGAGGCAGCAGCGGAATTGAATGTACAGGAAGAAACAGCGGAGAGATCCGGCGGGGCGGTAAGTGATTTTCTGGCAGAGTTGACACTCCATAATCTGGAAGAAAAATGTGTGCTTCTGGAGGACACGGTGCAGACGTTAATGCCGGATGAGGAAGGAATGGTGAACTTTACCTATTGTCTGCCGGGTAATGACCCGTCTTACCAGAACGATTCCACCGGTGGGCAGGTAAGCTGGCTGTTTCGGCATCCCTGGGGAGATGATCGGCATACCTGGAGCGCCGGGTCGGGAGAAGGGTTATCAGATCTGACAATACACATTTATACCCTGAACGATGACGGCAGTGTTACTTTCGGAGTCTATGTGCCCAGGGATGCCAGCAGATATTTGGAGTGACGC
This sequence comes from uncultured Acetatifactor sp., assembly GCA_910577235.1. Classification (GTDB taxonomy): domain Bacteria; phylum Bacillota; class Clostridia; order Lachnospirales; family Lachnospiraceae; genus Acetatifactor. The sequence continues at coordinate 9,613 of CAJTMX010000024.1, read as the reverse complement.
CGGGAGAGGGAAAAGGCGAATTGACAGGATGACGCGTCAAATCCGTTTGAGCAGAAAAAGCTATGATCATTAAGCAAGGCTGTGCGCGAGAGAAGGGGTTCCGGCCATGTGGAAGACCGAACTGGAAAAGCAGAACAAAGATTACGCCATCGGTATCCGGTTGCCCCTGCTGATGGCGCAGATAGGGCTGAAACGGGTGGATTGCCAGATGAATGACAGGGATTAGTCCCTCCAGGACGGTTATTTAGGAGAAACTTAACGATCTGATGTTCACCCGGGGCTGGACGCAGGAAATGGCCAGGGAGGACTGGGGGAGACTGAAAGGATTATGTGAGACTTTCTGGGAGGCTGACGGGGAAAGGCGCAGCGGATCTATACAAAATATATAAACGAGACCGCGAGCATCTGGACATGGCGGTCAGAAAAGAATTAAAGAATTCGCAAAGGAATTATGGAATGTATAAAAGAAAAGGAGCAACACTCAGTTTTAAGCGATATCTAAAATGAGTGTTGCTTTTTTTGGGCATACAGATATAATGTTAAATAACATTATGCAGAAAAGAATTAATCTCATTACCCGCTTTTACTAGAGGGTGTTAAAGTGCTGTGGCATAGAATTGCTTTTGATCTAGGAATAGTAAAGCGGTATTGCAGAGAAAGACGAAACAGGTGGCAGACGAAAATCGATTGAGTTATAGCCGATTTGTAAGAAATAAATCTGACGTTTGGGTGCAAGAATCAGAGGGTAATCTAAAAGGTTAGGGTATGGAAAGGGGATTGTGGATGAAGTCAGAATTTGAGCATGATGCCACACCTACATGGAGTGGGTTTATATATCAGGGGTATGTGGCAGTCTATTTAGCGGTGCGGAAAATCTGTGAATTGCTGGAATCACTGAATCCTATGGATGTGCAGGAAATTGCCACATCATTTAAGATGGAAATAGAGAACTGGGAAGATGTGGCCATTTTCAGAGAAGATGCACAGGGTAAGCACTATGTTTCAATACACCAGGTTAAAAATAGACGTGAACAAAATATCGTAGCTTACAAGGAGCCATTTGTTCAATTACTTTTAGAAAAAAGCAAGCTGGAGGAATTGGGTCTGGGACAACCAGAGGCATATTTGCATACAAGCAGTAATATTACTGAAGAAGAAACGGTAATTGAACAGTGTCTGAAAGACTGGAAAAATGAGGTTTCGTATTTTTATTATAGTTTGGAGACTCTTAAAGATCAGGAGATAGAGGAAAGTGACAGGAAGGAGTTTCAGCGGAAGGTGAGTGCTGCGATAGATGCGGAGCCTATAGGACTTAATAGGACAAAATATAAGGACTTATTAAAAAATATAAAGAGTTGTGTTACAAATGATCAAGATATCAGCATTTTAAAAGAAAATATAGAAAAATTGTGGACTTATCTGAAAGATAAATTGGCGGTCGGAGACATGGGAGCATACGCAAATATTTACGTTTATCCAGACAGGAAAAAGAAGTATGATGCCGTATATCTTTTTGATAAAATAGTTGAACAAGTAAAACGGTACAAAGAGATCACACATAGTACGGAGCATTTGATTGAGGAACAATATAAATACATAGCAGATAAGCTGTTGAGTTATATGAGAAATTTTGTTTCAGAGAGACATCGTTTAATGCAGGAAAAAAAGGAATATGTGAAAAATTTTTCGTTTCTGGATATAATATCGATTTTAGATGACTGTGTACTGTATATTGAAAAAAAAGCAAACATAATGGCGCTTAGAAGAAAATATGATGAAACGATGATGCAATTTTGCAACATGATTTGTAAAAAGAAATGTGAGGATCAAAAAGGATATGAGTGTAGACTGCTCCATCTGGAATCTGGAATAACGAGTTTGGATGAAGAAAGTTTTATAAGGATGTGCTTTAGTTATAATCCGGACTGTGATAAGGGAATAGAGGATCGTAGGTGTTTAGGGGAACTGCTTAACAAAGATGGGCTACAGGATTCTGTTTTTAAAGTTTTTAAAGAATGTTTGAAAGAATTCTTTTGGCAGGAAAAGGACAAAACAAGAGTTGTGATTAATGACGTAAATAAAAATGCACTTTTGACGGCGATATCAAATGCAAATGTTGAGGTGACAATAGAAAACATTGTAAATGGAATCAATAATAATACTTCCATGGTGAGCCCTGTCTTTGAAGCGGATGAATTGATTACAGATCGGTTGCATTCAACTGATGAAGAAATATGGGATAACTATTTTTGTGAGATAACGGAAAAATATTTGAGCACAAAAGCGAGGGAAAATAGCGACAACTTACAGAATAGTATTTGCACACCAAAAAAACCCGTATTTGTTACTGCCGAGGAAGTGTTGGAGAGACAGAAATAAGTCTGGCAATTTCTAAGGAACAGGAGAGAAAGTTATGCGAGAGTTTATCAAATCAATTGCAGGAGATAACTGCTTGGATTTTTCTTATAAAGAGTACAATTTCCTTTTTGTTGAGCAAAAGTATCAGTCATATTATTTGTTTTATTTTCCCAATGACGAAGAGCAATTACTGAAACTATACCAGGAGTCCGGGGATATTTTTCGAGCCATAAAAGAAAGAGAAGGTTATCATCCCGATATGGATAAAAACATAACCTGTATTCTATGTCTAGAGGTAGAGGATCATGCGTATTATGAAACAAACGCATCCGGAAAAGTCAGTAATTTGGGTAAGATCATTTGCCTTGTAGAGGAAGATTTGAACTATTTTAAAAAAAATGTGTTTTTATTCACAAAAAAGATGGACGAGTTTTCACAAGAGCATATAGGGGGGTTGAAGTATCTTTGTGAGGAATATTTTACAGAAAAGAATTTCCAGTCTTATAAAAAATCATGTAGCGATAATATAGAATATGACTTTTTGATTAACTTATTTATCAAAATTCCATTTCTTAGTTTTGATGGATATCAGCCTGGAAACCGCAAAGAATATCAATCTATGGAGGCTTTTATTAATGCCAGATTGATAGAAAAAGAGCTCGATCGGAAACGTATAGAGGCGATATGTGTTAAACTTGAAGAAAATTTGGAGGATGATGATGCTTTATTTGAGTATCTTGACGCTTTGGTGAAAGAGCCGGCAAATGAATCAAGTATTCCCAAGGAGGAACATAATTGTGAGAATTAAAAGTCTTGAAATTAAGAACTTTAAACTATTTAATGATAAATTCGATAAAATGCGAAATATTTCGCAAACAGATTTGATATTGTTAAACGGTCCTAATGGATATGGTAAGACAACAATTTTCGATGCGCTGGAACTTGCTTTGACGGGTGAAATAAAAAGGATTAATACTTATAACGAAGAATTAGGTGTGTCCAAAAATGAGAAGTCCAAAAGAAAGATACTGATTGCTAATCCTTCCGAGGAAGCATACGTAAATGTGATATTGGAGGAGGATGGAAATGAACTGAAGTTAGAGCGTTTTTATGATAAACCATTGGAGGTTCAGGGGAAAAAGGCCTCTCAGGATAATAATCCGCACAAGATCTTTGATCAATTTCGGTTAAAGCTTTTTTTAAATGGCAAAGAGATAAATCAGGAGGAGGAAAGAACTCGCGTTTTAAAACAGTATAATCTATACGGCATAGGAGAATTTTTTGATAAATGTTGTTTTCTTTCACAAGATGAACACTTACAGTTTCTTAAAGAGACGAAAAAGAATAAGTCGATTGCTTTAGATTTTTTGTTTCAATTGCCCGAGAAACAGCAAAAAGAATTGAATACGGTAAATAAAATTTTGAATTCCATACATAATTCTAATACAAAAAATAACTTGGGATATATGAAAAAGTTAGAAAAGCTTAAGAATGGCCTAACAGAAGAGATAGAAAATCTGGAAAGCATATTGAAAAATAATTTAGTCGGTCAGGGCATGGGAGAGCAGGCAGAGGTTGGCTATATACGTCTGTTCCCAGATAAAGATATTAATTGGGACAGAGAAACTCCGGTACTTAAAGATAAGGAATTTGGTGTGGCGATTAATGCATTAGAAAGGCTGGAGTATTATGCGCAAAATCAGGATGTCTGCAAAAAATATATTTGGAATACGCCATACAAAGAAATGATGCTACCTTTTAAAGGTACAGAAGATCTTTTATATGAGGAAAATGCGCTAGAATATGCATTCCGCTTTTTTCCGTTTTTACAAAATGGAGAGAAACTTGAAGACAGGTATCACAGGCAGCAACAGTTGGAGTCACTTAAGCAGAACTTGGACAATAGGGATATCTATAAGTTGAATTGGAATGTTGTGGCCAGTGAAAGACTTTTAAAACAAGAAATGATTGAACTTGCCCAAAGGGATATTGAGCAAATAAGAGCCTTGGAACAAGTACAGGGAACAATTGATCAAGTACTTACAGAAATCAGTAATACCAGAATGGTCTTATTGCGTCAGACAAAGGATGCGATGGAGCAAGAGACGATTCCAGATGGAGACTGCCCATTTTGCGGCGCTCAATATGGTAAGTGGGAGATATTGGAGCAGCATATTTTAGTGGAGAAAGATAAATTGTTGTCCTTAAGCCAAGGAACAGTTAGAGACATACAAAATCTAAAAGATGATTTATATAAAAAATACTTGGACGAAGTTGCTGTTGCTGTTCAAGTTCTTTTAAAGGATAGGGTATCAGAGGCAATTTATCAAAGATGCCTGGAGGTAAAAAGGTATAAAGCGGGAATGGAGGAAATAGACGGATTGCTCAAAAAAATTAGTATTGATCTTCCTTTAGAATACCAGGAGGATTTGACTAAGACAGCCAAGGACTATGAGAACTTGATTCAAACGATAAAAAATAGATTAATGGAGGTTCCAGATGAGATTCGGGAGCAGTTGGATTTAAGAGATTTTTGGAAAGATTACGTGTATTATTATAATAAAAGTCAGGATGAATTTAATCAAAAAACAGTTTTTATGATGCATACAAAGAGAGACTATATTATGCGATTTTTCTTTGATTCCAATAGAAATTTGCTTTTGACTAGGAAGGCAGAGTTGTTAAAAATAGAAGATAGGCATAAAAAACTACAGGAAATATATGATATACTGTTGGAATATAAAAATGCCGTACATGCAGGAGTGACAGACTATAAACTAAGAGTAATTCAGGATATTGAACCTTTACTGCATGTGTATACTGCGAAAATGCTGCAACAAAAATTTTGTGGAAAAAGTATTTTCATATTGACGGATAATAACATGCAGAATTTCCAATTGACACATTCAGAAGAGGACAATCAGGATATTCTATACAACATGAGTTCAGGGCAGCTTGCGGCTGTTTCATTATCTTTTTTGCTTTGTATGCACCAGATATATGCAAAACAGCAATCATTGCCTATCTTACTAATAGATGACCCTGTTCAGACAATTGATGATGTAAATATGGTGGGTTTGGTAGATATTCTGCGTTTTGAATTTCAGGATACACAGATTTTTATATCAACTCATGAGCAGAAATTTGAGTGGTATCTGAAGTATAAATATGAAAAGGCTCAAAAGAAAATTGATTCGTATAATATGAAGAATATTGTATTGCAGACGGATTAATGCTTTTTAGAGATAAATCGAAAAGGGAACATAGATTCTAGAGTGAAATTTTACTATGCTTTTCTGTGGCAGATATGGGGTAAGTGGCATTATGCAGATAGCCGGTTGACAATCCGGAAATATTTGCCTATACTGAATATAAGAACATTTGATCGGAAAGGAAGTGGATTTCTGATGGGACTCAGTGTGGCGGGTGTGACTAATACACCCTATAACATGGGATATGGCATGTATGGCTCTGTCAGCGGTGCGGCAGGCACGGCGCAGCGCATGCTCCCGGTGGGGGCTGCGGGATCGGCGAACGGCACGGGCAAAGTCGAGGAGAGCCGGGCGGCCAAGAGAACGGGCCGGGCGGAATGTCAAACCTGTAAATCAAGAAAATATAAAGACGGCTCCGACGAGATGGTGAGTTTTAAGTCGGCAACGCATCTCTCCCCTCAGGCGGCGGGATCGGCGGTGATGGCCCATGAGCAGGAGCATGTCTCCAACGCGTATAAGAAGGCGTCGCTTAATGGCGGCAAGGTGTTGCAGGCCAGCGTTCAGCTGCATATGAGCGTCTGTCCTGAGTGCGGTCGCAGCTATGTAGCGGGAGGCACCACCAGCACCAAGATCAAATATAATGAGGACAATCCCTATGAAAAGAATGCCAAGTCTCTACAAGCCGAGGCATTCAAGGGCAACAATGTAGATGTAGCCGTATAGATATAGGGATACAGGCGGGATAATAGGACGCGATAAGTCTGTATGTGACGGCAATGTTACATACAGACTTTTTTATGTTAAAATGTATGAACAATTTCTAAATTTTCATTAAGATTTTCGCACATTACTTGTGGTAAAAAAAGGAATATGATAAAATTCACTTAAATAAGGAAGACTAAGAAAAGTTATAAGAATGTTTATTATGGAGGGAAACCAATGAAAAACAGAATGTATTATATCCTTTTGCCGGTGTATCTCTTTGTGGTGGGATTTGTGCTGATCGTAAACGGCGTTTTTACCGGGCAGATGACGTCTATCGGCAATCTGGTGATAAACCTGGTATTTTTGCTGCTGATCGGGATATTGTTCCTGATCTCTTTCTCGAGCTTTAACCGGCTCAACCGCCTGACAGACAAGCTTATGGGTGAGGCGGACAAGATTTATAAGGCCTATGATGATGGCGACCATAAGCTCTGGGAGACCTATCGCACCAAGAGCAAGGTATTTGAGGACGATGTGCTGGATGAGGCGTTTTACCGCTATCAGAAAAAAATGAACGGCTTTCAGACCAGGCATGGTCTGATGGGACGTTGTGAGATTGAGGATTATCTCAATGATGATCTGTTGAATCAGGTGGGTATGAACTATTACAATTCTGCCATCTCAGGTACCATGACGGGACTTGGCATTCTGGGTACTTTTATCGGTCTGTCCATCGGTCTGGGCTCTTTTAACGGCAATGACATCTATACAATATCGGACAATGTAGGGCCCCTCCTGGACGGTATGAAGGTGGCCTTCCACACTTCCGTATACGGTATTCTGTTTTCGCTGGTATTCCAGTTTGCTTACCGCAGCCTGATGGCGGACGCCTATGACAAATTGCAGGAATTTCTGGCCGCGTTCCGGGAGTGTGTGGAGCCCATGGTCAACAATACGGATGACAATGCCAAGGCCATGCTGGTCTATCAGGCAAATATGGCAAACTCCATGAAACAGATGACGGAGCTTTTGAAGGGGGAGGCCAGGGAACAGGCGGAGAGTCTGGATAAGATGGTACAGCGTTTCACCGCCCGTATGGAGCAGAATCTGGGAGCGGATTTTGACAAGCTGGGCACAGCGCTGCAAAAGGCATGCAAAGCCCAGGAGGCGTATGCGGACAATTACCGCACCATGGAGGAGACCACCAGAGAATTGGTTCAGGCGAACAACACTTTGCAGAAAGCGCTGGAGGAGACCATGGGCAGGCAGGAAGCCATGGCCCGTCAGCTGAAGGAGCAGGCCGAGCGCATTGACGCCACCTGCGATACGATCAACGAGGAAATCAGCAACCAGCTGTACACTTATGCGGAGACTCATGGAATGTAGGGGGACGGTACTGGAAGGGCACTTACGGCACTTATATGAAGAAAGGATGTGAACCGGACTTGGAAAGAAAATATCGGAAAAGAGGAGCCTTTGAGGAGCCAAGCTACTGGCAGTCGTACTCGGATATGATGGCGGCTCTGCTGCTCATCTTTATTTTGATCATTGCTATCACGCTGGCAATCTATAAACAGAAGACCACAGATCTTGAACAGACGCAGATAGAACTGAACGCGGCGAAACAAAAGCTGGATGTGCAATCCGAGGAGCTTGAACTGGCCAAGATCGATCTGGATAATTACCGCAGTGAGATTGAGGCATCCAAGCATGATCTGGAGGATTCCCTGCTGAAACTGCAGCAGGCCTATGACGCGGCGGCTTTGACCCAGGAGGAACTGGCGGCGGCCTATCTGGAGATCGATGAGGCCAGAGGGGAACTGGAGTCTACCCGGAGCCAGCTGCAGGATATCGTTGGGGTGAGGACGGATATTATCGGAGAGCTGCAGACTAAATTCAACAATTCCAATATGAAAGTGGACGCCCAGAACGGGTCCATAAGCTTTTCTTCGGACGTGCTGTTCCGATATGGCAGCGCCAACTTGACGGACGCCAGTAAGGCCACTCTCACGGAGATCATTCCCATGTATCTGGACGTGCTGCTACAGGATCAATACAGAAACTATATTGCGGAGATCATCATAGAGGGTCATACGGATACTGACGGCAGTTATCAGCACAATATGGATCTGTCTTCGGAACGGGCAAGCTCGGTGGCCAGATATATATTGGACCCCAAGAACGGACTCAGCGAAGACAAGGTACAACAGTTACAGTCTATGCTGACCATCAACGGCCGCTCCTACAGCAGCCCGATCTATGTGGCGGGAACCGGCGAGATCGATATGGCGGCCTCAAGACGTGTGGAGATAAAATTCCGGTTGAAGGAAGACGAGCTGATCCAGAAGATCACGGAGATCCTGGGGCAGTCCGGTGCGGGAAACGGGTGACGCACAGATATGTCATACATGTCAGAAATAGGGTATGACAGAGAAAAAGGCAGGAAAACTGACAGTCACTTTCATAAAATACACTGAAAAATACAGAGGATTACCAGAGTAGTAAAACTGACAGCGACTGTCAGGAAAATGTGTCATATTAGCGAAAGTAACCGCATTGACTTAAATGGAGAAACTGTATGGGATATCTGCGTAAGATATTCCGCAGTACATAAAGATCGGAAAAAAGAGGGCAGGATAATGGATGAGAACAGAGCAAAAAGAAATCAGCTACTGGCAGCGACAGTGATCAGGGGATTGGAGAGCCGCAATATGCAAGGGTATTACGCCGCCACCAGAGAGGAGGCACTGCGAATGGCTCTGGAACTGATCCCCCAAGGCAGCAGCGTCAGCTGGGGCGGTTCCATGAGCATACAGGAGATCGGCTTGAAACAGGCTGTTCTGGAGGGAAACTACCGGGTATACAACCGTGACGCCGCCCATACCCCGGAGGAGAGGCATGAGGTTGAGATGGCGGTCTACGACACGGACTTTTTTCTCACCAGCAGTAACGCGGTGACGGAGGATGGGATACTGGTCAATATAGACGGCAACTCTAACCGGGTTTCCGCTATTGCCTATGGCCCCAGGCATGTGCTGATGATCGTGGGCATGAACAAGATATGCCGGGATGTGGACGCGGCTGTATCACGCGCCCGAGGCGAGGCGGCCACCTGCAATGCCCAGCGTTTTCCCATTCAGACGCCCTGCAGGATTACGGGGACATGCGCGGACTGCAAATCTCCGGACACGATATGTTGCCAGTTCCTGACTACCCGTTTTTCCCGACATGCCGGACGGATACAGGTGATCCTGGTGGGAGAAGATCTGGGCTTTTAACAAATTTACTCAAACTTCCCACACCGATTTCGGGAATAAAGCCTTGATAAATGCCGGTTG
>CAJTMX010000023.1 GCA_910577235.1 uncultured Acetatifactor sp. | reverse complement strand
AATACTGGGCATACAGCCATTCATCTCCCTCACAACTGTTAAAAACAGGATTATATTATATTTATCCGGCTATGGCAATCTGTCTGTGATTTACCGGAAACGAAATTCAGCCCCTTAGCAAAGGCGGGAAAAGCTGTCAAGAGCGCGTAGCGCGAAATATTGCCATGTGTTGTAACAGAATCTGCCCTTGTAAATTGTCGGAAAATGTTCTAACTCCTTGAACGAATCCAACTTTTCCTCTACAATAGAATTCATAATACAGGCCCCTTTATCTGTTTTGTCGCAACTAACATCATAAAGAAAATCTGTATGATTGGGAAGAGGTTTCGGTTTCTTCCCTTAATTTTTGCCAACTATAATTTAACTGAAAAGAACCAATTCGGCGCTTACAATATATATGGCTACGTCCTTATTGTTTCAGGAGAAATAGCTTTGTCACCAATGTAGTAGTCGCAAGTAATCTTCCTAGAATTATTTCCATACATTTCAATGGTTTCTGAAAGATTATCGTTGACGACATCAAACTCCAACTGATGATCCCGACACCGGTCAATGGCTTTCTCCAAGGTTTCCCCCGCGCGGCAGGTCCAAAGGATAAGTTTGCTACCAAGTGACTGCTGTTCTATTAAGTATTCGCTTAAAGGCTGATTGGGCTCGCCGAGCTCTGGCCAACTACTAAATCACAGAGTTTCATCAAAGTCAACTGCGATAATGTTACATATCATGCAATCACCTCCGCATATGCTTCTCTTTGCATATTATATACCTAATAAGGATTACTATTGAAGACATTTTGTCAAATAATCTCCATATTCTGTTCCTGCGTTGAACGCTATAGCCATCTCCAATTTACTTCTGTCAATCCAACCATTATTGTAAGCAATTTCCTCTAAACATGCAATTATGTTTCCCGTGTTTTCCTCAATAAGCCGAACTAAATTTGATGCATTGTTTATTGAATTAGGGGTGCCCGTATCAATCCAAACTATTCCGCGTCCGCATTTTTGAGTTTCTAGTTTGCCTCGCTTCATATATTCCTCCAATACAGATGTAATCTCATATTCGTTTCGATCAGATTTTGTAATTGCATCAGCGAATTGCATTGCTTCAGATGTCAGAAAATAGATGCCAGGAATAGCGCGTGAATTAATTCTCTCTTGGCTCTTTTCAACAATTCTTTGCGGATTATTGTTTCCATCATACATAACCGTGCCAAATTGAGTGGGGTCAGAAACCAATGTTTCAAAAACGAAAGCATGACCTTTCTTTTCCAAAACATCCCTACCTCGTTTCAAATAATTAATCAGTTCCGCACCATATAATAATGTATCTCCCAGTACCATAACAAAGTTATCAACTCCTATGAACTCTTTACAACGCCGCATCGCTTTTGCAATCCCCTCACATTCGTCTTCATCTTCTCTGAGATATGTAATATTCAGTCCTGTATACTCTCCATCATTCATTAGCGTTTCAAGAGATTTCATCGCTTTTCCTGTGATTACAATCGCAATATCTCTTATTTCTATCATCATCAACAATGAAATGGCATAATAAATCATCGGTTTGTCATATACCGGCAATAGCTGTTTCTGATATGCTCCGGTAATCGGTCTAAGCCTTGTTCCATTCCCTCCAGATAAAATAATTCCTTTCATAATGTTTCCCTCTTCCGCTCCTCACAATATATCCTTTTTAAACATGCTAAGTCAACTTTTCCATTTTTGTTTAACGGTATTTCATCTATTCTAATGTATGCCTTAGGTAACATATATGCTGGTAATTTCTTGGCCAAATGCAATTTTAGTTCTTCTACATCAAAGTTTCCCACAACAAATGAAATTAACATATTAATTTCGTTATTTTTAATCACTATTGTCTCGCAAGGGATTTTTGAAAATTCTTCAATACACCTTGATATCTCATTTAGTTCTATGCGATATCCGTTTATTTTTACCTGGTTATCCAATCTAGATATAACTATTATTTCATCACCGTCATTATACATAGCCAGATCGCCCGTGCGATAAACATCGAATCCGTTTATATCGTCTTTTGACTTCCTAAAACTATCGCTTATAATATTCACATATCCCGCACCAACCTGCTTTCCTTTAACAATCAATTCTCCTGGGCAATTTCTTTCCTTAATTATTCTCTCTTCATCATCCCAGATATATAGTTCTGTATTATCAAGAGGCACTCCGATGGAAACATATCCCGTTTTATCATCATCAACTTTGCCTATATAGTTATAAGAGACATCAACGCAACATTCTGTGGGACCGTACACATTAATAATATCTGGCATTCGTCCCATGGTTAATTTCAGTTTCACCAAATTTTCCCATCTAAGATTTTCACCGCCGACTATCATGTAATCAATTTGGGACATATCTTTTGCCGTTTGCACGCTCATAAGTTTAATGTGCGATGGTGTACAGTCGCAAAGTTTTATATCATATTTGTTATGAAAATTATGTATTTTCCGTCCAAAGTATTTTACGCTATCTTCAGAAATAACAAGAGTATGCCCATAACACAGCGAACAGAAAATCTGTTTAACAGACGCGTCAAAGCTGAACGAAGCTAATACTCCAACATTTATGTTTTCATCGAATTTTTTGTATACTATCTCCCAAAACGAGTTTATCAAATTGTTTAGATTACTATACTTAATTTTCACCCCTTTGGGATTCCCACTAGATCCAGATGTATACATTACATATACCAAATCGTCTTCGTTCAGTTCATAACAATCTGCTCTTACACCCCTACGAAATTTCATTTCGTCCATGTTTATAGACAAACAATGGCAATCAGGTATGTCATTTAAAACCCCTGTAGAGACTATGAGTTTAGCCTTCAAGTCTTTATATATATGTATTACACGATTAATAGGCATTGAATCTTCCAACGGTACGTAAAAACAGCCACTCTTCATTACAGCCAAAATTAGAACAATAAAATCTATTCCTCTTTTCTCATAAATAACTATCGGACTGTTCTTTTCATATCCGACGGCCTTTATTAATCTGTCTGACACATTTGAACTTAACAAATCCAGTTCACTATATGTAAGAGAATAATCCCCATATTTTAGTGCCACTTTATTTAAATCTTTAGCATACTCCTTTAACCTATATAATATAATATTTTGCATATATTTCCATGTTCAGTCAATGCGAAACATATTCTCCTCTATTATTTGAATGAATTGATTACATCATGATATAGCTCATATATCTGCTTAGCAATATTGGACCACTCAAATTGCTTTACATATTCTCTAGCTCCTTCTTCTATATCTTTACGATAAGATTCATCATCTAACAATACTTTTATTGCCGACGCCAATTCTTCTGCATTAGATGGTTCAACAAGAATACCAGTTCTTTTATCTTGAATCATCTCCTGAAGGCCGCCAACTCTTGACGCTATCACGGCAGTATTCTCTTCCATCGCTTCCAATGCGCTTGTAGCAAAAGGTTCATATGTACTAGGCACTAAGTGTATCCTGGCTCCGGAAATAATTCTTCTAGCTTCTTCATTCGGAACATAACCCAAAAACTGCACATTTCCCGAAATATTAAGTTCCTCAGAATACTTTTTCATTTGATCCAGCAATTCACCGGCACCCATTATTTTCAACGAAAATCGTTTATATCTATTATCGGTAAGCACTTTTGAAAATGCTTCCAACATAACATCCAGTCCTTTAGTATTACAGATTCTTCCACAATAAGTGAGATAGTTTTCTTTTTCACATCTCGCTTTTGCCAAGCAAGCGGTTACTCCGTTATAAATCACTCGAATTCCCGTAGTTTTATATCTATCCTCCAATTCTTCTTTCAGCTTACCACTTACTGCTACACAAGCATTTGACTTTCTGCACAAAAATCCACGAAGTGAATCCTCGATTTTTAATTCATCTGCCGATCGCGCATGAATGCTCGAAACAACAGGAATATCAAGCTTTCTACGCAGAAAATCCATAATCCATACGGGAAACAAATCATGACAATGAATAACATCAAACTCATATTCTTTCAAATGAGTCGCCATATATTCCAATGCAATTACATTATTTCGAGTCCACTTATACGTAAAGTAATCAAGTTCCGAATTCGGCAAATCACCATCACCAGTGAATTCAACAACTTGTACACCTTCGGGAGCTTCAAAAATATGCGGTTCCGACCCTATGTTTACCTCACATCTTAATACAAATACGCTGATTTCCATGTCATATAATGCCTTTAAATTTTTGACCAAATTGTAAACATGAACACCAACTCCAGCGTAAAATATCGGATAATAATCTGGTGTCAACATAGCAATTTTCATCTTTTTCATCGTTCCTTACTATGCAGATTTCTCTGCCATTCCCCTTTCCTTATCATATTATTCAGCTTAACTTTTACAAACATATATTATAATCGGAGCATCAAAACGTCTTTTTTAAATGTTGTGCAAATCATACAAAAGAGTCCGCCCAAGAATAGCTTTTAAATAATTATCTAATTGTATTTGTTGCTCTATTCGGCAATGACCATCTTATAAAATTTCTATATGTCTCTTTAATTATATTATTTGTTGAACCCATTTTTTCTACGCAACATGACCCTAGCATATTGGCAAACTCTACACATTCCTCAACATCAGCTCCATCTAACAACGCATAGGTGAAACCAGACAAAAATGCATCACCTGCACCCGTTGTATCTACTACAGTAGTTTTTATACCTTCTTTAAGAAAGGTTTTTCCCTCTCCCCAAAAATATGCTCCTCTTTCACCTACTTTAACAATCAGATTACGGCATCCACGATTTCTTAACATCTCGGCTGCACAGCTTATCGAATCAGCTTTTGTCAGATCTAATACTTCTCTTTCGTTAATAATCATATAATCTATATTACGCAATACCTTACTATCCATTTTTGCCAGCAAATTGCTTGTATTTGCGGAAGTATCAATAATGACAGGTATTTTCCTATTCGTAAAAAATTCAGTGATCTCGAAAAGACTATCCTCGATTTCCGGAATCAGACCCAAGCCTGTAATTATCGCCGCATCTACATCTTTATCTATCCCCATCTCATCAAAAGCCAAAGCTTTATTAGCACCCACATATTGCAGAATAGCTTTTTCTCCATTTTTTTCAATGAAAACAACTGAGACGCCCGTGTTAACCGTTTCATCATATTGCATACAACTGCAATCTATACCGATCCCCTTCATTTCATTTAATATATAATTACCAAATTCATCACCAGCCACTCTTCCCATTACCTGAACTCCTACCCCCAACTTCCTTAGGTCCATAGCCACATTGCACGCATTGCCTCCCACATTAATTCCGCAACTACCAAGAAATGCTATATTATCTAGTTGGACTCTGCTCAAATCATATCCTTTCAACAATATATCGGCTACAAATGTTCCAATAACTATTACTTTTTTCATTTCACCCGCATACTCCTTATCAAATCGTAATACAGTCCAATTAAATCTTGTTGATGCTAATATAAATATTTCTAATCAAACGAGATTTCTCCTCCTAAGCACAGCATTATAAGCAGAGTATTCATCATGTCACAAAAAGAAGAAACATTCCATGTTATAGTTAACCAGCTACCCTTAGCAACATTCGAATCGAATCCTTCCACACTCTCAAACTTGTACATATTAGCTAT
The DNA here is from genome assembly GCA_910577235.1 of uncultured Acetatifactor sp. Classification (GTDB taxonomy): domain Bacteria; phylum Bacillota; class Clostridia; order Lachnospirales; family Lachnospiraceae; genus Acetatifactor. The sequence goes on along the minus strand of CAJTMX010000023.1, from coordinate 63,142 downwards.
ATGCTGACATATATTCTCCATGCGCCACTATCAATTCATCACACATTTTTAATATTTCATCTAAAGAAAGTTCAGCCGCTGTATGCGGATCTAACATTGCGGCTTTATATATATCCGCTTTCTTTTTTGTATAAGCAGCATGTATCGTTAGCATTTGCACATTAACATTCGTCATATTCAGCGCGGCTAAAACAAGTGGTAACTCTCCTACTCTTTCCTGCTCTATTCTTCCATCTATAATATTGCATTTCACTTCGACACATGCTTCATAGGGAAGATTGCTTATACTCCCTTTATTTAAAACATTGCCCGCAAAACTAAACGGGATTTTTTTTGCTATAGCCTCTATGATAAAAGAAACATATTCATTGGATCTCTTATAAGGCAAATCATCTTTTTCCAGTTCTTCTATTTCAGAATAAAATCTATTCATTTGCCTTTTGCATCGTAATAAGTATTCGTCAAGAGGAATATTATACTTATCTATCAGTTCAGGTTTACTCCGCTTAATAAAATATGGGGTATATTCCGCATTATGCTCACTAGATTCCGTACAGTAATATCCAAAGCACCTTAAATATTCATATCGCACCATGTCATAATGCTTTTTAAGCAAGTTTTTTACTCGAGCTTTCCTCTTTATTTCCGGATACATATCATTCCCTTGGCTGTCTCTGAGCTCTAACAGCCACGCCATATGATTAATACCCGCAATAACTTCTTGCCTTCCATCAAGCTTGTCCTCCATCCCCAAATCTTTAAGAAGCCTTTCCGTACAAACTTGAACGCTATGGCACAACCCGATGCATTTTATTTTTGAATAACGCAAAATGTATCCGGTAACTATAGCCATGGGATTAGCATAATTTATAAAAAGAGCATCCGGACAAACTTCTTCCATTTGTTTAATTATTTCCATGACAACAGGAATTGTTCTTAAGCCACGCATTATTCCCCCAATTCCTACGGTATCTCCAATAGTTTGCCTCAAGCCGTATTTTTTCGGTATCTCAAAATCATTGACGGTACAGGGCTCATAGTTTCCAATTTGCATGGCATTTATAACAAAATCTGCTGATTTCAACGCATCCTTGAGCATAACAGGCTTACAGACAAACTCTATTTTGTACCTGGATTGAAATAGTCTCTCGTTTGCCTTTTGTAATATTCTGCCGGTTATATCTAATCTCTCGCTATTAATGTCATATAAAACAATCTCAACTTCGAATGTACTAAGCGCACTCATACAATCCAGAAGAACCTTTTTTGCAAAGACTGTGCTTCCAGCCCCCAAAAAAACTATTTTCATAGGCAGATATCCTTTTTTACTTAGCATTTACAAATAAAAATGTTTGGCTTATCATACTTTCTTTCATCAATTTGAGTAGCCGTCATTTTCTTTACTGATACAAAGAGTATCTTTTCAAATTCAACTTGCATTATTTCTTTTAACGAATCAACGAACTCATCAACATTTCCGAAATCATTTATCCACACTTCAAAATCGGTTACGCTGTTCTGAATAATTTTTATATACCGCAAATCAAGTTCCGGAAATCTTAACTTAACAGTTGCCACCATTCTTGCAAATTCTTTGTTTCCAAACTTAGTCTGCGGCAATCCCTTTATAATGTTATTGTCTCGTCCTTCAACAAGCTGAATTACTCGCCCTTTGCAACCGCACTTGCATGGCGCGCAATCGACATACATAGCATAATCCCCCATCGTGTATCTGATTAACGGGAACACTTGATTTACAAGAGTAGTTGCTACAACTCTCCCTATTATCCCCTTCTCATTAATAACATTACCCTCTGGATCAACCAATTCAAAGTAAACATTCTTTTCAATCAAATGCATCTTGCCTTCATTGCAAGTCAGAGCGATGGGCCAAGTCTCTATACTTCCATATAAGTCTAAAACAGTTACATCAAAGTACTCTTCTATTAGGTGTTTAGTTTCGCTACTCAAATATGTTCCCGTACATTCGATATATTTTAGTTCTGGCAAAAAAAAACGAATACCATTTTCTTTGAAAACCTTAACATGATTAATTATGGCATTAGGGGTACCATGTATCCACCTTATTTTTCTTGCCTTAATTTGAGAATATAGATCAATCAGATGATTTAATTCATAATCATAGGCATTAGGGTTTATCATGTTTCTTCTGATATGACTAAATTGAAAATAATTTTCTCCATTAACTAGGGGATCGCGATTTTGTCGTTCTTTCCACAACACTATGCCTAGCCTTGTTCGCTCGGTTTCAGATTTCGCACACAAAAACGGAACTCCTGTTGTACCAGAAGTTTCTTCAACAAAAACACCTTTAACGGCACCAATTTCATTATACCAACCTTTTGTCGACAATGTTTTGGTCTCCAATAAGTCAACCAGCTTATCTTTATCTTCGCCCAATCCATTCGAAACAAAACTTCCGTAATCTTCTCTTATCATATACTTTGTAATAAGAGGAAATTGTTCAATAGATTTATAATCTTTGTATTCGTTCTTTTGATAAAATGGTATATTCTTCTTTATATATTCAATAAGTTTTTCGATTTTCATTTTAGCCCTTTTGTTTCTATTTCGCTTGTAATTGCTGCTTTGTCATCTTTAATAGTTCCGAGAACTGACACACCAAATCCATATCTAGTTCATCGTCATCAAATTCTATATTGAATTCCTTCTCAATATCGACTATTAAACTGATTATTTGAAGTGAATCGTACCCTATATCAACTATTAAATGAAAATCATTCAAACCATCTATGTCTTTACTCAAATCCTCCATCTTTTCTTTTATCATACTCCTTAATTTAAACTCTATATCTTGCATAACCATATATAATTTGACACTTATCCGTCAAACTATTTCCTCCTTGTCCATATATCATAAATCCTTCTCAGTATTCAAATCCCATACATCTTACTAATATATTCCTGATATCCTCCCGCAGTTACTTCATTCAACCATAACTCGTTATCGATATACCATCCAACAGTTTTAGCAATTCCATCCTCAAAACTCATACTAGGAGCCCAACCCAGTTCTGATTTTATCTTAGAAAAGTCTATCGCATAACGCTTATCATGTCCCGGTCTATCAGCAACAAAAGAAATCAATTCTTTTGACTTATGCAGTTTCTCCAGTATTGTGTTCACAACCTGAAGATTAGTACGTTCGCTTTGACCGCCGACATTGTAAACCTCGCCAACTTTTCCCTTGTGTATAATAGTGTCTATCGCAGAGCAATGATCTTCTACAAATATCCAATCTCTGACATTCAACCCATTCCCATACACAGGAAGCTTAATGTCTTTTATTGCCCTGCATATCATTAGCGGAATAAGTTTCTCTGGATATTGATAAGGCCCATAATTATTTGAACATCGTGAAATCGTTACAGGGAGACCATGTGTTCTGTAATAACTGAGGACAAACAAATCAGCACTCGCCTTACTAGACGAATAAGAACTAGAGGTATGAATAGGTGTCTTTTCGCTAAATAATAAGTCGGGTCTGTCCAACGGTAATTCCCCATAAACTTCATCCGTTCCGACTTGATGATATCTTTCCACTTCATACTTTTTTGATGCATCCAAAAGATTTGTAGTACCCAAAACATTCGTTAAAACAAACGCACTCGTATCATTTATACTGCGGTCCACATGACTTTCTGCCGCAAAATTTACAACAACATCGAACTTTTCTTTGGAAAATAATTCCATAACAAACTGGCGATTAGTAATATCACCTTTTACAAATCGGTAATTACAATACTCATTAAATCTCTCTATCGTATTTGTATGCCCAGCATAAGTGAGCGCATCCAAATTAATAAACTCGTCCTCTGGATACTTATCCATCATATACTGAATAAAATTGCTTCCTATAAATCCCGCGCCTCCCGTGACAAGATACTTCATTTTCATCATTCTCCTTTATATGTTATTTTGCTATTATTGCCATTTGTTTCATTTGCCCCTATACGTTAGCGTCTTCAATCTCACCGCGAAAATATCACTGTAATTTGATAATAATGGGATCAATCTCACTTAACAGATATCTGGCAAATTCGTACCATACCGTTTCTTCCTCTTCCAAGCAATGTTGTGTTTTCTCATTTATTTTTATTAAATATTTATCATGGTCTTCAGATATATATAGGCGATAAAGCAATTGGCGTATTTTTTTCCACTGGCTTTCAAGGTACAAAAACTTCCCAGCTAATTTATCCAATATTGGTTCTTCTGATCTTCCTAACTGCTTTTTTAAATAATCCATGAGTTTTCTACTGCAAATCTGTCTACACTCTATCTCTTTTATGAAAAGCGCCTCTAAATCCATATACGTCTTTTCTATATAATCTACATCCCTCAGTTTCCAAAAGTTTCTCCGCTTTCCTGTCTGAATACTCCTGATTGTAGAATATGCATTTTCAGCCAAATCAAATGAGCTTATATTATCAAAATCAAACTTGTCTTTCAAACAAATGACGTAAGCTTTGGGAAACAGATTGCAACTATGTATTGCCAATAATAGATCTTCTTTCGATATATTATATGAAACATATTCGCTGTTTCTGTCATCAAATATCTTGAACAAATCGCTTTCTTCACAATATTCTGTAATCAATGTATAATGAGCCCAATGTAACTTTTTATAGCACACATTGCCTTCTACCAAATAAAATAAATCGGCGGCAGCGATCACACATTTTCCAGCTCTAAGATTTTCTTTGGTCTCTGCCAAAAACTCTTCATCAGATATATCCGCATATACCTTTTCTCTAATACAGTATCTTTGTTGCATAATCTTGCGCTTTTGATTGGCTATATATTCAAAACTGTACCCGTCAATCTTTGATATCCCTGTGTAATACTCATAATCATTTGCATACGCTAAAACTTCATATTTTTGATCTACTGACATCAAAAGCGATAGTGTTCTATTTGTATCACAATCAACCCATACTTTATTGAACGGTTCTAATTTGGCAATTCTCATCTTTCTTCTTTAATGGCTCCTCTAAATTCAAATTGGATTCAACCAACGTAGCTTTTAGCTTGAACTTCCCACATTTCACAATATTTTTTACCCAGTCGCAAAAGTTCTTCATGTGTTCCGTGTTCAATAATCCTCCCTTTTTCTAACATATATATTTTGTCCACTTTTGTAGTGGTAGACAATCTGTGCGATATAAAAACTACAGTTTTGTGCTCTGCCGCTTTATGCAAATCCTGATTTAACTGAAATTCAGAAATAGGGTCAAGGGCTGCCGATGGTTCGTCCATGATTAATAATTGTGCGTCTTTATAAAATGCCCTTGCAGTTGCCAGTTTCTGGGCTTCTCCCCCTGAAAAAACAACTCCATCCGAATCAAACTCCTTAGTTACTATTGTATCCAATCCATGCTCAAGAGACTCTATCCGTGATCCAATGCCTGCCCGCGTTAACGCCTGCTTGGTCCTACGCAAATCCGCAAGTTCAGATACATCCATAATAACATTTTCAATTATCGACATACTAAACAACTTATAGTCTTGGAATATGGCGCCAATAAGATTCCTATACTCATTTACATCAAATTCTTTTATATCAATCCCATTAAGCAATATCATTCCCTCGCCGGGATCATATAGTCGCATCAATAACTTAATTAGTGTAGTCTTTCCCGCGCCGTTATAACCAACCAATGCAACCTTCTCATCCGAGTGAATGGTGAATGAAATATCTGATAGCACCTCTTTATCCTTATCGTAACCAAATGAAACATTTCTGAATTCCAATGTCGCTAATTGGTCGGGTATTTCATGTATTTTCTTATTGTGTATTTTTGATTCATAAGAAAAAAATTTCTTTATCTTTTCAATATACAGGCTAGTTTCGACCATATATGGTCCTATGTCGGAGATATCATTCAACCCACGTCTAAGATTCGATGCGGAATTATACAACACAACTACATCACTGCATGATAGCGTGTGGAAAACCGTCGCCTTAATAACCAAATAAAGAACATACGCTATATTGATTAAAAACTCTGAAGAAATGTGTTTTGAAAAAAAATCGGCCAGAAATACTTTTTTTCCCACCCCCCTATATAATTTCGTCAATTCCTCATTAATCTCATCAAATGATTTATGTAATTCAGCCGATGCATGGCCATATAAACGCAATTCTTTTGCGTAATCACTCAAATAAAAAACTCTGCGTATGTAATCCCTCTTTCTTTGCAACGGATTCTCTTTTAATCTAAGATTAAAACGCAATTTGTTTTCCTTGTTAAGCAAATAGATTCTCATCACAAACGATGTAATAATAAAAACTGCCGTCCATATATCCTTAAAAGCAAAGAAAGATCCATAGCAGATAAATAATGTAATTCCGCCAAAAGTTTTCTTTAATAGATTTTCTGCACGTTCTATAACTTTTTCCGACTCTGAAAGCGACAAAATCAATTCGTTATAATAATTACTGTTGTCATAGCACGCCAAGTCTATTTCATATGCCTTACAATATAGCTTTTCCTTTAGACTTTTCTGTATTAGTGGTAAATATTTCGGTTTCGTATATTTTTCATAACAATTTGATATAAAATCCGCAATAATATCAATCAAAATAAATATTATTACACTTTTCAGTACTCCTTCAAAACCTGTATGCTTTTCTATGGCAGTCAATACTCCCGCTACTAAAACCGTATGTTCCAAAAAATTCACAAGATTGTGTCGGATCGCCTCTACAATAGTACTTACTCCATAAAAGGGAGAAACGCTAAAAATTAGCTTTATTGAAAACAGACTATTGGCAACTATTGCTTTGAATCCCCCTAAATTAATTATTTCTTTTTCAGCTCTGTATTTCATTTTCTTTAAAGACCTCTTGATTGAAAGCATGATAATTACTCTCTTGAATCCTGTACAGCTCTGCATATTTTTGGTTCAATCCTATCAGTTCTTCATGCTTTCCTCTTTCAATTATTTCTCCGTTCTCCAACATCAACACCATATCGGAATCTTTTACGCATGAAAGTCTGTGCGATATAAATACTCCTATCTTATTCGCAGAAAATTTTACAATACTTTCAAATAGCTTAAATTCTGCAATAGGATCCAATGCGCTTGACGGTTCATCAAAAACCGCCACGCAGGCATCCCTTAAATACGCTCTGGCAACAGCCAATTTCTGCATCTCACCACCAGAAAGCACCACACCCTCATCATCAAATTCTTTCGTAAGAACCGTGTCCAATCCATTAGGAAAACTCTTTATTTTGTCATACAACCCTACTGCCTTTAAGGCTTCTATCATTCTGCTTTCTTCGTTTTCATAGTTTTCTCCCATCAGCAGGTTATATCTGATTGTATCGGAAAAAATTTTGAAATCTTGAAACGCCGTTGAGAATAATCTTCTATAAGCCTTAAGATTGTAATCTTTTATATTGCGACCATTTACATATATCGCCCCTTCCGTCGGGTCATAAAGTCGCATTAAAAGCTTGATTATTGTGGTTTTTCCTGCTCCGTTATGCCCTACAAGTGCTATAGTACTATTCCTATCTACATAAAAATTTATTTTTTTAAGAACTTTTTTATCATCCGAATAAAAAAACGAGACATCTCTGAATTCTATAGAATTTACTACTCCTTCCGGAATTATCCCCTCTTGGTTTTCCGATATGCCGTCCTCATATCCCAAAAACCTTCTCAATTTCTCTATATATAAACTATTCTCAACGCATTTATTGATTGAATCTCGAACCGCAAGCCAAATCCAAGCTGCGAATAACATGGTGCTTGTCAATACAACCATATTGGAAAAACTTATTTTGTTGTTTGTCGATTCCATGGCAAAATAAGCACCAAACAACAAGATACCCTCAAAAATAACCATATAGCAAAAAATATACTGCAAAAGCCCCCACGGAAACTCTTTCCTTATATACCTTTTATATAGAGAACTCTGATTCTCCATTGCACAGGCAAAATCTCTCTTCAAGACATTAAAAACGCTTGATAATCGAATTTCTTTTGCGAAATCAGCCAGATGCATTACACGGTTAACATACTCTGCTCTTCTCTTATACTTTGCCCCATCCAAATACTTTTGGTGCGTAATCTTTGCCAATTGGGGCGCTATCAGAAAGTTACCAATTAACGGACCCGCTACAAATAAGATGACATATTTGTTTATTTGGAACATGATCGCAAATGATACCATCCCAGCCACAGTACCTAAAACAATGCGAACTGCATTTACAACTACATCAATCACTTTTGTTCCCGCATCATCCAGTGCAACAGCATAATCATTATAAAATTCTTTATTGTCATAACACTCCAAGCTAATTGATTCCGACTTCATATATATCATTTTATAAAGGTTTTTGAAAACGGCTATATCTCCAACCGGCAAGAGTACATTGTCACAATAGTATATATATGCACTAAGCATAAGGCTGATTATACCGACGATTACCACATAAAAGATAACACGCTCCGTTGCATAATTACCCTGCAGCGCGCCAACAAGAAATTTCATAAAAAAAGAACTATAGAAAATGGAAATAGAGTAATGGGCTATTTGTCTGAATATTGTATGAAATTCACGCGATTTTGATGTAGCATACAGCAATTTAAACGAATATAAGATATTCATAAACAATTTATGTTTTCTTATCACAAAGTACACACAGTTCATATCTAATGTAAAAGAATGAACCTTCCTTTCTCTAATAGGTCAAACGGCTAATAAATTCTGAATGCAATGTTTCAATGTCATTCCATCTAAAAAATTGGAATGATAAAAGCATGTACAGATGTACGCAAGAATGTTTAGTTCTCTTAACAGCAAAAAGCAATCCGGCAACTATTATCAAGGGAATCTCTGCAGGTTATGATCTCTTACAGTCTAGTAAACATATGAGCCATCGCGGCGTATCTCACCTTTAGCTAGCGTCTTATAAATATATTATCCTCAAACCTTTTCCACATGATGTAGCTTTTCTATGCCCTAAAAATCTACCACTTTATGCATTCTATCATAGGCCATATATATTGTCAACAAGATAGCAACCATATTTCGACCATATTTTAGTCATATTTCAAAAAATGATGATTTTACACCCATATTTCCACAAAAATCAAAATTGGCACAGGAGAGTAATTCTCTATGCCGATGCTATTATACAAATTTGTTTGTCCCATAAGAATGTTTCAGTCATCGAACATCTGTTCTGTTTTCCTCCCTTTTTTATAAAAGCTGCTCAAAGCCTTTATCTCCTGCTCAAATCTGTCCACCACTTCATCCGGGCTTACTATATTATGCATCTTATTGGTACGATAATGAATGAATTAACCAAGGACAGGCTGAGGGAGAACCTGGAACGCCATACTGTCTATGCTTACCTTATGGAGATAAATTGTTGGGGAAACTTATGCGTATAGCCATTTTTACTGTCGCGGATTTTGGCACCGCTTTGTCCTCCTTGCTGAAAATTCACCACAACAAAGACAAAAAAGACACCTTCTTTGAAATTTCTTTCTTAGAAAGTGTCCTTAGTCTTGCCATACTGATCTGTATCGTCTGCCAGAAACAAATATCTTGATTCCTATGAGAATGGCACATAACAGTATAATACGCTACATCCTGTTTAAATTATTACAATACTAATGCATGACCGGAGGCTTTGAACGAACCTGCTACACCTTGGTATCACTGGGTTTTCATTAACTCAGGCTCTTCATCGTTGGGAACAGCAGCACATCCCGGATCGCCGGGCTGTCAGTGAGCAGCATCACCAGCCGGTCGATGCCGTAGCCGATACCTCCGGTGGGAGGCATACCGATCTCCAGAGCGTTCAGGAAGTCCTCGTCCGTGTGGTTGGCCTCCTCGTCCCCGGCGGCAAAAGCGGCGTCCTGGGCCGCGAAACGCTCCCTCTGGTCGAGGGGGTCGTTCAGCTCGGAATAGGCGTTGCACATCTCCCAAGTGTTGATAAACAGCTCAAAGCGCTCAACCTTCTCCGGGTCATCCGGCTTTTTCTTGGTAAGCGGGGAGATCGCCAGCGGGTGATCCATCACAAAAGTGGGCTGTACCAGATTCTTCTCACAGTACTCCTCAAAGAACAGATTGATGATATCCCCCTTGGTGTGACGGGCCTCATACTCGATATGGTGCTGATCCGCCAGTGCCTTGGCCTCCTGGTCGCCATTCACCGTGTCAAAGTCCACCCCCGCGTACTTCTTGATGCAGTCATTCATGGTGATACGCTCAAAGGGCTTGCCAAAATCTATCTCCATACCGTTGTAAGTGATAGTGGTGCTGCCGCACACGGTCTGGGCCAGATAGCGGAACATACTCTCTGTCAGCTCCATCATGCCCTCATAGTCGGTGTAGGCCTGATACAGCTCCATCAGAGTAAACTCCGGATTGTGCCGGGTGTCCACGCCCTCGTTGCGGAACACTCTGCCGATCTCATAGACCTTCTCCATACCGCCCACGATCAGACGCTTTAAATACAGTTCCAGCGAGATACGCAGCTTTACATCCTCGTCCAGCGCGTTGTAATGGGTCTCAAAGGGCCGGGCAGCCGCGCCGCCCGCATTGGACACCAGCATGGGAGTCTCCACCTCCATAAACCCTCTGCCGTCCAGGAAATTGCGGATCTCCTTTATGATCCGGAAACGCTTGATAAAGGTATCCTTTACCTCGGCGTTCATGATCAGATCCGTATATCTCTGGCGGTAACGGATATCCGTGTTGGTGAGTCCGTGATATTTTTCCGGCAGAATCTGCAGACTCTTGGTCAGCAGCGTCACGCCGGATGCATGTACGGAGATCTCTCCCGTTTTGGTGGTGAAGACCTCCCCCTCGATACCCACGATATCGCCCACGTCATATTTCTTGAAATCCGCGTAAGGTTCCTCACCGATGCTGTCCCTTGCCACATAGCACTGGATGTTGCCGGGCAGGTCCTGAATATTGCAAAAAGACGCTTTTCCCATAATACGCTTGGACATAATGCGCCCCGCGATGCGCACGGTGTTACCCTTGAGCTGCTCATAACCGTTCTTGATATCCACACTGTGATGGGTCACATCATACTTTGTGATCTGAAAAGGGTCCTTGCCCGCCTGCTGGAGATTGGCCAGCTTTTCCCTTCTAACTTTCAGCAGCTGACCGATATCCTGCTGCTGTTCCTGATTGCCTTGATTGTTCTGTTCTCCTGCCACTTTTTTTCTCCTATTTTATAGTTCCGTATGCTTTCGCTGTCCTTTAGTTGCTCCGCTGGATTTCCAGTACCTTGTAGGAATATACCCCCGCCTGAGTCTCCACTTCCACGGTGTCGCCGATCTTTTTGCCCAGCAGCGCCTTGCCCACAGGACTCTCGTTGGAGATCTTTCCCTTCAGGCTGTTGGCCTCTGTGGAACCCACGATCTTGTACTCCAATTCCTCGCTGAATTCGATGTCCAGCAGCTTAACCCGGCAGCCGATGCTGATCTTATCCAGATCCACCTCTTCCTCTACCACAACCTCCGCGTTTTTCAGTATCTTCTCCAACTCCTCGATACGGGCCTCAATGTCTCTCTGCTCGTCCTTGGCAGCGTCGTACTCGGCGTTCTCGGACAGATCCCCCTGCTCTCTGGCCTCCTTGATCTTCTGCGCCACTTCCTGACGTTTGACCACTTTCAGCTCGTGAAGCTCTTCCTCGTACTTTTTCAGACCCTCATAGGTCAGAATGTTTTTCTTTTCCTGCATTTTACAATACCCTTCCTTCTTTATATATTTATAGTAACACCCAATATTCCTAAACAGCACCCCGATTATACTTAATTTTCCATAGGGTGTCAAGTACCACTTGCTATAAAGCCCTGCTCGGTTTCCGGGCCGATTTTCCGCGTTTTCCGGTTTATAAAGACCATCCGGCCGCATTCTGCCCAAAATACAGTCCCGGTTTACCGCAAATATACTTTCACCGATACCGGAAACTCTTCTCCGCATAGACCAAACATAGCGCCCCTACATCAAAGAATGCACGCGGACATTCGGAACTACCCTTGCTGTGGGCAATCAGATGTTCTTCTTACACCAAATCTCTCCACAGAGTCCGCAGAGAGACATACCGTACGCCCAGCGGCCGGTCCTCCAGCAGATGCCTCTTCTCCTCCTTCGCCCCCATATCCCACCACATACTGCCGGGCTTTAGCCCTGTCACCGGAATGTTCGTCCTGTCGGTAAAATCCAGCACCAGGCAGGGAACGCCATAGCCGTGCAGGTACTGGCTCAGCCCTTGATAGGACTCGCCCGGCAGTACGCGCCACTGGGTCACAAGCCCATATTCCTCATCTATCCGTTCCTGCGTCTCGTCCATGTCCCTGGGTTCATAATCCATATAAAAATCAATCCCTCTGACCCGCCGCACCAGCCGGGGCAGCCACTCCTCCATATCCGGGGCATAGCCCAACACCAGCACCTGGGACAGCTCCCGCCAGCCCTCCACATGGTTCATCATCGTCTTCAACTGCTCTTGGCCGCCATACTGCTCAAACATGGGGACCCGCCACACACGCATCCATTCCCCGGTCAGTTCGCGCCTTTGCAGATAGCCCTGAAAGCTCCTGTCCCAAACCTGATAGTCCGGAAATTGCCTGTGCTGCTCCCGCAGACCCGCATTCTCGCCGCAGCGCTCCTTGATCTTGTCCCATATCACGCCGCACACATGGGAAGGGTGCCGCCATGCCTCCAGATAAGGCTCCAGCAGCGTCACACGGCTCACAGTGGTCTGATCCAACCGTACACACTCCATAGCCACCGGCTCCCGTTTTCCCTTACTCGCCTTTTTAACCGCCAGATATACTACATGTTCCACTTTTTCACACCCGTCCGGGATTTTTCAATGACTAATCTATGTGGTTATCCGTGAAAATATGCATCCCCGAAGATCTCTTCCACCCCCGTTAGCAGCTCCTCCATAGTCTCCATGGTATTGATGGTCTGCCGGAAACGCGCGGAGTGGGGATAGCCCGCGGTATACCAGGCCAGGTGCTTGCGCATCTCCCGCACCGCCGTGTATTCGCCCTTGTACTTTAGCTGTAGCGCCGCATGCCGCTCCACCAGCTCCTTGACCTCCTCCGGCTTTGGCCTGGGCACGGCAGCGCCTGTCTCCAGATACTCCGTCACCTCCCGGAATATCCAGGGATTGCCCTGGGCAGCCCTGCCGATCATCACCCCGTCGCAGCCGGTGTACCGCAGCATCGCCTCCGCCGACCGGGCGCTTGTCACATCCCCGTTGCCGATCACCGGAATCTTGACGGCGTCCTTTACCGCCGCGATGATATCCCAGTCCGCCTTGCCGCTGTAATATTGGGCTCTGGTGCGCCCGTGTACCGCCACTGCCGCCACGCCGCATCCCTCCGCGATCCGGGCGATCTCCACCGCGTTTACATGCTCTTCGTCAAAACCCTTTCGTATCTTGACCGTCACCGGCTTTTTAACCGCTTTCACCAGTCTGGTCAGAATCTCCTCCACCAGCTTGGGGTCTTTCATCAGCGCCGAGCCCTCGCCGTTGTTCACAATCTTGGGGACAGGACAGCCCATATTCAGGTCTAAAACGGCAAAGGGCCGCTCCTCGATCCGCTTTGCCATCTCGCCGATGATATCCGGGGCAGAGCCGAAAAGCTGCAAGGACGCAGGCATTTCCTGCGGATGGATCTCCAGCAGCTGCTCCGTATTTTTGTTCCCGTAATAGATAGCCTTGGCACTGACCATCTCCATACAGACCATCCCCGCTCCCTGTTCCCTGCACAATATGCGAAATGGCAGGTCGGTAACGCCTGCCATGGGAGCCAGTATTACATTGTTCTTCAAAGTCACATTCCCTATTCGTAACGTGCTCATTTTATACCAAACCTCATTTATCTGTTTCTGTTTTTGTCATATATTATCCGCAAGCCGTCCAGCGTCAGATAGGGGTCGTAGAAATCTATGGCGTCCGTCTCCTCAGCGATCAGCCTTCCCAGCCCCCCGGTTGCGATTACCTTCATATCCGGAATGCCGGTCTCCTCCTTCACCTTGCCTATAATATATTCCGTCTGGCCGATCTGCCCGTACACCAGCCCCGCCTGCATACTGCTGATAGTTTCCTGGGCCAGAATAGTCTTGGGCTTTTTGATCTCGATATTGGGCAGTTTCGCCGTCTCCTTCCACAGAGCCTCAGAGCTGATGCGGATACCGGGAGCGGTGATCCCGGCGGCAAAATGTCCCTGTTCGGTCACATAGTCGTACGTGGTAGCCGTATTAAAATCTATAACCAGAGCAGGACCGCCGTACTTCTCATAGGCCGCCACCGCGTCCACGATCCTGTCCGCGCCGATGGTTCTGGGGTCCTCCGTGGTGATTTTGATTCCCGTCCTGGTCCCCGGACCTACGGTCAGCACCTGGGCAGTCACATAGCGGGTGATCCCTCCCATCAGAGAGTGCATTACGTCCGGCACCACGCTGGCCACCACCGCACCCTCGACGGCCTGGGGTTTGACGTCTCTGGCCGCCAATAGCTGGCACAGCATCACCCCGTATTCGTCCGAAGTCCTGGGGGTCTTGGTGGTCAACCGGAAAGTGGCTTTCATCTCCCGGTCTTCGTACACTCCGCAGGTTATATTGGTATTGCCCACATCCACAACTAAGATCATATCTGCCCTCCCTGTTACTCCCCACACCACCCTCTGTCGGGCCGGAACTCCTCTGCCGAACGGCCTCCGCCCTAAACGGTCAAAGGTTCTCCTCACACAAGGGTTCCTTCAGCACAAATACCCTGTAATACAGACTCAAAGATTCCAGCAGTTCCTGCCGTTTTCTGCGGATTTCCGACACCAGCAGTCCGCTGCCGATCTCATCGTAATAGATATCGTCCTCCTCCGCATCGGTCTCCAGAGACACGGAGCCGTCCGGCTCAAAGACTATCGTAAACACCCCTCCTACCTCCTCGGTGAACAGCACGCATATAATGTGCAACTCCTCCTGGATAGACTGAGGTATCCCCTTAAATGTCTGATTAAAATAATATTTTTGCTCATAGGCATTGGCGCCGCAGAGCACCACTCTCTCCTGTTCCATCCCACTCTTTCCCCGCATATCCCTCATTACCATATTCAACAGCTCCGGTGTACCTGCTGCCCTCAAATCCGCTATAACCCTGTCTGCAACAATCCGATGCATCCCTGTTCGCGGCATTTTGCCCTCATCAAATTCGACGCGTCCCTATTCGCGGCACTCTTCCCTCAAAAAATCCATATCGGACGCACCTTGTCCGCCCTTCATTTCCTACACATATCCATAAATCCCCCGAACGGACACCTCTCCTGCGAACACAGCCGCCACAGCGCCCGACTCATCCTCCACCAACAGTTCTCCCCGGGCATTGATGCCCAGGGCCGTGCCCTCCCATTCTCCTTTGGGGTCCAGCACCCGCACCCTGCGGCCCAGATTCACCAGCCGCCCGTTATAACTCTCCAGCAGCGGTGTCAGATCTCCCGCCGCTACAAAGGCGTCATAGTCCCTCTCAAATGCCTCCATCACATACTGTAACAGCTCCCCCTTGGAAACCCGCCTTCCCCAGACAGACTCCACAGCGGTGGCATGCTCCCTGACACCCTCCGGAAAGTCCTGATCGGCCACATTGATCCCCACGCCGCAGACCACATAGTGAATAAATTCCCGCTCCAGGCTCATCTCCGTCAAAATACCGCAGATCTTTTTATCATCCAGCAGCACATCATTGGGCCATTTGATCTCCGACTCCAGACCGGTATACCGCCCTATGGCGTCCGCCACGCTGTGAGCCATCACCAATGTCAGCATGGACGCCTGATCCGGCGCAAGCTCAGGGCGCAGCAATATAGTAAAATAGATATTGGCTCCCGGAGGCGACTGCCAACTCCTGCCCCGTCTGCCCCGTCCGGCGGTCTGCTCATCCGCCACAAACAGCGAGCCGTGGGGCGCGCCCTCCTCCCCCGCCTGTTTCGCCAACAGATTGGTAGAACCGGTTATCCGGTGAAAATGCAGCTCCGACCCTGCCCATAGGGTATGAATACGGCTGCGCAGCTCATTTTCCCCATAGACCTCCGCTGCCGCCAGCTTATAGCCCCGATTCTGCACCGCCTCGATCTCATACCCCTCTTTTTTCAATTGCCCTATAGCCTTCCACACAGCGGCCCGGGTCACGCCGAAACGGCTGCACAACTCCTGCCCCGATATAAAATCTCCGCTCTCCCGCAACAGAGCCAGTATCTCCGCCTTCATCTACCGCTTGTCCCGTGGTCCCAGCCCAACGTGGCCGCCATCACCGCCTTGATGGTATGCATACGGTTCTCGGCCTCCTCAAACACCAGAGACTGACCGGAGGAAAACACCTCGTCCGTAACCTCCATCTCTGTGATACCGAACTTCTTCCCCACCTCTGCGCCGATCTTGGTCTTCAGATCGTGGAACGCAGGAAGACAGTGCATGAAAACGGCCTGGGGACCCGCATTGTCCATAACCCTTTTATTCACCTGATACTCCTTCAGATCTGCGATACGCTCCGCCCAGATCTCATCCGGCTCGCCCATGGACACCCACACATCGGTGCTGATCACATCCGCGCCCTTGGTTCCGACCTCCACATCCTCGGTGAGAGTAATACTGCCGCCGCTTAACGCCGCCAACTCCCCACACAGTTTCACCAGCTCCCCGTCTGGAAAATACTTGGCGCTGGTGCATGCCGTAAAATGCATCCCCAGCTTGGCGCACAGAACCATCAGCGAATTACCTGTATTGTACCGGGCATCCCCCATATAAGTAAGCTTTATCCCCTTCAGATATCCGAAATGCTCCCGTATAGTCAAAGCATCCGCCAGCATCTGTGTAGGATGAAACTCATTGGTCAGACCGTTCCACACCGGAACCTTGGAATACTTGGCAAGTTCCTCCACAATATCCTGCCCATACCCCCGGTATTCAATTCCTTCAAACATCCCGGCCAGCACCTTGGCCGTATCCGCGATACTCTCCTTCTTACCGATCTGGGAGCTGCTGGGGTCCAGATAAGTACTCCCCATCCCCAGGTCATGAGCGGCCACCTCAAAAGCGCACCGGGTCCTGGTGCTGGTCTTCTCAAAGATCAGCGCCACATTCTTACCCCGCAGCGTATCCACAGGTATCCCCTTCTTTTTTTTCTCCTTAAGCTCCGCCGCCAGATCCAGCAGATACATGATCTCCTCCCCGCTAAAATCCAACAGTTTCAAAAAATCCCGTCCCTGCAAATCCATCTCATCCTCTTTCCGCATATCCATGCCATGTTTTCTTTTAGATATGAACTACTATACTGCATTTCCAGCACTTTTTCAAGAGTTCTGTCCCACAATCGACAACTACCGGTACGCCTACCGCCAGTTTATTTTAGCGACATCCTTTAAAACATTTACCACTAAGAAGGACAACTCAACTCAGCGGCTACAGTACAAGGCGAAACAAGGACAATCAGACATTCAAACAGCCAGACAGGGCAAAAGGGCAAGCAGCAAAACAGACGAGCCAAACACCAGCGGACAGAAAACAGAACATACGAGACGGGATCAATCCGACAATCAGGGCGAGCCGAGACATGAACAATTGGGCAGGAAACAAGGCGAACAAAGCGAGCGCCAGTCAACAGGATACAGAGCATACAAGAGGAGTTCAATCTGACAAGCATCAGAACCAGGAGAGACAGGAACGATTCAATCCGACAATCAAGGCGAGCCGAGACATAAACAATTGGGCAGGAAACAAGACAACCATGACAAGCGCCAGCCAACAGAAAACAGAATATACAAAACGAGTTCAATCCAACAAACACCAGAACGAGGAGAGACAAAAACGACCGAGCAGAAAACAGGGCGGGGCCGGGGGCGTATGGGGGCTGCACGGCGCTGTGAGCGAGGGTTGATTTTACTTAGGGAGCAGACCGTCCCCCAGGGTAAAATGGCCACGGATGGCCATTTTAGGCGATACCGCGCACGGATGCGCGTTATCGCCGCCCCGGCCCACGCCGCAACCTCCCCCTGCTCCCTTAGTAAAATCCCCCGAGCGAGCCGCGCCGTGCAGCCCCCATACGCCCCCGGCCCCGCCCGTCCCCCTCCGCCTCCAAAAAAAGGGGGGAGCCAGCCCTATCCAGCCCGCTCCCCAAACTCTCCCTATCAACTAATCCAGCCGAAATCACTTTCCCTCAACCGGCCCCTGACTAGCCGTCTTAAAAGCCGTAGCCATACTCGCGATCCCCTGCAGCTCAGCAGGCAGCAGAATCGTCGTCGCCTTACCGTCCGCCACTCTCTCGAACGCCTCCAGACTCTTAATCTTCAGCACAGCCTCATCAGCTCCCGCCTCTTTAAGCAGACGGATACCTTCCGCATTGGCCTGCTGCACCTTCAAGATGGCCTCCGCCTCACCTTCCGCCTCGCGGATCATCTTCTCCTTCTGAGCCTCCGCTCTCAGGATCGCGGACTGCTTATCCGCCTCAGCCCGCAGAATAGCGGACTCCTTGGCACCTTCCGCCTCCAGAATGTTAGCCTTCTTTTCACCCTCAGCCCGGGTAACGGCCTCACGTCTCTCACGCTCCGCCTTCATCTGTTTCTCCATGGCATTCTGGATCTCAGCGGGTGGAATGATATTTTTAAGCTCCACACGGTTTACCTTGATACCCCAGGGGTCGGTAGCGATATCCAGCGCCGCGCGCATCTTGGTGTTGATAGTCTCGCGGCTGGTCAGCGTCTGATCCAACTCCAGATCGCCGATGATATTACGCAGTGTGGTAGCCGTCAGATTCTCAATAGCCATCATCGGATTCTCCACGCCATAGGTAAACAGCTTGGGATCAGTGATCTGATAGAATACCACGGTATCGATCCTCATGGTTACATTGTCCTTGGTGATCACGGGCTGGGGCGGGAAATCAGCCACCTGCTCCTTCAGATTCACTCTCCTGGCAACACGGTCCAGAAAAGGCATCTTAACATGAAAGCCTACCGACCATGTCCCCTGATAAGCGCCCAGACGCTCCATGACAAAAGCCTGTGCCTGGGGTACGATCTTAATGCAGGATACAAAAATGCATAAGACCAAAATCACCAGTGCCACTAAAACAATACCCAAAATTTCCATTTCCTTCCTCCTTCTGCCTATTTGGCATCAGCCTGTGAGGTTTTATGCAGCAGCTGTTCACTGGATATATCCCGGACGATCAACTTCACTCCGTTGATAGCCACCACCATGACAACCGCCCCCACGGCAATTTTTACATTTTCCTCCGCGCTCCTGGCGCTCCATTCCTGGCCGCCCACCGTCACCTGCCCAATGCCCTGCAGGTTATCGATCTCACTGACCACGATGGCCTGACGCCCCACCATGCTCTCCACATTGGTCTTCACCCGGTCCTTGTTGAAATATTTTACGGCAACGGGCCTGGTAAAGAAAAGCAGTACCAGAGACACCACGATAAAGACCGTTGCCTGCAACCAGATCGGCGCCCCTATCACTGCCAGGAATATGGCTACCAGCGCGCCGCCCGCAAACCAGATAGTCGTCAGGCCCATGGTCGCCACTTCCACACCGATACAGACGATCAGCAGGACCAGCCAGAAAATAACCTCTCCCATACGCATCCTCCTTTGTTTGCTCCTTCCCCAACAATTTGAGGTTATAACTAATATACTACACTCCGGCCCGACGCGCAATCTTTTTATACTGGAAAAAAAGCACGATAGACGAATCCATCGTGCTTTTCGCGACATATAGCCAAATACTCATCCGGGCACGGCACACAAACTCATTGCCCGCAGAAAAAATCATTAATAAAATACATGGTTGCCGATCACCAGACCTTCACGGCCGTTGTTTCGGCGGAAGTGAGTAAGGTCACCCACATTGGACACGCCGGACAGAGCCTCCTGCGCCGCCTGAATACAGCTCTCCTTGATCTTACCCGACTCATACACTCTGTTCACCTTGCCGCTCTGTGCCGGAGTAAACTGGCCCGACGCATAGATGACGCCGTGGATGGTGTTGGGGTATGCCCCGCTCCTTACGCGGTTCATGACCACCGCGCCCACCGCCAGCTGGCCCTCGTAGCTCTCGCCGCCGGCCTCGCACTGGATCAGCGCCGCCAACAGCAGCGTGGTGTCCGCGTCCGTGGTGTACTCGCCGTAATTCTTATGGCGTTTCGCCTCACGTTCGGCCTCCTCGCGCTCCTTGATCTCCTCCATGGTCTCGCCATAGTCTATCTTGAAGTCGATGGTGACAAACTCGGAGGACACATAACCGTCTTCCCCCTCATAATTGATGAGTACCCAGTCCTCTTCCTCGCTTTCCATAACTTCCACGATCTCATCTTTGGCCAGGACTCCGTAAAAATCCGCGTTCTTATCCGGCTCCGTGCGAACCTTCAGCATCTCGGCATCCACGGTTGCCGTGGTGATGCCTACGCTGGCCGCCAGTTCTTTGGCCTCCTCGTCGAACAGCAGATAATCGTCCTTGGCCCATCCGACCAGCTCGCCGGACTGAATCTTTGTCCAGCCGTTTGACCGCTCTAAAATAGTGCCTCCGCAGTCTTTGTATATCATTCCTACCTTTTCCGCATCTTCGCTGGCATCTGCCCTGACATTCAGAGCATTGCGCACATTGGCCATCACCAATGTACACTGTTCCTCTTCCTGCGCCGCTTTCAGGTCGAGGCTCTTTTGCGTGGTGCTGATCAGCTCTTCCGCATTCTCTGTGTCGGAATCCAGCAGTGCCGCCATACCCCCGCTCATCAAATTCAGGTAATCTGAATTGCCGCCAGCTTCTACGGTCATGTCCGCGCTACCTGCCAGCGTGCCAAATAACAGCACTCCGGCAAGGATGACAGACAGCCTTTTGCCTTTTGCCATTTCCTTTACCTCCAACAAATTTTGTAATAATTTTTCCCACTTATTAACTAAATTATTACAATATTGTTAATTTTGTTACAAGGCACATGATAACAGATGCGGATGGTTTTGTCAACCCCTCACATATTTCTGGATTTCTCCATGCATGCCTCCATGGCGTCCATCACCGCCGCCCGCAGGCCTTTTTCCTCTAAAACACGCACTGCCTGAATGGTAGTGCCCCCAGGAGAACATACCATATCTTTCAGCTCTCCCGGGTGTTTGCCCGTCTCCAGCATCAGCTTGGCGCTGCCCATTACGGCCTGGGCCGCAAAAGTATACGCCTGTTTTCTGGGCATACCCGCCGCCACCGCCTGATCGGCCATGGCCTCCAAAAACATAAACACATAGGCGGGGGAACTGCCGCTGACCCCTACCACCGCGTCCATCAGATGTTCCGGCACCTGCTGGGCCACGCCAAAGCTGCGCAACAGCGTCAAGACCTCCTCCAGCTCCTCCCCGCTCACCCCATCGCCCGGGCACACACCGGTACATCCCTCCAGCACCAGCGCAGGCGTGTTGGGCATACAGCGCACCAGTTTCCGCTCTCCTCCAAACAGTCCGCCCATCTCCTCCAGAGTCTTCCCCGCCGCAATACTGACGATCACGGTCTGGGAGCCCACACAGTCCCTGATCTCCCCGATCACCTCCGGGAAAAACTGCGGTTTCACCGCGAGAAACAGGATTTCCGCCTGCTGTGCTACCTCCATATTGGAAGAATACGTGACAATGCCATACTGCTCCGCCACCCTCCGGCAAGTAGCCGCGGTGCGGGCAGAGCCAATGATATTTTCCGGTCGGGCCACCCCTTTTTGCAGCATACCGCCGATCATAGCCGCCGCCATATTACCCAATCCGATAAAACCGATCTTTTTATCCGTCTGCATATTATCTTCTCCTTTTCATTGTCCATGTCTCTGCCTATGTGCCTCGTATACCAACAGAGAGGCCGCAATGGCTGCATTCAGAGACTCCACCTGCCCCTCCATGGGTATCTTCAGATAGGAATCCGCCAGCTCCGCCGTCTCCCGGCGAAGACCCTTGCCCTCATTGCCGATCAGAAAAGCCGTGCCCTCCCGGAACGAAAGACTGCTGTAATATGTCTCCCCCCGCAGATGCGCCGCGTAGACACGGACACTGTTTTTCTGCAATGTCCTCACCGCCTCCCCCATATCCTCCACATACAGAAAAGGAACCCGGTATATGGAGCCCATAGTGGCCCGGATGGTCTTGGGATTATAGATGTCCACTGTTTGAGAAGACATGATAACACCTGTTATCCCAGCCCCTTCTCCGGTGCGCAGCATGGTACCCAGATTGCCCGGGTCCTGAATATCCTCCAGCAGCAAAAGCAGCGTTTTGTCTCCCCGCAAAAGCTGCCCGGTTTCATAGACGGGCCTGCGCAGCACAGTGAGTATCCCCTGGGGTGTCTGGGTGTCGGACATACGGCGAAAGACCTCCTCCGCAACCGTCTCGTAGCCGGTGCGTTTCAGCTTTTCCTCTATATGCCACGCTTTATCATATGTCCTGTCATCCGCTGTTTTACGGCTTTCCAGCTGTTTCAGCAGACTCTCTGTCAAGTACACTTCCCGGATCAGCTCCAGGGGAGCCTCCTCATACATTTTCAGTCCCTCCGCCAGAAAGACATCGTCCTGCCTGCGCTGTTTCGCCTTGGTCTGCCACTGCGCGATCTGTTTTACCTTCTGATTGGATGTGCTCGTGATCATCATCTCACCCCCTGCCCGCCAAAGTAACAAAACAGCTGTTATACACAGCCTCTGCGGCGGTATAACAGCTGTCTGCCATCTCTATACTCTTAAATAGACAGAATCCTTGACACCTCAAGCTGGTAGGGGTCAATGCTTTTCTGCATATTCAATGCTTCCTCGATATCAAAATCCACAAACTCGCCGTGGCGATAGCCCACAACCCTGTTGGTCTTACCCTGTAGCAGGATATCCACCGCATATGCACCCATAATAGATGCATAATAGCGGTCTTTACAGGTGGGATTACCCCCTCGCTGCATGTAGCCCAAAATAGTGGCGCGGGTTTCAATGCCGGTGGCCGCCTCGATACGTCTGGCCATGGAAACGGAATGCCCGATGCCCTCCGCATTGATGATCAGATGATGACTCTTGCCCTTTTTGCGGCTGTCAATAATGTTGTTGATAATGGCCTGCTCGTTGTAGTCATATTTCTCCGGCAGCAAAATATCCTCGGCACCATTGGCGATGCCGCACCACAGAGCGATGTAACCGGCGTTGCGGCCCATAACTTCGATGATACTGCAACGCTCATGGGAGGAGGAAGTGTCCTTTACCTTATCAATAGCCTGCATGGCAGTGTTTATTGCCGTATCAAAGCCGATGGTATAATCGGTACAGGATATGTCCAGATCGATGGTGCCGGGCAGCCCTACCGTGTTGATCCCCAGCCGGGCCAGCTTCTGCGCGCCCCGGTAAGAACCGTCTCCGCCGATGACTACGATGCCGTCAATGCCATGCTTTCTGCATATCTCCGCACCCTTCTGCTGTCCCTCCGTGGTCTTGAACTCCATGCAGCGGGCAGTGCCCAGTATGGTGCCTCCCCTCTGGATGATATCGGACACATCCTTGGGACGCATATCTATGATCTCTTCGTTTAACAGGCCGTTGTAGCCCTTCTTGATTCCTTTTACCTTAAGACCTCTGGCTATGGCTGTACGCGTCACCGCACGGATGGCCGCATTCATTCCGGGAGCGTCGCCGCCGCTGGTCAACACGCCGATTGTTTTTAATTCTTTCTCCATAATGCATTTCCTCCTATTTAGAGTTCACCTTATTCTAATGCATTTCTTTTCGGTTTTCAATAGGTTTTGTTACAATTTTAACATTTTCTTCCCCGAAAATAGCTGCCAGACGCCGTTTCAGTTCCTGGTCTCCGCGCACATTGCGATTGTCGGGCAGGATCTTCACGGATTTGGGATTCTTGATAAAGATCACCAGATGATCCTGACCGTCCGAGTCCGCGGTGGCCTCGAGCAGCCGTTGTTCCGCCTTCCGGTAATCCTCCACGGTGGGAAACTGTACCCATAGACCCTCCGGCACGCTGCTGATACCCTCCCCGCGTTTGTCCTGCCGGGGCTGGGGGACCGCCCCCTGTTCGGATTGTCTGCGCTGCTGCGGGGCCCAGGCGCCCCCTCCGTTCCGGGAGCCGCGGCCTCCCTTTCCCGGAAACAGCGGACCGCCGTCGGCCGCCTGGTCAAAAGTAGCGATCTGTTCACAGATCAGTTTGGCGTCCTTATCTTCCTCCACGGAGACGCGCCCTCTGATAAAAAGCTTGGCGTCCTCGGCCAGCAGCGCGGAGTACTGCTCGTAATCCCTGGGGAAAATAACCACTTCCACACTGCCCACCAGGTCCTCTAAACTCACAAAGGCCATGACCTGATTGTTGCGGGTATATTTGATGGTTTTCTCCGCGATCATACCGCCCAATACCGCCGGTGCCCTGTCCGTCACCGCCACCTGGCCCGTTTCCTCGTCCAACATAAAATCGCTGCTGCGGGAAGTGGCGAACTTCTGCAAAAGCTCCTGATATTCCTCCAGCGGATGACCGCTTACATAGATGCCCAGTACTTCTTTTTCAAAGGCCAGCATCATTTCCCGGGTATACTCTCCCACATCCGGCAGGCGGATATCGTATTCCTCCTTGTCCTCCTCGGCGGCTATGTCAAAGAGCGTCAGCTGTCCCGCCAGATTGTTCTTTTTATCCTTCACGATACGATCCAGTATCTGCACATACACGCTCATGCACTGCTTGCGGGTTCCCCCCAGGCTGTCCATGGCCCCCGCCTTGATGAAATTCTCGATGGCACGCTTGTTCACATCCCGGTCCGCCACTCTGGTGATAAAATCCTTCAGATTGGTATAAGGACCCCTCTGACGTCTCTCCTCCACGATGGCCTCTATCACCGGACGTCCCACTCCCTTGATGGCGGTGAGGGCATAGCGGATATTGCCCTCATCCACGGAAAATCCGGCCTCGCCCTGATTGATGTCCGGAGGCAGTATCTTGATGCCCATGCTGCGGCTGCACAGGATGTACTCGGACACCTTACCCGGATTGTCGATAACGGAAGTGAGCAGCGCCGCCATAAACTCCACGGGATAATAATATTTCAGCCAGGCAGTCTGCAGCGTCACCACGGCATAGCAGGCTGCATGGGATTTGTTAAAGGCATAGTTGGCAAAATCCATCATCTCGTCAAAGATCCGATTGGCCGTCTTCTCATCTATACCTTTGGAAATGCAGCCCGGCACCCCCTCTTCGGCGTTGCCGTACACGAAATTGACCCGCTCCTTTTCCATGACGGAATGCTTTTTCTTGCTCATGGCGCGGCGCACCAGGTCGCTGCGTCCCATGGTATAGCCCCCCAGGTCCCGCACGATCTGCATGACCTGTTCCTGATAGACCATACAGCCGTAAGTATTTTTCAGTATCGGCTCCAGTTGGGGGCAGGAATAGCTGGTCTCTCCGGTACTGTTCTTTCCTTTAATATATTTGGGAATAAAATCCATGGGGCCGGGACGGTAAAGGGAGATGCCGGCCACGATATCCTCAAAGCTCTGGGGGCGCAGTTCTTTCATGAAACTTTTCATGCCGCCGCTCTCCAGCTGGAAGATGCCTTCCGTCCGGCCTGTTCCGATATAGGCCAGCACCTTGGGATCGTTATAGTCAATATGGTCTATATCCAGTTTGACGCCTCTGGTCTGCTCCACAAAACGCACCGCGTCCCGTATCACGGTGAGATTGCGCAGTCCCAGAAAGTCCATTTTTAACAGTCCCAGTTCTTCCAAAGGGTCCTTGGTATACTGGGTGGTGACAGAGCCGTCCCCCCCTCTGGTCAGAGGCACGAACTGGTCTGCCGCCTGGGGACAGATCACCACCCCGGCGGCGTGCATGCCGGTGTTGCGGGGCAGACCTTCCAGACGCTTACACATATCGATCAGCCTGTGTACCTGCTCGTCCTCCCGGTACAGTTTGCCCAGCTCAGGGTTCTTTTCCAGAGCCTGTTCCAGCGTGATATTCAGATCCCCCGGCACAAGTTTCGCGATACCGTCCACATAGGCGTAGGGCAGATCCATGACCCGCCCCACGTCCCGGATCACTCCCTTGGCTCCCAGAGTGCCGAAGGTCACGATCTGGACCACTTTTTCGGGCCCGTATTTATTGCTCACATAATCTATGACTTCCTGTCTTCTGTTAGGGCAGAAATCAATGTCGATATCCGGCATGGAAACCCGCTCCGGATTGAGAAAACGCTCAAACAGCAGGCTGTACCGGATGGGGTCTATATCGGTGATCTTCAGACAATAGGATACGATGCTGCCCGCTGCGCTGCCTCTTCCCGGCCCCACCGGGATGCCGTTGTTTTTCGCGTAGTGTATAAAATCCCACACGATGAGAAAGTAATCCACAAATCCCATACTATGGATCACATCCAGCTCATAGTCCAGGCGTTCCCCCAGCGTCATGCCCGTGTCTCCCGCAGGCAGGGAGCCGTCCCCATACCGCTCCTTCAGCCCGTCGGCGCACAGTTTTTGCAGATAACTCCAGGAGTCATACCCCTCCGGCACCTGATAGTGGGGGAGTTTGCGCACGCCGAACTCGATCTCCACATGGCATCTGTCCGCGATCCGCTGGGTGTTCTCCACCGCCTCCCAGGCATAGGGAAACAGACCCTTCATCTCCTCCTCGCTCTTGACAAAATACTGGCCGCCCTCATAGCGCATGCGGTCCTCGTCCGCCAGTTTTTTGCCGGTCTGCAGGCACAGCAGGATATCGTGAGCCTCCACGTCCGTCTCATAGGTATAGTGTACGTCGTTGGTGACTACCAGGGGAATCTCCAGCTCCCGGCTCATGTTCATCAGTTCCATGTTTACCCGTCTCTGCTCGGGGATACCGTGGTCCTGCATCTCCAGAAAATAGTTGCCTTTCCCGAAACATGCCTCGTATTTTCGGGCGCTCTTTCTGGCCTCGTCCAGCAGGCCCTTGGAGATGTTGCGCTGCACCTCCCCTGCCAGACAGGCGGACAGCGCGATCAAACCCTCGTGGTATTTTTCCAGCACTTCCATATCTACTCTGGGCTTGTAATAATATCCTTCGGTGAAGCCCTTGCTGACGATCTTCATCAGATTGGCGTAGCCCGTATTGTTCTCCGCCAGCAGCACCAGATGGTAATACCTGTCCTCGCCGCCGGTCAGTTCCTTGTCAAAACGGGAGTTCGGCGCCACATATACCTCGCAGCCGATGACGGGATTGATCCCCGCAGCCCTGGCCTCCCGGTAGAACTCCAGCACCCCGTACATAACCCCGTGATCGGTGATGGCCGCGCTGTCCATGCCCAGCTCTTTTACCCGTCTAACATACTCTTTGATCTTGTTGGAACCGTCCAGCAGAGAATATTCCGTGTGGACATGCAGATGCGCAAATGCCATGTCGCGTGCTCCTTTTCCTGTTTTTCCTTTTCCCATTTTATCATTAATAGGGACTGGGTACAAGCACGTATTCATATTTCCATAACCTGCTTTCCATGGCCTGGGAGGAGGAATGATTTATGACAAATCACAGAGCACTATATGCACAGGCAATACAGAAACTTGGACTAATGCCTAAGGGGATCTTCCGGTTTAATGATCTCTGCGACAATCCGCCTGCGAATTTGGGGCGCGTTTTCCGGGATGATGTGGTTATAAGGAAACTATATCCAAATGTGAGACGAATTGGGGCAGACAAACAATCTGTCCTCTATGAGAAGTTTTAACGTGGCATTAAATAACGGCGGAAACACATAAAACCAGGTTTCCGCCGTATAGCTATCTTGTGTATAAACATCTTACAGATACTTCTTCAGTACTTCCACTCTGTCAAGCTGCTCCCAGGGAAGATTTAAGTCATCCCGTCCAAAATGCCCGTAGGCGGCAGTCTGGCGATAAACAGGTCTGCGCAGATCCAGCATTTTGATGATGCCCGCAGGACGCAGATCAAAATTCTCCCGGATGATCTCCACCAGCTTTTCATCAGCTATCTTTCCGGTACCGAAAGTATCCACCATAACGGAAGTGGGATGTGCCACGCCGATGGCATAGGACAGCTGAATCTCACACCTGTCGGCCAGCCCCGCCGCCACAATATTCTTGGCCACATATCTGGCCGCGTAAGCCGCGCTCCTGTCCACCTTGGTGCAGTCCTTGCCGGAAAAGGCACCGCCGCCGTGACGGGCATATCCGCCGTATGTATCCACGATGATCTTACGTCCGGTGAGACCGCTGTCACCGTTGGGACCGCCGATGACAAAGCGCCCGGTGGGATTGATAAAGAACTTGGTGTCTCCGTCGATCATATCTTTCGGCAGGATCGGGTCAAACACATACTTTTTGATATCCGCATGGATCTGCTCCTGGGTCACCTTCTCGTCATGCTGTGTGGAAAGTACCACTGCCTCCAGGCGGAAAGGCTTGCCGCTTTCGTCATATTCCACAGACACCTGGCTCTTGCCGTCGGGACGCAGATAGGGCAGCGTACCGTCCTTGCGCACCTTTGTCAGCTGCTTTGCCAGCTTGTGGGCCAGAGAGATGGGATAGGGCATGTACTCCTGGGTCTCGTTGGTAGCGTAACCGAACATCATACCCTGATCGCCCGCGCCGATGGCATCCAGCTGGGCATCGTCCATCCCTGTCTCGGCTCCCTGGGTCTTGGCCTCCAGCGCCTTGTCCACACCCATGGCAATATCGGTAGACTGCTTATCCAGAGCTACCATCACCGCGCAGGTATTGCCGTCAAAGCCCTTCTCCGAAGAGTCATAGCCGATCTCCGTCACAGTCTTGCGCACAATACCCACAATGTCGATATTCGCCTTGGTGGTGATCTCACCCATCACCAGCACAAATCCGGTGTTGGTACAGGTCTCACATGCCACACGGCTGTAGGGGTCCTGCTCCATCAGAGCGTCCAGCACCGCATCGGACACCGCGTCGCAGATCTTGTCGGGATGTCCCTCAGTAACAGATTCCGAAGTAAAAAAACGTTTTTCCATATGAACCTCCTTATTTTGTTTAGTCTTGGTAATTGCAAAACCCCATTTCCAGATACTGGAGATGGGCGAAACTCCGTCACCAGGACAGAGAGTTTCGAAATGTCCAGAAAAAAAGTCCGCTCACAAAAAGCGGACTCGAATTTCTGGTTCTTATCCTCTTATTGTTCAAGTACTACTCGCTCAGGTTGGCACCTTCCGTCGCCGGGGTTGCCGTGGCTTCACAGATCCTATGTATCTCCACCACTCTGAATAAGAGAAAAATCTATTTAATTTCTTTATATTGACACAATACACCCTTAGGGAACGTTTGTCAACCCACTTTCATCTTAAATTTCTGTAAATCCCTGTCGGAATTTACCAACTCGATCTGCGCCCCCAGACCCTGGAGCTTTAAATGGAAATCTTCGTAACCTCTGGCGATATAGTGAATCTCATCCACCATGGTGATCCCTTCGGCGGCCAGACCGGCAACCACCAGAGCGGCTCCGGCCCGCAGATCCGGCGCTGACAGGCTGGCACCCGTGTAGCGTCCCACTCCGTTGATGATGGCAGTGGTTCCCTCCACCTTGATGTCCGCGCCCATTCGGGTCAGTTCATCCACATACTTAAAACGATTCTCAAAAATAGTATCCGTCACAATGCTGGTACCCGTGGACAACCCCAGCGCCACAGTGATCTGGGGCTGCATATCCGTAGGGAAACCAGGGTAAGGGAGGGTTTTTACATGGGTACGTTTCAGCGGTTTGGAGCATACCACCCTCATGGCGTCGTCGGATTCCTCGATCTCGCAACCGATCTCCAAAAGCTTGGCGGTGATGGATTCCAGATGCTTGGGAATCACGTTCTTCACGGTGATATCCCCTTTGGTGAGCGCCGCGGCAAACATGAAAGTTCCCGCCTCAATCTGATCCGGAATGATCGTATATTCCGTGCCACGGAGCTTGTTTACGCCCTTGATACGGATCACGTCCGTACCTGCTCCCTTGATCTTTGCACCCATGCTGTTTAAAAAGTTCGCCAGATCCACCACATGGGGTTCCTTGGCCGCGTTTTCTATGATCGTCTGGCCTTCGGCCATGGCCGCCGCCATCATCACATTGATCGTGGCACCCACGCTGACGCAGTCCATATAAATATGACTGCCCACCAGTTTTTCCGCTCTGGTCTTGATAAGGCCATGTTCAATCCACACCTCGGCTCCCAGCGCCTTAAAACCCTTGATGTGCTGGTCGATGGCTCTGCAGCCGATATCGCATCCTCCGGGCAGCGCCACCTCGGCCTGCTTGTACTTACCCAGCATCGCGCCGATCAAATAATAGGAGGCCCGTATTTTCTTGATATTATCGTCCTCCACCACCAGACTGTTTATCTGTGCGGCATTGAGCGTTACACTGTGCCTGCCGGTGCGTTTCTCCAGCACCCCGATCCCCTGCATCGCTTTCAACAGTATATTTGTATCCCGCACGTCCGGCAGGTTGTCTATATAAACGGTCTCATCAGTCATTACGGACGCAGCAAGAATAGGAAGCGCCGCGTTTTTGGCTCCCCCTATCTCTACCTCACCTACCAATGGATTACCGCCCTTAATTGCGTATTGTTCCATTTTGTTTACCTCATACTGATTTATATAAAAAAGTTGTTTTCCACGGAAATACTGCCTGTGCACTATTATTCAGTGACAGTCAAATAATACGTCTTACATCTGAAAAACTACTATTCAGCTTTTTGCAATGTCCTTCTAATTAATTTATCGTTGAGTCCAAATAAGCAGTCACATCACAGCCCGGAAACTGATTCAATAAAGCGGTCTTCCCACAGCATGTAGTTGCCGGAACACAGATGCGCACCTGCATTTTGTCGGTTGCATAATCTCAAAAAGGAGATTAACTTATTATACCATAAAATTCCTGTTTGTAAAACGGAACGTTCGTTCCCCCTGTTTCCCGGCTCCCTTGGGGGGGAAACAGGGTTCTTTGTCACTTGAGATACTTGAGAGGGTTCACCTGTTTTCCGCCTATCAGCATCTCAAAATGCAGGTGCGGACCTGTGGAGATACCGGTATTACCGCTGAGAGCGATCTTCTGTCCCTGCTTTACATAATCTCCTACTTTCACCACGATCTTGGAGAGGTGAGCATATCTTGTCTGTCTGCCGTCTTCATGGTCAATATATACCACATAGCCGTAGCCGCTGCCCCATCCGGCTCTGGATACCCGGCCTCCGCAGGACGCTACAACGGTGGTGCCCACAGCCGTTGCCCAATCCTGTCCCTTGTGGTAGGTGCTGGCTCCCTTGGTAGGCGCGCTGCGTCTGCCAAATCCCGAGGAAGAACGACCTCCCGAGATAGGTTTGATATAGGTGGGCGGCACCTTGGTTCCCCGCTCCACAATCTTGGGAACGGCCTCCATGAGTACCTCTTCCTTTAGTATCTCCCGCTCGGTCAGGGTATCATTCAAATAATTCTCTTGTGCCACAATTTTCCGAAAACCGGCGTGTGGCTGCTGTACCACATTGGTCTGCGTGGTAAACCACTCGTCTTTGTCAATATAGATCACCTGCGCGTCATAAATCTCTTCATAATAGTTGACCTCGGTGCGTTCCACGGAAACTTTCGGCTCCGGCACGGTGATGATCAGCTCCTGCCCGACCCTGATCGTAGTGTTGACCGTCTCCAGCGCATCATTCATCGCCACGATCTGTTCCATGGGAATATTCACTTTCAAAGAAATCTCCGAAAGTGTATCCCCTGCCTGCACCACATATATACCCGCCGTCTCCTGCTCTACCGTCAGCTCCTCTATGGCCTTTTCCAGAGGCTGCAGCTGGCTCTGCGGCAGATAGGCCTCCACAATCTCCACTTTCTCGGCAAAGTCCATAGACATGATGCCCAGCTCATAGTCCTCAAAATCTTTTTCTTCCTTCTCCACATCCTGGGCAAACAATTCCGTCAGCTGCGCCTGGACACCGCCCTCGGGATAGAGAAACTGCTCCTGCTGCTGAAGTTCCTGTTCCTCCAACTGCCTCTGCATGTCCACCGTGTCAATCGTCAGCACATTGAACAGCCTATTCTCATCCTGCACGATGTCCACACCGAACTTGCCCTCGCTGTCGTACTTGCTGATCACCGCCTGCAACAGCTGCTCCATCTCCTCCACTGACGCCAGATTCACCATATACTGATCCATCTTCAATGTATAGGAGCGAACGCTGGTTTCCTGCATACCGGAACGCAGCGCCTGGCAGATATTGTCATACACTTCCCCGGGATCATCCACGTAGCCGTACATGATCTCCTCACCCACATAGGTCATCTCCACATCCATCAGAATCAATTCTTCAGAAGAGGCCGCGATCTGTCTTCTAGCGTCCCACAGCATCTCCTCCGCCTCCTGGGGACTGGCCGTGCTACCCACCTGGATGCCATTGATAAAGATATGAAACAGATTGTCTCCCGTACTCTCAAGTTTTACATATCCGTGCATAAACAACAGACATGCTAACAGTATCAACAAATTCCACTTTAAATATGTAACTTTTAATGCTTTTCTATATTTTGTAATTTTCATCTGCATCCCCATGGGCATCGCAGGCTTGCCTCGCGACCCCGCTCAACCAGGAAGTATATTCCATGCTTTCATTAGCGATATTTCCTCACAACCCCATATATCATACCAACTTTGATTTTAGTTGTAAAGACCTTCTTGCCGGGTGTATACTAATCTTAAGAAATAACCCCTGCCGGACAAAAGGAGAAATCATGGAAGAACGCGTATTTTTTCATATTGATGTCAATTCCGCTTATCTGAGCTGGACTGCACTCTCCATGCTACAGGAAGGTAGCGGGACCGATCTTCGCCTGATCCCCGCCATCGTAGGCGGCGATATGGCAAAGCGCCACGGCGTAGTGCTGGCCAAATCCCTGCCCGCCAAGGCTTACGGTATCACCACCGGAGAACCGGTGATAAATGCCCTGCGGAAATGTCCTAATCTGACTATGGTACCTCCGGATCACCATATGTACCAACGCCGCAGCCAGGAACTGATGGAGCTTTTGTCCAATGTCTGTCCCGATATAGAACAAGTCAGTATTGACGAATGTTATATGGATTATACCCCCATTGCAAAAAAATATACTTCTCCCGAGAACGCCGCGCACTGTATCAAGGACAGGGTACGCGATACTCTGGGCTTTACGGTCAACATAGGCATCTCCGACCGCAAGGTGCTGGCCAAGATGGCCTCCGACTTTAAAAAACCCGATCTGGTCCACACCCTGTATGTCAGAGAGATTCCCGATAAAATGTGGCCTCTGCCCGTCTCCTCCCTGTTTCTCTGTGGTCAGTCCAGCGTGGAGGCACTGCGCAAACTGGGCATCGTGACCATCGGCGACCTGGCCCACACTCGAAGAGATATTCTGGAAGCTCATCTGAAAAGTCACGGAATCACGCTGTGGCAGTATGCTAACGGCATAGATGACTCGGATATCACACCCAAACCCGTAAAGACCAGGGGGGTGGGAAATTCCACTACGCTACAGCAGGACGCTCTGACACGCGAGGACGCGTTTCCCGCGCTGTTATCCCTTGCCGAATCTGTGGCCGGCAGACTCCGGGCATCCGGAGAGTTGGCAGGTATGGTCAGTACGGAAATCAAATACGCCACTTTTCAATCCGTGTCCCACCAGATGCAGCTACCTGCTCCCACCGCCTCTTCTCAGGCGATTTATGAAACGGCTTGCAGGCTCTTTGATGAACTATGGGACGGTCGACCCATACGTCTGCTGGGCATCCGCACCTCCAAGCTGGTGGCGGAGACAGAACCGGTACAACTGAGCCTGTTCGACTATCGAGGCACCGCGCCGGATTCTTGCTTTTCCGCCGCCCGGCCCACCCCCGACAGTGAGAAACAGCAACGCCTGGATAAGGCCCTGGACGGTTTGCGGGGCAAATACGGAAAAGATATCATAAAAAGGGGAAGTCTGATGAACTCACCCGTCAATCCCCTTTCTTCCTGACGCTGTACCCAAAGGTACCCAGTTTTTCTCCTGTGGCCAGATAATCCCCGTGGGAATACACCACGGGCCGGGCCTGCTCCAGATGAAATTTTCCCTTTTCATCCATGTATTGCCGGTCCGCGTGAACCGCCACGATCTGTGCCAAGAACATATCATGGGTCCCCAGAGGGATCACCTGGCTCACCCGGCATTCCAGATTCACGGGACTTTCACCGATCATGGGGGCTTGCACCTTGGATGCCGGCAGCCTGGTCAGTTTCATCTCCCGGAATTTATCCAGATCTCTTCCGCTCTTCACCCCGCAAAAGTCCGTGGCATAAACCAAGTCCTCTGTCACCAGATTGACTACGAACTCACCCGTTTTTTTCAGCATGGAATAGGAATACCGCTCCGGACGCAGGGAGACGGACAGCATGGGGGGATCGCTGCACACGGTACCGGTCCAGGCTACTGTAATGATATTGTCGTGCCCCTCCCCATCCGTAACGCTGACCATGACCACGGGCAGCGGATACAACATATTTCCCGGTTTCCATAATTCTTTTTCCATATGATATACTCCCTCTATTTCTGTAATCCTGCCGACATGCACCCCATGGTGCCACCAAAAAACGGCTATGTCACGAGACACAGCCGCCTTGTATGTCACCTATACACCGGATCAAATGATATGCAGATAAGCAAGTATCTGGAATATCAAGGACCCCAGCGACACCGCCAGCGCAGCAAGCGAGATACCCAGGACCGCTTTTATCTTAACGGCACCGGACTTGCTCACCTTTTCCAGATTCTCCGTGTGTTTTGCCGCCTCTTCCACAACCACCGCCTGCACGTTGCGGTACACTTTCACATTCTCCTTGTGTACAAAATCACTGATGGTTTCGTTCTGGCTGTTGGCGCTGTCTCTGAGCAGCGTCTGAATATTTTCATTACCTTGCTGCATTTCCCTGATCTTGCCGATACTGGTCTCCACCAATTCGTTGATCCCGTCTGTATTCACTTCCGCATGCTGTAGCTTGTCAATGCCCACACTCACTATCTGGTCAATTCTCTCTGACGCGGCGGCAGACGCCACGCCAACATGTTCCAGCTTATCTGCCAGCTCAGTGGACACTTCCTGCATATGCTCCATACGTCCGATTGCCTGCAGCGCCGACTCTATGGCGCCCTCCAGACGCTCGATCACCGCCGCAGAAGCCACGCTGGCATGCTCCAGCCGGTCCACCATCTCCGCAGACGTTTCACCGGCATGTTCCAACCTGGTCACCGCCGCCGCGGTAGCGGAACTGATACTCTGCATCTCGTCCAGATAGGCTTCATACTGCTTTACCTGTCCCTGCACCTTGTGTAATTCCTCCGCGTCCGCCGCCGTATTTGCCTTGATCATCTCCTGCGCAGTCAAGCGCTGTGCCAGTTTGTCGATAAACGTATCCATTGCTCTTCCTCCAGACAATTCAAAGTGCAAATTCTTTATTCTATTTTATCATTGTTTTTTCAACATTACAACCAAAAATACGACGGAGTTTAGATTCACCAATCCTTAACAGCCAGTTCACAGTTTATTCATAATTGATTGGTATACTGTTTATAAGTCAAACGACTTACCGAAATCGCATAATTGCTAATTTTTTCATAATAGCCCAGATGCCGCAAGGTGTCTGGGCACTCCTCATTTCCGGGGGAGAAGGACGCGTTTTGCGCTACACCGCATGCACGCCATTGGCATGACTGATAGACAGGATCTCTTCATTCAATGACAACATGCGGCTGTCCAGATCCGACACCATCTTCGCACACTCCACCAGCTCGCTTTTGATATGCTCGGGAGCGTCCCCCTCAAACTTATAATGTATCTTATGCTCCAGGCTGGCCCAGAAATCCATAGCTACCGTCCTGATCTGGATTTCAACTTTTGTGTCTACAATACGGTCTGACAGATATACCGGCACTGTCACGATCATGTGATAGCTTTTATACCCGCTGGCCTTGGGATATGTGATGTAATCTTTGACCGCTATGACCTCAATATCCTTCTGCTGTCTGACCATGTCCGCAATCCGGTATATATCGGAGGTAAAGGAACAAATCACCCTGATCCCCGCAATATCATTGATATATCTCACCATATTATCTATCGTAGATTCCTGTCCATGGCGTTTCAATTTTTTGACGATACTCTCCGGTGTCTTGATCCTTGCCTTTACATGTTCAATAGGATTATACTGATGCACATGCTGAAATTCATCGTTGAGAATCTCTATCTTGGTCTCCACCTGTTTCAGAGCCGCATTGTATATCAGATTGACCTCCTTCCAACTGTCAATGCCGTCATCGTTATCTACTCGCAGTTCCATATGTACTCCTTCTAGCTCCACATAGCTGTTCTTAGTAAGATCAGTATAACATAAAGTATTCCAAAAATGTATGTTTTTCACAAAAAATTAATCCTTTTTTAATATTTGTTGGTACTTTTTACAAGATTAAAGCCCACTATATATATGTATGCGATAAAGCGATTTTATATTCGCCTGCAGCAAAAAGGATTTGTCTATTTTCTCTTCTTATGATAGAATAAGTCAAGCGCTCCGTTTTTAACTTTTTTATGGTGGCATGTGCGCTAAAGCGCACCAATCTTGGTACAATATTATAAAATAAATCCAGTTTCTGCGGGACAGGTGGAAAGGAAACGGATATGTTTCGTCTATGGGCCAGAGAATTTAAAAACAATAAGATGCTCCGGGATACTGTGATAGCGGACGCCAGCGACGATACCCGCACCCATAAGATCTTCAGGGCGCTGGACAGGGTCTGCTATGAGTTTGATCTGGGAGAACCGATCTGGTTGGACGCCACGGTGACAGAATTCAAGCGTCACCGGAAAGCCCGATTCCGGCAGGACAATTTCATAGAAGAGATTCCTTTTGATTATTTGGAAATCCAGGTGATAGAAGAAGACTGAAACTGTTACGAATCTGTGGCAGTTTCTTTTTTTGCAAAATATATTGACTTTTTCTTTTATATAGTGTAGTATTCAACTATCTTGAATGTAGTTTTTAAAACTACATATAATAGATACAAAACCAGGAGGTGTTGCTATGCAGATTACTATTAGAGAACCGGGCAGTGCGTTGACCCATTTTATCGGCATGATGATGGCTGTGTTTGCCGCTATGCCACTGCTGGTAAAAGCAGCCGTGTCCGGAGGCAATATCACGCTGACTGCCATGACCGTATTTATGGCCAGCATGATTCTGCTTTACGGTGCCAGCGCCACCTACCACAGTGTAAATCTTACCGGATCAAGACTAAAATTTTTCCGTAAAATTGACCATATGATGATCTTTGTGCTGATAGCCGGTTCCTATACCCCCGTATGCCTGATCGTGCTGGGAGGCTCGCTTGGCTATACCATGTTAGCTTTGGTCTGGGGGATCGCCATCATCGGTATGCTGATCAAAGCTTTTTGGGTCACCTGCCCCAAGTGGTTTTCCTCGCTGATCTATATCGCCATGGGGTGGGTGTGCGTTCTGGTGTTCGGCCGTCTGCTGGATACCCTGCCCACTGCGGCTTTCCTATGGCTCCTGGCCGGAGGGATCATCTACACTGTGGGCGGTGTGATCTATGCGCTAAAACTGCCAATTTTTAACGCTCATCACAAATATTTTGGCTCCCATGAAATCTTTCACCTGTTCGTCATGGGCGGCAGCATCTGTCATTTTATATTTATGTATGCCTATGTAGCATAAAATACGGATTAGGAACACATTCTTTGAAAAGATGTGTTCCTAATTTGCAGCTTGATACTGCCTTTAACGTTTCGACACTTCTTCGAGCTGGGCCTTAATCTGCGCCAGCTCTGCTCTAGTCCGCTCAAGTTCCGCCACCTTTTGCTGCAGCTCTTCCCTGGCCTCCCGGGTTTTTCTCCTCTCCTCCTGAATGTCCATATGTTCCATGTTTTCAAACAAGTAGCCCATATTCCTTCCCTCCTTCAGCTGAGACAATATTTCACGGGTTTCATCACCCGGTATATTCACCTTGCGGCAGAGTAGATATACCACGTCTAAAATTATATCCAGCACGTTTTCCGGTGAATTGTTGACTATACGGTTGATCAATTCTCCGGGCGCATCCAACATCCTGTGCAGGTCCTCCGCCGTCTGAATCTTATTCAGCAGCATGATCAGCGACATCTCGTCCGCTTTGTCCAGTAACTGCGCGTTATCAAAGTCTCTGATTCCTACTAGATGATAGGCAAAATCCGGAATATACTCCTCCAGTCCCTCTACCGTCAATACCCTGTCCCGCAGCTGCATCCCTGCGGTCCATCTGCCAGTACCCTCATAATATACGATGGGCAGGATCGGGGGATAGCGAAACGATTTTGCCTTATTGGCTTCCACCCAATCTCCGTTTTCTGTCTGGTAGCGTCTGTTTCTGGCATAGTCCCTCCAGATATTGCTTATATAATGCAAAAGCTGCATGGCTACGTCATAGTCCACATCACTTTTATGTTCAATCAATGACACCGCGTAGAGTTCATTATCCTCACCGTGGGGATTTTTCAGCCGTATCCTCTTGATCGTATCCCCCTCGACTTTTGTTCCCATAATGCTGGTGAAACGTTCCGAAATATCTTCAATATCCTCCGGCTGGACATCCGCCAGCATTTTGCAGTTACTGTAATCCCTCAGAAACTGCGCGCATAGCACATGGTTCTTAAATATCTCCTGGTTGCTTACATCCCTGTACCCCTGAGGCAGGGGATAATCGCCCATTTTTGTAGTATCTGCCGCTTTTTCTGCGGCATCCGCTTTTCTCCGCTTTGACGCCATTCTCGCATCCTCCTTGTCTTTGCCGCAGGAGAAAAAGACAAAGGATTACAGACTGCCTTCCACGCTCCGCTCCTGCCGGTATAATAATATTAATTGGGTAATAAAAGCAGGATTTCTAAAGAGAACATAGAAGTTCAAGATGCGCTGTCCGCGCTAAATGGGTTTCCACCCGGGAAATCTTTTGCTTTCAAATGCATGGTAACATAAATCTTGTTTTTTTGCAAGGATAATGTAGCAAAAATAATATAGTAAAATTTAAATTCAGTGCAAAAAAGCATCCCCTAAAAACACAGGGGATGCGGGAGGATCTCATTCCTTTTCTTTCTCTTCATAATTCAAGCCTTAGCAAAACTGTGATTTTGCCAGTAACGAATTGTGTATATTGTATGTACCATAAGCAGACATGGCGCAAAGCAGTTGCGCCGCGAACCGTGGGTACCGGGGTTGCCGCCACCCGCGGTACCGCTACGGCGAGAACGCGGCGGAGCGTGCCTGCGCCTAAGTATACAATGTGAACAATGACACTCGTACAGCAACCGGGTTTCGCAATGGCCTACTCTTCATATCCGTTGGGATTCTGGCTCTGCCATCTCCAGGAGTCTGCGCACATCTCCAGGATACCGTACCGGGCCTCCCAGCCCAGTTCCTCTTTGGCCCGGTCTGCCTGGGCATAGCAGGCAGCGATATCTCCGGGGCGGCGGCCCTTTATAACATAAGGTATCTTTACTCCGCTGGCCTCCTCAAAGTTCTTTACTACATCCAGCACGCTGTAGCCCATACCCGTTCCCAGATTATATATCTTCAGGCCGGCCTTCTCCTGAATCATCTTAAGGGCTTTCACATGTCCCAGAGCTAGATCTACCACATGGATATAATCCCGCACGCCTGTGCCGTCCGGTGTGTCATAGTCATTGCCATACACGCTCAGCTCCGGGCGTTTTCCCACAGCGACCTGGGTTATATAGGGCATCAGATTGTTGGGGACACCATTGGGATTCTCGCCGATGGTACCGCTTTTATGCGCTCCGATGGGATTAAAGTACCGCAGCAGGATCACATTCCACTCCGGGTCTGCCTTCTGAATGTCCATAAGTATCTGCTCCAGCATGGACTTGGTCCAGCCATACGGATTGGTACACTGCCCTTTGGGACATTCCTCCGTAATGGGCACAAAGGCCGGATCGCCATACACGGTGGCGCTGGAGGAAAAGATGATATTTTTGACGCCGTGTTTCCTCATCACATCCACCAGAGTCAATGTACCGGAAATATTGTTCTCATAGTATTCCCAGGGTTTCGCCACAGACTCGGCAACCGCTTTCAGCCCTGCAAAATGAATCACCGCGTCAGGTTTTTCCTTCTCAAATATTTTTTCCAAAGCCTCCCTGTCCAGAATGTCCGCCTTATAGAAGGGCACAGCTTTTCCCGTCAGCTTTTCCACCCGCTTAAGAACTTTTTCGCTGGAATTGCTCAGATTGTCCAGCACCACCGCCTCATGGCCTGCGTTCTGCAACTCCACCACTGTATGGCTACCGATATACCCCGCGCCGCCTGTAACCATTATTTTCATAATATTTACCCCTTTCCTGCCTGATTTCTTTTCCGTCAACCGTAGTTTATATCCCATAAGCAACTCATATTTCGTTACAGTTCCACTCCGTTTTCCTGCAGCAGGGCCCGGGCGCTCTCCACCGAGTCGATGCCTGTCTTGTTCTTGATGGGGGCAAACTCCCTGTTTCTCTCCACCTCATAGGGCAGGCAGCTGTCCATCTGGTGAATCATATCCAGCACCAGATTCTCATACTTGTATCCGTTAGGCTCCTGGGGCTTATACAGCTCCCCGTTTTCATCCAGACAGGGAATCTTTTTCTCCACGATATGAAGCGGCAGCTTGCCGTCTAAAAGCTGTTCCAGAGCGGATACCCTGAACAGGTAATTGAGGATGACGCCGAAGTTATACGCCGGATTTCCCTTCTCATCTCTGGCGTCCATCAGTTCCTGGGTGAGATCGTAGTATTCCACGATGGAAGGTCTGCCGTCCTCCAGACACATTACGCCCACTTTTTCATCCGGCGCGTTCTTGCGCACTACCTTGGCGCCCACGTCACAATTTCTCTCGATAGTGGCGCCCACAAAGCAGGGATCGGCGATGCGCTGCAGCACATTGTCCACGGCAAAGACATTGATCCACTCTATTCCTTCTCCTTTTACCAGATCCAGCAGACCCGCGTTTTTCATGGAGATGAACCAGCCGCCGTTTCCGTTAGGCGAGGTTGCCAGCCTGCCTTTCTCCTCCAGGTAGATCCTGCCCTCATAATCCGTGGCCGCCGCCATCTCCTGCTTGAAGAAATGCACGAACTCGGGATTGTAACCGAAAAACTGCTTTTCTTTCATAAACTGTATGGTTATGTCGTTGTTCTTCTCACTGGTCATAACAAAGAGATGGAACCAGGTGCCGCTCAGTCTCACCACATCCATCATATTGTTAACCAGACATTCAAAGATGTACAACTCCCTGTTTATGCCCACATTGTACATACATTTGGGATTGTCGGAGCCAAGCCGGGTGCCCATACCGCCCGCCAGCAGCACCGCGCCCACCTTGCCGTCGCGGATCGCTGTAAGGCCCGTCGCCATAAAATGCGGTCTGCTGGCGTTGATCTCGTCCAGCTCCATCGCCGACAGCGGAGTAATCTCTCCTTTACTGACCAGCTCCTGCCTGTTCTTACAGGAGGCTAAAACGCTCATATCTGTCTCCCCGATCTGGGTCAGCAGCGCCTCCCGGCCCTCCTCGTCCAACTCCTCGTAATACTTCAGCACATGCTCCTGACCATACCGTGCCAGTTTCTGTTTTGCTTCTGCCAATGTCATAGCAATTTCCTTCTTTCTTTAAAAGATTCCTTATATGTTTGCAGCTTTGTTCCTGTACTGGCAACCCTCAGGCGCCGGAATCGGGGTTTGGGATCTCTGCCCTTTCCG
This sequence comes from uncultured Acetatifactor sp., assembly GCA_910577235.1. Classification (GTDB taxonomy): domain Bacteria; phylum Bacillota; class Clostridia; order Lachnospirales; family Lachnospiraceae; genus Acetatifactor. Next base: position 21,255 of record CAJTMX010000023.1, on the reverse strand, counting down.
AACATTATACCACTTTTTTCCGGGGCCGCAACCGTTTCGGTATATTTTCGAGGGATTGCCTCACAGGGATAACCCCTGGAAAAAGTCTCCATGTCCCAACTGTTCCTGCTGATAGCGCAAAAACGCCGCCCGCAGCTGGGGCTGATCCTCCCCCATCTGCTGTATCATAGCCTCTATATTCTCCCTTCCGGCGCAGCCCAGCCGCAGAAACAGTTGCACATACTGCGGGCTGGTCTCCCCCTGGGCCAGTATCACCTGCCAGCTCTCCTCGCTCTCACAGCCCTTGGTATGTGTCAGCAGATACTGCTCCAGATAATGCCGCATGGCAGACGCAAGCCCTTGATCGCACTCAAGCCGCAGCATCGCAAGCCTGACCTTTTTCTGTCTTGCGGCCCGCAGATATGCCTCCATATCCGTGCTGCCGTAGTCCTCTTCACCGCATAGCACTTGTTTAAAATACCCTTCCCCGTCATCGGCCCTCATCACCGCCTCCAGACGGGCATCCCACTTTCTGAGCCACTCCCCGCTGCCCACCGCTCCGGGCTCCAGCAGATAATAGGCCTCCAACTTTGTAACAGCCGCCGCGAGCAGCTGCCCGCAAGCCGCCGGCCAGGCCTCCCTCACTCCGTCTTCACCGCGGCGGACTCCGGATATACAGCCAAGTTTCTCACAATCCAGAAACAGTGATTTTCCCATTTGAGAACATTCGGCAGAAATCGTGACCCGCTCCAGATTACCACAGTAGGCAAAAGCCCAGTCGCCCAGACTGCGCAGCCCTGCAGGCAGCTCTATCTCCCGCAGATTCTTTTTGCTGAGAAAGGCCTTGCTGCCAACGCCGGTCACCGCCTGTCCCTCTATCTGCTCCGGCACTCTGACCGTGCGCCCGTTTCCCTGCCATCCGCTTATACAGATTCCGTCCGGCTCTACAGTATATCTCAGGCAGCCGTTGCCCGTGTCATACTCATATTCTTTCATCTCTCTGTCTTCACTCCAGTTTCAGCTGCGCGATCTGCCCCTGTATCCGGCTCTGGCGCTGGGCAAGCATCAGATCCTGACTGAATCGCTGATAATCTTCACTGCCAAATGTGGCGATAAATCCGGCCCCGGCGCTGCTCACAGTCAACTGGGTCACCAGGATCAGCATTTCATTGCCCTCCGCGAAAGCCTCCTGGGCAAACGAAAAGAGGTTATGCAGTTCCCGTTGCACCCGCTCCGTATCCCGTTTCATGGCGGATACCGCCGCCTCATACCGCTCCCGGACTACCGCAAAAGCCTTTTCTCCACCGCCGGCTGCGCCAGACTGCTCCGGCCCGTCCCAGTTTGCAGTGCCTCCCAATCCTCCGGTCATCACCGCCCTGCGGGACTGTTCCAGAAACAGCAGCACCTTCTTGCTCTTTTTTCTGTCCTCCCCTGACAAGGTCCCTGCCCTGTCCAAAGCCAACATCTGCTCCCTCTTTTTCACCACCAGCTGCTCCAAATAGGCCGCCACCTGCTCGGGCCGGGTATCCTCGGTCACCGTGTTCTTCACCGCCAGCAACAGGGCGCGGGTATCGGTGAGGCAGGCCGCCTGCTCCATGACCTCCTGCATATCCGCCAGCATCCGGTCCAGCAGCATCCCCACCAGGGACAGCCTTTCGTCAAAGGCAGCCGCCTTGGCACGGGCTATGGCCTGTACGGTGGGTCTGCCCTCCAGAATCTCCTGTATCCGGTAGTCCTTCTGGTATTTTTGGTACAGATCATAGTAGGCGGTAAATTCCCGGACGATCTTATCGTTGCGGATATACTGTCCCACCAGAGTTTCGTCCACGTTTAGACTCTCCTCCTCATAGTGCTGCAATATCTGGGATAAGTCCTCCCATCCGCGGGCCGTCACATAACTGCGCCCCTTGGCGGTGATCTCCATATGATAAAAATACTCCTTTTTCAGATCCAGAAAATTCAGCACCGCGCCGTGAAGATGGCGCTCCAGCGCGTATTCTTTCCAGGTGCGGTAGTCTGCCTCCACCTCCATGACCTTCAGCCGGTCCATGGTCACCACGTCGAATTCCCGCACGGACTTGTTGTACTCCGGCGGGTTTCCCGCGGTGACGATGACCCATCCCTCCGGCACCCTGTGCCGCCCGAATATCTTGTACTGCAAAAACTGGAGCATGGCGGGAGCCAAAGTCTCTGACACGCAGTTAATCTCGTCCAGAAACAGGATACCCTCCCGGATGCCGCTCTCCTCCATAGTCTCATAGATGGCCGCGATGATCTCGCTCATGGTATATTCGGAGATGTCGTACTCCTGCCCTCCGTAAGTCTTGTGGGCGATAAACGGCAGGCCCAGCGCCGACTGGCGCGTGTGATGGGTCATGGAGTAGGATACCAGCGCGATCCCCATCTCCTGGGCGATCTGCTCCATCACCGCCGTCTTGCCGATCCCCGGCGCGCCCAGCAGAAAAATAGGACGCTGGCGCACCACCGGAATACAGTACTCGCCAAACTCATCCTTTTTCAGATATATGTTCACGGAGTTCTTGATATACTCCTTTGCCTGTTTAATGTTCATATGCCCTCCACCTATTCCTCTTCTATTATAACTTTCATACTCCAGGGGGGTACGCTGCGGCGCCCCTCGTCTTCCTCCAAAAACGCGAAAATCACATCATAGCCCGGCATCCTCTCCGGGTATATGCCGTAGCCGTCGGTAAAATAGATAAGCCCTTTCAGATTGTCAAACTCTCCCTGCTCCAGCAGTCTGTCCACGTAATCGAACACCGGACGGAAATCCGTGGCTCCGAATCCCTGCAGTTTGCCGTGGGCCATGAACTGCTGAAAATCCTCGTCGCAGGTTATTTTCGTATCGCTCTGCACCTCATTATCGCACTGAATGATATGCACGTTTATTTTTGTAAAAAAATTTTCCGAGCCTTTCAGCAGAGAGTATGTTTTGTTTAAAAACGCCTTTACCACCGGCCCCCGGCAGGAGGCGGAGGTGTCCAGCGCGATGACGAACTCTTTCACCTTTTTGGCATCCTTATACTCCAGCGGTTCGATCAGCGGCATATTGCCGTAGCGCTCAAGCCCGTAGGTGTAATAGATATAGTCAAACTCCTCGTCATTCACCGTCATGTCTTCCCCCATGACCGTAAAACGTTTCAGTATCGCGCCGTAATCGTACTTATCCCGGGTGGCTTCCGCCAGATTCTTTTCCAGTCCCTGGGTGCCTGTCTTGCTTTTGGTAAAAGATTTCAGGTCCGCTTTGACCCGCTCGCTTATCTTCTTCCACTGCTGGGGCGTCATCTGAATCTCCCCTTCAGGCATCCACCGCCCATGGTCGTCCCGGTAAAACAACGCCGTCAGTTCCTGGCGCTCCCGGGGGCTGACGGGATTGTGTTTCATATATCTGTAGATGCGTTCCGCCGTCAAAGCTCCCACGTCCTCCCGCCACACTCGCAGTTTTGCCTCCGCCTCCCCGTCCGTGTCCAGGCCGGCCATGGGCAGGTCCATCTCCAGGATCACGCTCTCCACCGCCATATCCGACGCCATATCCCACAGCTCACGCTCCACTCTGTCATAGGCAAACCCGTGATAAAAGATGCAGTGCAGCAGCAGGTGCAGCATACTGCGGGTCACCAGCCGGGGGTCCCGGCGGTACAGCCGCAGTATATGTTCGGGATCATACCACACGGTGCTGCCATCCGTGGCCATGCAGCCGATAGACGCTCTCTCCTGCCAGACAAGACCCAGCAGCGCCACATCAAGGAATCTCAGGGACACCAGAATATTGTCCCTGGACAGCGCCAGCACTTCTTCCGCCAGCTTTCCGATCTTCTGTTTCATATCGCTATCTTCCGGGCTCCTCGCCAATTTACACTCCTCCCGCCTTACCGTTCACGCAGCTGCAAGCTTATCTCTCCACGCATACCTGCAGTTGCTAAATCGACTACGCCATTGCACCAATTGGTATATGAGCCGCCGGATTCAGATTTTCCTCTGCCCGCATATCACAGGTTTCACCTGTGATATTACACCAATCAGTATCCGGATGTTCCGTATCCAAACTTAGTGTACTGGAAAATCCGAAAAATATCAAGCAGATTGAAAATATCAAGCCCCTCCGCCAAAAATATGATATCTTTATAATACGACGTCGAACCTTTTTTATCGTGGCAGCCCCGTCCGCGGAATTGCCGGGCCGGAAACGCTCTGCCACATTTTGATCAGAAAGGATAATATATGTATGGACAATCTGACTCTGTTGAACCTGGCACTGTGTTATATGGAGGAAAATCTGTGTGAAAATATCACGGCCGAGGATGTGGCAAGGGCATGCTACTGCTCTCCCTCCAGCCTCCAGAAAATGCTGCGCCGTCTGGCGCATTATTCCGTCAAAGAATATATCATCAAACGGCGCCTGACCCGAGCGGCCCAGGACCTGCTAAACTGTCCCGAAGACAGCATACTGGACATCGCTCTGCGCTACTGTTATCAGAGCAATGAATCCTTCACCAGAGCCTTTGAGTCCATCTGGAACTGTAGTCCGTCCGCGTACCGCCGGGAGCGGTCTTTCGCGGACCTATGTCCCCGGCTGAATTTGTCGGAGTTTGATTATGGAGATGAGTTTATGAGTAGAAAAAAAATGGTAGACATCAGTGAATTGTATGATCTGTTTAAAGAGCGGAAAGATTGTTACTTTGTATGCTGTGATATCCGTTCGCTGATTCCCATCAATGAGATTTCCCGCAGGGCAGGCGATCTGGCCATCGCCGAGACCGCCCGGCGCATGGATATGTGCGGCGGCCCGGAGGATCTGGTCTTCCGCATCGGCGGAGACGAGTTTGCCATGCTGACTGCCAGCGAGGACCAGGCCTATGCCCGGCAGATCGCAGACCGGATACTGGCCATGAACGGTCAGAGCTTTTCCTTTGAGGGCAGGGATATACCGCTGAGCCTCTACGCGGATGTGATCCGTTTCACCGCGAAGAATATGCGTTACAACGAACTGTTCGCAACGCTGCATCAGACTATTGAAGTCAGCAAAAATACACAGGATTTCACTTCAGAGAAGAGTTGAAAACAGAATAAAAATCATGGATAATAATAGGCCGGGAATCACCCAAAGATTCCCGGCCATATGTCTTACTTGCTACGTTTGGTCTTAAAATTGTTCAGGTACTTGATAAGGTCGTCAACCTCCTTGTCGATACGGGGGTTGTCCTTCTCCAGATCCAGAAGACCGGTAAGTAACATCTTCTTGTCGATAATGTTGTGAAAATTCTTGAGATCGTCCAAAAATCTCCTGCTCAATACCTCTTTGGACTTTTTGGTAGCTCCGAATGTTCTGCTCAGCACGTTTCCGCTGTGCGTCACACCCTTCACTTCAACAAGTTCGGCCGCCAACAGCTTGCGCAGCACAGCCTGCACCGTACTCTGTGTCAATTCCTCGCCGGAGTTGACAATCTCTGTGGATGTAAGCGCTCTCTCGCTCTCCAGCAAAATCTTTAAAACTTCCAATTCTCTTGGATTAAGTTTCATGGCCTTCTCTCCTTTTACTTTATTTGAAACTATTATAAAACATCATTTAAGTTTTCGCAACACTTTTTGTTTGGAATTATATGCTAAATTTAGTTTTAATAATTTTGTACCATAGTTTTTGCTATTTGACGCATATTTCATATATCATCACTGCTTTTTCAGAAAATAATCAAAGACCTCTGTCTGCGTGAATCCAATTTCACGTAGCTGTTCCAGAGAACTGTGAATATGGTCTTTTGTATTATAGAAAGGAATACGTGGGACCCGGATCATCACCTGCTCCGGCGACACAGCCTCGGACAGAATACGCAGATTTTCCCGCACAGGGCTCTGGGGCTGTCCGGTATAGGATTCGTATACCGTTTCGTCCATATCTTTGATATCTACGATAAACTCATCCACCGTCTCCAACACCTGCTCAAGATTCTGCCTGGGAATATGCAGGGAAGTCTCCACTGCCAGATGCCACTCAGGGCCGCAGACCTGCCGGAACGCGGCGATAAAAGGGGCATGCAGCAGGGATTCGCCTCCTCCGAAAGTCACGCCGCCGCCCGTTGCCAGAAAATACAGATTGTCTATCTTAACCCTGTCATACAACTGCTCCGGCGTCATGTGATTGCATACTTTCAGTGTAGACGGATTCCATGCGTGGGGATTGAAACAGTATCTGCACTGCAGCGGACAGCCGTAAGAGCCCACCAGCGTAGTCACTCCCTGGCCGTCCGTGGTAAGACGATGGCGCTCAATTGCAAATACGGGAAGCGTAATGCTCATAGCCCCGTCGCCCCATCCGTTTCCGGACAGGCCTCCGGCAGCGCGATATCCCCCGCCAGTTCCGAAGTCATTTCCTCCGATTCTGTCTCAAAAGCCGGCATCTCTCCCATGAGTGCATCTTCCGTCTCCTGGGGTTCTGTACTTTCCTGGGATGTACCTTCCCCCGAAACAGTATCTTCCCCAATGGGGATTCCCTCCTCCAAACCTCCCTCATATGTATCTGTATCCCCCTCCGGGTCCCCGGGCCAGGCCTCTTCATAACCTACCGCATCCTCAGGCAGCGTTGCCATACCATCCAGTTCATAATCTTCCGTGGCCCCTATCCCCAATGAATCTTTTATTAGATTCACGGGACTGCAGGCTGTAAGACCGGCACACACAGAGGTGGAGATCCCCACCACTGCCACCGCTTTGCCCAGCCCTTTCCTGATCTCAAGCTCACGCTCCAGATAGCGCAGTTCCGATTCACATTTCGGACAGGTCCCCTTACAATCACCCTGATAAGTGCATTGGGACACCGCATAAGGAATATCATTTTCCGCGGCTATCTGCCTGCGTATCTCCTTTAACGCTCTACACTTCTCTTTTCCTCTCATAATTAAAGTAACCTCCTTGGAATATGTTTGGTAAAATCCCCATATCCTTCCGAAATCTTACCGTTCTGTGTTCCTCTTGATATATACTGTCAATAATTTTTGGCAAATGGTTACAAAAATAAAGCAATTTCTTATATTTTTCTAAACTTATTGCAATATGCCCTGTTCCTATCGTATAATGAAACCATGAAAAAGACAAGGAGAATATTAATAGCCATTTTAATTGCTCTGGGAATATGTTGTCTGGTCTGCGCGGGAACTATCCTGCTGTACCGCTATGAGAGGAGCAGGATATCTCAGGAAACTCTGGAGACCTTACGTCCCTCTGCGGAGGATCATTTGCAGCCGGAGACCCCCTCCCCTAAGCCGGAGAGTATTCCCCCTACAGCGGCCCCCACGGAATCGCCGCTGCCCGCTGCCACCCCGGAGCCTACGCCGCAGCCGGTAGACAATCCCTATCGGGACGGTTTTCTCGCAAATGAGGATATGGCCGCCTGGCTGGTGATACCGGATACCCCGGTGGACTATCCTGTCATGTGGACTCCCCGGGATGAGAATTATTATCTGCGCCGGGGATTTGACGGCGGCAGTGACCAGAACGGCTGCCTGATCCTGGATACGGACAGCTGTGTAGATCCTTTGACCACCAATCTGATCATTCACGGACACAACATGAAATCCGGCGCTATGTTTGGGGAATTGGACAAGTATAAGGAGGAAGATTACTTTCGGGAACACCGGGAAATGTATCTTCATACGGAAAAAGGGGTTCACACTTACGAAGTGATCGCCGTCTTTCCCTCGCAGGTATACCGAAAGACAGATCAGGTCTTTAAGTTTTATCAGTTCTTTCAGGCGGATACACAGGAGGAGTTTGACGATTTCTACAACAATATCAAGGCTCTTTCCCTGTATGACACCGGAGTAACGGCAGAGTTCGGAGATCATTTCCTGACTCTCTCCACCTGTTCTTACCATGTGGATCACGGGCGTTTTGTGGTGGTGGCCCGGGAGACCGGCTACGAAGAAAACTACGCCCCTTTCCGCTGACAGATGACTGCTATGGTACCGAGTCCGCGTATCGGACAGCACTGTGCGCGGCATGACATTATTGGAGTAAAATTTGCATTATTCATGAAAGGAGAAAAACATGAAAAAAATGAGAACTTTTGTATCACTGCTGGCGGCCGCCGCACTGTTGTTTCTGATGCCGGGTGCCGCAAAACTACAGGTATCCGCGGAGGAGCCCGTCACCTACTCGCTGAAATATGTGGAGGCCAACGGCGAATGGCGATATCATGTGGGGAGCTGGGACGACAATAACATGGGGCACCGGGAGCTGTACTACTTAAAGCAGTTCATCAAGGACGGAGATATCATAGTGGTAGAGAGCGGCGACCACTCACTGAATCTGGATCTGTCAACGGTACGCCTGAGTAACATCACTTTCAATCACTCCCACTCCGCTGTGATCAGCGCCAAAAGTGTTGACACCGTGTATGTGCTTAGGGACAGTGTGGGCGTTGTCAACGGAGATGTGACTGACGCGTTTGTGTACGACAACGCCGTAGCCAACTTCAACAACAACGTGCAAAATCTCTATATCACAAAGGAACGCTCCGGCGAGCAGACTATTGCCGTTGTAGGTACCGTTGCCTATGTAAGAACCGGAGACTCTGAGAAGATATATAATGAGTTATACAATTTCCAGGCCAATTCCTTCCGGCAGGAAAAGGGCATCCTGAAAACAGACCCCAGCCAATTCAGCTTACTGCCTCCCGGTGTTGCGCCTGTACTGCCTGGAGTTCCCACCACGCCGGTGGCTCCTGTAGCACCTGTGGTTCCCACTGACCCGGCTGTGGTTCCCACCACACCGGTAGCTCCTGTAGCGCCTGTGGTTCCCACCACGCCCGTGGCTCCTGTAGTTCCTGTAGCTCCGGGCGGCGAGTACGACGACGTACCCAAGACAGGAGAGCCTTTGGCTCTGCCCGCTCTGTTCATTCTGGGCGCAGGCCTTTGCTTTGGCGGAGCGTATCTGGTAAAGAAAAGCTCCGTATTCGGTACAGCTCAGTAATATGGCTTATGAAAATATGAAGGGTCAGGTTCCCAAGCGGAATCTGACCCTTATTTATCTCCGCAGACAGTATGTCAGACGCTGCGTCCGCGCATACACAGGATTTACTGTTCCACCAGGTCTGACAAGGGCTTGAAAGTATAACCCATCTCCTCCCACTTTGTCAGCAGTTCATCCATGATCTCTCCATTGGTCTGAGAGGTGCTATGTAAGAGTACTATCGCTCCGGGGTGTATCCGGGAGAGCAGTTTGTCATATGCCTCCTCATGGGTAGGCTGTTTATCCTGGTACCAGTCTACATAGGCAAGACTCCAGAAAAAGGTGGTATATCCCATTTCCTGAGCCATCTTTAGATTCTCGGTACTGTATTTTCCCTGAGGCGGCCGATAAAAAGCGGTCATCTCCTCCCCGGTGATCTGCTGATACAGCGCTGCCACATCGTTCATCTCTTTGGCAAAAGTCTCCTTATCGGAAATGGAGGACATATCCGGATGATGGTAAGTATGATTTCCCACCGTGTGCCCTTCGGCTCGTGTCAAGACATACATAAAAAAATATGTTTCCCAAACGTCTGAAAGCACTCTGCTATTCCCTGAAGTTCCAAACAATCTCTATGGAATTTTCCTTCCCGATCCGAATTTCCTTTACCAGCTCCTCCAGCATCTCCCGCGTCAGTTCCTTTACAAAAGCATACCGTCCTAAGTTCACGGTCTCCCTGTTCTTACTTTGTGCCGCCTCTGCGAGTTTATCAGATATTTCTTTATACTGCTTGGTAATTTCGTCCTGTCTGGCGGCTATCTCCCCTTTTCGTGAGAGGTATTCCTGCTTTCGGATGCGCCCCTCCGCATAATCCTCAAAGGCCGCTGCCTGTCTGGCTTTGCATCGGTCCGCCTCCTTTTGGCATTCCCGGAGTTTTTCCTGCAGGATGCTCTGCTCTGTCCGGCCATCCTGCCGTGATTCCTCAGGCTGTCCCGCAAGCTGTACCTGAATCCGCAAGGATTCCAGCAGGCTTTCCTCCAATTCTTTCTCACCTATCCTGACACATGCACAGGGAGCCTCCGGCAGCACCTTTCTGGTGGTGCAGTAATAATATGCCTCTTTCCCGCTTTTCGACAATGCCTTGCCACAGTATGCGCATTTCAGCAGCCCCCGGAATCGCTGGTACGGTTTCTGAGGCGTTTTCGTATGGCGGCAATGCCTCAAAACGGTCTGCGCCTGTTCAAATAATTCTTTCGATATGAGGGCTTCATGGGCATCCTCCGCTATGATCCATTCCTCTTTTGGCAGGAGTTTGGATATCTTTGCAGAAACGTCCTCCTTTGCCCGTGTATGGCTGACCAGCCTGCCCGTGTAACGCTCATCGCATAAGGTGCGTCGCACATTTTCCCGGGTCCAGCAGGTCATATCCCCCGCCACCCGCCAGCTATGTCCTGAGTCTGTATGGTTTTCCCTCCGGTACATCAACGGGGAGGGGATGCCGTCGCGGTTCAGTTCCACCGCAATGGCTGTCGGCGTGATGCCCTCCGCCGCCCTCCGGAAGATCCGGCGCACCACTTCCGCCGCAGGCCCGTCAACCTCCAGTCTGCCCTTTTCCGTCCCCGACTTTTTGTATCCATAAAACGCTATGGTTCCCTGGTACTCCCCTTTCCGCATTTTGGCGTGTTTGACGGAGCGGATCTTCTCAGACACGTCACGGCTGTACATTTCATAGATCAGCGCCTTTAACGACACATCCAGGCCGGCGGTACTGCCCATCCCCTGGCCGCTGTCATACCCCTCATTGACGGCGATGAACCTCACGCCCAGGAACGGAAATATCTGATCCAGGTAATCCCCCACCTCCACCAGGTTGCGCCCAAACCGGGAAAAATCCTTTACAATGATACAGTTTACCGTATCTCCGGCCAGGGCAAGGAGTTTCTGTATGCCGGGACGGTCAAAGCTGACGCCGCTGTAACCATCGTCCAAAAACTCCAGTATGTTCCAGCCATCAAACTCTCCATGGCTTCTGACATAATCCAGAAGAAGCGCCCGCTGGTTTCCGATGCTGCAGCTCTCCCCCTCATGGGCATCCTCGTTGGAAAGGCGCATATATAGCGCAATGGTCTTCATGCCCCTGCCACCTCCCCAATCCCATGGATGCCATCCGCTATGTCTTCATCCATGCTGTCCATGGTATTGCCGGCCCCGCCTGCGCATGGCACGGCACCGCATTTTGACGCTCCGAAATCTCCGCCCTTTCCAACCGTTCTTTCATACTTTCCTGCTTCCCGGGCCAGCCGTGTAAACTCGTCCTGGAAATTCCAGGTTATCTCCACTTCATTGTACCCGGATACCCTGATCTGCCTGAGCAGTTCCAATGCCATCTGCCGGGATAACTCCAGCCCCTCCCCATCTGCTTTTCCCTCCTGATACTTCTTAAGGGCAGCGAGCCATTTATTCTGCGGGGAGAATGCCCTGATCTCCTGCTGCTCCTGTTTTTCTGTTTTATCCAGTTCCCCCCGCAGCCTTTCCGCTTCCTCCTCATACTGCCGTTTCAGGGACAGGTATTCCGTTTCCGTCAGGGTATGGTCGCTTAACGATTCATACAGGGAGCCCCGCAGGGATACATTGCGCCTGATCTTCTGCTGCAGCTGTTTCTTCCTTTCTGAAAGTTCTTTTCCTTTTTCCCTGAATTCCGGCTTCTTCTGCAGCCGCCCCAGCATTTCTTCCAGTTCCACGGCCAATCTGATCTGCATCTGCAGGGACTGCAGGATACACTCCTTCAGTTCCGGCTCACCCACACTTTTGATGCTGCATCCCTGGCCGCCCAGGTTTTCCGCATAGGTGCTGCATTGGAATACATACCTTGCCGTCCCTGCCGGGGACACGCTTTTATGCCGCATCATCTTTTTACCGCAGTCTGCGCAGACAAGCAAGCCCTTAAGGATGTTTTCCGAGGTCGCATATTTCCCCCTTATCTCCCGTGCTTCCAGACGCCGCCGCTCCACCAGCTCCTGTACCCTTTCAAATGTTTCCTGGTCTATGATCCCCTCATGGGTGTCCCGCACAATGACCCAGTCCTCCCGGGCCGTCTTTTTCAGGGGGATGCCGTCGCTCAGGGACTCCTTCACTTTCCCCTGGGCTGTATGCCCCGCATAAGCCGGGTTCTGCAGCATGAACCGGATATGGTATGCTTTCCATATGGCTCTGACCCCAGAGGGCTTATCCTTCCTGTTCCCATGCCGGTAATGGAACATGGGCGGTGAAAGAACTCCTCTATCGTTCAGCCGCCTTGCGATCTGCGCTGCGCCGAGTCCCTCCAGTCTCCACCTAAAAATATCCCTTACCACAGGCGCGGTTTCCCGGTCTATCACCAGCCTGTGTCTGTCCTCTCCGGAGCGCAGATACCCATAGGGCGGATGCCCGCTGGTCATCTGGCCCTTTGCCCGCATGGTCTCAAAGGTGGAATTGATCTTCCGGGATATGTCTTTTGCGTATAGGTCATTTATCAGGTTCTTCAGGGACACGACCATCCCATCCGCATCTCCTGACAAAGTATCGTACCCGTCATTCACCGCCACCAGGCGGATGCCCATGCAGGGGAATATCTTCTCCAGGTAATACCCGGTCTCCACATAATTGCGCCCAAAGCGGGACAGATCCTTTACCACGATGCAGTCTATCTTCCTGTGCCTCACCTCGTCCATCATGCGCTCAAAGCCGGGGCGCTCAAAGTCGGTGCCCGTCTCGCCGTTGTCACAGAACACGGCGGCAAGCCGCATGTCCGGCTGCTTTTCAATATATTTTTCCAGCATGTAGCGCTGTGTGGATATGGACTCCCGGTTCTTTTCCAGGTTATCCCCCTCCACGGACAGGCGCACATAGGCCGCCGCATTGTATATCTTTTCCGGGCTGGCGGCCAGGCTGCTCTCCCTTTCTTCTGATATGGCTGCTTTCCTGCTCACTCTTGCCATCCTACACCGCTCCTTTCTTGGAGCGGTTGGCTCCCTGTCCGAAAGCGATCATCCCATTTCTGGAAAGAATCGCTTCATTTACCGGAAAAACCGCATCCCCTCCGGATGCAGTGTCAGGCGGCTGTAATTTTCCCACGCTTTCTATGAGCGACAATGCCCGCTCATAGCTGTCCTGGTACTTGAACCTGATTCGGATGCGGCAGTCCTCACAGACTTCTATCCTGTCGATCAGGGTGACCGCTATGTGCCGCGTCAGTTCCGTCAGGTTCCGGTGTTTCTTAAACTGCTCGATCCAGTAAGTCCCACCCATGCGGTTCTGAAGCAAACTCTCCATCTCCTCCCGGAGCCTCTCCATTGCCGCCTGTGCTTCCTGCAGCTTCCCGTCATACAGGGCTTTCAGTTCCAGATACTCCCCTTTACTCACCAGTCCCTCCATGAGGGATTCATATAGGGAGGTTTTCAGGCGGGTATACTTCTCCGCCTCCTCCTGTTTCCTCAGAAGCTGCCGGTCTGCTTTCTCCACCTCCGCCTGATGGTAAGGAAGTGTCTCTATGTAGGCAAGGATTCGGTCCATATCCATAGTCTGACCGATATGCTGCTTCAAGGCAAGGAACACCGACTGTTCCAACTGCCCGCCGCTTATGCGGTGGCTGCTGCATTTCCCGCCCGTGCGGTTATTGCCGCACATATAGTAAACATAGGTCTTCCCGTTCCGGCACACGCTGTTGCGCACCATGCCAAAGCCGCAGTCCGCACAGAACACCAGGCCGGAGAGCAGGTAGACTGTCTCCTCCTTGGGCGCCACACGGGTATCCTGCAGCAGGAGCCGCCCCACCGCAAGGAAATCCTCCCTGTCAATGATGGGCTCATGGCTGCCCTCCACCCGCACCCATTCCTCACTGGGCTTTAACAGTGTTTTCTTTACCTTATGGTTAGGCGTGGTTCGCTTTCCTTGCACCATGGTTCCAATATATAACTCGTTACGCAGGATGCGCCCCACAGCCACCGCCGTCCACCTGGCTTTTGCGTTTACCTGGAAGCCAGACTGATACCGCATCCCGCAGAACCGCTTGTATTCCATGGGAGACAATTCCCCCCGCTCGTTCAGGCGGTCCGCTATCCTCTGCTGGCTTGCGCCCTCCAGCTTCCATCTGAAGATATCCTTCACCACGCCCGCAGCATATTCATCCACTACCAGCTTATGACGGTCAGCCGGATCTTTCAAGTATCCGTACACGGCAAAGGAGCCGATGAAATCCCCCTTCTTACGTTTGGTTTCCAGCTGGCTCCTGACCTTTACCGAGATATCCCTGCAGTAGGCATCGTTGATCAGGTTCTTGAAGGGGATCAGGATCCGGTCTGAGGAAGTCCTGCCCTTTGCACTGTCAAAGCCGTCATTGACGGCAATGAAGCGCACCCCCAGGGCGGGGAATATCTGGTCGATGTAGCGCCCCGCCTCCACGAAATTCCTGCCGAACCGGGACAGGTCCTTGACCACCACGCAGTCGATACGGCCTGCCTCGATCTCCCGGATCATCCCCTGGAAATTCGGGCGCTCGAAGTCCGCCCCGCTGTAGCCGTCATCCGCCCACTCCCCGCAGACTTCTATGTCCGGCTTATCCTCCAGGAATGTCCTGATGAGTTCCTTCTGGTTTACGATGCTGTCGCTCTCCTCCTTGTCGCCGTCCTCCTTGGACAGGCGCACATAGACAGCGGCATGGTATATCCGGTCTGTTTTTAAATTTTCCATGGCGGTACCTCCAATGTAAAAAATTTCCCGTTAAAACTTTTCACAATGGGCCCCACCGATCTGCTTATTCAAGCAGGATTGTAGCACTTTAAAGTGCGAAAGTCAAGCCTCCGGGTGAAAGTCGTCCCTCTTTTGTCATTCTCCCAGTCGATCCGCAATGCTCCCCTGCCAGAATTTCCATGGGAAGTTTTTCATAAAGACCTGTGTACTGCCTGCAAATTCGTGAAACCAAAGCGCAAAGATCGCGCTTGGAAGAACCGCTTTGGCGATTCTTCGAGGAATGGCTTAGATTTTCAAGCGCCATGCCTTTGGCGCTTTAGACCGGGTACTTTCCAGCCTTAGAAAATCTTCATTCCTTTCACACCCCATGCCTCACTGCATGGCCGCCAGATAATGCTCCAGCCTGTCTTCCAGTGTTGCCTCCGTATCCGAAAAACCGATCTTTACCACCACCTTGCCACAGCGGTAACAGTAAGGGTTCCTTATCTGCCGCAGGAAATCGGAAAAACGCTGCTCCCTGGGGAGCTTCCCGTCAACCTGCACATCCCTGATGTCCACAAGCGATTCCCTGTCAACCGTATGTATATCAACCTCCTTCATTTGTGCAAGATCCATTCCCCGTGCTGTCTCCATGCGCAGCCTCCTGTCTTGCTTGTTCTAATCTATGAAACATCCGCTTGTCTCAATGTCAGTTTTCAACTGCCATGTCTGTTTTTGACTGACGTGTCTGTTTCTGATGCCGTCTTATAGCTATATTCCTTTCCCGCATCACCCTTTGAAGCGGTATGGCAGCTTCCTTCCGCCCCTCTGCCCGTTGTACTTCTCTAAAATGACCCTGGCATAGCGCAGGGCCACGCTGTTGGTGGAGAAGTCCGCCCGTCCCCTGCGGTTGATCTCGTCCGGATCAACCTGGGAAAGCTTCGTGGCAAAGGTGCGGTCACTCATCTCCGTCTCATAGGTTTTCACAAACAGCGCCATTCCGGAGAGGATGGATGCCGTCAGGGAACGGGGATCCCCCTCCCAGGCATCCCATAAAAGGTTCATCATGCGGACAAAGGCCGCGCCGCCCAGCAGACGGTAGGCATTCACCAGCGCCCTGGTGGTCACGATCTCCCCGGTCTTCCCCCGGCTCTTTCCCAGTGCCCATACAAAGCCGCAGTTCTCTGTCAGCTGCCGGATCTCCATGATTTCCGCATCCTCCCCGGACTCCGCCAGGGCATTGGTGGCCTGGGACAGGCTCAGGCGCTTCTTTGCCTTGTCCAGCTTATAGCAAAGAGCCGCCTCCTGCTCATAGGTCAGCCCGCTGTAGACCTTGCAGCTTACCATGATGCCGTCCCCATTGTTCATCCTGCGCATAGCGGAGATCCGGTGCTGCCCGTCCACCACGTTGAATTTCCCGTCCCGGAAGCTGACGATGACCGGCTCCAGGAGACGCTCGTCCCACTCCCTTATCAGGCGGTCAACCTCCTTCGGGTTTACCGGTCTCTGGTAAGGCAGGCCCGATGTCAGGTGGTCCGTATGTATCTCCCGGTCAATGCCGGGGTTGCGGTACTCCGCTCCGGATACCGCTTTTGCCGCTGCCATCTTTGCCGCTGTCCCTGCCGCCTTCGCCGCCCCTGTTGTCCTGGCTGCTGTCCTTGCTGCTTTTGCTGCTGCCTGGGGATTATGTTTTCTTCTGTTGCTTCCCATATAATAATGCCTGTCTGTGCGCTGCGGCGCACACTATGCTGATAGCCGAATACACATTTTTATTCAGCCTTTCCTCTTATGTTCCGTCCTGTGGTACATTTGTTCTGCCCTGTGGTACATTTCTTCTGCCACGGAGCATATGGAATCCGTCAGCTCCCTGAGCCGTGCAAGCTGTTTTTCCGTCAGAACCGGGTACACCGTGTCATAATAGGGGTCATTGTACCACCCGATCTCACGGTGGAATTTACCCACAAAGGCGCTGTACTCCGCCAGGAAACTCTCCGGAGTGCCGCTGCAGTCCTTGTCCGGATCCTTTAATTCCGCGACAATCTCCTTCAGGCTGGCCGCCGCTTCTTTCTGCATATCAGCAGAGGCGGCAGATACCCGCTGTCCCCCGTTCATCCCTCCGTCCTCCAGAGTCCCTTTTTCCGGTGGCTCCTGCTGCCCACAGGAAGTCTCCTGGGCAGATATTTCCTCCGGGGCTTCCTTTTCTTTTGCGGCATATTCATCCACGGACCGGATTTCCCTTGATGCCAAAAGGGTGGCGGCCTCCTTCTGCTGTTCCGGCCCGAGACGGGAAAGCTTCAGCGCTGACTTTTTGGATAGTTTCGCATCCGCCCCCCGTATGATCTCCTTTGTCTCCGGGGAGAGGTTCTTTGCCGTCTGTATCTGCCTCCTGACTGTGCAGGGGTTTACGCCCAGCTTCTCCGCCGTGTCCTCCACAAACGACCTGGCAGGATCAGATGTGCATTTTGCACTTCTGGTTTTTCCGCTCCTGCGATCCCCACCGTTTTTTGTCTCTGGATGGAGGGTTTCATAGATTTCTTTCCGGCGCAGGAGTATCTCCCCATATTCCAGGGCCGATATGTCACTGCGGACAATATTCTCGTCAATCTCCGCCAGTTCAGCCGCCAGCCCCTCCAGGCTGCTGACCGTACAAGGGATCTCCGTCCATCCAAGCATCTTTGCTGCCTCCATCCTGTGGAGGCCGGCGATCAGCACATTCTCCCGGTCTATGGTAATGGGGTTTAGGAGCCCCATTTCCCGTATGCTGGCGGCCAGCTCCTTTACATAGCCGCTGTCCAGGCTGCGCCTGCCTTCTTTTATCCGTATTTGTTCTATTGGAATCTGCATGTAGGCAATACCCCCCTGTCGTTTTACTCCCCTGCCCCACTGCCAGCCAGATGAAACACCATGCACCGCAAGCATGGCACATTCCTTTCAAACCAAATCTCCAGTGCCATTCGCCAAATGCCCGCTCCCGACCTCAATCAGCCTTAGGCATAACACCGGTCTCATTGCCCTCAGGAATAGAAATGTCCCCACTTGTGGTGTCAGGTCTTGCATCCCGCAAGGATATGGCAGGAAGAGCCGTGCCCTCCTGCCGCTGTTATCACAGACGAAAGACTGCCCTGGCAGGCGTAAAATGGCCCGCCATCGGCGCAGTCTCCCGTCAAGCTATGTTCATTTATATTTACATGCCGTATTCTCAGGCGGCATGACCGCCCTACTTCTCACCCCCGGCATATGCGGAAACAAGTTTCCACAGGGAATATCCAGGCCGGCCTCCGGCTTCAGGCCCGCAAAACTGACGGCAGGCGGCGGCAGTTGACTAAGCTGCCCAGACCATGCCCACAGCATCCCCCTTTCACCCTGGAGGAACGGGACATTGCGTTTTCCCTGTCATGGGTCGTCGCGTTCCCAGCGTGCGCCACACGCCGGTACAGGCTCTCCGGTTTCCCGCTCGTGCCTTTGATGTCATCTTCTTGACGGGCAGGGAGGGAACCCCTCCCCGTTCCGCAGGCAGTCACCGCGTCCGTGCCTGATCCGCTTGCCGCTCCCACGGCCATGACAGGTAATGTGTCCTGGATATTGATATGAACGGCCTGACGCCGTTATTTTTCAAGGTTCCGCTTCCAAGTCTCTTAAGAGGGAAAAAATATCCCCTCATATATTTAGCCGCCACGGGAACCCCTCTGGTCCGCTTTCTGGAAAGAAATTTTATTTTCCCTCCAAAATTTTTCTCAGCCTGGAAAGAGCACTGTCACGCCTGCGCCGGAGCGTGGTTTTTGGGATATGTAAAGCCTCACCCGCCTCCCTCTCCGTCATCCCATGGTAATAAAGCGCCCTGATGAGCTCCTGATCCTCCTGCCCCAGGCTTCCCACTGCCTGTTCCAAAAGGACGGAACACGCAATATGTTCCTCTAGGGATTCCCCCGGTGCGGGAAAGTCCCTGCCTGCCTCCAAGAGACGCTCATAGGAATCCTCACGCCCAGGCACATATCGGCTTTCCTTTGTCTCCGGGTCAGTAACTGTCCGCCCACGTTTCAGGTCTTCCATAAAATAACGCTCCCTGCGCTCTCCCCGGTAATACTCCCGATAGACCTCCTCTGTAACCTCAATCCTCTTTCCTTCTATGTACAAGAAATATTCTTTTTCTGCCATTTCTACTCTCCGAATCTGAAATTGAAATAGTTTCAGAATCTCGGAGGGCGGACCCCTGCATCTGCTGACTCCCGCCATTTTCAACAATAAAGTTTCACAGACGCATATGCCATAAAGTAAAACAAATTGACCGTAAGCGCCAAATATTCCTGCGGCTTTTCTAATCTCATGAATTCCTCTATGATTGTAAATGGAAGATAGTTAGACTATTTCACTACAATTACGGAGGATTGGTTATGGCAACTACTCGCAAAACTCGTGTTCCGATGACGGAACAGATCAGGCTTATCAATGAATGCCGCCAAAGCGGCATGACAGATGCTGACTGGTGCCGTGAAAACGGTATCGCTGTAAGCACTTTTTATAACTGGGTCAGCCGCTGCAGGAAAACAGCAGCGGATCAGATTCCGGCACCGAATTATGGTCATTGTGAGATCCCGCGTTCAAAGCAGGACGTGGTTCCCATTGACATTGTTTCGGATCACCTTCCGGAACAGCATATAGCATCGCAGATGCACCAAACGAACCTTGACAATTCCCATACGATTGAAGTGTTCATGAATGATGTAACAATCCGCATCAGCAATGATGCGGATCCTGTCCTGCTCACCAGAACACTCTGCCTGATCCGGGAGACCTCATGTACGGTGCTGTATTGATTTTTACGACCGTATAAGCGCCTGTGGGAGGCGATACGGTTCTGGTTATAGAAAACCTCGATGACTGTGCCCGTTATCCGCACATCGACCTTTTTTCCGATGTATTCGTATGGAATTGAGTATAGCATTCCATCAACGGATATGTGATAATTGAACTGAACGGTGGCTTGTTTCCACTCCGCCAGTTCATAACGGGCTGCAGATAATGGCGCCAGCAATGGCAGTTTCTTCGTCGCGGAAGAGTTCATACCGGCAGCCTTCTTTCTTTTGGAAATGGCGGTTGTTAAACTCTTCCAGCTTTACTCTGATCGCGGCATTCAATTCCGCAATCGTGAAGAACTGCTCTTTACGCAGGGCGGCTGTGATCCATGTGGAGATGTTTCCCACAGTGCCCTCGGCATTCGGCTTATCCTTCGGCGTCCTGACGCGGGCAGGAATGATTGCCGTGCCATAGTGCTTGGCCATCTCATGGTAAACGGTGTTGATCCTCTGGTCTTTCCAGCCGCCGTTATGGATGACCGCTGTCTTGCAGTTATCCGGCACAAGAATCTTTGCAACGCCGCCGAAATACTCATACATGTGGACATGGGCATCAATCCATGACTGCTGTTTCTCATCGGGGAACGCTTCCACATACGCATACTGGCTGTATGTCATCACGCCGACAAAGATATACACAGGTACGGTCTCTCCGGTATAAGGATCGATCAGTTCGGCGGTATCGCCAGCCCAGTCAACCTCCACCTGCTCCGCAGGTTTGCGGTTGATATGCATGGTGGCACGGCGTTTGTTTTCGTCCTGCTGGATGTAATAGCAGAACTGCGAATACATGAGCGGTTCGTCACCGGCCTGGCGGCAGTCCTCCATGTATTCCGTCCACAGGAGCTTCTTGGAAACGCCGTTCTTTAAGAGTTCCTTGCGGATGTAGGCAAAATCAGGCATCCGCTTTGAAGTGACCGCTGGTGCGGATGGAGATAGCAGCTTTTCTAAATCCCCATCAGTCGTGCTGTCTGAAAGCGGCCATGAAATCCCGCGTTCCTTAGCGCATTTAAGCACCTTGGAGACGGTGTTGCGCGAACATGGAACAGATAGTGCGATGTTCCGCTCGCTGAATCCTAAGCCTTTCAATCTTAGGATTTCTCGATACTTGGTCATAATCTTGACCCTCCTTAAAATGAATTTACGCATTTCTGCGCATACATTCATTCTAATCAGATCAAGAGTGTGGCTCAATGATGCCGGAATAGTGGCTCACTCAAAAACGGAACGGTGGCTCACTTCGACCGGACAGGTGGCTCAAAACCACCCGGATTATTCATCTGGAGGCTTTCTGGTCGTGGCTTGAGCAGCAAAAGCCAGTCAGAAATACCCGCATGGATAAAGCGGTGAATTATGTTCTTAACCGGCGGGAAACAGCACATACTTATCTGGAGGATGGCCGCTGCAGCTTCACAAACAATCTCAGCGAGAACGCGATCCGTCCGTTTGCGGTCGGCAGGAAGAACTGGCTGTTCAGTGATTCTGTAGAAGGAGCCAATGCCAGTGCTGTAGTCTATACAATGGTTGAGATGGCAAAGGCGCATGACCTGAATGTTTACGGATATCTGAAATTTCTGTTGGACCATCGGCCAACGAAAGAGATGACCGATAATCAGCTCGCAGAGCTTGCACCCTGGAGTGAAAAACTCCAATCTATCAAAAATCGCATGTGAATTATAGTGAATTACCCCAACTCGCAAGAGGCTGTAAAAAATTCTGTGTCTATGGGTAAAAATCTTTTTTGATAAGAATT
>CAJTMX010000022.1 GCA_910577235.1 uncultured Acetatifactor sp. | reverse complement strand
TCTTAGAGATATCTGCGGTGGCCTTATCCATAGCAGCATCCATATTTTCTTGTGACAAAGTTCCTGCGGCGACAGCGGCTTGCATACTTGCTGCTGCATCTTTTAATTTTGATTCTGCAAGCGTCTCATAAGAGTCAATAAGAGCATAATTCGTTGACGCAAGATATTCATTGGCTTCTGCATCAGATTCAATTTTTGATACGTTGTCAATGACATTGTTGATCGCTTGAATGCGCATATGATTAAGCCGTGCTATTGTAAGATTCTCCAAGGATTCCTTATCCAGCTTTAATGCGCCGTCTTCGTTGACCAGATAATCAAGCCAGTCGTCACCAAGAGTGATTACAGATTGTAAGGTGTCGATAGAAAGCACGCCTTCCTCGTTGTATTCGTCTATAGCATCAGAGAGTGTCTTGTATGCGTTTTGGATTGTGTCGATGGATTCTGAGATCTTGCCGAGGGTGGTTATGGTGTCATCTGCGGATTTTAGGGAGAAGATGTCAAACAATGAAATGGGGTTTTCAATGTTCGAAGTTGAACTTTGAACTTCTTTAATCTTAGCAACAAGTTTATCCCAAGATAGAAGAGTACCCTCTGGAACTTCTATCTGTTCTGCCGCAATATGCAGTTCTTCGAGTGTGAGTTCTCCAACTTTGTTATCAAAATCATCTTGGAGCTTTTCTTTGACATTGTTGATTAGTGGTTGGGTGTCATCAACTTTTGCTTGTAAATTAACGGAAATTGGATGTTCTGAACCAAAATATTCCTGAACCTTGGCAATAGCATCCAGTAATTCACCAGAATTTAAACTTCCAGAATATATATCGGCTAAAGCCTTTGATACATCTGAGTCATTGATATTGTTTATTGAGAATAAAATATTGCGTCTTAAATATTCACTAACTGCTTCCCAATCATTTTTGTCAATTCCTTCTGGTAAACTTGACCAATCAAAATTGAAAAGTGTGTCTTGTATTGCTTTTTGTAATCCACTATCTTCAATTTGATTATAAGAAAATTCAGTCTGTAGCCATGTATTCAAATATTGGTTAATAGATGATGTTTCAGCTTCAAACTGTTGTTCGGCATATTTTACATCGTCAGATGCCTTGTTAAATGCAGATACATAAGCATCTTTTATACCAGAAAGATTTGGTATATCGCCACCATCTTCTAATTCCAATTTATAGCCAATGATTTGACCCATGCTATCTTTTAAATTTACTTGTTTTGCAGTTATACCTAGTTTTTCAAGTAAATAAATATATTGTCCAAGTTTTAAAGCAACTGGATCATCATTCTCATCTTTTGCATTCCCATTAATATCAAAAGCAGTATAAATACCATAGTTTTCTATTTCTTCATATGCTTTTTGAATTTCGTCCCTTGTTTTTTGTGCCTCTTCTTTTTGTTCTTTTAAATCAGCAATATTATTAGAATAACCAGCAAACAAATCTGGCATCTGTTTCATGATTTCTTGATTTGCTAATACACGTTGTCTTTCGATTAAGTCATCTAATGAACCAACGATAGTATTTACATCACCAGATAAATCAAGAATAGCATTTCCATTTTCATCAAAATTCTTTGTTAATGAAGGATAAAGCGTAGACAACTGATTGCTCAACTCTAAAAATCTCTCATGTTTTTCGGTAGAAAGATTTTTATTTGAATTTGTAAGTAAATCTACTCCTTGTGCTAACTCAGCATACTCCTTAGATATTTCTTTTACTTGCGAAGAATTTGTTGAATATTTGTTGTTAATTTCATCAATTGCATTTTTCGCTTCTTCATAAGCTTCTTTTATTGCTTTAGCTGCTTTTTCTTGTTTGACTTTGTTTACTAATGCCGCACCACCACATAATGCTAATGCTGCTGTAATACCAGCAATAACAGGATGTGCCTGTGCAATAGTTAAAATACCAGTACCAAGCCCTTTTAGCGCAGTACCAGCACCTTTAATTTTTGCACCTATACTCGCTAATAAAGAAGCAGATTCTTTTTGGTTTGCTAAGGTAACACCAGCTTTGGTAGCAATTAAATTAGCTTCTGCCTGTGTTAAAATCGCCTGTTTTTGAGCAATAGTAAGCCCCTGTGTCGATAAAACCAATTCTGCTTGCTTTGCATTTAATTCTTTTAAAGCTGTTGCATATGCAGTTATATTTGTAGCATTTAATCTTAAATTGTTGAGTTCGTTTATTTTTCTTCCAGCAATATAAACATCTTCCAAATTCTGTCTAATTGTTTTGAATATCGTACTATTATGTGTTATACTTGTGGAGAGCATAACGTCCTCTTGTGGAGAGAGGATATTGGTTCCCTTGTGGAGAGGGAAATTTGTAAATATAGGAGATGTTTTATTTATGAAAGATAAAAAAACAATAACATTATCAATTATCATGCTGATTATAACATTTATAATAATATACACAATCAACAACTATTATGATTCTAAAAATAAAATAAATATATGCAAAGCCGAAAATTGTAATGAACCTTGTATAAGTTATAAAATTGGTCATGAAACATTTAATGGTTCATATTGTGAAAAACATACATGCTCAGAAACTGATTGTTATAATGGAATTGAATTTGGTCAATATGGCGATGGGAATTACTGTACATATCATAAGTCAAAAAACGACTATGAAGAGCAAAACAAAATTATCTTATCCGATTCTCAAATAGAAGAAATTAAAAAAGTTGTAGATGAATATTGTGAACTAATTATGTCAAAACATTCTAATATATTGGCAATTAATTTGATAAACAACACACCTGAAACTGGCACAATATACATCAAATATAGATGTAATGTAGTGAGAGAAGACTCAAATACTAATTTAGCAACAATATACATTTTAATGCAAGATGATGACACTTTTAGAGTTACCGAATTAGAATATGATAAGTAAGTTTAACTAAATCATATATGAAACCACTTCCTTTCTAAAAAACTTAATAGTTACAAGAGTAAAAATACTCTATAGATTGCACTAAAATTTTTAATGCGATCTATACAGCATTTTCTGTAAAAACGAATGTTCTGTCTATTATAATTTATAGATATATGGTAAAATTATCCTATCATAAACTACATAGGAGGGTTTGCTAATGCAATCAAATAAACAATGTATGAAAGATATAATAAAATATATATCCGAAAATACAAATGTGAAAATTGATGAAGACAGTAGGAATATCGTATTGTCAAAGATCGGATTATCAACCATAATTACAGAACTTTCAAAAGATGAAAAGTACCAAAAAAATGAAATTGTTTATAATTTATTGAAGTGTCATAAATATCGTCTTATCGAAGCAAATATTTCTATGAATGGAAATGTTATTATCGTTGGTAAAAGCGAAATTCATGACACAACAATTGCAGGTGAGAAGTTTCTTATTGGTGAATTAGAATTATAAATTTAATGATAATCCCATTATAGTACGTGATAACTTGTCAATTTCATTAACGATTTTATCTGTATCTGATATTTTATCATTTCCATTATCTGTTAGATTTACATCTAAAATCATATCTGCACAGTCAGTAAATAAACTTTGGGCTTGCCTTGTGGTGAGTCCTTTTTTATTCACATAATCCATTAAGTCATACATCATTTCATAATAATTGTCTTCTTGCAAACCAGTTGGTGTGTTATAGGCTGATATATTTCCAAAATCGGAATAATGGAAGGGCAGTTTCTTACAAGGTGGTTGGCTTTGCCAGTTCTCCGTTTCTTCCACCTACGGCTAGGAGAAATCCTTACTGAATTTAAGGTATCAGCAACACCCAGTACCGAGCGCATATTATAAAAGCAGCGTTGCATCTTACTTTTACTCAGGGTTGTCGCTACAGTGAGGGCTTGACTGCGAGAGTCCTGTCCCTGCTGACCCACGGAGTTCACACATTGTCACTGTAGCCTGCTCTGTCGCCAGAGCAGGAGAGTAGTGTGAGTTTTACCGCTTTCCCAGCATATTGCCTGTTCATTTACATCCATGTATCTCATGGGCGGTATGCCCTAAACTGCTGTATCCAGCAGAACTGACATACTGTCGGTATATTCTTAAGCAAAAGAGAACCCAAACATTTTAGGGTTGCCGACGTTTTTGATCCCGGTGAATAATCCGGCGCCCAGGCCGATACTGCCCAGTAGCCCCAATTTATCTGTCAGCCAGTCCAGCCCGTCTCCCAGCGATCCGATGACATCCAAAACAAACTTTATCTCTTCACGGCCAAACAGATTCTGGGCGATCCCTGTACCGGTTTCCTTGATCTTATTCATTTTGAATTCGATGGAATCCATAGCCACTGCCATCTCGGCTCCGGCGTTACCTGCCGAATTTGCCATAGACTGCATAGAGGAAGTCACTGTGTCAAAGTTGCCCAGGATAGCGCCAATGGCCTGGCTGTCCTGGCCGCCGGTCAGAGTCTCAAGCAGCTGAATCTGTTCCCGATCTCCAAGCTGATCGTATATTTCGGAGATTTCCTGTAACAGTTGGCGCGTGGATTTACACTGGGTATTTGTCTCATCGGAGAAAAGACTGATGCCGTCCGGAGTAGATGCCGTTTTGGTCAGGTTAGAGATCTTGCCGGACAATTGGTCAATGCCGCCGATAAACTCCCCGGTGTCCCCATCATATCCGTTTAGCCGCGTGCTGACGCTGTTTAGTATCTGGCTTGCCTCAGCGGCGTCTCCAGTGATCCCCACCATGGCAGCGCCCAGGGCAATGGTGTCATCCAGCGTATTGTTTGCCGCCGCCATGGCGGCGGAAGAGCGGGTCAGGAAATCCACAATATCGCTGTTGCTTATGGTCTGCGTACTTCCGATCACGTTGATCTTTGATATGATGCCGTCCACAACAGCATCCGTATCCTTTAGCCCGATCTTAAACGCGTTCATTACGGAAGAAAGCCCTTTCGTAGCGGTATCCAGGCTCATACCGGGAGATATGGCCGCAAACATGGAAGAATATTCGGCAAGCTTTGCGGCCGCCTCGGATGTGGAGATACCCAGCCGGGACCAGGCTGCGGTCTGCTGTATGATCTCCTTGGTTGTTACGCCCATCTGCCGGGCGGTGTCATTGGCAGACTGATATATTTTTTCCAGTTGGCGATCCGATATTTGCGTCGTCATCTTTAAGTCGGTGAGTGCTGTATCCAGCTCTTTGATAGCCTGTATTGCCTCATAAGTTTTTTTAAAAACATTCGCAAAGGTAACGGTGCTATTTAACCATGACGTCAATTTCTTTGCGCCGTTGGCCAGGTATTGAAGCAGAGATTTGGATTTGTTTATTGCCTTCGGATCAATCTCTGTTTTGATCTCCAGCTTGACGATCTTATCTTGGAGTTTGTCAATATCGGCGTTTATGTTCTTTATGGATTTTGTCTGATCCAGTTTTGCCTGGAGTTTTATCGTAGAATCATCCATATATGTAATTACCTCCTTTTACTGTGTGTTTACAGGTGATTGCAAAACGCCTCTTTTTTAATGCACATCCCGTCACTTGCGGAGAGAGTTTCGCAATCGTCTACTATGAATAGGTTCAATACCACTTACAGTCAGTGGTGGCTCACCGTCCTTGGGCGCAGGGTGCCGCAACAGCGGGGCGGCAGATCAGTCATCCTTTTTTTCTTCATGGATGGTCTCCGTCAGCCTGTCTACAAACTCTTTCTGCAGCTCGTCGGCGGGAACGTCCTTCAGGGCAATATACATTTTCTGCACCAATTCCAGCACGTCCTTCTGGTTGTCAAGGAGGGCAGCGACTGCGCCATAGAGAAACGCCTTGACCTTCCATTCATGTTTCTTCATTTTTAAGTAAGTGAACATAGTTTTATCTCCTTTTGATATAATATATTTATGGTTAATATCCCTTACAGTCGGTAAGGGATTATCCATCTGGTTGCTTAAGCTGCTTGCATGTGGGTGGATTAAAGATTTGACAGAACCTGTACTTTGCATATCAGTTCTCAATATTAGGATACAGCTCCATCAGATATTCGGTGGTTTTTCGGTTTCCCGTCCACTCTTCTTCCATAT
The DNA here is from genome assembly GCA_910577235.1 of uncultured Acetatifactor sp. Taxonomy (GTDB): domain Bacteria; phylum Bacillota; class Clostridia; order Lachnospirales; family Lachnospiraceae; genus Acetatifactor. The sequence continues at coordinate 62,813 of CAJTMX010000022.1, read as the reverse complement.
TAGGGACGAATTTTTTGGCGCTGAAGTATTGGAAAATAAGGGGTTTTGAGAAAGCTACTAAGCAGATAGCAGAGGTCTGGGGAAGATTATGACCTGACCTTTGACTTGATATATACGGTGGAGAAGGCGGCGGAAATACTGGTGAAACAGCTCTCTAAGCGTCTGTAAAAACTCCGCCGCCCTTTTCCTCAACTGGCTTTCATGTCTGCCAATTCCTGCAGATTGCGGTGGTAAGCTTCGGACATGATGCCCTGTACGTAGGCGCTGAGATTCTTGCGGGTGTCTTTGTCCAGATCCTTGATATGGAAAGGCTTGCCGTATTCTATGATCACAGTCTGTCTTTTGATGCGGGGCATATGATCCTCAAAGATACCGTTGGTTCCCACCATCGTGATCGGGAGGACCGGTACGTCCGCTTTTTCCGCGATCTTGAAACTTCCCTCGTGGAAAGGCAGGAAGTCCTGATCGGTGCCGTTGCGGGTACCCTCGGGGAAGATACAGATGGAGATGCCGGACTTTGCCTTTTCCACACCTTTTAATATGGTTTTCAAGCCCTTTTTGATATCCTTGCGGTCCAGAAACAGGCAGTGCAGGAAGTGCATCCATACATTCAGCAGCGGGTACCGCAGCATTTCCAATTTTGCCACATAGCCGGTGGGCCGGGGAACCCGCACATAGGTCAGGATGATATCAAAATAGCTCCGGTGATTGCCCACATACAGCACTGCGGTATCCCGGGGCACATTCTCCTCGCCCTTGACGATGACTTTGGTGCCGGAGATGCGTATCACCCCGCGGAATGCCCAGTTGACGATAGCCAGGGAGCTTTTGTCCCGCAGCTGTGGATTGAACTTTCCTATGATCCACTCCGCCAGCATCAGGGGCATGGACAATATCAAAAACAGAAAGACAAAAAGTAATACCAGTATAAATCTGATCATAAGGCCTCCTATGTGAAAATCCGCATTTCACTCAGTATAGCATATTTTCCCGGATGTGTACATAAGTTTAATTAAAACAACCGGGATGAACCATTATGAGACAGCATATTTTAAAGAGTGGGAAAAAGGCGGCGGCGCTGCTGTTGTGTCTGGGCTTGCTGTGCGGCTTGTGCGGCTGCGGCCTGATGAGCACGGAGGAAGTCAAGCTGCGGGATCTGGATTTTACCATACTTGGGGAGGAGATGGTGCCTGCGGAGCTGGCCACCATGATCGAGGAGCGCAAAGGGGAAACCTTTAAGATGACCTACTCCGACAATAAGAATCTATACATATGCGTGGGTTACGGAAGGCAGGAGACCGGCGGCTACAGCATCACAGTGGATGAACTGTACCTGACGGAGGAGGCTATTCATGTCCAGACCACGCTGCTGGGGCCGGATGTGTCGGAAAAAGGAAATAAGTCTCCGTCTTTCCCCTATATAGTGATAAAAACCGAATATCTGGATCAGCCGGTGATCTGCAAGTAAAGTAATAGGTTAATTCCGGGTCCATCTCTCCTGCAACGGCGGGATGGACCCGGAAATTTTTTTGCCATAAATTTTGATTGGAACTTTATGGACTTTTTCTACATATTATGATAAAATAATCCTTGTTTACAAGTCATTACTTCTTATACATTAACCCAGGAAGCCTGGCTGACGGCTTGGCTGTCTTAAAGTTACCCTTTAATTTCCCCAATTGCTGATATATAAGATCTTTTGGTGATAGTCAAAAAGAAAGAGCAGAGAGTAATGAACACAATACAACAAAATACAAAACAAAAAATGCCGGCAAGGCAAACGACCCAAAACAGGAAAATCACCGGGCCGGTGCCGCTGAACGGTAATATGGACGGATTGAAAACGGAAATATCGGTCTTCAAGGTGGGAAAGTAGAGTGAATACCGGAGAGAACGTCATGAGAAAAAATAGGAAGGTAAGCCGCCTGGTGGCCTGGCTGAACCGACTGAAACTAAAGCAAAAGCTGCGGATTATGCAGATATGCTGCGTAATCCTGCCGCTTCTTCTGACAGACAGTGTGGTGGCTGCGGTCATCATGCATGCGGAGCAGCAGGAAAGTCTGCAGGAAATGCGCAATATCGCGGACTCTGTGGAGTACACCATCATGAGTTACAGCGCCCAGCTGGTGAATCTGATGCAGGACATCTATAAGAACCGGGAGGTAAACGAGTTTATAAGCAGTACCTACGTTTCCCCGCTGGATTACTATAACCGGCACCTGAACTTTGCCAAAGTATCTCTGTTTACGCTGCTGATGAGTAACAACGACTGTAGTGTGGTGATATATACGGATGCGGAGGGGGTGGTCAACGGCGGGAATTTTCAGAGGCTGGAGAAGGCGGAAAGAGAAAAATGGTATCAGACATTTAAGGGGCAGGACAAAGAGATACTACTGTATGCCGATTTTGCCAAAGTCAACTGGGAAAACAGAAGAACCATATCTTTTATACGGCGCATGGACTATATGGGCGGCGGCGATCAGGAGGCCGTCCTGCGTCTGGATTGGGATTACAGCGATATACTCAGGGCCATCATAAACGCCAAGTACGGCTCTACAGTATATGTCTGTGAGGGGGACAGGATTCTCTTTTCCAACGAGGGTAAGGGAGGTATCTATATGCCCTTTGAAACCATGTCTGCCGCTACGGCGGCCAAAGCGGGAGCCCATAAGACCATCCGTATGCTGGACAACAGCTGGGACATTTATGTCATGTCCCAGAGGAATGTGGCTTATGAGGCCGTGCGCAAGAATATGCCATTGTTCTGCGTTCTGATCTTTTTTAACATCTTTCTGCCTTTTGCTCTGATGAACCTGATCAACCGCTCCTTTACCGAGCGGTTACAGGAACTGGAGGCAGTGCTTTGCAGGACGAAGAGGGACGAGTTATACCAGCTTCCCGGGATCAGCGGTTGTGATGAGATCAGCCTGTTGATGCGCTCTTATAATGAGATGGCGGGGCGGATGAACAATCTGATCCAGAACGAGTATAAGAACCGATTGAAACGCCAGGAACAGGATATCGCCAGACAGAGGGCCGAACTGCTGGCGCTGCACAGCCAGATAAACCCACACTTTCTGTTCAACGCGCTGGAGAGCATACGTATGCACAGCGTGATAAAAATGGAGTATGAGACGGCCGACATGGTGGAAAGGCTTGCGGTGATGCAGAGACAGAATGTCATATGGGGCAATGACTATGTGACCATTGAGGACGAGATTAATTTTGTGAAAGCCTATCTGGAGCTTCAGAAATACCGCTTTGGAGACAGGCTGTGCTATGAGATAAGCGACCCCAGCGAATGCGGGCAGTACAGGCTACCCAGGCTTACGCTGGTGACGTTTGTGGAAAATGCCTGCGTTCATGGGACGGAGAAAAAGGAGGCCGCCTGCTGGGTATTTGTGCGGGTGTCTCAAGACGGGGACAATCTGGTGCTGGAGGTGGAGGATACCGGGCAGGGGATGCCGGAGGAAGCATGCCGCCGCCTGACCGGGGAGATGAACGAGGTCAATATCGAGATGTTGAAGGAAAGCGGGAGCGTGGGTATGTTGAATGCGGCGCTGCGGCTGAAACTGTTTTTGGACGGTCAGGTGGAATTTGAGATGGACAGCGAAACCGGCGCCGGCACGCTGGTGACGATCCGGATTCCCCTCCAGGTGGCCCGGCGAAAGCGCTGTCCGCAGGCAGGTGAGGAAGGGGTGGAAATATGTTGAAAGTGCTGTTGGTGGATGACGAGCCTTATATCCTGCAGGGCTTGCCCGTATTGATCGATTGGGAAAAGGAGGGGTTTGAAATTGCCGGAAAGGCAGGCAGCGCCCGGGAGGCGTTGGCAGCCATACAGCAGGCGCAACCGGATCTGGTGCTGGCGGATATTCGTATGCCCCAGATGAACGGGCTTGCCTTTCTGGAGGAGGCGCGCAAAAGGGGGATTTCCCGGACGTATTTCGTTATGATGAGCGGGTACAGTGACTTTGAGTATGCCAGAACGGCATTGAAATACGGCTGTATGGATTATCTCTTAAAGCCAATCAGCTGTGAAGAACTGATACATGTGCTGAGAAAAGTCAGGGCTCTTAAGGAGGAGGAAAGGCGTAAGGAAAGGGATGACTCCCTGATCGCGAAGGAGTTTTTTACCCGCAATATGATCGCTTTGATAAGAGGTAAATATGACGAGGAGAACCGGGAATGCGTCAGGCAGTATCTGGGTGAGTGTCATGGATGCCGCTATATCTGTGTGGAGGTGGAGGACGGAGCCATGACCTGCGCTTTGCCTAAGGAAGAGCGCAGGAGGCTGCAAAAGCAGCTCTATCAGAAATGTCTTAAGGAACTGCCGGGGGAGGAATACAGGTGTATCTTTGATATCTCGGTCCAGGGGGAGAACCATGACGTGGCAATCCTCTATAGCGAGGAGCTTCTCGGTGCGTCAGGGGGGCTTACGGAACAGGAATATCAGGGGCGGCTGAAAGAGCGCGTAACCCGGGGAATGGGATTCCCTGTGCGGCTGGTGGTGGGTGGCAAAGTGGAGAGCCTGGAGAGGATCGCTGACTCCGTCAGAACGGTGCGGATGGCCCGGCTGCTGCTGGGGCTGGAATCAGGGGAAGATCTGGAGGGCATAGAAGAGAACGACTGGGGATTACTGGAGAAACAGGTGGACAGAGAAGGTGTGGACGAGTTGGTACATATGGTCAAGCACAACCAGAAGGATGCCATCGCCTCCGGCGCGGGGAAACTGTTCGGCGAACTGTGCTGTCTGGAGAGCCGCAGCGTCAATATGGTTTTCCGATATCTGTTTGTAAAGCTGCTCAGGCTTGCCACAGGGATCGACGAGAACATCGATCAGCATGAAGTGCTGCGCTTTATCAGCCGCTGCGCGTTTGAACAGACGGACATGGAGGATGGCGGGAAAGCCATGACCAGAATGCTTATGGACTATGGAGACTATCTGATGCAGTTGCGCAGAAACCAGTCCCAGGCGGTTCTGGGACAGATAGAGAATGATATGAGATCGAACTTTAGGGAGAATCTGACACTGAAGGATATGGGAGCCAAGTATTTTATCAATGCGGCCTATCTGGGTCAGATCTTTAAAAAGCAATACGGCGAATCTTTCAAGGACCGCCTGAACCGCATCCGAATGGAGCGGGCCGAGGAGCTACTGCTGCACACGGACATGAAGATCTACGAGATTGCGGAAAAAGTGGGATATAGGGACAGCGATTATTTTATCAACCGTTTTTTGGCTATGAAGGGATGCACTCCCACCAAATACAGAAAGCAGAATCGGACATAGTGCATGTTGACGAAAAAGCCCTGCAAATCATGGATGACATTGTGCAACTATAATTTGTAGGGTTTTTCCTATAGTTTGTCTGGTTGTGAATATGTCGTGCTAAATCTACAATTATAGCGTAGGAAGTATACTGACTGACTAAACAAAATCTAACAGTAGGAGGGAGAAATTTATGAAAAAGAAATTACTTTCCATGTTTCTGGTTTCCGTTATGGCAATATCCGCTTTGACAGGATGCGGAGACCAGGGGGGAGAGGGAGGCAATGGCGGCGGCAACGCGGGCGGCGGAAATTCCGGCAGCACTGCCACCGAGAATACCGGGGGCTCCGGGGAAACTGGCAGCACAGGCGGCAATACCGAGATAACCGAGTTTTCCTATTTTATCACCATGCCCGGCTCCGAGAAGAATGACGACAATGAAATCGCCCAGATCATCGCCGAGAAGACAGGTGTCAGAGTAAAGGAGACCTGGCTGACGGGCCAGACCGCATCCGAGGCCACGGGTACTCTGATCGCGGGCGGCGAATATCCCGATTTTATTGACAGTGATGATATGTCCATGCTGGTGGACGCGGGCGCGCTGTTACCGCTGGACGATTATATAGATCAGTATCCCGAGTTCAGAGACACCTGGTTTACCCAGGAGGAATGGGATAAGTTCCGTCAGCCGGACGGTCATATCTATTGGATCAATCCCTTCGGCAACACCTATGGGGAGAGCAAGGCCACTACGCACAATGACGAGGCGTTCTGGATTCAGGTGAGAGTGCTGGAGTGGGCGGGCTATCCAAAGATCCAGACCATGAACGAATATTTTGATCTGCTGGAGAGATACATGGAGGCTAACCCCACCATGGAGGACGGCACGACCAATATCGCCTATACCATTCTCTGTGAGGACTGGAGATATTTCTGTCTGGAGAACGCGGGCCAGTTCCTGGGCGGTTATCCCAATGACGGTTCCGTGCTGGTTAACAAGGCTACCATGACGGTGGAGGACTACAACACTTCCGAGGATACAATCGCTTATTTCAAAAAGCTGAACGAGGAGTATCAGAAAGGCTTTGTAGATCCCGAGAGTTTCACCCAGACCTATGACGAGTACATAGCTAAGCTGTCCACCGGCCGCGTGCTGGGCATGGTCGACCAGTGGTGGGATTTTGCCTACACCGTGAACGATGTGTTCAAGTCTCAGGGACTTGATCAAAAGGGCTGCAATTATGTGCCTCTGGGACTGACTACCGAGCCGGGCATGGAGAACAGATGGCATACCTACGGCGACACCGTAAACCAGGCCAGCGGCATAGCTATCTCCGTGGACTGCAAGGACCCCGACAAGGCGTTTAAGTTTATGGTGGATATCTGCATGGATCAGGAACTGCATGACCTGCGTTTCTGGGGTGTGGAGGGTGTTGACTATCTGGTTGACGAGAACGGCCTGTACTACCGCACCGACGAGATGAGGCAGAGATGCGCCGACACCGCCTACAAGGCATCCCATATGTGTGATTACAGCTATTTCCCTCAGTGGGGCGGCACCAGTCAGGACGGCAAGAACGCCATGGTTCCCACCGAGCAGCCTTCCGAGTTTATGAACGGTATGGCACAGCCTCTGGTAGACTGTTTCAACGCTTACGGTGTGACCACTTATCCGGAGATGATCGGCTCTGTGGTGGAAGAGAACGCTCCCTGGTTCCCCATGTACAGCTACTCCAACAACTTTACCACCGAGACTCCCGGCGGTCTTGCCTGGGCGCTGATGGGCGAGTGCAAGCATGAATGGCTGCCCAAGGTAGTCATGGCTCCTGACTTTGAAAAGGGATGGGCGGATTACATGACCGCGTACAAAGCGTGCAAGCCCGAGGACTTTATCGCAGAAATGCAGGAGATCCTGGACACTTTTAAATAAGGCTGGCCATAATCTTTAAGTAATTGCATGAGAGAGGTGGCAATGGTTATTTCATACGGAAAGACTGTTGCCACCCTTTCTTCATATCTAAAATAGGAGTGATGCTATGGCGCGAGCGCGAGTTTCCAAAGTTAAGAAAGAAAAGCGAATCACATGGAAAGAGGTCAAGAGGCAGAAGGCCCTTTTGATCATATCTTTCTTTATGGTGGTGTATGGATTTATCTTTTACTATCTCCCTCTGACCGGGTGGGTGATGGCATTTCAGAATTACAAGCCCAAGAACGGCCTGCTGGGTTCCAAATTCATATGGTTGGACAAATTCAAGTTTCTTTTCTCCGATGCGACATTTATTAAAGTGATACGAAACACTTTTTGCATGGGCGCGCTGAATCTGTTGACCACTACGGTGATGGCGATCCTGTTTGCCATTCTCCTCAATGAAATCCGCAATTCCGTGGTTAAAAAGACCATACAGACGGTTTCCTATCTGCCCCATTTCCTTTCATGGATCATTGTTACGGGCATATTGCACGATGCCCTGTCCAGCACCGGTATCATCAACGATCTGCTGATGCGGGCAGGTATCATTAAACAGGCGATCAACTTCTTTGCTCATACCCAATATTTCTGGCCTATTGTGGCTTTTGCCAATTGCTGGAAGGAGACGGGCTGGAATGCAATCATCTATCTGGCGGCGATCACCTCCATAGATCCCTGCCTATATGAGGCGGCGTCCATAGACGGGGCCGGAAGGCTTGCAAAGATCCGCTATATCACCCTTCCCGGAATCAAGCCTACCATCATCATATTGCTGCTCATGAATGTGGGCAATGTGCTGAACGCCGGGTTTGAAGTCCAGTATCTGCTGGGCAACGGGCTGGTGCAGAGCGTGTCCCAGACCATCGATATATATGTGCTGAAATGGGGCATTAGCCAGAACGATTATTCCCTGGGTACCGCAGCCGGTATATTTAAGAGCGCGGTGAGTATCGCGCTGATCATGCTAACCAACGCATGGGCAAAACGTGCCGGCGAAGAACGGCTGTTCTAGGAGGTCCAGATCATGAAAAAGAAGAATAAGATCAAACATACATTTGGGGATAGATTGTTTTCTCTCTTTATCGGGCTGTTTATGATCGCGTTTGTGATCATAACGCTGTATCCGGTGCTGAATACGGTGGCAATCTCTTTTAACGACGGGATTGATGCCGTGCGTGGCGGCATATATCTGTGGCCGAGGAAATTTGCCGTCAAGAATTACACCACGGTTCTGGGGATGCAGAATCTGGTGACCGGAGCTAAGATCACAGTGGCCAGAACAGTGATAGGCACGGTTTCCGCTCTGGTGGTAAACGCTCTGCTGGCCTATGTGGTCAGCAGAAAGCGCTTTATGTTTAAACGGGAACTGTCCCTGTTTTGGGTGATCACCATGTACGTCAACGGCGGAATGATTCCTACGTTTATGCTGTACCGGAATCTGGGGCTGACCAACAGTTTCTGGGTATACGTGGTGCCCGGCATGATCAGCGCATGGAATATGCTGGTGATCCGCACCTATATGACGGGCTTGCCCGACAGTCTGGAGGAATCGGCGCAGCTGGACGGGGCCGGATACTGGACCATCTTTGTCCGGATCATCTCTCCCCTGTGCAAACCGGTATATGCCACCATCGCTCTGTTTGTGGCGGTGGGGCAGTGGAATTCCTGGTTTGACGCCATGCTGTATAACCGTATGAAGACAGAGTACACCACTTTGCAGTACGAGTTGATGAAACTGCTGTCCTCGGTAATGCAGCAGAGCGGCAGCGCGGACTCTGCCAAGTACAGCACGGCGGCAGTTACCCCCATCACCATCCGGGCCGCTGCCACCGTTGTCACCATGCTGCCCATTATCTGCCTGTACCCGTTTTTGCAGAGATATTTTGTGACGGGCCTTACCATAGGCGGCGTGAAGGAATGATCAGGAAGAATCAGCAATATAAAAGGCTGCGCCGGGGCGTGGCCTTTTTCAATTGATGTTGCGGATTAAAAGTTCGGATACAAAGCTGTTTTTTCTTTCCAACGGGACGGAAACATGGTACACTTACAATGAATAAATAATAGCGGTTTCCTTTGTGAAGAGCTGCTATGCATAAGAACGTATTATCATCCCCCGTTTAAGTGGGAAAGAACAGGAGGCGTGACATGCTGCTGATTGAGAACGGATATATGATAGATCCCAAGTCGGGCTTAGAGGGCAATTACGATATTCTCATCGAGGGGAGCCGGATCAGGAAAATAGGCAGGAAACTGCGGGAGAGCCTGACGGAGACGGAGCAAGAAAAATGTCGGGTGTGGGACACCCGTGTGTCGGACATCCAGGTGCTGGACGCCCGGGGGATGCTGGTGGCTCCGGGGCTTGTGGACGTGCATGTGCATTTTAGGGACCCCGGACTAACGCACAAGGAAGATATCCTGACGGGGGCCGCGGCGGCAGCCCGGGGCGGTTTCACCACGGTAGTGCTGATGGCCAATACAAAACCTGTGGTGGACAGTGAGGAGACTCTGCGCTATGTGTTGGAAAAGGGCAGAACCACAGGCATTCATGTACAGTCCTGCGCCACCGTGACCGTGGGTATGCAGGGCCGGGAGCTGGTGGATATGGACGCTCTGGCAGCGGCGGGAGCGGCAGGTTTTACCGACGACGGAATCCCCATCATGGACCCGGATATCGTCCGCAGGGCCATGGAGAAGGCGGCGCGTCTGGATATGCCTGTCAGCTTTCACGAGGAAGACCCCGGACAGATCGCCAACAACGGCGTCAACCGGGGCCGGGCCAGCGAGTATTACGGCATCGGCGGCTCCCCCAGAGAGGCGGAGATCTCCATGGTGGAGCGGGATCTGCAGATCGCTCTGGAGACGGGGGCCTGCATCGACATCCAGCATATCAGCAGCAGGGAGGCGGTGGAGCTGGTGCGTCAGGCCAAAAAGAAGGGACACAATATCCATGCGGAGGCAACCCCCCATCATTTTACGCTGACAGAGGAGGCGGCCATACAGCATGGCACGCTGGCCAAGATGAATCCGCCTCTGCGGGAAGAGGAGGATCGGCAGGCCATCATCCGGGGACTGGCGGACGGCACCATAGACCTGATCGCCACAGACCATGCGCCCCACACAGCCCAGGAGAAGGCCCAGGATATCACCAAAGCCCCCAGCGGCATCATCGGCCTGGAGACCGCTCTGCCTCTGGCGATCACGGAACTGGTCAACGGCGGCTATCTGACCATGAAGAGCGTGCTCAAGAAGATGAGTACTAACCCGGCATCTATGTACCGTCTGGACGCGGGCTATCTGGCGGAGGGCGGCCCTGCGGATATCATTTTGGTGGACACGGAGGCGACGCAGGTCTTCACGGAGTACCTCTCCCGGTCCAGCAACAGTCCCTTTACCGGCCGGGAACTGCACGGCGTAGTAAAGGCCACAGTCTGCGGAGGGAAGGTGGTGTACAGGTATCCGAAAAAATAATGGGCGGGCAGTTCCCAATATGGGTACTGCCCGTCTGATTACTTGGAGCTATTGTCTTCCTTTCAGGAAAATCATACCGCGACAGAGTCAAAATGGACACGGCACAAAGCGGGAATGGAGATTATTTTCCGGACACCCGGTGTCTGTCTCCCATATGGCACGACCAGATGGGCATGTCCACATGGGAGGCATGGATGAAACCTTACTGCTTAGCGGGATTGGGGCATGTGATGATCCATGTAAAGCCGAAACGATCCTTCGTGACAGAGCCGCAGCCGCCGTCGTCCGGCTTGGGATGGGGCTTTAACGGGGAGAGGACGGTTCCGCCCTCCGCCAGTACGGAAATAGTATGCGCAGCCTCCTCCTGCGAGTCCATATGGACCATCAGCTTTATGTCCGTATTCACTTCCGCGCCGTCAAAAGTATCTCCTGCCGCCATATGGGTATTACCCAGCGCAAATTCTGTATGCATCACCTTGCCGATCTGTTCCGGTGTCACTTCATACGTCTCCTCGGACCAGCGGGACATGCCGTAAATCTCGCCGCCGAAAGCCTCAATATAGGTCTTGAGCGCCTCCTCGCAGTTTCCGTGAAATGACAGATAGGGTATTATTTCGATTTTCTTTTCCATAGTATTCTCCTTTATGATAGATATTCTTTGTACCAGGTTTCAACCACATGCGTTGGATGCTGGATCAGTTCAGCTGTCTCCGCAACATTTTTGCCCTGTTGAAACTGTCTGCACGCCACTGAATACATGCTTTCCGACACTTCGATCAAATGCCCGTCCGGATCAAATACGCGTATCCCCCTTTGTAGCCAGGGGAATGTTTTCGGTTCATGCAGCAGTTCTACATCCGGATATTTGCCAAGGACAGAAAGAAATTCATCAAAATCCTCCGTCTCGAAATAGAGCTCCATGGTATTAGAATGATACTTCATGGTTTCCGCAGGAAATCCGGCAAGTTCATCAAAGTGTTCCTGTAAGGTCAAGCCACAGGTCAGTGTTTTGTTCCAGCCCAGATCGACTTCTACGGCCTGGTCAAACAGATCGTGGTAAAATTGCAGCGACCGCTCCATATTTTGTACGGCGATAAGTGTGGTGCAAAATTTCATAGTTCTCCTCCCGTTTCCGTATAATTTTGATACATCGCCACCGTTCAAATAATACAACCGGATGTATATGGTTCTCATCATACTATGATCGTGAGGATGAGTCTTGTATATTTCCGACATTTCCCAGGGCATACTCTCGGGCATCAGCCATACTCATGGAGTGGTATTTCTTAAAATCATGGCATAGATGCGCCTGGTCGGAATATCCGTACCTGTATACAGCGTCCAGAGTATTAAAGCTTTTATTATATATTAGATCGTTCCATAAACATTGGTATCTGACGATTGCGGACAGGCTTTTGGGGGACATACCGATATATTCGTCAAAAAGCCTTTCAAGCTGTCGTTCGCTGATCAAAGTCCTGCGCTTTAAGTCGCCGATCAAGATATTTCCTCTTTTTGCCAGTATCTCATAGACGGCCTGCAGCACAGCCTGATTTTGAGGCCTTACACGGAGGTTTTTCAGCAATACTTTCTCCACTGTCGGAATGAGCTGACAGATATCGGCGTTATAAAATAACTGTCTCTCAATCTCTCTTTTTATCTCGGAAAAATGATATTCGGCATCTAAGTAGGCACCTTTCGTTTTTTTCATGGATTCTTGGGCGAAGGCGGCGGCTCCCCAGGCGTAGAATCGAATGGCAAACGTGGAAAGTTCTCTGTCTTCCACATCGGTACGGTAGCGGAAAGATCTGTCATCTATCCCGTGAAATCTGCTGTCCAGCTTATTATTTGTATAATCTGCGGTAAACATTATATCTACACAAGTATCAGGCGTCACGATCTCTTCCGTGACAACACTGCTCTTTCTGCGGGTGACAATTCCTCTCGTTCCCCAAAAGCATCGGACATAGGGCTTTAGGATATCGCTGGGTTCAAATTCCGTATAATTATTGTCGCTGCGGAACGGAGTCGCTGTGATAGGTCTGTATATAGTATTTAGCTCCATAGAGTCACTTCTCCCTGTGGGTATTCCGTCTGTATGGGTTCTGTGGGATTTTCCGATATCTCTATTTTACATGATATGTCCGGAGAGTCAATAGAAGATACTGCCGTTGCCGCCACGGAAATATGTGTGTTGGACCCTATTTTCGATTTGACAGCCTTTTTTGAAAATTGTATACTATACAATAATGCAAACTGCCTGCCCCATGCCGGCATATATGGCTGACATAGTCATTGAGTTTTGCGATTGTTTAACGGAAACAAAAATGAGAGGAGATATTTCATGAAAGAGAAAACCATGGCCAGGGTAATCTCCCAGCGGGAGATCGCCCCACGCATCTATGACCTGTGGCTGGAGACCGATCTGGCGGCCCAGGCAAAGCCCGGTCAGTTTATCGGCGTGTATCCGGAGAGTGCAGCGACTTTGCTGCCCCGGCCCATCAGCATCTGCGAGATCGACACCGGGAAGAGGGCGCTGCGCATTGTCTACCGGGTTGCGGGACAGGGGACGGCGGAATTTGCCGCTTTGAAAGAAAATGCTCCTGTGTATATCCTGGGAATACTGGGCAATGGTTTTCCGCTGAAAGAGGGCATGGGAAAACGCTGTTTTCTCATCGGCGGAGGTATCGGCGTTCCTCCCATTTTGCAGTTGGCAAAGGAGCTTACGGGAGAAAAGTCCATTATCATGGGCTATCGGGACAGCAATCTGTTTTTGGCGGACGATCTGGCAAAATACGGAAAGGTCTACATTGCCACGGAGGACGGCAGCCAGGGGACCAAAGGCAATGTGCTGGACGCCATAGCGGAAAACGGTCTACAGGCCGATGTGATCTATGCCTGCGGCCCCATGCCCATGCTGCGGGCTATCAAGGGGTACGCGGCTGAGCGGGGCATCAAGGCCTATATCTCTCTGGAGGAACATATGGCCTGCGGCGTTGGGGCCTGTCTGGGATGTGTGGTGAAGACAAAAGAGGTGGACCATCACTCTCATGTACACAATGCCCGGATCTGTACCGACGGTCCGGTGTTTGACGCGGAGGAGGTGGATATCTGATGAATACACAGGTGAATATAGCAGGGGTAACTTTAAAAAACCCGGTGATGACCGGTTCCGGGACTTTTGGCTCCGGTATGGAGTACGGTGAGTTTGTGGATTTAAACCGCTTGGGCGCGGTGGTGACCAAGGGAGTGGCCAATGTGCCCTGGCCCGGCAATCCCACGCCCCGGGTGGCGGAGGTATACGGAGGTATGCTCAATGCCATCGGCCTGCAGAATCCGGGCATCGACGTGTTTATGGAGCGGGATATCCCTTTCCTGAAGGGGTATGATACCAGGATCATCGTCAATGTCTGCGGAAAGACCGTGGAGGACTATCTGGAGGTGGTGGAAAAGCTGGGGGAAGAGCCGGCCGTAGCCATGCTGGAGATCAATGTATCCTGTCCCAATGTCAAGGAGGGGGCCATAGCTTTCGGACAAAAAGCCGATGCCCTGTACAATATCACAAATCAGATCAAGAAAAAGGCCAGGCAGCCCATTATCATGAAACTCAGCCCCAATGTGACGGATATCGGGGAGATGGCTAAAGCCGCGGAGGCGGCGGGGGCGGACGCCCTTTCCCTGATCAACACATTGACGGGCATGAAGATCGATATTCACCGCCGCTGCTTTGCGCTGGCCAACAAGACCGGCGGCATGAGCGGCCCTGCCATCAAGCCGATAGCCGTGCGCATGGTGTATCAGGCAGCCCATGCGGTGGGGATTCCGGTGATCGGTATGGGAGGGATCGCCACTGCGGAGGATGCCGTTGAGTTTATTCTGGCGGGAGCTACGGCAGTCAGCGTGGGTGCCATGAATTTTGTAGATCCCTACACCACGGTCAAGGTGATAGAGGGGATCGAGGACTATATGCGGGCATACAAAGTGGAGAATATCACGGATCTGATCGGTATTGTGTAACTCCACTGAAAGGAGTGCGCGCCAAGGCGCACAGAAATCGAGGAATAAATCCGAAACTACCTTCATAGATATACTAATAAGTATAATCAGGGAGGTAGTTTTTTTGTGGAACTGATCAAGAAGAATATACATATGGATCGCATCAGGACGCAGGCGGTATCCCAGATCACCCTGGAGGAGGATATGAATATCTCCGACCAGAAACCGGATGTAAACAGCCTGTGTTTCGACCGTGCCACGGTGACTGTGGATGAGGTAAAACCGTATACGGACTATGTACAGGTTCGCGGCAGGCTGTGCTTTGCCGTGTTGTACCACACCCAGGAGGAGGGCTGCGGTCTGGTGACGCTGGAAGGAAAGATCCCTTTTGAGGAAAAGATCAATATGCAGGGGGTCCAGAGCAGCGACATGGTGCATGTGCGCAGTACATTGGAGGATCTCAGCGTGGGGATCATCAATTCCCGTAAGCTAAGCATCCAGGCGGTGGTGACGTTGACGGCGCAGGTACAGGAACTGTATGACGAGGAAGCTCCCATAGGACTCTACGGGGAGGACAGCGCGGAGTATCGCCGGACTCCGGTGGAAGTGTCCCAGATTGTTATCTGCAAGAACGATATTTTCCGGGTTAAGGAAGAGATGGCGCTGCCTGCAAGCTACCCCAACATGTTTCAGATCCTGTGGAGCAGTCTGACTCTGGATGATGTGGAGTGCAAACCGCTGGAAGAAAAGCTTTCGCTGCAGGGGGATCTGCACCTGTTTTTGCTGTATGAGGGAGAGGGAGAGGATCACCCGGTGCGCTCCTTTGAGACCACGATCCCTTTCAGCGGTACCATGGAGTGCCACGGCAGCAGGGACGGTATGATCCCGGATATTCAATTTATGATGGGGCAGCAGGAGCTGGATATCCGTCCGGATCTGGACGGGGAGGAGAGGATCATCGGCCTGGAGGCAGTGCTGGAGATTGATATACGGATCTATGAGGAGGATCAGACGGAGATATTGACCGATATATACGGGGTGACGAAAGAACTGACCACCATCAGCAGGCCCGCGGCTCTTCGGCGGCTCCTGTCCAGAGTAAACGGTAAGATGAAGATAAGCGACCATGTGCACATTCAAAACAAGGATGCGGGAATCCTTCAGCTGCTGCACAGCCAGGGAACGGTGCAGCCGGACCGTCAGGAGATAACGGAGGCCGGGCTGGAACTGTGGGGCAGCCTACAGGTGAAAGTCCTGTATATCACGGGGGCGGACGATATGCCCTATGCCAGTGCCGCGGCGCAGATCCCGTATCACTATACTCTGGAGATTCCGGGGCTGGAAAAGGATGATATCTGTGACGTCAAGTGCAGTGTGGAACAGTTACAGGTCACGATGCTGGACGGGGAGGAGATGGATGTGAAGGCCGTGCTGGTCTTCGGAACCATCGTCTTTAGAAACATTCCTCTGGAGCTGATCGGGGATGTGATAGCCGCTCCTCTGGATACCCATAAGCTGGGTACATTGCCCGGCATGACCATCTATATCGTCAAACCCGGAGATAACTTGTGGAACATCGGCAAACGTTACTATCTGCCGGTGGAAAGGCTGCGGGAGCTGAATGAACTGACCAGCGACGAACTGACGCCGGGCCAGAAACTTCTGGTGGTGAAGGGCGGCATGGCATAAGACGGGGCGTCCCGGTGCCAATGTCATTAAGTTAATGTTTCAAGAAAGAACACCCGTCCACTTAATCAAAAGTGAACGGGTGCTTTTTACACCGCCTGCAAAGTGTTTTAAGCTTACTTGCCTGCGTCCTCAGCCATCTTGTCAAAACCCGACAGAACAGCGTCATAGGTCTGCTGGCAGATGTCGGGCAGCTGGCCGCCCCAGGTCTGCTCCGCTTTCTTATAACCCTTCTCAAAAGCGGCTTTCATCTCATCGATCTTGTCGGGATCGCCACCGGTCAGAGCCGTGGCAAAACTCAGGATACGATCCGAAGTCTGCTTTACTCCCCAGTAACCGTCCTCAGCAATGTCCTTCTGAGCCTGCAGCTTGGTAGCGGGATCAACCTTGTAGTCACCGTTTCTCAAGAACTGCCAGATATCGTTGGCCTGTCCGTAAGCGGTGGACTGCTGGGTCATCATCTTTTCTACCAGACTACGCAGCTGGGAGGTGCGGGCCTCAGCATCGGCCTTCAGCTGATTAATCAGATTGGTATTGGGTGTGTAAGTCTTCTTGGCAGAAGAAGTTTGCTCCGCAGAGTGCTCATATACCACGCCGCTGTCCTGGGTGGTGGAGGTACTCTTTGCGGTCTCTGTGGCCTTAGATTCCTTGGTAGTGGCTGTGTAGCTGCCATAGGCGGCCTGTGTTGATGTAACTCCGTTTACATTCATATTGACCTTCTTTCCGGCGCCGCCGCGCCTTTTTTTATTCGCGTCATCCGTGACGCGCCGCTCCGGACAGATATATCCGGATACAGATACTTGTATAGTCTATTTCGGCAAAATATGTAAAATATTTATAGACGTAAATTATTTTTTCAAAAATATTCTCTGTTTTCAAAGGGTGAAATGAGAGCATTCTGACGCCTTATTTTCTACATCAATTAAAATTCCAATAAGAAAGTTTACAACAAAACTTAAGCATATTATAAGATAATAAATAAAATGATGGCGCAATCTGCTTTTTATCCCGGTACATATGTCTTTTATCCCGGATTGTGGATGGGCGTAAGGCAGCCGGATAAGGTGTAGTGGAAACTTTTACACTTATAGCGTGGAGACAAAAGAATGAGCGAAAAGGAAGAACTTGTCAGGAGGACCAGGCGGATCGTCAAAGAGATCTTTCGGGGAACCACACAGGCAATTCCGTATTGCAAAGGTGATATGGAATGGCGTTTCAATCATATATCGGGCTATGGCCTGTATTGTGCCCATGTGAGAAAGGCTTTGCGGGGCTGTATGGAGGACGGCCTGCATATCAGGCACCAGGAATACCATGTTCAGCCCATTGCAGAGCAGATATGTCTGGTGAGCGGGATGTTCTGCATAGAACCCCAAGAGGATGTGGGGGCATTGGGCAGAACGCCCTATCAGGTGCTGGTATGTATGCGCAACGGAATGGCGGAGTGCGTCCATGTCCACGGGGCGAGGTCCGCCAGAGTGCTGTGCAGGGTTCGGGGGGTTCATGAGGAAATATATTTTCTGGAGGAGGCAGAGGTATTTTATATCGAATCCTCCCACAATAATGTGATCTGGCATTGCCGGGGGCACCAGGTGGAGAGCAGGGATTCTCTCAAGCGTCTGGAACAATGCCTGCCGGGGGGGTTCATGCGGATACACAGGGGGTATATCGTCAATATAAGGCAGATCTACAGCATTTCGGGCAATGAGGTGCGGATGGTCAACGGCGATATATTGACTATTCCTGCCAGACACTGCGCCGGGGTGCGTGAATCTCTGCTGTCCAGGAT
This sequence comes from uncultured Acetatifactor sp., assembly GCA_910577235.1. Classification (GTDB taxonomy): domain Bacteria; phylum Bacillota; class Clostridia; order Lachnospirales; family Lachnospiraceae; genus Acetatifactor. Next base: position 44,636 of record CAJTMX010000022.1, on the reverse strand, counting down.
GGATAAAGAGCTTTTGTCCCCGCAGAAGGTTCATTCCTCCCAAAATATGGAACAAAGCAGCCCGGGCGGTATAGGATGTCCATTGTAACATACAGTTGCGCATCATACATAAACAGGAAACGGAGGAATAATTATGGCAATGGAGTATGACGTAAACAGTGAGAAACAGTTGGTGGTCAGGGAGGGCGTCAGAAGCGAGTGCTACGATCTGACAAAACCCATGGGTGAAAACGCCCTCATGGTCAGAGCGGAAAAACAGGATATCATGCATCAGATGGATCTGCCCACGGTGATCGCCAATCTGAACAACACGGTAGATCTGCTAAACATCTCTTACCATGCGGTGTACGCTTTCCCGGAGCAGTCTCAGGTATTCGGCCTGCAGAAAGAGGTGATGGATCTGAACGACAAGGGTATCGTGGTGGTGACGGATTTCAAGGATCAGGCATCGGTGGTGGTAGCGGAGCTGGTAGGCGTCTACAGATGGCTGATAAAGGGTATGGAAAGCATGGCCATCAGTAAGCTGGAACAGTTTGCCAGCCGGGCGGCGGGCATGAGTGAGCAGGCCACGGAGATGGCGGAGGGATATCAGACGGCGGCGGACAGAACCTCTGCCGTGCTGCAAAGGGTTATGGACCAGAACGCCTCTCAGGTGGAGAAGAGCGCGGAACTCACAAAGATGATGAAAGAGCTGGAGGCGGCGCAGGAGAGCGTGGCAGAGATACAGAAGTCTCTGGAGGAGCGGCTTAACGGGATGCAGCAGGAGTACCGCCGTCTGATCAAGGTGGACGAGGACGAGCGCAGCCACAAGCAGACCATGGATATCATGGGCGCGGTCTTCGGTTTTCTGGGATCGGCGGTTTCGATGGCCGGGGCTGCCATGGGATCAAACGTCTCCGGGGCCGGCACGGCAGCGTCGGACATTCAGGGGCAGCAGGATTATAAAGAGGCAGAGAATAAGAAGGAAGAGCTGGAGCGTCAGTTTGCGGAGAAGGAGCAGGAGATCTCTGATCTGGAGAAAAAGCTGGAAGATTTGATCGCCGGGAAGGACGGGGCCGGGGAGGCGGAGAAAGAAAAACTGGAAAAAGAGATATTCGCTGCCAGAAGGAAAATTTCCAACGCAAGAAGTGAAAAAGAAGATCTGGAAATCAAGAAAAAGGCCGCCGCCGACAAATTGGACAAGCTGGGGAATATGCTGGGAATTCAGGGCGCTCAGATGCGGCAGGCCGCCGCAGACAGCGCCGACGCCAGCAGCACCCGGGCAGACCAGATGAACGCCATCTACACCGAGATCATGAATCTGGAAAAACAGAAGACGGAGCAGGTGGGACTGCTGGCCAAGTACGCCAAACAGATGGAGGCCACCGTCATCGACCAGCACTCCACCGAGGCTGCCATCCAGTCCCTGATACTGGCTGTCTCCTGCCTGAAAAAATCTGTGGTGGCGCTGAAAGATATCGCCCTGTTCTGGTCCTCTCTGGAGAGAAGCTGCCGGGCGTTGGCGGGCAACAACCTCAAGGACGATATCAAGGCATTGCAGTCGGCGGATAAGGCGGACCGTATCGAGGCATACCAGAGTTCGGAGATCATGTATCCCATCGCTTCCTATATGGCAAAATGGGTGGCCATACTGTCCATAAGCCGGGACTACCTGACCCAGGCCGAGAAGACCAGGGTACATTTGAATGATACGGTTGCCAATTCCGATTCGGTGACTATGACTAGGGAGGACCACTGGGAGCTGGCCTCCAAGCTGGCAGGCGAAGTGGGCGACAGTCTCACTAAACAGATCGCAGGCAGATAAAGCCTGGTGCCGGCAGTAAGGAGACATACGAAGAAGGGAGTAAGTAATGGAAAAAATAGATTTTAATAAAAGTCTTGTCGCCATGCGCGTTATATTTGAGGCGGTCACATCCGCAGCATCGTCTCTGATGGAGATGAACGCTATGTGTGTCTCTCCTACCGAGGAGGAGAGCGCGAGGCTTAAGGCGGCGTTTGACGAGATACGGGATCAGCTCCGTCAGTTAAAGCTGGAGTCACAGGAGAAGATCGAGGAATACAATGTCAGAAAAGAGGAGAGTGCCGTTGCGGCGGAGGCGTCTATACGAGAGTACACCCGGATGCAGGAAAACCTGTTACAGTTGGAAAAGGACAATGCGGATGCCAGAGTCGCCCTGGCACAGAAGAGCGCCGAAAAGGACGAATATGAGAGAGCTTGCAGAAAGTCTGAGGCGGACCTGCTGGATATTAAGCGGCGAAGGGAGGCGGAGATCAGAAAAGCCGAGAAGAAGCGTGAGGAACTGAAGAAATGGTTCTGGGTTCCGGGATATGGGCTCTATCTGGCAATCGACACCCTGGTCAATGAGCTGGACAATGAGATCGGTTCCCTTGGCCGCCGGCTTGACGAGGAGCATCGCCGTCTGCGTGAACTCTCCGAACAGTACGGGAAGATCTGCCGGGAGGTAGAAGAGAGAAACCGGAAGATCGAGATGATCAAAACCAGAATGACGGAGCAGACCGGGCTCATGGAGCGACAGAATGCCACCATCGATATGTACAAGCGGCAGTTGCTCTACTGGGAGGATTTTCATATGCAGATTTCCCGTCTGGAATCAAAATTTAAGGCCGGTGAGAACAGCCCGGATATGATGTATGAAGTCATTGAGCTGATGGAGGCGTTTGGAGATGCGGCAGAAGAATAGAAGAGCAGGTATTGGGGCAGTGTTGGGGATCACTCTGTGCGCCGCTGCGGTGACGGGCCTGCTGCTGTCTGTGAAGGCCGCGGACAGCGGACAGTCCGTGCCCCGGATCATCGTCAACCAGGGATTGGGTATGGGTCTCAACTGTACAGACGGTGAATTCTATCCCATGGATATGCTGGTGGCAGAGAGGAATACCGGATTTTTCGTTCAGATCGAGCCGGAGGTATGGCAGGAGGTGGGCGCGCAGCCCACTCTCCTGATATCAAATGATACGGACACATGGCGGTTTACGGACAGCGAGTATTGGGAGGAGTATGGATTGCTCCGGTTTGACACCGGAGAGCGGACCGCATGGGAGGCAGGACGGTATGATATCCGTGTGGATCTGGACCGGGGCGGGATATTGGACCGGGAAGCAGCGTTCAACCGGATGCGGGATATGGAGATATTGGTGGTCCCTATTGCGGGCTATTACAGCGGCGAGACAAAACAGACGGGGCCTTTGGGCGAGAGTTTGTGGCAATACACCGAAAAGGTATTTCCGGTAGGGGGAGAGGATCTTCACTGGAACATCTACGATGATAATGACGTGGCCCTCGATACCGCCAGATATGATCTGGATACCTCTCTGGGAAGACTTCGGGCATGGCAGTATCTGAAACGGCTGCATGACGGGGGCGACGCCGATATGGTGATCGGAATCGTGCCGGAAAATATGAAACAGAGGGCCTCCTCGGAGGAAGCGTCAGTCACGGGTTTTACTTTTGGAGACAATGTCAGCGTCATCTCTTTGCAGGATACCTGTCCCCAGGTGACAGTGGCCCATGAGATCGGCCACTGCCTTTTTCTGGGAGATGAGTATGAGAACGGGACTTTCTCGGTTTCCATGAACATGGTGCCCTATGGAATGAAGGGAAAAAACAGATACAGGCTGTCGGAGACGGTGCAGGGCACAAGTCCTTACATCATCGGGGGAACGGCGGACGAGTGGCAGGGTTCGGGAACAGTGGTCTATGCCGGCCAATACCCTTACGACATATTTTCCGGAGAGATACTCTTTCGGGATAAGACAAGTTTCATGGGACTGTCCGGTTATCCGGAGCCGGAATACTGGGTCACCACTCAGATATGGGAATCGCTGTACACAGAATTATGCGAACTTCCATAACGGCATGAGCCCGGAAAACGCCCTGATCCATATGGGGACGCCAGAGCGTGGGGATGCGGATCACCGAAATCCGGTGTTTGCAGGGAACATGGATCACCGAAACCGGGTGTTTGCAGGGGACATGGATCACCGAAACCGGGTGTTTGCAGGGGACATGCGGAACTGAAATAGAAAGGGATAATGATGAGAGAACAGTTGAGAAACGCATTGGACCGGGCGGCTCTGGTTCCTGCCAGAGAATGCGCCCAGAATCAGGTTACGATCCTGCTGGGAGCCGTGGGCCTGGAGCTATACGCGGCTTACAGCAAGCTGATACAGACGGAGACGGAGTTTCGGCACGCGCCGGAATATCTCAAGAGGGATCAGCGCAGGGACGTGGAGGAAACCATGGAGATCAACGGGGAGACCTTTACCTCCATGGAAAATAAATTTAGAAAACGCAGTGAGGAGTTGCTGCAGTTCAAAGAAGAGGACGGGGCGTTCTGCGAACCTGTCAGCGCTCTGCTCACGCAGCTTGCTGAGGAAATGAGAGAACTGGCCGGATACAGGCTGGGTAACGACGCCCTGAAAGATGTGGAGGGCTATCTGGAAACGTTGCGGGAGGTGCTGCAGGCTCTGCGGGAATATCTGGGGCTATGCATAGGAAATACCATGGTCTGGGAACGGCAAGGAACGGGCTTTTCGGAGATAAACGGCGCTGCGGCGGACAAAGGAGACTGAGAGGAGAGACGGCAATGGAAATTGTAGAGTGTATTTTGACAGATAATCCCTGTTTTAGGAGAGGGAGGAAGATTACAGTAAAAGGGCTGATGCTGCACAGCGTGGGATGCCCCCAGCCCTCGGCGGAGGTGTTTGTGCGCAAATGGAACCGCCCGGAGGCGTCCAGGGCCTGCGTTCACGCATTTATAGACGGAAACACGGGAAAAGTGTACCAGACGCTGCCCTGGGATCACCGGGGCTGGCACGGGGGAGGCAGTTCCAACAACACCCATATCGGTGTGGAGATGTGCGAACCCGCCTGTATCAAATATACGGGAGGCGCGTCCTTTACCTGTTCGGACAGGGAGAGCGCTCTGGCAATGGTAAAGCGTACTTATGACACGGCGGTGGAACTGTTCGCTTTCCTCTGCGGGCAATTTTCTCTGGACCCTCTGGCGGACGGCGTGATCGTCAGCCACAAGGAGGGACATGCCAGGGGCATCGCGTCGGGGCACGGCGACCCGGATCATCTGTGGTTGGGATTGCAGAGCGACTATACCATGGACGGTTTCCGGCGGGATGTGAACGCGGCTATGGGCCGGGCGGCGCAGACTTCCCCGGCGGCGGTCTCACCGGGCATGATGCCCGAAAAGAGCGCTCAGACTACTGCTATGACAGAGGCGGCTCCCATACAGGGCGCTCAGACAGCAGCCGTGCTGCATATTTCTGACCGGGGTGTGGAGATGGTGGCACGCTATGAGGGCTGCCGTCTGGAAGCCTATCTGTGTCCGGCGGGTAAATGGACCATAGGATACGGACATACCCAGGATGTGAAACCGGGGGACCGTCTGGCGTCCCGGGAGGCGGCCGCAGAACTTCTGAAAAAGGATCTGGAGAAATACGCCGGCTATGTGAATGAATTCTTGGAAAAAGGGACTATCTCCTTTCCTCTGAATCAGAACATGTTTGACGCCCTGACCAGCTTTTGCTACAACTGCGGAAAAGGAAATCTGCGGAAACTGGTGTCCGGCAGAGATGCCGTCACGGTGGGGCAGAAGATGCTGCTGTATAACAAGGGCGGCGGAAAGGTGCTGGCCGGGCTGGTGCGAAGGAGACAGGAGGAGAGCGCGCTCTTTATGAGCTGACAGGGGGAAGAACGTTATGGTGGACAGCAACTTCATACCCCTGGACGATCTGGTCTGGGCGCCCCTCTGCGCGCTGGCGCGGTCCGACCAACAGCTGCGCGCCCAGGTGGTGGAGACCGTAAAGAGTATGGGTGTGCTGCGCTTAAGCGGCACGGAGGAGACTGTACAGCTTGAAAACCTGAACATAGCCTATGAACAGGTGCGCCAGAAGGGGGACGAGGGGTACAGTATAGACAATCTGCAGATGCAGGTGCCGCTGCTCTCCATCATCCCCATGGCGAATCTGAATGTGGAGAAAGCGGAGATAGACTTTTCCACGGAAGTTAGGGTAGAGAGGGGAGAAAACGGGGAATGTGTGGTCATGGCCCGCATCTGTTCCCCCGAACAGAGGGAGAGCGACTTTTTGCCCCGGGTTTCCTACAGAATGCGCATCGGTTCCCTGCCGGCAACGGAGGGCGTCATGCGTCTGGCGGATATGCTCAGCGCCAATCAGATCGCCAAAAAGCTTGATTCCACGCCGGTGGCGGTGGACGGCAATCTGGGCAGCGAGGACCAGAAACAAATCTGGCAGGAGATTTCCGGCCTGAGGGCCAAGATCAAGAAACTGAAACAGCTGTATCAGAAGATCACGGATATGATCGCGCAGCAGGAGCGCATGGAGCAGATCGGCAGGGAGGCTTTTGCGGAGATGACCCGGGAGTTTGACAGGGACAAGTACCTGATGGCGCAGGCAAACATTGCCAACCGCATCATGGAATATCAGGAGAAGATTATGAACCGGGAGATAGAGTTTGGCCTGGAAAAAGACTATCGTTAGGAGAACACACAGGCCGGGGATAACGGGCATATGAGAAAGAGAAAAAGGGTGGCAGAGCGGAAAAAACTGTACAGGGAGATCCTTACCCGGGAGGGGCAGCTTGCGTGTGAGATGAATCTGCGGCTGTTTCTGGAGCAGCCGCCGGACGGCAGGATGTTGTTTGTGGAGGATGTGGCTGTCACGGATATCTGTTTTGCAGCGGGAAAGAAAGGACGGCAGCGGAGAAGAGTCATGAAGTTTTTGGATAGAATTTTTTCGACAAATACAGTCAACAGTGGAAGGCAGCGGGAGCTTGATCTGGCCAAAGCCATATGCGTTTTTTCACTGGCGTTTATACACTGCGTCATAGAATGCACACCGGAGCCGTTGCTGGCAGGGGGAATCCCCTATCTGTTTGACACGGTGATCGGAGGCCCCTTGAGCGCCCCCCTGTTCATGTTTGCCATGGGCGTCGGCATGGCGTACACCTCCCGCGACACACCGGGGGAATATGCCCGCCGTGGTATACGCATCGGCGTGACCGGATATCTGCTGAATATATGCCGTTTTCTGATCCCCTTTTTGATGGGCTATGGGATCACCGGGAATCGTGAAAAATACATTGCGCCGTTGGCTTACAGGGTGCTGGGCAACGATATTCTGCAATTTGCCTCTCTCGCCATGCTGCTGATGGCTCTGCTCATCAGGCTGCGAGTCTCGGATAGAGGCATGTTTCTGCTCTGCCTGGGCCTGTCTCTGGCGGGCACCCTGCTCGGCGGAACCGATATGGGAAGTCCCGCAGCCAATATCTTTATGGGATATTTTATCGGCACGGAGGACGGGGCGGGCATGGTCGTCTCAGACTTTCCGGTGACGAACTGGCTCCTGGTACCTGTGAGCGGTTACCTGTTCGGAAAACGGCTGCGGTATGTGAAGAATAAAAACAGGTTTTACAGATTGTTTTCCACGGTGGGAGCGTTGGCAGCGGCAGTTTATTTTGCCGTGGGCATCTACCGGGGATGGGGCATGTTTGGAGAGGGGCAGAACTGTTATTACCATATTTCCACGTGGGATTGTCTGGCCGGTATGGCGGCGGCAGTGGGAATTCTTGGGATCTGCCATATGGCGGCAGGATGCCTGCCGGAGAAAGCTTTATCCTGGGCGGGAGAGATCAGCCGCAATGTGAATGCCATCTATTGTATACACTGGGTGTTGGTGACGTTCAGCACCAATCTGTTTCTCTATATCCTGCGGGGGACCCAGGTGTTGCCGGTTCACCACACCCTGCTTTTGGGTGCCTGTATAAGCGTGATCTCCATTGGCGCGGCCCATTTTGTCTCCCGCGCCCGCAGATTTTTATCCGGCAAAGGAGGCGGCAGGGGAAAGGGGCATAACAGGCTGGCAGGGAAGGCGCTGGGAGGACTGTCCCTTCTGGCGGTGCTGCTGATGTTGAGTACTTGTCTGTCCGTGGGCATACAGTATCTGCGGGAGAAATTGGAGGAATATAACAGGATTGCTTTCTCCTATGCCCGGACAGCCGCCGAATATATTGACGGTGACAGAGTGCTCTCCTATCTGGAAACCGGTCAGGAGGACGCGTATTATCGGCAGGTGCAACAATTTCTCAACGCGTCTCAGAGACAGACCGACCTAAAATATTATTATGTGTTCGTCCCCTGCGAGGATGATCTGGTCTATATATGGGATGCGGAACACGAAGAGGGGGCCTGTCCTCTGGGGTGGCATGAAGAATATATGGCGGGGGGAAAGGAGGCGGTGCGGCAGATTTTCAGGCAAAATCCTCCGGAGAAAATATCCATAACCGATGACGACGCATACGGCTATATCGCGTCTGCCTTCTGCCCGGTCTTTGACAGCGCGGGAGATCCCGTGGCAGTGGTGGGGGTGGATATGTCGGTGCCGGAGCTGGAAAAGGAGTTGGCGCGCTTTCTGTGTATCATTATATGCAGCGTAGCCGGGGTGACGCTTTTCTCCATGTTATTTTTCTATGGATTTATCAGGGGAAATATCATAAATCCGGTGCGGCAGTTAAACCGGGCGGCCAAGGAGCTGGTGAGCGGTTTGGAGAAAGGGGGGGCTTTTTGCCCGGATATACATACCGGCGATGAGATTGAGGAACTGGCCGGATCTTTCGGAAAGATGAGCGTGGAGCTGCGGGACTATATACAAAAGCTGTCCCGGGTCATGGCGGAGAAGGAGCGCATAGGGGCGGAACTGGATGTTGCCACCCACATTCAGTCCTCCATGCTCCCCTGCATTTTTCCCGCGTTTCCCGGCAGAAAAGAGCTGGACATCTATGCGTCCATGAATCCGGCCAGAGAGGTGGGAGGGGACTTCTATGATTTCTTTCTGGTGGATGAAAAGCATCTGGCCGTGGTTATGGCGGACGTGTCCGGCAAAGGGGTTCCGGCGGCACTGTTCATGGTGATCGGAAAGACGTTGATCAAGGACCACACATTGCCGGGAAGGGATCTGGGTGAGGTGTTCGCCAGAATGAATGATCTGCTGTGCGAGTCCAACAGCGAGGGACTGTTTATCACTGCCTTTGAGGCTGTACTGGACCTGGAGACGGGGGAACTGTGTTATGTGAACGCCGGACATGAGACGCCTTTTATCTGTAGGCGGGGCGGTGTTTTTCAACCCTGGCCGGTGAGTCCGGGGTTCGTGCTGGCGGGCCTGAAGGGCATGGCGTATCAGTCGGGCAGTATGCGGCTGGCACCGGGGGACAAACTCTTTCAGTATACGGACGGAGTGACGGAGGCCACGGATCAGGACAACAGACTCTATGGCACGGATAGACTGGCGGAGATCCTCCGGCGGCATTCCGGCAGGAAACCTGCGGAGCTGCTCCCTGCGGTGAAGGAAGATATCGATGCATTTGTGGGCCAGGCTCCTCAGTTTGACGACATCACCATGCTCTGTCTGGAATACAGAGGACCGGAACCTGTGCGGCAGGAGGACGCGGGCATGGGGACGGAGAAAAAGACATTGGCAGTGGACGCCGTTGTGGAAAATATTGAGAAAGTCACGGAATTTGTGGACGGGTATCTGGAGACGTGGGGCTGTCCGGCAAAGGCCCGGACGCAGATTGATATCGCCATAGACGAATTGTTTGGCAATATCGCCAAATACGCGTATCGCCCGGAACCAGGCATTGCTGCGGTACAGGTGGAGGTGACAGAGGAGCCTCTTTCCGTGGTCATCACTTTTACGGACAGGGGAGTTCCCTTCGATCCTCTGGGGAGCGCGGACCCGGATATAACGCTGGGAGCGGAGGAAAGGCAGCCGGGCGGTCTGGGAATATATATGGTCAGGCAGAGCATGGATGAAGTCTCTTACGAGTATAAGGAGGGAAAAAACATCCTGCGGATACGGAAAAACTTATAAATATTGTGGGATTGAAGGGTATATGCGAGGACTCTGTCCTTTAGAGCCATCGCGCATTGATTTGATTTAGCAGGAGGAATATTATGGCGATAGCGGAACAGTTTGCGGGACTACAGATGGACCAGCTCATGGGAGCGCCTCTTCGGGCGGCAGCGGATGCAAGTATTCAACTGGCGGAGTCCACCGCGGATTTTATCAGAAAAGTGGGTTTTGACCATGAGGGAAAGACCCGCACAGCGGCCTTTGGATATCACAGATTCATTCCGGGAGAAGACGGCGGCAGTATGGAGGAGATGCGGGTGGATATCCCTCTGCTGGCAGTGGTGCCCATTCCCAATTTGCAGGTAGATGAGGTCAATCTCTTTTTTGATATTGAGGTAAAGCAGAGCGAGCGCCGGGACTCCGCCATGGAACTGAGCGCCGGGGCCAGCGGGAAATCGGGCGCTCTGAAAGTGGGCATCACGGGCAATGTCAGCGCCCACCAGGCCAATACCAGAAGTACCGACAATTCCGCCAAGTACCATGTGGATATCCGGGCCGCCAACCACGGCGTGCCGGAAGGACTGGCCAGGGTGCTGGACATGATGGCGGCAAATATGACGCCTGTGCTGGTGGACAGCTCTCTGCGGGATGAGAATGGCGGCGTCCTTTCCGGGCAGGCCCAGGCCAGAGCGGAGCGCCGCAGGGAACTTGGCCAGGGCATCGCGGGGACGGAGAAAAGGCTGCGGGCCGCCAGGGAGGGACTGGAAGTCCGTCTGCTGCTGCTCAGGAAACGGGCCGCGGCCCAGCTCCATGTATACAGAGAAAACATGTCCAGACTACAGGAGGAATTAAAGGACCTGACAGGACAAAATCCTGGCGGAGAGCAGAAGGCGGAACAGGACGAACAGGTGCGGCAACAGGCGCTGGCCTACTCCGGGGCAATGGAAACCGTGCGCCAGTGCTGGGAGACTTTTATGGACGAGGCGGGCGAGCGGGTACGCCTGCTCGCGGACGGCGGCCAGGGGCAGGAGAAAGTGATGGATGCGTTCGCCTTAAAAGCGCTGGATAATTGGGGCAATGTGGCTGCTTATGTCGATGGCGAGGCTTATTATGGGGAGTTGGCATTAGCGCTGGAAAACCTTCTGGAGAGTCAGCGCCGCGTGAACAGTCTGGAGGCGGAAATGCTGGATGCCAGGGCGCGGTACAGCGAGATCATGGGAAGTGCGGCAGATGCGTGACAGAGAAAAAGACACGCTGCAAGAAATCCGTTATGTGAAACTGATTTCCGTGGGAGGGATCGATCCCAACGCCCCCTTTTCGGAGCAGACCGGGGAAACCCAGGCGGCACTGCTCAATAGGTGCCTAAACAGCCATCCCCGGGGAGTTATCATCGGAAGGGACGTGTCTCTGGGGCGTTACAGGATCGGTGAGCATGAGTTGGTCATGGAAAAAGTGACCTACCATGTGGGGTTTCCCAGAAAACCCCCATGGGAAGACGCAGAATAAAAATCGGAGCGAGACACGCAGGGAGGAACATCATGAATATATCAAAACGAAAGGAACAGGATAAATTAGTACTACAGTTAGAAGGCAGATTGGATACCATGACCTCCCCCCAGCTGGAAAAAGCGCTGGGGGAGGAACTGACGGATGAACGTGAGCTGGTGCTGGATCTTACGCCGCTACAGTATATCTCCTCCGCGGGCCTGCGGGTATTGCTGACGGCCCACAAGAGGATGATAGGCCGGGAGGGCAGGCTGACGGTCCGGGGAGCCAACGAGAGCGTCCGGGAAGTCTTTACCATCACCGGATTTATGAATATCCTGCATGTGGAGTGAAAGGGCGAATGTCCAGCAGGGGAGTTTCACCGGAATTTTCCATGAGGGTGTTCACCAGCGAAACTATGATCCAGGGATGTGTCCAGAATAATGAACATACTGCCGTATTCCCCCAAACCCACGGGGTAATTCGCTGAGGAATGAATATTACTTGTGTTGCCCCATGTAAAGATCTCTTCATCGGAGCGGCAATCCTGTTGTGAGTGTGTTCCCACAGACCGGGAGTATCCTGTCATAGCCAGCGCCAGTGTCAGCGCTGAATCCGGCCATATAATATAGAGGGGTACCGGAGGGACTAAGGAGGCTATTTTCTCCGCAAGAGCACGTTCTCAGCAACGCCGACAGAGCGTATTACGTCTGTAAAAGGGGCCAGAACTGTCAAAAAGACTTTGATTTGTGCTGCTGCATTGACACATACATGGGTTCGCGGTAAAATCATAGTACAAAATTGATTTATTAACAGGCGAATCAAAGGTGGTAAAGTAATGAAAGAAAAAATGAAAAAAGTGTTGTTAGCTGTGGGACTGTGTTTGCTGATTGGCCTACAGAGCGGTGTGGCTGTGGCGGCGGTATATTCTGAGGCATGTCCGTTTTGCGGCACCCGAGTGACAAGGGAAGATATCACACAGCTGATCTCTCTGAACTTTTTGGAAAGGTGTGAAGAACATAGAAAATGTGATATATTTATAGCAGCTTATGAATGCTATAGTAGAACCACATGCCAAACACCATTATGTCCAAACTTTGAGAGATATTCATATGAAGGAAGTTATACGGAGATAAAACATGTGGATAAATAGTAAATATATGGATTTTATTAAATGTAAGAACAAACAATATATTTACTGGCTAGTGCTGTTTATTATATCATTAACTTTATATTCATGTGGACTCCGGGAACGACCGGAGTCCATTTCGCCTGTATATGAGAATGGCTCTGTTGCGGTGGCCGAGTTCCGGTACATGGAGTTGCCGGTACCGCTGGAGGCAATCAAAACATATACTTCCAGTGAAAAGTGGCTATATGCCGTTGGCGTCGAAAGATATGAACGTGATAAGCAGCCCGGAGTCTGGTGCGTATATAGGGGAGAGATATCGGATGAGTTTGAACCGCAGCCTTATATCGTCTATGATGGGAATAGCTTGGTCTCAATGTTAGTTGACAGGGATGATAACTGCTATTTGTTCTTCACGGACTCCGGCGGAGAAGGCACGCTGCTCAAATATAATGCAAACGGGGAAATGTTGTGGGAGAAAAGCTATCTGGCGCAGCAGCTGCTTGGAAAAAGCGAAAGGCTTTCTCAGGGACTGGTTACGGAGGACGGCAGGGTGTATCTTTATGATTACGGAGCCGATGGTAGTATCTTTGCCTTTGAAACGGACGGTGATTTGAGGGAAGTGTATACGCCCAAGCTGGATGCCCTGGAAGGGATCGCGGAGGGGCGGAATGGACAGATTTATGGGTACTGTATCACTGGAGAAGAACCGGTCTTTGTAAAGATAGAGGGAGGAGATGCAAACCAACACCAAAGATATGTATGTCCTGTTGTGCCCCTACAGGTGTATGGAGGACGTGAAGATGGTATTTATCTGTCCACTGAGGAGGGGCTGTGGCAATATATTCCAGAGGATGAGACATTTCAGAGAATGTGGAGATGGGATGATGAGTATGTGCAGATAGACGGTACCCAAGTAGACTACATTTTCAGGGGCAAAGAAAAGGTGCATCTGGTTTGCCGGGAATGGGGAACCGGTATGGTGGGATGGAATGGGGGAAAACTTGTCTTTGTTTCCGTTGACAATAGATATTGCCAAGACTATCCTGAAAAAGAGATTGTAACCATAAGCCGGTCTTCTTTTCATGAGTTCTATGAATTTGACAGTCAAATGGAGGAGTTGGTGCGGCGATACAACCGTCAGAGCAGGAGATATAAAGTAGTAGTGCTGGAGCAGGAAGATCTGACTACAAGGGCAGCGCAGGAGGAGTTTTTGGGGACAATAGAAATGCAGCTTTTGCGCGGGGAAGGCCCGGATATCATAGAGGTAAAGGGGTTGGACGTGAGCAGCCTGGCGGCCAAGGGAGCCTTTGAGGACCTGACGGATTATTACGAGTCCAGTGAGATCGTGCGAACGCAGGATATATTGGAATCTGTCAGAGAGGCCGGCAACGTGATGGGGGAAAATGTGATAGTAATTCCGTGTTTTTCGATAGACACCATGCTCTGTAGGGAGAATATAGACTTGGGAGACTGGACCCCCCTGCGTTTTTTGGAACTGGTGCAGGGTGACGGATCGCGTATATATGGCACGGCATCCCGGCAGACTGCTTTCAAATATTGCATGGGTATAAGAATGGCGGAGCGTTTCGTGGACTATGAGAACAGAGAGTGCTGTTTTGACTGTGATGAATTCCGTCAGATTCTGGAGGGCTGTAAGGAATGGCAGGCTGAGGTGCCGGACCCTATAAAAGCGGACAGTGTCGAAACGCTTTTGAAACAGCTTTCAAACTTAAATGGCAGAAGATCCCTTGAACAGGAATGGCTGTTAAAGACGACGGTCATCAGCAACATGGGCAATGCGCTGGATAGCAGTGCAGAAGGCTATGTACTTGGTTATCCGGGCTGGGACGGCGCGGAAAATCGCCTTATTACCATGGACGCGTTTGTTATGAACAGCGCCTCACAAAATAAAGCGGGCGCTTGGGATTTTCTGGAATTCCTGCTGTCACAGGAGACACAGGATTCTATACAGTGGGGATTTCCAGCCAGGAAAAACAGTTTTGAGAACTATCTGAATGAATCATTTAGGAGCGCAGCGTACATGTCCACGGAGTTTAACTATACTTTTGATAAGGTACAGAATCCTGCGCAGGAGGATTTCGCAAGGGTCAGAGAGATAGTGGCGAACGCCGTGTATCTGTATCCCGGCACTTACTATAACAATAATCCTGTCCGGGTTATCCTGGAGGAGGAGACGGGAATGTACTTTGCCGGGGACGCTACTCTGGAGGAAACGGTAAAAAAGATACAGAGCCGCGTAACGCTATATTTGAACGAGCTTTGAAAATAATATATGCTGAGCAAAATATAACAGGATAAGTAAATGCCGCCGCTATGGTCTTTCTCCGGATGCGGCGGTCCGCTTTTTGCCTGGAATGATTAATAGCAGGAATGTGTGGCCTTGTAGGACGCCTCAAATATTATCCACAACCTGGTCTGCGGCGCATTGACAAACGCGCTAATATTGTATATAATTTAGTACAATCCATGTATACAAAATGCAACCGAAATACAAAATGCGTAGATCAATATAGAAGGACGGATATTTCATGAGTCACGAGACAAATACATTGACCCGAAAGGCATACGCAAAGATTAATCTGGGCCTGGACGTGGTGCGGCGGCTGGAGAACGGTTATCATGAGGTGAGGATGATCATGCAGACCGTGGGAATCCATGATGTGCTGACTTTCAAGGCGGCGCAAAGCGGTATCCGCATCACCACCGACAGCGGTGAACTGCCGGTTGGGGAGGACAATCTGATCTACAAGGCCGCCCGGCTGCTGACGGAGACCGGCAATGTGCAGGAGGGCGTGGAGATCCATCTGGAAAAGCATATTCCCATTGCCGCAGGTATGGCAGGAGGCAGCAGCGACGCGGCGGCCACTCTGCTGGGACTCAATGACCTGTTTTCTCTGGGGATGTCAGAGGAACGGCTGCGGGAGTTGGGAGTGCGTATCGGCGCGGATGTACCCTATTGTATCATGGGCGGCACGGCGCTGGCTGAGGGGATCGGAGAGTTGCTCACGCCGCTGCCGCCCGCCCCGCCCTGCGTTTTGCTGATCGCCAAACCGGATATTCAAGTGTCCACCCAATATGTCTACGAGCATCTGGATGCCGCAGGCGTATGGCAGCACCCGGATATCGACGGCATGCGCCTTGCCATTGAAAACGGCGATCTGAGCGGCGTGACCGCCCGGCTGGGCAATGTGCTGGAGACGGTTACGGCGGAGCGATATCCGGTGATCGGACAGATCAAGGAGGAGATGCTTGCCCAGGGCGCGCTGGGCAGTCTGATGAGCGGCAGCGGCCCTACGGTGTTTGGCATCTATAGGGAGGAGAAACAGGCCCGGCAGGCCAGAGAGACACTTAAGCGGCAGGGTCTGGCCCGGGATCTTTTTGTGACATATAACGTATAAAGCCGGGCCGGCGGTATGCGGAAGAGAGGTAAATATGCAGGATAATCTCAGTATGCAGATGAATGAATTTTTACCGCTGCGGGACGTGGTGTTCAACACCCTGCGTCAGGCGATCCTGACCGGGGAATTAAAGCCCGGCGAGCGGCTGATGGAGATCCATCTGGCCAACAAGCTGGGGGTCAGCCGTACCCCGATCAGGGAGGCCATCCGCAAGCTGGAGCTGGAGGGCCTGGTGACGATGATCCCCCGGCGTGGAGCGGAGGTGGCTCAGATCACGGAAAAGAGCATGAATGATGTGCTGGAGGTCCGCAGGGCTCTGGACGCCCTGTGTGTGGAGCTTGCCTGCGAGAGGATCACGCCGGAGGACACGGAGCGGCTTAAGCTGGCTTGCGAGGCATTTGAGACCGCGGTCAAAACCAGAGACATCAAACAGATCGCCCGGGCGGATGTGGAGCTGCATGATATCATCGTGCAGGCCACAGGTAACCAGCGTCTGATCCAGTTGATCAACAATCTGTCTGAGCAGATGTACAGATACCGTTTTGAATATATCAAGGATATCAGCCAGCACCAGCGTCTGATCGACGAGCACCGGATGATCTACGAAGCCATCGTAAAAAATGATAAAGAGGCGGCAAGTCAAGCCGCCCATGTGCATATAGATAATCAAAAGAAAGCAATCATCGCCCAGATCCGCAGTGAGAAAAAACACTGAGGGAAACAGGGGAACGGAAACAGTGTATAAACCTGCGTCAAAATGGCAATAACTCTATTAAAATCAGGAATGGAGTATTGTCATGGAAAAAAGATTTATCGTCAGGTTGGCTCTGTGTTTCAGTCTGTATGCCGGCGGCTGGGGACTTGTATATCCGCAGCTGGTGATCACTTCGGATACCTGCAATGTCGTATGTGAAGAGGAGACAGAGCAGGGACAGCTCAAACAGGCGGAGCAGATGACTGCGGATCAGCTGCGCAGAGCATTGCAGGAGGCAGAGCCGGGACAGGTGCGTTATCGCAGCAGATTGCTGGAGCTGCTGGAAAAGCTCTGGAAGAATTCATAAAATGGGGTATAACAATATGGTGGAGTGGAAACACACAGACAAAAATGCGCCCATAGGTGTCTTTGATTCGGGAATAGGCGGGCTGACGGTTGTCCGTGAGATCATGCGGCAGATTCCCAATGAGAAAATCATTTATTTCGGCGATACGGCCAGGGTGCCCTATGGCAGCAAGTCCAAGGAGACCGTGACCAGGTTTTCCAAACAGATCGTCCGTTTCCTGAACACTTTTCAGGTCAAGACCATAGTGGTGGCATGTAACACGGCCAGCGCGTACGCGCTGGATGATCTGGAGCGGGAGAGCGACATTCCGATGATCGGAGTGGTGAAACCCGGCGCCAGGGTGGCCAGCGAAGTTACCCGCAACGGACGGATCGGCGTGATCGCCACGGAAGCCACCATCGGCAGTCAGATATACAGTCAGTACATAACACAGCTCAATAAGGATGTGACAATCTACGGAAAGGCATGTCCGCTGTTTGTTCCTCTGGTGGAGGAGGGGCTGTGGGTGGACCCGGTGACAGATGAGATCGCCAAGAGGTACCTGTCGGAATTGATCGATCTGGACATAGACACTTTGATCTTGGGATGTACACATTATCCGCTGATACGTTCCACTCTCGGAAGAGTCGTGGGAGAGGGAGTAACGCTGGTCAATCCCGCTTACGAGACAGCCAGGGAGCTGAAGGAGCTGCTGGGAGAAAAGGGATTGCTGGGGGACCATGCCCCGGCGCTGGGAGAGAATCAGTATCAGTTCTATGTCAGCGATATGGCGGATAAGTTTAAGAACTTTGCCAATTCCATTATCAAGTACGGCATACTGTCGGCGAAGACCATACATATTGAGGAGTACTAGTCCGTAGCGCATTGCGGCCATCTAAGGATGCTGCCGTATCGCCGTTCTCCCTTTTAGAGACCAATTTATTACGCGATACAGCTTTGGCCAGCACGTCAGGCACGCCGAATTGCCGATACTGATATGATCAACGGTCCCTTGTGGGAGCGTAGATTGATATGGAAAGCATCGTCACGGCCTGGGATTCCGGTCACTCTCCCCTTGGGGGAGTGCGGATTGAAAGCACGGGCGGAAAGGAACTGTGAACTGGAAAGACAGTCACTCTCCTTGAGGGAGTGTGGATTGAAAGGCTAAGGCCGATGTAGGGTACTATAACGATAGCAAGTCACCCCTTGGGGAGCGTAGATTGAGAGTATATAGCGCGAGGTATAGATTGAACAAAGGAAGAGTAGAGATAAGTATTAAAAGCATATTCAAGCCCACAGTATCAGAAGGAGAGGAAACGCCGTCCTGGGACAGCCCTCTGTGCCAACGGATGGAGTACAGGGTCCGGGGCGATCATTTTCAAAAGGGGGATACACACTATTGTCTGTATGAAGAACAGCCGGAGGGCTGGGAGGAGCCATACAGGGTAATGCTTAAGTGGAAAGCTGCTGTTTTGGAGCAGCATAAAAAAGGAAAAGCGGCATCCCGCATGGTATTTGAACCGGGGAAATGCCGCCGTGATATTTATCGTACCCCCTATGGGGATTTGCTGTTGGATATCCATACATACAGGCTGGATATCCGAGAGGAGCAGGGAAGTATTTTTCTGCTCCTGGAATATGATATAAAACAGGATGAACAGGTGATCTCCGGCAATCGAATGGAGATACATGTCAGAGAGTTGTCGTAACTTACTTTAACGGTTTGGCTCCGGCTTTCTCCTGAGCCGTCTCCCACATTCTCTTAAAGAATCCCTTCTTTTTTGCGGGTTTTTGTTCGGTTTTTCCATGCAGCCCCTTCACATCCAACACATAGATTCCGCTGACTATGGCTTTTACTTCCTTTTTCACTGGTACATTATCAAAAATCTTTTCATCGCAGATCAGGGACATGATCTGGGGACCGATTTTTGCTTTGATAATGGGCATCTTAGAGTTCCGCATCAGTTTGGGTGTCTGGTCTATGACCATCTGCGGCAGGCCGGAATCCTTTATCTTCATTCGTTTTTTGTCTATGATCAGCATGGAGAGGGTCTGCTTGTTCTGCTCCAGCATCTCCTGCTGCTCGGCCTGCTTTTTCTGGGCCTTTTTCCCGAGAAAATACAGGAGTATCACCACGGCGATAAGTATCAAAAGCACCACTAAAATAACAATTTGATATGTTTTCACGGATATATCCTCCTAATAATAGAGGTTCGTCAGAACCTTCATTCCGCATGTTCCCAGCCGGCACACAATTCCGGCGTTGTATGTGGGGCATTTTAATGTCTCCACGGGTATCCGTGCGCCGGCAGGGAACATGCTAAAGCTGGAATTCAGCATATTAGTTATTGTACCATGCCCTCAAAACGAAATCAACCGGGATTTCCGCATCTTTATTATAATTTTAGAGATTTTCGTGGGAAAGTATGTTATACTGTCTGTGAAACGGTATCACATACCACTCTATCGGAGGACTTGGGTGCCGCCTGAGTTTTGCAGGGAGAAACTCTTTATTTGAGCAGAATCGTTGAGCGGTATCTCAAGTAATGCCTGAGATATTTATGGGGACCAGTATGGAAAATTTATGGAGTAATATACAGATGTTAGCCGGTTATCTGACAGGCCATTTGATTCTGTGGAATATGTTGTTCGCGATCATCATCATCTTTTTTGAACGGAAGGAGCCCAGGAGCGTATGGGCCTGGCTTTTGCTGCTGTACTTTATTCCTTTTTTGGGGTTTCTGTTTTATCTGCTGCTGGGAACGGATATGCACAAGCGGAAAATGTTCCGTATGAAAGAAGTGGAGGACCGGCTGAACGAGGAGGTGCGGGGGCAGGAACACCGCCTGTTGAGCCGCCGCCTGGGGGAGACGGATGAGGATATCGACAGGTATGCGGATCTGATCATGTACAATCTGGAGAGCTCCGGCGCAGTGCTGACCAGCGATAACGAGATCGATATCTATACCGATGGCAACGCCAAATTTGACGCGCTGATCGAAGATATGCGGCGGGCCACCGAATTCATTCATATAGAGTATTATATTATTAAAAATGACGTGCTGTTTCAGCGTATAATAGATGTGCTCAGAGAGAAGGCGGCAGAGGGTGTGGAAGTGCGTATTCTGTTTGACAGTATGGGATGCCGCACAGTGAAGAACAGGTTCTGGAAACAGCTTAACAGCTGGGGCATCCAGACGGCTGAATTTTTTCCGGCGCTGTTGGGCAGACTTCAACTGCGTATCAATTACCGCAATCACCGCAAGATCGTGGTGATTGATAACAAAGTAGGGTACGTGGGCGGTTTTAACGTGGGCAAGGAATATCTGGGGCTGGATGAGAGATTCGGTTACTGGCGGGACACTCATCTGCGGATATCGGGGGGCGCTGTATTCGGTTTGCAGCTACGCTTTATCCTGGACTGGAATTACGCCTCCGGGCAGAATCTGTTCAGCGCCGGACGGTATCTGGAGGAGCCGCAGCCCGGCGCGGGAGGAGGCTGTAAAGTGCAGATCATCAGCAGCGGGCCAGACAATACGCTCAAGCAGATACGGGACAACTACCTGCATCTGATCCACAGGGCCAAGCGCAGGATCAGTATACAGACCCCTTATTTTATCCCGGATGAGTCCATGATGAGCGCCCTGCTCATCGCCATCCGCTCCGGCGTGGAGGTGCGGGTCATGATCCCCTGTAAGCCGGACCATCCCTTTGTCTATTGGGCAACCTATTCCTATGTGGGGGATCTGGTGATGGCGGGCGCCAGCTGTTATACCTACGACAACGGTTTTCTGCACAGCAAGGGACTGGTGGTGGATGACGAAGTGCTGTGCTATGGCACGGCCAATATGGATATCCGAAGTTTTTCCCTGAATTTTGAGGTGAACGCAGTGATTTATGACACCGGCAAGGCAGGGGAGATGACGGCTCTGTTTGAGCGGGATCTGGAACACTGTTCCCAGATCACCAAGGAGTCCTATGCCAGCCGCAATCTGAAGATCCGTCTGAAAGAGCAGGTGTGCAGGCTCCTGTCGCCTCTGTTATAAATATTTTTTTAATAATTTATTTTGAAAGTAAGGCTTTTACTGATAGCTGAATTGTGGTAGAATGGATAAAATGTTCCGCTCAAACGGTCTATGTTAAAAAAGCGGAGTTCTATCGATGTGTTGTGCATTTATGGATGTCTGTGACAGGACGGTATTTTCGCGCGGCAGTGCCGAGGGATGTGGCGGAATACGGGATCTCAAGAATTGAAGATCTTTTTAAGGAGGAAATTATGAGTAAGAGGATAGTGATCTTGCTGACTGCGTTGCTGGCAGTTGCTATGCTGGGCGGCTGCGGCAAAGAGTCTGGCGCTCTGCAGGATATGAAAGTGGAAAAATATGTGACGCTGGGGGAATATACGGGACTTCCCGCGCAGCTGCCGTCCGCTGATGTGGATGAGGCGCAGATAGAAGAATTGTTTAAGGCCTTGTATCTGGACAGTGTCACACCGGATATGGGTATTACGGACCGCCAGGTGGTTGCGGGAGATACCGTCAATATCGACTATGAGGGAAAGAAGGACGGCGTGGCCTTTGCGGGCGGTACAGACAGCGGCGCGCAGTTGGAGATAGGCTCCGGACATTTCATTCCGGGGTTCGAGGACGGACTGATCGGAGCTGCGCCCGGAGAAACCAGAGATCTGGAGCTATTATTTCCGGAGAATTACGGCAACGCGGAGCTGGCAGGACAGGCTGTGGTATTTACCGTAACCGTGAACTTTATTTATCCTACCGAATATAGTGACGAAGTTGTGGCGAGGCTGGGGATTGACGATATCAACACAGTGGAGGAAATGCGGCAGTTTGTGCGTGATTATCTGGAGAGCAACGCGCGGAGTACTTATCAGAGGACATTGGAGAGCAAAGTGGTGGATAATCTGGTAGCAGGCTGTGTGTTCCAGGAGATTCCCGAGGCGGTGGTGCAGAGATACCGGGACAATGTACGGGAAGGCATGGAGGCGGACTGCGCCGCTCAGGGAGTGGATATCAATACGTATTGCATGTACAATTATGGGATGGACGCGGAGACCTTTTTGGATCAGTACGCGCAGGAGGCGGCCAAGCAGAGTCTGGCCTTTCAGGCGGTGGCAAACGCGGAAAATCTGAATATATCCGATGAGGAACTACAGGAGACACTGGAGCAGTACGCGGCGCAGGGAGGCTACGCGTCTGTGGAGGAATTTCTGGGAGAGTTGGACAGGGAGGAATACAGAGAATATTTCATGTTTGAAAAAGTGCTGGAATTCCTGACACAGAATGCACAGATCACGGAATATTGAGGACAATGCGGAAGGGAGGTTCCGACGAACCTCTAAAACAGCATACGCCTAAACAGAGCCCGAAATACATACCGGCCGTGTTATGGAAAGGATGTATTTTCGGAAATAGGGGGTATGCGGAACATATATTTAGGAGGAGAATAATCATGGAGTTAACAGAAATCAAGGCAATTTACCGCAGTCCGGCGGACTATGCGGACAAAGAGATCACAGTGGGCGGCTGGGTCAGGAACAACCGTGATTCCAAGAACTTTGGTTTCCTTGTGATTAACGACGGTACTTTTTTTGAGCCACTACAGGTAGTATACGGAGAAAAATTGGATAATTTCGCAGAACTCTGCAAGGTGAATGTGGGTGCGGCGCTGATCATCCGGGGTACGATCGTGCTCACGCCGGACGCTAAGCAGCCTTTTGAGATGCAGGCGGCCGAGGTGACGGTGGAAGGCCCCTCCGGAGCGGATTATCCCCTTCAGAAAAAGCGTCACAGCTTTGAATATCTGCGCACGATCTCTCATTTGCGCCCCCGTACCAACACTTTTCAGGCGGTGTTCAGGGTGCGGTCTCTCATCGCCTATGCGATCCACAGTTTCTTTCAGGAGAGAGGTTTTGTGTATGTGCATACGCCGCTGATCACCGGCAGTGACTGCGAGGGAGCGGGAGAGATGTTCCAGGTGACGACTCTGGACCTTAAGGACGTACCCAAGACTGCGGAGGGCGACATTGACTTTGGGCAGGATTTCTTTGGAAAGCCTACCAACCTGACGGTGAGCGGCCAGCTCAACGGCGAGACTTTTGCCATGGCTTTTAAGAATATCTATACCTTTGGTCCTACTTTCCGGGCGGAGAATTCCAACACCACACGGCATGCGGCGGAATTCTGGATGATCGAGCCGGAGATGGCTTTTGCCGATCTGAAGGATGATATGATGCTTGCGGAAAGCATGCTGAAATACATTATTCGCTATGTTTTGGAGAACGCGCCGGAGGAGATGGCGTTCTTTAACCAGTTCGTGGATAAGGGGCTGCTCGAACGGCTTGAGCATGTGGTGAACTCCGATTTTGCGCATGTGACCTATACCCAGGCCATTGAGATATTGGAGAAACATAACGACCAATTTGACTATAAGGTATTCTGGGGATGCGATCTCCAGACAGAGCATGAGAGATATCTGACGGAGCAGGAATTCAAGCGCCCGGTATTTGTGACGGATTATCCCAAGGAGATAAAGGCGTTTTATATGAAACTCAACGAGGATGGCAAGACCGTGGCGGCGATGGACTGTCTGGTGCCCGGTATCGGGGAGATCATCGGCGGCAGCCAGCGTGAGGATCAGCTTGAGGTACTGGAGCGCCGCATGGAGGAGATGGGCCTCAACAAGGAGGATTACGGTTTTTATCTGGATCTGCGCCGCTACGGTTCCGCCCGGCATGCCGGATTCGGATTGGGATTTGAGAGATGCGTCATGTACCTCACGGGTATGGGCAACATCCGAGACGTGATCCCGTTCCCCAGAACAGTTAATAACTGCGAACTGTGATTGCCTGAGAGGATCGGAAGAGGAAAGGAGCTTGTGTAAGGATGAGGTCCGGAGTGAAAAAGTGTATGATAACCGTGACGGTGGCGGCGTTACTGCTGGCTACTCTGTCAGGAGCCACGATGGAAACCTGGGCTACAACCATTAAGGATGTGGAGAATGCCATTGAAAACACCCAGAATCAGTTGGATGAGATCAACGGCAATATTTCCGATATGGAAGATCAGCAGGACCTGTTGGAGGAACAGATGGAGGATCTGAATGCGGAGATCATCAATATCCTGGCCAGCATCGATATCCTGGAGGAGGATATTGCCCAGAAAAAGAGGGATATCGCCCAGAAAGAGGAGGATATCGTGCTGACCCAGCAGGCTTATGAGGAGGCTTTGCAGCGTGAGGAGGATCAAGCTGCCGCCATGGCGCTGCAGATTCAGTTTATGTATGAGACGGGTGAGGAAACCTGGATGAATATGTTGCTGAACAATTCCAGTTTCAGCGATATGCTCAACAGAGTCACCTATGCGGAGAGCGTCAGCGCCTACAACCAGCAGATGCTGGACCAGTATGAGGCCACCCGTAAGGAAGTGCATGATCTTTGGGAGAAGTTGGAGGCTGATAAAGCTGCGCTGGAGGCCGACAGAGAGGGTCTCGAGAACGACAAGGCGGAGATGGAGACGCAGAAGGAATATTGCGATGAGCTGGTGGCCAAGCTTCAGGAACAGTCCGACAATTTTGCAACACAGATCGCCAGGGCCAGACAGGAAGCCGCGGCGACCAAGGCTCTGCTGCAGCAGGAGAGGAACCAGCTGAAAAAGCTGAAGGAGGAGGAACGCAAAAAAGAGGCAGAGAGACGCCGTCAGGCGGCGCTGGCTGCGGCGGCCAAGAACCCTCCCCAGGTTACGAACAATACCAATTACAGCTCCTATGTAGATAATGCGGCAGGAAGCGATAAGGGCAAGCAGATTGCTAAGTATGCCCTACAGTTTGTGGGTAATCCCTATGTGGCGGGAGGCACCAGCCTTACGCAAGGGGCAGATTGCTCCGGCTTTACCTACCGTGTGTATATGGATTATGGTTATGACATTTCCCGGACCTCCTATTCACAGAGAAGTGCCGGACGCGCCGTGGACTACAGCGAGGCCCAGCCCGGAGACCTGATCTGCTATGAAGGGCATGTGGCTCTGTACATAGGCGGCGGCAAGATCGTACATGCCAGTACTCAGAGAACAGGTATCAAGGTGGGTAACGCCAACTACCGGACCATCCTTGCTGTGCGGCGTATACTTTAATCTTTAGACGGAAGTTCTGCTTACAGGGCAGAAAATATTAACATGTGTAAGAGGTGCGGTCATTCTCCGGATGATCCGCGCCTCTCGCCCATTGGGTGTCAGAAAAAATGGCAGGCCATGGCAGGGAGGTAAGAGAAGATGAGATATCAGGAGGACAGGGCAGAGGATATTCGGATTGCATTTATAGGCGGCGGCTCCAGGGGATGGGCCTGGACATTTATGACAGACCTTGCCATGGATTCCCGCGTCAGCGGGACGATATGTCTGTATGATATAGACATGGAGGCGGCAAAAGCCAATGAGATTATCGGAAACCGTCTGAAACAGCGGCAGGATGTCCCCGGAAAATGGGATTATACTGTAAAGGCAACGCTACAGGAGGCACTGGAGGGAGCGGACTTTGTGGTGATTTCCATTCTGCCCAAAACTTTTGACGAGATGGAGACGGATGTACACTTGCCGGAGCGGCTTGGCATCTATCAGTCTGTAGGGGATACGGCGGGGCCGGGAGGCATGATACGCGCTCTGCGCACATTGCCGATGTTCATGGAGTTTGGAGAGGCCATTAGGAAATACTGTCCGCAGGCCTGGGTCATCAACTATACCAATCCCATGTCCCTGTGTGTAAAATCGCTGTATCAGGTATTTCCTGGTATCAAAGCCTTTGGCTGCTGCCATGAGGTGTTTGGAACCCAAAAGGTTCTGGCGGCCATCGCGGAGCGGGAATTGGGATGCGGCCCCATAGACCGGCGGGATATCCTTGTCAATGTGTTGGGGATCAATCATTTTACCTGGTTTGACTATGCCGGCTATAAGGGGATTGATTTGTTCCCGGTATACAGAAGGTATGTGGAAACCCACTATGAGGAGGGTTTTGAGGAAAAAGATAACCATTGGATGAACTCTACATTTGCCTGCGCCCATCGTGTTAAAATGGACCTGTTCAGACGTTACGGCCTGATCGCGGCGGCGGGAGACCGTCATCTGGCGGAGTTTATGCCAGGAGAATTGTATCTGAAGGACCCTCAGACCGTGGCGGACTGGAAGTTTGGGCTGACAACCGTGGCCTGGAGAAAAGAAGACCTGCAAAGGCGCAAGGCGCGCAGCCGCAGGCTGGTGAGCGGTGAGGAGGAAATAAAGCTGGAACCCACGGGAGAGGAAGGTATTCTGCTGATCAAAGCGCTCTGTGGCCTGGAGCGGGTGGTGAGCAATGTAAATATCCCCAACAGAGGCGGTCAGATTGCCAATCTTCCCCCGGACGCGGTGGTGGAGACCAACGCAGTATTTGAGAGGGATGCTATACGTCCGGTGCTTGCAGGCAGTGTTCCCGATCCGGTGCGCCAACTTATTTTACCTCATCTGGAGAACCATAATCGTATTATGCAGGTAACGCTGGGGGACAATAGGGATGTGGAAACGGTGACAGAGGCGTTTATGAATGATCCCCTGGTTAAAGGCAGGGCAACAAGGGAAGATGTACAGGCCCTGGTACGGGATATGATGTCCGCGACTCTGGGGTGACGGAGGCGGAACAAAACAGCGTTTGTCTGGAGAGCACCCAAGGAAATCGCCGGCCGTATTGTGGACAGGGATTTCCCTGCTGGGTATGGCAGCGGGAAGATAAAGGCTGAACTTAAAATGGAGGTAAGGCTGTGAATATAATTGTTGCAGGAAACGGCAAGATGGGGGCTACATTGACCCGGCAGCTCGCTATGGAAGGACATGATCTGACGTTGGTAGACTCCAACCCCAGAGTGTTGGAGAATACCCAGGACCGGTATGACGTTATGGTGATACATGGGAATTGCGCTACCATGGATGTGTTAAAGCAGGCGGGGATTAAGGAGGCGGATCTTCTGATAGCCATGGCGGGAGAGGATGAGATCAACCTGCTATGCTGTATGACGGCTCACGCCATGAATCCCCGGCTTCATACCATTGCCCGGGTGCGCAATCCGGAGTATACGCAGCAGATTTACAAGATGCGGGATATGTTCGGCCTGTCCATGGCGGTGAACCCTGAGCGTCAGGCGGCAATCGAGATCAGCAGGCTGCTGAAATATCCCGGATTCCTGAAACGGGATACTTTTGCCCGCGGCAGAGTGGAGCTGGTGGAGCTTAAGCTGAACGAGCAGAGCAAGCTCTGCGACGTGGCGCTGAACGATATGAACGGTATCGTCAAATGCAAGATTCTGGTGTGTACCGTGTTGCGGGACGGCAAGGCGGTGGCCCCGGACGGAAATTTTGTGCTTCGGGAGGGGGACCGGATCTTTGTGACGGCTCCCAGCAATGAGCTGGCCACTTTGCTGCACAATCTGGGAATCATCACCCACAAGGTCAAACGAGTGCTGGTGTGCGGCGGCGGGCGGGTTACGATCTATCTGGCTAAGCAGCTGGAGAAAAGCGGAATATCCATACAGATCGTGGAGCAGGACCCCAAGCGCTGCGTGGATCTGGCCAGTATGCTGCCACATGCCGAGATCACCCAGGGAGACGCCAGCAGCGAACTTTTGCTGGAAAGCGAGGGGATCGCGTCCTGCGATGCGCTGGCTACGCTGACCGGTATAGACGAACTGAATATGATCATCTCTCTCTACGGCAGCAGTTGCGGCGTACCGCAGATCATTACGAAACTGGGACGCATCAACAATAAAAATATTTTGGATAATCTGTCGCTGGGCAGCATCATCAGTCCCAAGGAACTGTGCTGCAACACCATTGTCCGCTATGTGCGGGCCATGCAGAATCAGACGGGCGCGGCCAAAACCGTGTACTCCATAGCGGATGGCCAGGCCGAGGCCATGGAGTTTTTGGTGGACGAGCACACCCGGCACTGTGGGGAACCGCTTAAACAGCTTAAGATCAAGAAAAACGTGCTGGTGGCCTGCATCACAAAGGGTGTACAACAGGAGATCCCCAATGGTGACTCCTCTTTTGCGCGGGGTGATACAGTGATCATCGTGACCAATGGAGACAGAGTAAT
Organism: uncultured Acetatifactor sp.; assembly: GCA_910577235.1. Lineage (GTDB taxonomy): Bacteria > Bacillota > Clostridia > Lachnospirales > Lachnospiraceae > Acetatifactor. Next base: position 16,530 of record CAJTMX010000022.1, on the reverse strand, counting down.
TTATCAGTTGAATGACATTTTTGAATAAAGAGGATTGAAACGACAATGAATTACAAGATGATGGGTAAGTTTATTGGGCTGCTCTTGGTGGTGGAGAGCGTATTTATGATTCCTGCTCTTATTATCAGTCTGTGTAAGAAGGAGCAAAGCTCCGCTATGGGTTTTGCGGTGACTATTCTGATCCTGTGGGGAGCGGGGATGCTGCTGCGTCTGTTGTGCCGCCGGGCAAAGAAAAGCTTTTTTGCAAAGGAAGGATTGGTGTGTGTAGGACTGGGGTGGCTGATCATGAGTCTGCTGGGCTGCCTGCCCTTCTTTCTGTCAGGGGCGATTCCCAATTACGTGGATGCCCTGTTCGAGATGGTATCCGGTTTTACCACCACGGGAGCTTCCATTCTGGAACAGATAGAAGGTCTTCCCTATGGAATCCTGTATTGGCGGAGTTTCAGCCATTGGCTGGGGGGAATGGGAGTATTGGTGTTCCTGCTGGCTATTCCCACTGAGGGACAGGGGGGCAGCGGTTTTACCATGCATCTGCTGCGGGCGGAAAGCCCCGGGCCTAATGTGGGCAAGCTGGTGCCGAAGATGAAACAGACGGCTCAGATCCTGTACGTGCTTTATATTGTACTGACTGTCTTGAATGTGATCTTTCTGCTGATAGGGGATATGCCGGTGTTTGACGCCATATGTACGGCTTTTGGCACTGCCGGCACGGGCGGATTTGGTATCAAGGGCGACAGCATCGCGGGGTATAGTCCCTATCTGCAGAATGTCTGTACGGTGTTTATGCTGTTGTTCGGAGTGAATTTCAGTTGCTATTATCTGCTGCTGTTACGTCAGGTGAAAAGCGTATTTAAGGATGAGGAACTTCGGGTCTATCTGGGGATCATACTGGCCAGTATTCTGTTGATCGTATGGAATCTGAGAGGTTTTTACGGTACGTTGGAGGAGACTGTGAGACATACGGCCTTTCAGGTAGCCAGTATCATAACTACTACAGGGTATGCCACTACGGATTTTGACTTATGGCCCGGTCTGTCCAAAGCTATTTTGCTGTTTTTGATGGTCATTGGTGCCTGCGCGGGCAGCACGGGAGGCGGTTTTAAATGCGGCAGGGCCTTGCTGGTGGTAAAGAACATGCTGCGCAGTGTCCGCCAGCTGATCCGTCCCCAGCGGGTGCAGGTAGTGCGGATGAACGGGCAGACGGTGGATGAGAAAGTACTGGCCAATACCAATACCTATGTGGCAGCCTATGTTATGATCATCCTTGCCAGTTTCCTGTTGATCTCGGTGGACGGTTTTTCCATAACCACCAACCTTTCAGCGGTATTGGCCTGTTTTAACAATATCGGTCCCGGTTTCGAGGCAGTGGGTCCCACCTGTAATTTTGCCTCTTACAGTATATTTTCCAAGCTGGTGCTGATATGGGATATGCTGGCCGGGAGATTGGAGATATTCCCCATATTAATATTGTTTTCCAGAACGACTTGGAGACAGAGATGATTTGCCGGACAAGAAAGCCCTGTGTTATGTATCCGCAGGTGTATCGGTATGATAAAGGCTCTTGAGATTTTTTATCCTATCCTGACGGGAACGCAGGGCGATTGTTACGGTGGGACTGATATCTTTCCAGGTCAGATGAGTTCCCGTATCTTTACATTGAATCAGTGCGTCATATAGGGACTTAACGTCTATTTTATGTCTATTGGAGAAAAAAGTCTTTGCAAGAAGTCTGGAGCCGCCGTCATTAGACATGAAATAGGGGTAATTTTTTTTCATAGCCATATAAAGTGACCGGAGCTCGCCAAGATTTTCACGCGGTGACGCATAATTGTATATATCCTTGTCTTTGGGAAAGGCAAAATGGTTTATTTTTTCAAATGCCTCATGGAAATATTCCTCATATTCTTGTTTTTCCTGATCGCATAACAAATAATCCTCGTAGTCGAGTACAGTGAGTTGATCAGACTCTATCAAGTCCGGCAGAAAGGAATTGCTCTTTAATTCAGTATCGGCTACAAAACGATGCATAACCGGATGTAGATTTAAGTCATGCATGATCCGTAAAAACAGACCCGTTCCACGCTCATTTTGAGTTGCTGTATTAAAAAAATCGGCATCGATTACAGCTGGTATCAGATTGCCCATATCTATTCCCCAAATCGATAAGTATCATCGTTCCCCTCGTATTTTATCTGTTCCAAATGAAACAGTTCCCTGAGACGGTTCACCTTTGAATTGTCTGCATAGATCTCTGAACTCTCCAGCAGATTGATATCCTGTTCGATGGTCTCCATAGAACAGGTCTTATTTACAGTTTCCAGACGGGTATATTGATTTTCCGACCGCAAGCGTTTATAAAGCGTTTCCTGCCTTTCAAAGCCCCGTAAAAAGTTCTTCTCAGAATTTTCTTGAATATATTTCAGTTCAATAAAACGGCGAATCACTGCCTTATAAGGTGTACAGAAATAGTTCATCAGATAAGTGACCAGACGAACCATTGTTTCAGTGGATATAGTCGGTCCTTGATAGTCCAGTTCTTTTAGTCGATGCAAAGTCTCATCTACAAATATTTCTTCGGGGAGGAGCAGTTCGGCGGCAAACCGGTTTACCACGTCTTCCGAATCCAGATCATACCGTTTCAGCTTATTCTTTACGTAGCTGTCAACTTTCCATACATGCCCCAGTTCATGAGCGGCAGTCCATGTCTGTTCCTGTACGGCCTTTGTGGTATTGATAAACACAAATTGCTCTTTACCTGCTCCCAGAGGCTTTATGATATGGCAACCCTCTATTTTAGGGTCCTCCAGCGGGTAATACAGTACGATACAGTGTTTCTCTAACAGCGCAAACACATCATCCCTTATGACCTGATTTACAATATGTTCCTCTTTTCTTTTTTCGTCCACAAATTCCTGTATGGCTTTTACCGTATCTGGATCTTTGCCAATCATTTCGCATCCTCCCTGGACCATTCCTCTAAGACCGCTTTCTCAAGGAGTCTCTGAGATTGTCATACTTTGGTCATTCTATCAGGTTGATGATTTTACAGATAATTCTTTTATACCTTCCTCGTCCAATAGCTCTTGAATATCACAGTAGACGTCAAATAGGTCCAGAATCTGTTTTTTGTATTCCGGTTTTGAGAACTCTCCTCGACATTCCAGACAGCCGGCCTCTTCGTAGACTTTGTCGTCCTGAGCCTGATATAGGACGTCCACGTCAACGTCCAGAGCTTTGGCAATCTCTTCCCTCTCCTGCATAGTAAGAAACAGGCGGGCATCCATTATCCGGTGTATCTCCTGCACGGAATATCCAAGCTGCTCAGCAAAAGTTTCGGGCTGTATATTTTTTTTATTCAGGATAACCTGGAGATTATTACCAAATATTCTGCTTTTTTCGCTCATTACATCCTCCTGCCGTAGAATTACGGAATCTTGCCCTTATTATTTACCATATCATCTTAATTTATTGTTTTGGGATATGCTTTATTTTGCCGGGTCTGCGTTATATCAACCGTTAATCTGCTATATTATTTTAGCATGTCTTTTGCGGTGATTCAATCGCTACATGTAGTGAGGCGGGGCATAGATATAGTGGAATTATTGCAATTTTCCGATACATCCCTGCCATATTTCCTTGATACCATCTCTTCGCTGCGCCAGACGGATAAGTTTGCGCAGATCGGACTGTGTCATAATATATTAGGCGATATCGCCGGATACCTCCCTGCGTTCCCTTGCTGCCAGATCATACAGATAGTCCTGAATATCGGCAGGAGCCTGATCCATGGCCAGAGCTTTTATGAGTTCTATAAAGAGTGAGTTCGGGAGGCCTATTGTTGCCGCGTTCAATATCGCTGATGTAGGTGGGAGTTTTTCTTACCGCCTTGGCAACGAAACGCAGAGTTATGCCCTGCACCCGGCGGATATAGCGCAGAGACTGTCCAAAACTATATTCGTGATTTTGTATTGTATGCAGGATGTTGGTGCTCTGTTCCAATTTCATCCGGAGACAGATATTCTTACACTTCGGCGATCACTTCCACTTCGCAGAGCACGTTCTTGGGCAGCGTTTTCACAGCCACACAGGAGCGGGCGGGTTTGCCGGTGAAATACTGGCCGTAGACCTGGTTAAAGGCGGCAAAATCGTCCATGTCAGCCAGAAAACAGGTGGTCTTTACGGTCTTTTCATAGGAAGAACCGGCGGCCTCCAGCAGAGCGCCCAGATTTTTCATAACCTGATGTGCCTGTTCGGCAACGGTAGCGCCCACCACTTCACCGGAGACGGGGTCGAGGGCGATCTGTCCTGAGGTAAAGAGCAGTCCGCCAGTGATAAATCCTTGAGAATAAGGGCCGATGGCGGCGGGAGCATTGGGGGTAGAGATCTGTTTCATAGGTATATCCTCCTGATTTTTATTTGCTGGTATTCCTTTTGTGGGTACTTTTTCAGTATAGCACAGAGGAGCAAAAAAAACCATCTTTACCACAATTTTTTACATTTACTAAAGTGGTCGCCGGGACTAGAATAGCCTTGTTTAGTGCAGGATATGCCAGGCGCCGGTTTGTCTGGGTATGCCTGCCGGGGAGGATGGGAACTGATGTTCCAAATACTGATTAACGCAATAACATGGCCGTGACCCGTGTTATGCAGAAATGAGGTGAGCTGTGAAAAAGGAACAAAAATCCAAGCTTGCGTGGCTCTGGGAAAACATGAAAGGATATCGGGCTCTGTATGTATTAAGTCTGCTGGGAACGATCCTGTACAATGTGATGCAGTTGGCAGTGCCTTATGTTTCGCAGAAAATCATTGATCTGTTCCTGAGCGGGGAGCAGGCAGCGGAAAATCTGGCCACCAAAAGGGATCTGTTCTGGGAGCTGGTGGTGGCGATGGTGGCGCTGACCCTTGTGAGGACTACCATCGTGTATCTGTCCTGTATGGGCGGTGAGGTGACTTCCCAGAAGACGCTCTACAGAATCCGCACATATCTGTTCGATAAGATTGAACGGCAGGATATGCATTTTTACGCTACATACCGCACCGGCGATCTGATGACCAGAATGACCGGTGACCTGGATGCGGTACGGCATATGATCGCCTGGGTTATCCGCACCATCGTAGAGTCGCTGGCGCTGATGGGAGCCACGGCGATATACTTTTTCTATATGGACTGGCGGCTGGCTCTGTGCATGTTTGCCATCGCGCCTTTTATTTTCCTGATCATCATTCTGTTTAAGAATAAGGTTGCGCCCCGGCACAAGGCGCTGCGGGAAAAGCTGGCGGAGATGAATACCATCGCTCAGGAAAATATCTCCGGCAACCGGGTGGTAAAGGCTTTTGCCAGAGAAAAGTATGAGATAGAGAAGTTTGACGACTGTAACACTTCCTATTCCCAGACCAATCAGAAGACGGCGCTGACCTGGCTGACTTACTATCCCTATGTGGAGTCCTTTGCCAACCTGATGCCGGCGGTACTGCTGTTGGTGGGCGGTATCTTCCTGATCCGGGACCAGATAACCATGGGGCAGTATGTGGCATTCTCCAGTCTGATCTGGGCCATCGCCAACCCCATGCGGCAGCTTGGCAATATTATGAACGAATTCCAGCGGTTCTCCGCCGCTTCCGAGAAGGTTATGGAGATCTATTATTCCGAACCGGAGATCGTGGACCTGCCGGGAGCCATCGACAGGCCGCAGCGGTTTGAGGGCCGGATCGAGTTTAAGAACGTGAGTTTTCAGTATGCGGACGGCAAGCTGCCGATCCTGCATGACGTGAGTTTTACGGCTGAGCCGGGAGAGACCGTGGCGATCATGGGAGAGACGGGCTGCGGCAAGACCTCGCTGATCCAGCTCATCCCCAGATTTTATGAACCCACAGAGGGGGAAGTGCTGGTGGACGGCATCCCGGTGCAGGATATGAAACTGCATCAGCTGCGCAAAAATATCGGGTTGGCAACCCAGGATGTGCTGCTGTATTCGGATTCCATAGACGGCAATATCGCTTTCGGAGACAGCCATATCACCCAGGAACAGGTGGTGAAATTTGCCAGATATTCGGCGGCCTCTGATTTTATCGCCCGTATGCCTGAGGGATATGATACCATCGTAGGCGAGAGGGGCGTGGGACTCTCGGGTGGTCAAAAACAGCGTATTTCCCTGGCAAGAGCGCTTGCTGTACGCCCGGCCATCCTGATTCTGGACGATACCACCTCCGCGGTGGACATGGAGACGGAAAAGCAGATTCAGCACAGTCTGGAAGAGCTGGATTTCCCCTGTACCAAGATCATCATTGCCCAGCGGATATCCACTACGAAATACGCGGATAAGATCCTGGTATTGCAGGACGGCAGGATCACCGAGTGCGGCACCCATGAGGAGCTGATCCGGAAGAAGGGATATTATTACCAAGTCGTGCAGCTGCAAACCGGAGAGCAGAATGCGGAACGCAGAGAGGGGGCATAGAGATGGCAAGAAGAAATACATACCGGGAAGACGAGGTGCTGGAAACACCTTTTGACTATCATCATCTGTTGCGTGCGTCTGTCTATATCAAAAAATATCTTGGAAAAATGATATTGGCTCTCAGCCTCAGCGCTGTGGGCGGGATCACGGCGCTGTTTGGACCCATGCTGACCCAGCGGGCGCTGGATGAGGCCATACCCAACAAGGATATGCGTATGCTGGCGACTCTGGTGCTGGTGCTGGTGGGCACCTTTGCTGCCAGCGTCCTCTTCACCACCGTCCGTTCCAGGATCATGGTTCGGGTGGGGCAGGGGATCATCTATGATATCCGCAAGGACATTTTTGCCCATCTGCAGAAACTGCCTTTTCAGTACTATGACGACAGACCTCACGGCAAGATACTGATCCGTGTGGTAAACTATGTCAATTCCGTGTCCGACATGCTCTCCAACGGATTGATCAATGTGGTGCTGGAGATATTGAATCTGATCTTTATTGTGATCTTCATGTTTCTGGTGGATGTAAAACTGTCTCTGGTGGTGTTGGCGGGCGTGCCGGTGCTGGCGGTATTCCTGCTGTATATCAAGAAACGTCAGAGAAAGGCATGGCAGCAGGTATCCAACAAGAACTCCAACTTAAACGCCTATCTGCAGGAGAACATCGTGGGAGCCAGGATCACCCAGATCTTTGTCAGGGAGGACGAGAACTGCGAGACTTTCGGCATTCTGTCCAACCGCTGCAAAGCCGCGTGGATGCAGGCCGTAAAGTTCAGCAACCTGGTGTGGCCCGGCATCGACAATATCTCCGTGTGGGTCAGGGCGGCGGTGTTCATCGTAGGCCTGCTGGTCATGGGACCGGAAAATGTGAAACTGGGCGTGATCGTGGCTATCACCTCTTACGCCTCCAGATTCTGGCAGCCGATCATGAACCTGGGCAATATATTTAATAACTTTATAAACAATATCGCGTATCTGGAGCGCATCTTTGAGACCCTGGATGAGCCGGTGACGGTGGCGGACGCGGAAGACGCCGTACAGATGCCGCCCATCAAGGGCCAGGTGACTTTTGAACATGTGACCTTTGCCTATGAGGAGGGCAAGGATGTGCTGAAGGATCTGTCCTTTACCGTTCAGCCCGGCGAGAGCGTGGCTCTGGTGGGGCCCACCGGCGCAGGCAAAAGTACCATTGTGAATCTGGTCTCCCGGTTTTACAACGTAAACAGCGGCCGGGTACTGATCGACGGACAGGATATCTCCCAGGTGACTCTTCAGTCCCTGCGGTCCCAGATGGGTATTATGTTACAGGACAGCTTTATCTTCTCCGGCACTATCGAGGACAATATCCGTTACGGCAAGCTGGATGCCACCATGGAGGAGATCAAGCGGGCCAGCGAGACCGTGTGTGCGGACGCCTTTATCGCCCGTATGCAGGACGGTTATCAGACGGAGGTAAAGGAGCGTGGCTCGCTGTTGTCTCAGGGGCAGAAACAGCTGATATCCTTTGCCAGGACACTCCTGTCGGACCCTTCCATATTGGTGCTGGATGAGGCGACCTCCAGTATTGACGTGCAGACTGAGAGGGCGTTGCAGCAGGGTCTGGACGCCATGCTGCAGGGAAGGACTTCCTTTATCATCGCCCACCGCCTGTCCACCATCAAGAATTGTGATAAGATCATGTATATCGACCAGGGAGGGATCATGGAATGCGGAACCCATGATGAATTGATGGCAAAGAAAGGGTATTATTACAGGCTGTATACGGCGCAGATGGAAAACATCGCCTGAGAGTTTGTAGAGTAAAATAAATTTCCCCCTTGGGCAGGAGGTATGTCTGCTCAGGGGGGGAGAGTAACTGCGCGTTCAATAGAGAATTTCTAAGTTTAAGCGCTCTTTTATTTCTTCTTTCAGAATGGGGAGAAAGCGTTCGTCCTTGATGGATTTGAGAAGATAGTATGCCTGATAATAAAATGCAGTGCTTTGATCCGTGTTTCCTTTTAAGTAATGACATGAAGCGAGAGTTGTCAGAAGGGATGGAAGAAACAGATAGTGTTCATGTTCTATACAGGCATTCCATCCCAATTCTGCGATTTCAATCGATTCTTCATATCTCCTTTCTGCACATAATGTTCTTGCATAATGACTGGCAATCCGACAAAAAAGTCTGATACAGGATTGCGATTGCAGACCGTTCTTTTTCATATACTGGAACAATTGATGATAAATAGAGATTGCCGTCCTGTTTTGTCCCATTTCTAAATAGGAATAAGCCAATAGACCGATTATGTTTAGTTCATCGTCACTAAAGTGAAAACTATGAATAGCGTCCATCTCAAAACGGGGGACAGTTAGTCGGATTGCCTTCATCAGAATTGTAATTTGCTCGGCAGGATCATAGGGTTTAATGGGACAACCTACGGAAACTCTGTTGTATAATATATATTGGCGGGTAATTTGGTCGTCTTGATCCATGATATTTTCCAATTCGTACAATTTGCTCCATATGTGTGCACGAATTTCAGACCGGTCTGCATCATTAGACAGATGAAAGAGAACTTCTAATTTGCGGATATCGTTTCGTAACATTTCAGCCATCTCTTCATTTTTGCTGAGAAATGCAAAATACCGATTTCCGGGCAACCCCAGACGCTGGAGCAATGCTTTTACCCGATTGTGCGTTGGTGTCTGTGTCCCTTTTTCAAAACGGCAGATCGTTGCCTGTTCACAGATTCCCTTGCCAAGCTGTTCTTGGGTTAGCCCTAAATCCAACCTTCGTTGACGTATTACATTCCCCAAAAAAATTTCTTTCATATAAATTTCCCCTTTCGTTTGTAATCCCCTTGTAACATACTCCTTTCACATTATGAATGCGTTAGGTAATTGCGAAACTCCCTTTTGTGGAGCAGGGAGTGGGCAATATATACAAAATAAGGGCGACTTGCCACCGCATCGGAGCCCGTTTTTGTATATATTGACCAGTCCCGTCACTTGTTTCAAAGAGTTTCGCAATTGCCTATATGAATGCGTGTTTGACTTGTGCTTCAAAAGTATAATGGATATCTAAATACATGTCAATAAAGATATGATGTTCTATGAATATTTCTTTATTCTCAAGACGATATAGTTTTTCCATATATAGCGTGGTAAAATGAATAAAAATTTGTCGTAAATATTTCGTAATAGCACAGGAACTTTAAAAGCAGTAAAGAAAATAAGTTTGTACTTTATATGATTGAAGTGAGGAGACGATTCCGTTACACATTTTTTATTGAGTTCATGCGCAAACAGAAAATTTATGCGGAATAATAGATACTTTCGCTATCGCATGCGGGATGCACGATCACGTGTAAAGAGGTAGTGGCGCAGACAGTTGTCACCTATTGCTCGGTGTGCAATAAGGAGTGGAATAGAGGAATCCAAGCGATAACAAGTACAGAGATCCACTCAAAGCCAGGAGTGATCCTGCCATAATCCTGAATCAATAACTTGTGTCATATGTTATTTATGCCGGTCTGACTTTCCTGACAGAGAGTCAGATCGGACTGCTGGATAAGGATATATATATTGCGTTAATCACGAGGGACCATTTATGAAGAAAATTTTTCTTATCATATCTCTGCTGGCGGCATTGGGATTGTCTGCCTGCGGTGAGCAAGGGGAAGCAACAGAGACCGAAACATGGCCGGAAACAGGCCAGGTCGCAGTGGCAAGTTTTCGGCAGATGAAACTCCCCATTCAGTTGGAGGGTTTGGAGCAATATGCTACCGACGGAAAATGGTTCTACATATCGAGGCAAAACAACGACATGTATCAGATTCTGCGGGGTGAGATCAGCAGTGATTACCAGGGGGAAGTCTTTCTGTCCAAGGAAAAAGCCATTTGCCTGGCATTGGCCGTGGACAGGGAAAGCCATTGCTTTGCGCTGTGGAAGGAGACGGGCTGTGTTTTCCTGGAAAAGTATGACGAAACCGGGAATCTGCTGTGGCGTGCAGATCAGGATGCCTCGCGCTGGGCAGATATACAACGCCGCAATTCCGTCACCGAGCTGTCCGTAGAGGGAGGCATAGCCACGATAGACGGAAGACTGGCCCTCTATACCCATGGCACGGCCAGCCTTGTGATACTGTTTGACGAAAACGGAAATATGTTACAGATGGATGCCTGTGAGCTGGAACGCCTTGACGGCATTGCGGCGGGAAAAAACGGCCGGGTCTACTGCTATTGCATCACCGGTGAGGGAGAACCCATACTGGCAAATGTTGAGGAACCCGCTCAATGCTATGTTCTTCCCTTCAGGCCGCTGGGCGTGTATAGCGGACATGATGAAGGCATTTATCTGAGTACAGATGAGGGACTGTGGGTTTATGACCCCGAGACAGGGCATGTGGAGATCAAGTGGAGATGGAATGATGAATATATGAATGTGGACTATCGCCGTCTGCGTGACATCTGTTGCGGTGACGGGGAATGGTATCTTATGTGCCCTGTTCCCGGAACACTTCTGGCGTACGGGTCAACCGAAGTCACCATGGTTTCCGTCAAAGACGAAGACCGCCGGGAATACGGCAAAAAGGAGATTGTCACCCTGGGATATGTGGGCACGGACCAGTATCTGGAAATGCTTGTGAATCTGTACAACAGGCAGAGTAAGGAGTACCGTATTGAGCTTGTTCCCTATGGTGATGGGCAGGAAGATGTGACGGAGAGTCTTAACGCGTTTGAATTAGAGCTGCTCCGGGGAGACGGCCCGGACATAATCGAGGTTGGCGGCATCTATGTGCGGAGCCTGGCAGACAAGGGTACTTTCTGTGATCTGTCAGATTACTATGCCACAAGCCGGAAAGTCGTCGGAGAATCCATTCTGGATGAAGTCTGGAACGGTATGCAGCCCATGGGAAAAAAGGTGTTGGTGATCCCCTCTTTTACTCTGTATGCAGCGGCATGTGAAGAGCCCATTGCGGCGGAGGAGTGGACACCGCAAAAACTTATCCAGTTGGCAGAGCAGCAGGAGGAACTGTGGTATTTTGGCACGCCGGCCACATCGCTGCTCCACTACTGCACGATGGCGCGATTTGGCGAATATGACCGCTATGTGGATTATGAGGAAAAAACAAGTCATTTTGACTGTCCTGAATTTCGCTGGATACTGGAAAGTTGTGCCGAGGCAGGGGGGGAAGCCCACTACCCGGAAGCCCTTGCCGTTAACAGTAATGAATCCCCCGCTTTTTTGTATGACTACTACATAAACAATATGGCTCAGTACCTGTGGATGTGTCAAAATCTGAAAACCATGGGCTGCTACTGGGTAGGGGACCCTGGTTGGGACGGTGCCTTTTATCAGATGACTCCCACCAACATGTTTGCCATGAACCGGAAATCTCAAAACAAAGAGGGGGCCTGGGATTTTCTGGAATATATCTTATCGGAGGATTGTCAGAATCAGATTGATTGGGCATTTCCCGTGAGAAAAGAGAGTTTCGAACGCTATTTGAAAACCTCTTATCCAAGCAGAGAGGATAACCAAAAGATGGCCGCGGAATTCGGTTTCTCCTTCAACAGTTTTGCGCCTACAGAGGAAGATTTTGATAACCTGAGATATATGGTGACGCACTCCAAGATCTGTATAACTTCCAGCCCCATAACAGATATAATATCTGAGGAGGCAGGCATGTATTTCATGGGAGACGCAACTCTTGAGGAAACCGTACGCAAAATTGACAATCGGGCGACATTGTATTTAAATGAGTGAGATTGCGGGTTAAAGCAGGGCGGGGAAGGGCCGGATATACTTTATGTGGACGGGAAAGATCTTTCGGCGTTATGGGAAAAGGGCGTGTTGCTGAACCTGCAGGAGCTGGTGAGTCAGATCTATCTGAGCGAGCGGCAGTGATCTTTCCGCTGCTGAAAAAGGAAGAGTTTCTAACCGTTCACGGCAAAGGCTGTTTGCGGAGAAACTCTTCTCTTTGGATGTAACGCATCCGATTCTGATTGGTGCAATGGGGCTGGCGCAAAATGCAGCTCCATGCGGGCATAGCCTGCCATATGCAGGGGTAAAGATTATGGGATCACAGGCTGGCAAACTGCGCCATATACAGGTCGTAATAGAATCCTTTTCTTTCCATCAACTCGGCGGGAGATCCCTGCTCCGCAATGCCGCCGTCATTGATGACAAAAATGCGGTCCGCGTTCTGGATGGTGGAAAGCCTGTGAGCAATAACAAAGCTGGTACGCCCTTTCAGCAGGGACTCGATCCCTTTCTGCACCAGCATCTCCGTGTGTGTATCTATGCTGGAGGTGGCCTCGTCCAAGATGAGGACTCTGGGCTGGGAGACCATGGTCCTTGCAAAGGCGATCAGTTGCCTTTGTCCTATGGATAAGCCGGCTCCCTGCTCTTTCAGCTCCGTATTGTATCCCTTTTCCATCTTCATAATAAACTCGTGGGCATTGACCGCCTGGGCTGCGGCGATGATCTCCTCGTCCGTGGCATCCAGCTTTCCGTAGGCTATATTGTCCCGCACGGTTCCGTGAAAAATAAAATTGTCCTGGGTCATGACCCCCATCTGCTTGCGGAGAGAATCTATCTTCACTTTTTTCAGATCGTATCCGTCTATGCGGATGGTCCCTTTCTGGATATCATAAAATCTGCTGATCAGGTTGACGATAGTAGTCTTGCCTGCGCCTGTAGGGCCTACCAGCGCGATGGTCTCGCCGGGACTGGCAGTAAAACTCACATGATCCAGAACTTTTGTCTCATTTTCTGTGCCTTCGTCATAGGTGAAAGACACATCTTCAAAAGAGACCGTTCCGGTGATCTGGGGCAGCTCTCCCGCATCGGGGGCATCCTGGATCTCCGGTTCCGTATCCAGAATATCGAAAACCCGTTCCGCCGCCGATAGATTTGTAACCAGTTGATTTAAAAATGTACTCAGGTTGGCTATGGGGTTCCAGAACATGGTGGCATAGGAACCGAAAGCCACCAGCACGCCCAGGGAGATCTCGGGAGCGCCGATCAGTTTTACCCCTACCAGATACAGCATCATCAGGCTGATTCCCCAGGAGGTGTCAATGATGGGAAAAAACAGGTCCGCCGCGCGGCAGGCATGAATAAAGGAAGAGCACTGCTCCTGGGCAAGTTCATTAAACTGATTTCGGGTTTCCTCCTCGGCGTCCAGGCTCTGTACCACCCGGATTCCCGCCACATCCTCATGTACATAGGCGTTCACATTGGAGGCTTTTTTTCTGACAAGCTGCCATCTCACGTGATTGGTCTTTTCCACCAGAAAGATGCCCACCGTCATAAAGGGCAGAGTGCATAGCGCTGCCAGGGCCAGCCGCCAGTCCTTGACAAACATGATCACCAGCACCCCCATGATGGTAAGCGTGTTGGGAATGATGTTGGTGACGGCCTTGGAAAGCACGTCTTTTAGGGAGTTCACGTCACCGATGATCCTTGCCAGTATTTTTCCGCTGGGGCGGCTGTCAAAAAATGTAAAGGAAAGGGACTGTATATGTTCGTATACATCCTCCCGTATGGATAAAATGATTTTGTTGGATATCAAGGACATAACAAATATACGGATCTTCACCATAATAACATATATGATATTGACAGCCACCGCAAAGGCGGCCAGGCGCAGCAGTCCGTTAAAGTCATATTTTGCCACATAGTCATCTATGGCGGTTTCAATTAACAGGGGATTAAACAAACTGATCCCTACAGTGATCGTCATGGCGACCAGAACCAGAATGATCTCCTTTTTGTAGCCTTTCAGATATCCCAGTAGCCTTGTCACGATCTTTTTGGCATCCGTTGCCTGTATATGTTCGTCTTCACGAAATGAGTTTACGGCCAATTAAATCACCTCTTTCTTCTAACAAAAATTTATATGTATCAGCACATCTCTAAACAGTGTCATTGGACATAAGTGCTTTACAGGAGTTAGATGCTCTGCATATTACTCCTGTGTTCAGGATATTGGGCTATATATGTGGCGTAATACAGTCCTCTGCGTGCCAGCAGCTCCTCGTGGGTGCCTCTCTCGGCGATGCGGCCCTTATCCAGATAAATGATCTCGTCCGCGCCCCGCACCGCGGAGATCCGGTGGGCGATAATGATCTTGGAGGAGTCGGTTATGGTCTTCAACATCTTCTGAATCTCGTGCTCCGTCTCCATGTCCAGGGCGGAAGTGGAATCGTCCAGGACCAAAATGGGGCTTTTTTTGGATAGCGCCCTTGCAATGCTGATCCGTTGTTTCTGACCGCCGGAAAGCCCTACTCCTTTTTCTCCGATCACGGTGTTGTACTGTTCATCCATCTTTTCGATAAAATTCTGTGCCTGTGCCATTTTGGCGGCTCTTTTTACCTCCGGCAGGCCCATGGAATACCGCTTGCCCATCTTAATATTCTCCTCGATGGTGTCTGAGAAGAGGAAAACATCCTGCATGACCACGGCACTGGTGGCGCGCACTTGGGAAAGCTCCATTTTCCGGAGATCTGTGCCGTCGATGGAAATATTTCCCTCGCTGGGGTCATAAAAACGCTGCAGGAGGTTGATCAGGGAACTCTTTCCGGAGCCTGTAGCCCCCATGACGCCCAGTGTTCCGCCTCTGGGCAGTTCAATGTCGATTCCGGACAGAATCGTGTTTCCGTCCAGGGTCAACGCCACATTTTCAAATTTCAGATCCCCCTGTATACTGTCGAGATGAACGGCGTTCTCGCTTTGCACAAGCCGGGGCTTTTCATCGGCGATGGCCTTGATCTTTTTGTAGGACGCGAAGGAGGAGGACAGCTCGTTGGCCAGCTCGGCAAACATATCCAGAGGCCAGGTGCAATCCCTGGAATACTCCACGAAGGCCACCAGAGAACCCAGATCCATCTTGTTTTGGATGACCAGAAGTCCTCCCATAATGGCGCACACCACCGGAAGAACGGCCCCGATGAAATGGTAAACGGGATAAAATCTGGCTAAGATCCGCGCCTGCTCCATATTTAACTCATAGTAGTGCTTATTGTGTTTCGCAAACTTTTGTATCTCAAATTTTTCTCTTGCGAAGGCTTTAACCGTTCTCACTCCGGCCAGATTTTCCTCGGCCACAGTGGTCAGTCTGGCGTTCTCCTCACTGATATCCGAGTAAACCTTGTCGAATTTCTTCTCCAAGACAAAGCTCAGTCCGCCGCCGAAGATCATTACGGCCAGGGGCAGCAGTCCCAGCAGGGGGCTAAGGGAGAACATGCAGTAGAGTACGGAGATTATGTAGAGCGTGATCTGTATGATCAGCATACCCGTCATGCCGAAAGCGTCCTTTACCTTGTCCACGTCCTCCTTGACTCTTGCCATCAGTTCGCCTGTGTTGGTATTGTCAAAATAGTCCATGGAAAGGGTCTGGAGATGGGCAAACAGGTCTTTTCTCATCTCGGTACCGATGGTCTGGCTGTTCCGGTCGAAAGTAAATTCCTTACAATATCCGAATATGCTCCTGCCGATTCCCAGTACCACCAGAGCACCCAGCAGGTATCCGAATCTGGAAAAATCTCCGCCAACAAAGGATTCGTTGACAATGACCTTGGTGATCTGCGGTGTCAGCATTTCCAGAAGAATGGCGAGGACCAGGCTTACAATGGCAAAGATATAACTTTTCCAGTATGGAAGTACATAGTTTCTTAATTTTTTCAAATAAATCCCTCCTACCTGTCATTCCCGGTTTCGCATAGTTTTAGAGTAAAAAAACCCGGACAAAAGTTGCCCGGGTCTTAAAACACTGTTCACATGATCTTTTTTACCAAAAGGTAAAGAAATCATATATGCGCAACCGAGGTAACCGTGTTATTTTTGATGCGATAAAGGTTGTTATAACCTGCGTACACGTTAAAAGTCATCTTAGCTACCTCACTTCCCTTGATATTACCGGCGGGTGACCGAGCCGCCGACATATACTATTCAACCACATCGCGGGAATGATGTCAACTGTTTTGTGGGGAAAGTTATTTTTGGGGTTGACAGACCGTGGCGGAGATGATATATTCCCGAGTTTGACACTTGTGAAAGTAAAAAACGGCTACAAATCCAGTAATTATGC
>CAJTMX010000021.1 GCA_910577235.1 uncultured Acetatifactor sp. | reverse complement strand
GTAAAATCCCTTTTAATTTCATACCCCAATCTGCTATAATTAATCATGCAAAAACACTACTTTGTTTTGTTGTTTTGTGGTAATTCAATTATAACAAAGATTCAGTGTTTTTGCATTTTTATTTTATTTGGACGATAATAAGTAGGCTGAAAAAATGGGGAAATTCAAACAAATGTAGACAATATTGACAAATATATAAAACCTTATTATAATATCTAGTATAGAATTTCTCTATAACTATTTTATACAT
Organism: uncultured Acetatifactor sp.; assembly: GCA_910577235.1. GTDB lineage: Bacteria > Bacillota > Clostridia > Lachnospirales > Lachnospiraceae > Acetatifactor. The sequence goes on along the minus strand of CAJTMX010000021.1, from coordinate 68,791 downwards.
ACTATTAATTCAAAGGAGGGTTTTTGAATGAAGAAAGGCAATGAGATTATCTCTACAGTTTTGTGCATTGCGTTTTGCGTAGGCAGCGGGATTACGGCCAATGCGGTGGAGGCTCGGTATCTTGCGTGTCCGGATTTTAATTGCCCGGGAAGAATAATAGAACGTGAGTATGATACTCGAAATGGTTATGGAGAAACCAGGCCATGCGGTATGCATCCGTTTTGCACAGAACAGTTAGTCTGGACTATTCATTATATGAAGAATCAGTGCAATGAATGTGGGTTTGTAAAGGGGCCAGCTTGGACAAATAAGGATAATTATAGATGGATATGCAGCAGTCAAATGAAAGAACAATGATTACGGCATTATTTATCAGAATTTCATTGATAAGAAAACTTATGCGCAATAAGTTAGAAAAAAATGTATATAAGAAGATTATAGTTATGGGAATACTGGCGAGCGTTACTGCTTTTTGTCTAACCGCCTGCCAAGGATCACAGACGGGAGAGAGTGCCCCGTACAGCTATATTCCCACCCTGCGGCAGGTAGATGCGAAGGGTGGGATTGTCAGGGGAGCCTATCTGTGCGGCGATGAATTGGTGTATGAGATATTATATGAGGCGGTGAGGGATAAACCGCATAGGTATGAGTATTATGCGCTGCCTTTAATGCTGGAATCTACCGAGTCAACACAGATACATTTTCAATTTCCCATTGGAGAGACAATTATTTCTGACATTACAAAAGACGATGACGGGAACTACTATATAATGGGAAGTAATGAGGAGTGTACGGTTGCGATAGATGAGAGTGGCAATTCTTCTGACTATTTTGTGGGCATATATGATGAGGATGGCAATGCGATCCATGTGTGGGGAATCAGCCAGTGGCTGCCGGAATCAGTGGGGGAAATCAACGGCAGATCCCTAATTTTGGACAGTCGGCAAAATATCTATGCGATATGGCGAGATTTTCTGCTGGTGATGAATCCTGACGGCACATACCGGGGCGCTTTTACCGAAACGGGCATACAGTTTGCCGCTCAAATGGAGGACGGCCGGGTGGGATATTGCTGCGCCGCCGGGGCGGGGCAATATCAGATAAAAGTTATAGATCCGGAAACCATGCAAAGCGAGACTGTTATCTCAAACTCTCCAGTTGGTACAGGCGGGATAGTGGGGACAGAATCCCAGCTTTGGATATTTGGCATAAACGGAATTTATTGGCAGCGGGAGGAAGGACAAGTTTCCGAGCAGATATTAAGCTGGGTGGATGTGGACGTGAACTCTTCCAATCTGAAAGATATGATTATGCTTTCGGACGGACGGCTTATCCTGCTTTTGTATGATGAGGACGCGAACTGGATGAGAGATCTTGAGCCGGAGAAGGGGCAGCCGCCGGAACTGGTCTACCTGGAAAAAGTCGAGGATGGGTACGCTGGACGGGAGATCGTAACCGTAGGCGTGATGTACCTCACGGATAACATGCGGGAGGCGACCGTCCGTTACAACCAGGAACATCCGGAGTACAGAATAAGCATAAAAGAATATATGGGCATAAACGGGTATGCCACCTATGAGGAGGCTGCTGGGGCTCTGGACAGGGATATGGTAGCGGGCAGAAGTATGGATATTATCGCCGTGAGATATTCGGAACTGGATAAGTATGCGTCCAAAGGGCTGTTGGAAGATTTGTTTCCCTTTCTGGAGAGCAGCGCCCGGCTGGGACGGGAGGATGTGCTTAAACCCGTGGCAGATACTTATACTCTGGACGGACAATTGGTGGCGTTGCCCACCTGGTTCAGACTGGAAGTGCTATCCGGCAAACAGTCTGCGGTGGGTGAGAGAGAAAGCTGGAGTCTTCCGGATATGATTGGCTTTTTTGACCGATATCAGGATGAACAGATGCTACAGGGCATCAGCCCCGAAGATATGTTGGAGATTTGCCTGAAATTTTATTTACCTTGTTTTGTGGAAGAAGAGAAAGGTATCTGTGCCTTTGAGCAGGACGAGTTTTACCGGATATTGGAGTTCGCCGGACGTTTTACCGGGAAAAGCAGTCCCTATGGGTGGGGGGATATTTACAGACAGGAGGAGCGCATGCTTAAGTTGAACTGGTGTGTACTTCCTGATTATATTTCCGAGATGCCCCAGTGGTTTGAGGGGGAGGCAGTCAGCTATATGGGGTATCCCACGCCAGACGGTCAGTCGGGCATCCTGCTGGAGACTTCAGCGGGGAACGCCTATGCTATCCTGTCAAACAGCGCTCACCGGGAGCGGGCATGGGAGTATCTGGAATACCTGATATTGGAAGAGGCGGAGCGGGGAGACAATTTTTCCATATTGACGGATAAACTGGAGCAGAACCTGAATGCCGTCATGCAGTATCCTTATGAACGGGATGAAGGGGGAAAACCCGTGACAGACCGAGAAGGGAATCCGGTTAGAAAGATTTTGGGAAAAAATCTTTTTGCCGGTTCCGATCTTGTGATCGATCGCTATGTACCGCTACCGGAGGAAATAGAGCAGTTGAAAGACCTGATCTTCCGGGCCGGACATGTGCCGGGCTATCAGGAGTCTGTCATGACCATCGTCCGGGAGGAGGCCGCCGCCTACTTTGCCGGGGATAAAGACGTGAGGCAGACGGCCCGGATCATCCAGAACAGGGTGCAGGTATATTTAAATGAAAAACGGTAGGGCAGCGGAGCTTAAGGGCTTTACAGCCCCTGATATTTGCTGAAGAAGTGGTAAAATTACAGTATGTGAACATTATAGGTTGAAGTAAGGCGAGGGTTATGGCGTAAAACAATTTAATATTGACAAACAAATACCAACCGGACATTATCTATATATCAGAACGAGATACGAAAAACACAAAATTGTATTCAAAGATAACAAAAAAGGGGGAATAATAATGAAAAAAACGGGGAAGAAAATAATACCGGCGATAATGTTGTGTCTGATGCTGAGTTTGCAAAACGCGGACACAGCGCAGGCGGCAGTAAACTATGAGGCCTGCCCTTTCTGCGGGACACGTGTGGAACGATACACAAGTACGGTGAAGGTCGAGTCGGTATTTATAAGGGAATGTATAGGCGCCGGTCATGGAAAGTGTAATATTTATCATGCTTTTTATGATGAGTATGATTTTGTGCACTGCCAGACCAATGGATGCTTATATAGAGAAACGGCGCACAATAATGGGTGGGATACCTATGAGCATATTTCTCAGTAGGATAAGGCGGAATGCAAAACACGGGATCATGTGCGGCATTTTGCTGGCGATCCTGATATTTTTGGATTCTTGCGAAAAAACGGAATCTCCGGATGTTGCCGTTAATAACCCAAACATAGGCAAATCTGTTCCTGTGGCTGAATTTTATGATATGAGGCTACCGGGTACGCTGGATTATTTTTGGGAATATGCCGTCAGTGAGGACTGGCTTTATTGTGTCTCCCGTAAGCGGGAACCGGGGGCGGTGCAGCGCAATATATGGCTTGTATACAGGAACGGGATACAAGATGTGTTTGACCCTGAGATTTATATCGAGAGAGAGGGAGGGCTACCGCTTGTTCTGCTGGCGGGGGCAGAGGGCAATTGCTTTCTCTTTTGTCAGGATGACAACGGTGAATTTTCTCTGGAAAAATACGATGCCGCAGGGGAGATGCAGTGGCATAGAGGATATGAGGCATCCCGGTTTCAAGATATCGGCGATACCCTTACGGAAGGGATTGTCACAGAGGATGGCAGAGTATTTCTATACGCCCAGGGTGAGGAGGGAAAGATCTTCTCGTTTGGATCGGAGGGTGGCCTTGTGGAAACTTATGTTTCCGGTCTGGAAATGTTGGAAGGCATTGTGGAAGGCGAGGACGGCAAGGTATACGGGTATTATGTGACAGGAGAAAGCCCTGCCTTTTGGGAGGTAGGGAGTGAAGATACCCCTCTTATTTGTCCGATTACGCCGCTACAGGTGTTTGGGGGACGCCGGGACGGAATCTATCTGTGCTGCGGAGAAGGACTGTGGAAATATGATCCGGCCACGGGGCAGACAGAGCGGATATGGGAATGGGAAGACGAGTATGTACAGATAGACGGTGACCGTGTAACCCAGATCTTTCAGGAAGGCGGGGAAGTACATCTGATGTGTCTGCGTCCCCCGGTCATCATAGGTCAGGGGGATGTTCTGAGTTTTGTTTCAGTCAATTTTAAGGACGGACGGGAGTATCCCCCCAAACAGATTGTGACTATCAGTAACGCGCGCAGCTATGATACGCTGTGCCATATGGAAGATATGGTGCGGCAGTATAACCGACAGAGCAGAAAATACAGGGTAGTCATAGTGACGCCACAGGAAGACACGGCCCGAAACGATTATATAGGGACGTTGCAGCTACAGCTCATCAGGGGAGAAGGACCGGATCTGATCGACGTGCAGGGTATGGATGTGGATGACCTGGCGGCAAAAGGCGTCTTTGAGGATCTGACTCCCTATTATGATTCGATAGACGCGCAGGAAATTCTGGAGCCGGTCAGAGAGGCGGGAAAGTTTATGGGCAGGGATATGATGGTTATTCCGTCTTTCTCTCTGGAAACTCTGCTCAGCCGAGAGGAAATAGAACAGGAACACTGGACGCCCGCATACTTTTTGAATTTGTCCGGTAAAAGGGAACTGTTTAGAACGCCGATGTCACAGATGGATGCGTTTTGGTATTGCATGGGTGCCAGGGCCGTCGAACATTTTGTGGACTATGAAAAAAGAGAATGTCTTTTTGACTGTGCGGATTTCTATGCGGTTCTTGAGGGGTGCGCGCAGTGGGAATCGGAGGGAACAGAAGATGAGATCTTGATTCGGGCACATATTAACAGTACGAACATGTTTCTGGCCTATAAGAACAGAAACGCGTTGTGGCTGGGGAATCCGGGCTGGAACGGGGCGGAGAATCAATTCTATCCAACAGATGTATTTGTTATGAACAGCGCCTCGGAAAATAAGGAGGGCGCATGGGATTTTCTGGCATATCTGCTCTCCCGTGATATGCAGGACAGTATCGACTGGGAATTTCCGGTGAGGAAGGATAGTCTGGAACGATTTTTCTCGTCCTCTTATAATGGAACGGATACGGAATTTAACTATCAGACGGGATATGGCGAGCCGACGCAGGAAGATCTTGGCATAATGCGCAGCCTGATAGACCGAGCAGTCTACCGGGATTCTGCCCTAATAAGCGGCAGCAGTCCGATACGCCTGATTCTCCATGAAGAAGTGGGAATGTATTTTTCGGGGGATGCGACGCTTGAGGAGACGGTGGAGAAGATTCAAAACAGAGTCGGCTTATATCTGGAGGAATTGTAAAGATATATAACTATAGCTGAAAACAAAATACGAGGAGGAAATTTGGGATGAGTAAGGCTGTGAAAAGGGTAGTGTTAGCGGTTGGCTTGTGTTTAGGCCTTGGCCTGCAAAGTATTCATTCTGTGGAGGCGGCGGTAAACTATGAGGCATGTCCTTTTTGTGGGACGCGGGTAGAACGGTATACGGCTGACAAATTGTTGCTGACACAATTTGTTATGGCATGTGCGGAACATACGAATTGTGAGATTCATCGCCTGGTTTACGATGTTTTTGATATAAGCCATTGTCAGACTGCAAATTGCTACTATTCTTCAGATCCCCATGGAGATTTTACAGAGATATATACGCATATACGCAAATAGCCATCCAGACGTTTGTGAAACTTTCTCCGCAAGTGAAAGGCGATTTGCAATCGCCTACAAATAGCCATCGTCCGGGAGGAGGCCGCCTACTTTGCCGGGGATAAAGACGTGAGGCAGACGGCCCGGATCATCCAGAACAGGGTGCAGGTATATTTAAATGAAAAACGGTAGGGCAGCGGAGTTTAAAGGCTCTGCTGCCCTTATGTTTGCTGGAAATCTTTATAAATCTTTTAGAGTTCGACTATTGATTTATGTTTGGGGAATCTCTATAATAGTAAACATATGAATTAACATGGGTGCAACCTAATCATTTAATGGAAAGGGATTTACAGGTAATCAGATGGATAATTATAATAACGGCGGCTCGGGCGGCAATACGGGGCCGGGAGGCAACGGCGGCAACAATCAGAAACCCCCGCGTCCCAGTATAATGATGGTCCTGGTATTTGTGTTGATGAGTCTGCTTTTTGTCAGTATGCTGTGGGCCATATTTTTTGGTAAGGGCGGCAATGTGACCGAAGTGCCTTACTCCACTTTTGTGGAGAGGATGGAAGCGGATCAGATCGAGACCGTGAAACTCAGCGGAGAGACGGTCTGTTTTACGCTTAAGGACGGCGTGGAGGATTCCACCCCCAGACTGTTCGATTTCTATAGCATGCAGCCGGTGAAGGTGGAATACCAGACCCTGCAGATCGAGAACACGGAGACTGTTACCCAGAGAGCGTTGGAGCATGGGGTGGAAGTATACGGCGTTTCCACCAGTGTGGGTGAGTGGATCATGCAGATCCTGGTGACGCTGGTGCTGCCTCTTATATTGATGTGGATACTGCTGGGTTTTCTGTTCAGAAGGATGGGCGGCAGCGGCGGCCCCATGGGCGTGGGCAAGAGCAACGCCAAAGTCTATGTGCAGAAAGAGACCGGCGTGACCTTTGCCGATGTGGCGGGGGAGGACGAGGCCAAGGAGTCCCTGGTGGAGGTGGTGGACTTTCTCCACAATCCCGGAAGATATGCCAAGATCGGTGCCAGGCTGCCCAAGGGCGCTCTGCTGGTAGGCCCTCCCGGAACGGGTAAGACCCTGCTGGCCAAGGCCGTAGCCGGGGAGGCCCATGTACCGTTTTTCTCCTTGACAGGTTCCGATTTTATTGAGCTGTATGTGGGCGTGGGTGCCAGCCGTGTGCGTGACCTGTTTAAGGAGGCCACCAAAAATGCCCCCTGTATTATTTTTATAGACGAGATCGATGCCATCGGCCGCAGCCGTGACTCCAAGTATGGCGGCGGCAATGAGGAGCGGGAACAGACGCTGAACCAGCTGCTGTCGGAGATGGACGGTTTTGACAGTTCCAAGGGTATCCTGATCCTTGCGGCCACCAACCGCCCGGAGATATTGGATAAGGCGCTGCTGCGCCCCGGTCGTTTTGACCGCCGGATCATCGTGGATAAACCGGATCTGAAAGGCCGGGTGGATATCCTGAAAGTGCATTCCAAGGATGTGAAGATGGATGAGACGGTGGATCTGGACGCCATCGCTCTGGCCACCAGCGGAGCCGTGGGTTCGGATCTGGCCAATATGATCAATGAGGCTGCCATCAACGCGGTCAAGGAAAACAGGGAGTATGTGTGTCAGAAGGATCTGTTCAACGCGGTGGAGCAGGTGCTGGTGGGCAAGGAGAAAAAGGACCGCATCATGAGCAAGGAGGAACGGCGTATCGTATCCTACCATGAGGTGGGGCATGCGCTGATCAGCGCCTTGCAGAAGAATTCCGAGCCGGTGCAGAAGATCACCATTGTGCCCCGCACCATGGGGGCGCTGGGCTATGTGATGCATGTGCCCGAGGAGGAAAAATATCTGAACACCGAGGCGGAGCTGCGGGATATGCTGGTAGGTTTGGTGGGTGGCCGGGCCGCTGAGGAGATTGTGTTTGACACCGTCACCACAGGCGCAGCCAACGATATCGAGAAGGCCACCAATATCGCCAAGGCTATGGTAACGGAGTATGGCATGAGCAAGAAGTTTGGCCTGATCGGGCTGGCTTCGGTGCAGAACAAATATCTGGACGGTACGGCTACGCTGAACTGCAGTGACACTACCGCGGCGGATATTGACGCCGAAGTGGTGGCGATCCTAAAGGAGAGCTATGAGAAAGCTCTGGAACTGCTCAGGGATAACCGGGAGCTGATGGATAAACTGGCCGAATATCTGATCGAGAAAGAGACCATCACCGGCAAGGAATTTATGGAGATCTTCCGCCGGGAGAAGGGTCTGCCCGAACCCAAGGAAGCGGAAGAAGATTCCAAGGCACAGGAGAAAAAGTCTGCTTATGGCTCCGTTGATATAACCGTAACAGACGAGACTTCCCACAGCTCAGACGGAGAGACGGCAGAAGATGAGCCCGCATCGCCGCCGGAAGTCACATTACCTGATCCCCCCACGGTTCCCGGACAGGAGCCGGGAGCAGAGCAGCCAGAGGAGCGGCAGGAAACATCGTCCACAGGAGCAACGGGGCGTTTCTCCGGCGGCAGCCTGTAAAGAAGAGCGAGAATGAGGTCCGTATCCCATGACTTTTGATTTTGAAGAAGAACTGAAAAAACTCCCGGGCAAACCGGGAGTTTATATTATGAGAGACGCCGCGGACACGATCTTGTATGTGGGCAAGGCGGTAAATCTCCACAATCGCGTGCGATCCTATTTTCGGGAGAATATAGGCAGAGGTCCCATGATCGACAAGATGGTGACGCTGATCGCCCGTTTTGAGTATATTGTCACGGACTCGGAGCTTGAGGCTCTGGTATTGGAGAATAATCTGATCAAGGAACATTCTCCCAAGTATAATACTCTGCTGAAGGATGATAAGACTTATCCTTATATTAAGGTGACTATGGGGGAGGACTTCCCCCGCATTCTGTTTTCCAGACAGATGAAAAAGGACAAATCCCGCTATTATGGGCCTTATACCAGCGCTGCCGCGGTGAAGGATACCATTGAACTGTTGAACAAGTTGTTCTGTCTGCGGACCTGTAACCGCAGTCTGCCCAGAGATATCGGCAATGAGCGTCCATGCCTGAACTACCATATCAAGCAATGCATGGCGCCCTGCCAGGGATATATAGATAAAGAACAATACCGGCAACAGCTGGGACAGGCGCTGGAGTTTTTAAACGGCAACTATAACAAGATTCTCAGGGATTTGGATGAGAAAATGAAGGCGGCTGCTGAAGAGATGAACTTTGAGGAGGCGGCGCGCTACAGGGATCTGTATACCAGCGTGAAATCCGTGTCCCAGAAACAGAAGATCACAGACAGCGCCCTGGATGACAAGGATATCATAGCGCTGTACCGGGATGAGACAGACGCGGTGGTACAGGTTTTTTTTGTGCGTGACGGTAAGCTGATCGGCCGGGAACATTACTATATGACACACGTGTCGGGCGCGGCAAAAGAAGAAATTCTGGAAGGATTTGTGAAACAGTTTTACGCGGGCACTCCGTTTATTCCCCGGGAACTGATGCTGCAGTATGAGATCACGGACAGCGAACTGGTGGAAAAATGGTTGTCGGAGCGCAAGGGTTCCCGGGTGCGTATCCGCGTACCCAAGATCGGCAGCAAGGAAAAACTGGTGGAGCTGGCGGCTCAGAACGCCAAGCTGATACTGAACCAGGACAAGGAAAAACTCAAGCGCGAGGAGGGGCGCACCATAGGCGCGGTAAAGGAGATCGCCGGCTGGCTGGGTCTGTCCTGCGTGGACCGCATGGAAGCATTTGATATTTCCAATATCAGCGGGTTTGAGAATGTGGGTTCCATGGTGGTGTATGAAAAGGGTAAGCCCAAACGCAGCGACTACCGCAAGTTCCGCATCAAGACCGTGGCAGGGCCGGATGACTACGCATGTATGAAGGAAGTGCTGACCCGCCGTCTGGTGCATGGGCTGGAGGAGAGCAGGGATCTGACACAGCGAAATATGGACCAGAAATACGGCAGCTTTACCAAATTCCCGGATCTGCTGCTCATGGACGGCGGCAGGGGCCAGGTCAATATCGCGCTGTCCGTGCTGGAGGAACTGGGGGTTCATATCCCGGTATGCGGTATGGTAAAGGACGACAACCACCGCACCAGAGGTTTGTATTACAACAATGTGGAGATTCCCATTGACACCCGCAGCGAGGGCTTTAAGCTAATCACCAGGATACAGGACGAGGCCCATCGCTTTGCCATCGAGTATCATCGCTCCCTGCGCAGTAAGGCTCAAGTTAAATCTCAACTGGACGATATACCCGGAGTGGGACCCACAAGGCGTAAGGCGCTGATGCGATACTTTAAGTCTCTGGAGGAGATAAAAGCCGCTCAGGTGGAAGAACTGATGCAGGTGCCGGAGATACCCGGGAATGTGGCGGAGCAGATTTATCAGTTCTTTCGGCAATAGCGCTATTTATGATATATACGGCGGCGTCTTTCGGCAAAAAGGTCTTTTTGCTGATGAGAAGGAGAATCAAGTATCGTAATGAGGGGAAAGGTCGGGAGATATGAGGAAAAAAGTTGGTATGAGAAAAGACTGGACGGCAGCGGCGGTGCTGCTGGCAGTGACGTTGGGGATTACGGCCTGCGGAAATAGCGGGAATCCGTCTTCACCTGAGGCAGGGCAGACTTCCGCGGCGGAATCCGTCACAGCAGAGGGATCGTCCGAAACGGAGGAGACCGAAACGGTGGAGGAGTCCACGGCAGCGGAAGAAAACGGCACGGAACAGAATGGGCAAAATGCGGTGGCCGCGGGTGATAACGCCGATGACGGTTCCCTGCGGGAGGGGCTTACCGCTTTGGAAGTGACGGAACTTATGGGCAACGGTATCAATCTGGGCAATACCATGGAGGCCTACGGCAGGATATGGCTGGGCACCGGGGCGCGCCCCACGGAATATGAGACCTGCTGGGGACAGCCTGTGACCACGCAGGAAATGCTGGACGGTATGAAGGCAGCGGGCTTTGATACGCTGCGCCTTCCGGTAGCCTGGACCAACGCCATGAATTTTGAGACCGGAGACTACACCATAGACAAAGCTTATCTGGACCGTGTGGAGGAGATCGTAAGGTATGCCCGGAACGCCGGAATGTATGTGATCATCAACGATCACTGGGACGGCGGCTGGTGGGGAATGTTCGGCTCCGCCAGCCAGGAGACCAGAGACGGCGCCATGGAGCTGTACAAAGCCATGTGGACCCAGATTGGAGAGCGATTTAAGGAGTATTCCGATTATGTGATCTTTGAGTCCGGCAATGAAGAACTGGGGCACAGACTGAACGATACGGATATAGCTACGGATTCGGGAACGCTCTCGGACTCCGACTGCTATACCGTGGCAAACAGGATCAATCAAGCGTTTGTAGATACGATACGAGGGTTGGGTGGCAACAATTCTCAGCGTTTTCTGCTGATTGCGGGATTTAATACAGATATCAAGGGAACCTGTAACAGCAGATTCAAAATGCCCGAGGATACGGCGGAGAATAAACTGCTGATCTCTGTACATTACTATGAGCCCAGCGGCTATTGTATCAACTCCAGCATTGCCGCATGGGGGACCAGACAGGAGTACGATACGATGAATGATACACTGGCTCTGATGAAGAGTTTTACGGATAAGGGATATGGTGTGATCATCGGGGAATACGGTGTGCGGATGAAGGATAATGTGTCGGAACCCAAGGATAACACCGGGGATTATGTGCGCAACCTTTTAAACAACTGCGATCTGTACGGTTACTGCCCTGTGCTTTGGGACTGCAACAATCTGTATAGCCGCATCGACTGTAAGATCGTTTCCCCGGAGATCGCGGAACTGTATACCGGGCACAGCCGGGACACAGAGGCCGACAGATCCAGAGAAGATGTGACGGCCCAGGCACGGAGGGAGATGGACGCGGACTACGGCAATGCCGGGGACGGTGTGGGCGTGGACGACGACACGGCTCTGGCATGGATCATGTATGGCAGCGGGGACTGGAGCGTTCAGTACAGCGTAGGAGATACATATGCCCCGTTTTCCGCTACTGCCGGCATTGCGGCAACGGATGTGGAAGTCACCGGGGAAGGAACGTATACGGCAGCCCTTGACTTTACCGGCGTCAGCGGCGGACACGCACAGGGCGTAGCGTTCAGCGCGCTGGCCATAGCCAACGGGGAGAAACTTTTTCCGGGCTATTGTATAGACATACAGGAAATACTGATAAACGGAGAACCCTATGAACTCAGGGGACAGCCCTACACCTGCAGCGATGACGGCAACACTACCAGAGTCAACCTGTATAACGCATGGGTCGGTCAGGTACAACAGGGACATCCGGGAGTGCGTGTCCGGGAACACAGCGGCCTGGATCTGACGGCCTGCGTTCTGGACGGGGAAACTCTGGGGAATATAGAGACATTGTCGGTGACATTCAGCTATGTCAAGTAGATAAACAACAAGCCGGGATTCTCTCATTGAATAAAAACAGCGGATGTGCTATATTGTTATTGAATTACAAAAATTGCGGTATTTGCGGAAAGGATTACTATGGCTAGTGTAAGTCTGAATCGTCTGATCGAGAAAATGAAACTGGAAAATCTGACGCCGGAGCTGGAACTGAACAAGAAAAAGATCACCCAGCCCGACATCAACCGTCCCGCTCTTCAGCTGGCAGGATACTTTGAGCATTTTGACGCCTCCAGACTGCAGATCATCGGATTTGTGGAGTACACCTATCTGGAGGGGCTGGAGGAGACACGCAAGCGGGAGGTCTATGACAAACTGTTTTCTTATGATATCCCGGCCATAGTCTTTTCCCGGGAACTGCAGCCGGACCAACTGTTCATGCAGTATGCGCTGGAACACAAGATTCCCATACTGTCCACCAAAAAGTCCACATCCTCCTTTATGGCGGAGTCCATACGCTGGCTCAATGTGAAACTGGCTCCCTGCATCTCCGTGCACGGCGTGCTGGTGGACGTATACGGAGAGGGTGTGCTGATCACCGGCGAGAGCGGTATCGGTAAATCGGAGGCGGCCCTGGAACTGGTTAAGCGCGGACACCGTCTGGTGACGGATGATGTGGTGGAGCTGCGCAAGGTCAGCGACGACACCCTGATCGGCAGCGCTCCGGATATCACCAAGCATTTTATCGAGCTGCGGGGTATCGGCATCGTGGATATCAAGGCCATGTTTGGCGCCTCCTCCGTGAGAGAGACCCAGTCTATAGACCTGGTGATCCGGCTGGAGGACTGGGACAAGGAGAAGGAGTATGACCGCCTGGGGCTGGAGGAGAGCTATACCGAATATCTGGGCAACAAGATCGTGTGTCACAATATTCCCATCCGTCCGGGCCGTAACCTGGCAATCATCTGTGAGACCGCGGCCGTCAACCACCGTCAGAAGAAGATGGGATATAACGCGGCGCAGGAACTGTATACCCGGGTACAGAACTCTCTGGCAAAAAGAAGAGAAGAGGACGACTAGTCTTATTCATGCATAAAATAAAACAGAACACGTATATTGAAATAGGGAGGGCCAGGATGAAAAAATACGCCGTCGGAGTGGATATAGGGGGCACTACGGTCAAGCTGGGACTGTTTGACCGGGAAGGAAGGGTACTGGAAAAATGGGAGATCCCCACAGTAAAGCGGGAGCAGGGGTGTCATATCCTGCCGGATATCGCCGCTAGCATCCGGGATAAAATGACGTCTATGAATATAGACAGTTCCGATATCCAGGGCGTGGGCGTAGGCGCTCCCGGACCTGTGGACGATGAGGGAACCATCTACAAAGCCGTAAACCTGGGATGGGATGTTATCAATATCTCTCAGGTGTTGGGTTCCTATCTGGATCTTCCGGTGAAAGCCGCCAATGACGCCAATGTTGCCGCTTTTGGAGAGATGTGGCAGGGGGGCGGAAAAGGCCACGACAACATCGTGGCCGTGACTCTGGGTACCGGTGTGGGTGGCGGTATCATCGTAAACGGCAGCATTTTGACGGGTGCCACCGGCGCGGGCGGAGAGATCGGGCATATCCATATCGAGGATGAGGAGACCGAGTCCTGCGGCTGTGAGAACCACGGCTGTCTGGAACAGTACGCCTCCGCCACAGGGGTGGTGCGCCTGGCCAGACGGCGTCTGGCGCAGGATCAGGAGCCCAGCGTACTGCGCGGCGGCGAACTGTCTGCCAAAGCCGTGTGGGACGCGGTGAAGGCGGGAGACCGGGTGGCGGTTCAGATTGCCGAGCGTTTCGGAGAATATCTGGGAAAGGGGCTGGCAGCCGTAGCTGCCGTAGTCAATCCCGAGGTATTTGTCATCGGCGGCGGCGTGTCCAAGGCGGGGACCGTTCTGTTCGATTATATCCGGCCCGCCTATGAAAAATATGTTTTTCACGGCTGTAGGAACGCGGAGTTTGCCCTGGCCACGCTGGGCAATGACGCCGGTATTTTTGGCGCGGCAGGATTGATCTTGAATGAATAACACCGCCAAGGCGGACAGATAGGAGTCGGAATGATTAGTAATACAGTGTTGCAGACCCTGGAGAGCTATGTACCCCGGGAAAATATCCTTTTGGGAGAGCCGATGAGCAGGCACACCACTTTCCGGATCGGGGGAGAGGCGGATTGCTTTGTGGAGATTGAGAGTATGGAGCAGCTCACCCATCTTCAACGGTATCTGCAGATGGTGGAGCAGCCCTGCCTGATTCTGGGAAACGGCAGCAATCTGCTGGTCAGTGACAGAGGGTATGCAGGCGTGGTGCTGCATGTGGGCTCACGGATGCAGCAGATACAGGTGCAGGGAGAGCGCATGATCGTTCAGGCGGGAGCGTTGATGTCTCAGGTGGCCCAGACGGCCTGTGAACACAGTCTGACGGGTTTGGAGTTTGCCTCCGGCATACCCGGAACCATAGGCGGCGGCGTGATCATGAACGCGGGGGCCTACGGAGGGGAGATATCCCAGGTGGCAGATATGGTCAAGGTAGTGGACCGCCAGGGCAATGTGCTGGAGCTGGACAATGCGACTATGGAGTTCGGCTACAGAACCAGCGCCATCAAAGGACAGCCCTTTACGGTGGTGGAGGTGACGCTGAGACTGGCGCGGGGAGAGCGGGAGACTATCTCCGAAAAGATGAAGGAGCTGGCCGCTAAAAGGCGGGAAAAGCAGCCGCTGGAATATCCCAGCGCAGGCAGCGTGTTTAAGAGACCGGAGGGATACTTTGCCGGAGAGCTGATCATGAAATCGGGTCTTCGGGGCTACCAGATCGGCGGTGCGAGGGTGTCGGATAAACATTGCGGTTTTATTGTCAATATGGGAAAAGCCACCTGTGAGGACGTAAAAGATCTGATTGCCCATGTGCAGGAGAGGGTTAAAGCGTGTTTTGGCGTGGATCTGGAGACAGAAGTGATATATGTGGAATGATACAGTGGCTAAACGAGGAGAAACATAGAGCAGCTATGTGATAGGTGAGGAAGGAGCAGACAAAAGATGCGCTTTGTGGTAGTGACGGGAATGAGCGGCGGCGGTAAGCGTACCGCGCTGAAAATGCTTGAGGATGCGGGTTACTACTGTGTGGATAACCTGCCTGTGACGCTGGTGCGCAAGTTTGCGGAACTGATCACCATGCCTGGCAGCGAGATCACCAAGGTCGCGCTGGGCCTGGACGTGCGGGCGGATCAGAGTTTTGAGGACGCAACTAAGGTACTGCAGGAGCTCAAGGATCGGAAATACAACGTGGAAATCCTGTTTATGGAGGCGGGGGATGATGTGCTGATCAAGCGCTACAAGGAGAGCAGACGGCTGCATCCTCTGGCGGTGGAGGGACGTACTCTGGACGGAGTGCGCCGGGAGCGCAAAGTACTGGAAAAGATCCGCACACAGGCGGACTATGTGATCGACACTACCAGCCTGCTGACCAGAGAGCTGAAAGAAGAACTGGATCGTATATTTATTAATAATGAGGAATACAACAGCCTGATGGTGACGGTAATGTCATTTGGGTTTAAAAACGGTATTCCCGCCGATGCGGACCTGGTGTTTGACGTGCGTTTTTTACCCAATCCTTACTATATAGACCAGCTAAAGCACAAGACCGGCAATGAACGGGAAGTTCAGGAATATGTGATGGGGTTTGAGGAATCCCACATATTTATGGACAAGTTGACGGATATGGTGAAGTTTCTGATACCCAACTATGTGAAGGAAGGTAAATACCGGCTGGTGATCGCCATAGGCTGTACCGGGGGAAAGCATCGCAGCGTAACGCTGTCAAACCGCCTTTTCGCGCGGCTGAAAGATCAGGGAGGCTACGGTGTAACTCTGTATCACCGGGATGTGAAGAATGAATAAGGGCATGTCTTTTTCCAAGGAGGTAAAAGGAGAGCTGGCCGGACATATGGGCGCGGCAAGGCACTGCCGGATGGCTGAATTGGCCGCGATGATGAGTTTTGCCGGCCAATACGGAAGGGACAGACAGGGTCTGTATACCGTTGGCTTTCAGTTAGAAAATGAAGTTGTCTTAAGAAAATGCTTTACATTATTGGAAAAAACATATAATATAAATAAGAATGTGGGGATCTCGGAGAAGGAAATGCAGGATCTTTACCGGGATTTTGGGGATTTGCAGGGAACCGTGGACGCAAGATTTCTGGAAAAGTCCTGTTGCCGCAGAGCATTTTTGCGGGGAGCTTTTTTGTGTATAGGTTCTATAAGCGATCCGCAGAAGGGATATCATCTGGAGTTTGTGTGCACAAAAGAGATCAAGGCAAGGCAGCTCAGAGAGGTGCTGCGGGGATTTGACATAGAGGCAAAGACTGTACTCCGCAAGAAATATTATGTGGTTTATATCAAGGAGGGGGCAGGTATTGTAGACCTGCTGAATGTGATGGGGGCTCATGTGGCGCTGATGAATCTGGAGAATCTGCGTATACTGAAAGAGATGCGCAACTCCATCAACAGAAGGGTTAACTGCGAGACGGCCAATATCACCAAGACGGTAAATGCTGCCAACAGGCAGATTGAGGACATTGTGTATCTGCGGGACCATTATGGGTTTCAAAAACTTCCGCCCGCGCTGCGGGACATGGCTCAGGCGCGGCTGGAATATCCGGATGCGCCTCTTAAAGAATTGGGGGAGAGGCTGGAACCGCCGGTGGGAAAGTCGGGAGTAAATCACAGACTTCGCAAACTCAGCGAGTTGGCGGAAAAGGTGAGAGGATAAAGTAGCATAGGCTTCAAGGAGGAGAATATGAAAAGATCAACGGTGGAAATCAAGTTGCGCAATGGGTTGGAGGCCCGGCCTGTGGCAATGCTTGTGCAGGTGGCAAGCAAATTTGAGAGCAGGATCTATCTGGAATCTACGGGTAAAAAAGTCAATGCCAAGAGCATCATGGGAATGATGAGCCTGGGCCTGGTGAGCGGCGATCAGGTGATCGTCACGGCGGATGGCACGGATGAGGATGAGGCTGTGGACGCCATTGAAAAATACCTGTACAATGCGGAGTAAATTCGCATTCAGGTTATCCCGGTACTGGAAACACGTCTGATTGGTACAATCGGCAGGGCAACTGCCAAGCGCCGGTCAGGCGTTTTCTGCTAAATGTCCGCCCCAACGGGCGGCTGGAGGAGTATCATGAAAAAAAGGGCTCTGTTTATATATAATCCCAAGGCCGGCAAGGCCTTGATCCGCAATAAATTGTCCGATATACTGGAGAGATTGGAGCTGGGCGGCTATGAGACCACGGTGCGCCCTACCACCAGGAGAGGGGATGCAAGCAACTATGTGAAAAGCCGCTCTCCCGAGACGGAGCTGGTGGTGTGCAGCGGTGGGGACGGCACTCTGGACGAAGTGGTTACCGGCATGCTTGCCAGTGGGAAGAATACCCCTATAGCCTATATTCCGGCAGGCAGCACCAATGACTTCGGAATCAGCCTGCATCTACCCAAAAATATGCTGCGCGCGGCGGAGATCGCTGTGACCGGGAGGGATTTTCCCTGTGATGTGGGCGCTTTTAATGAGGACGTGTTTGTATATATCGCGGCTTTCGGCCTGTTTACCGAGGTGTCCTATGAGACTGACCAGAATGTGAAAAACGTTTTGGGACATATGGCCTATCTACTGGAGGGAGTCAAACGTCTGTCCTCGATCCGGAGTTATCCTCTTAAAGTGAGTTATGATGGCAGGGTGGTGGAAGACGAGTTTATTTTTGGGATGATAACCAATTCCATATCCGTGGGGGGATTTAAACAGATCACAGGCAAGAATGTTGTGCTGGACGACGGTGTCTTTGAAGTGACGCTTATCCGCAGACCGGGAAACCCTATAGAACTCAATGCTCTGATAGCCTCTTTGCTGAACAGGGATATCAATGCGGACTGTATGCTCTATTTCCGCACGGGCCGCTTAACCGTGGAGAGCAAAACCCCTGTGGCTTGGACGCTGGACGGGGAATATGGCGGCAGCCATGAGAAGGTTGATATTCGTAATCGTCATAAAGCCATCACTATGAGGGTGAAAAGGACCTGACGGCAAATATTTTCGATGAATATTTAACAAATATATTCCATTTTGAGGGAAAATAGTTTATACTTCCATTAGAGGGTCGTTGGCTGCATTGCCCTGTCGGGGCGGCTGTCATACGAAATAAACTATATATGGAGGTAGATATTATGTTAGTTTCCGCAACTGAGATGCTGAAAAAGGCAAAGGCCGGCCATTATGCCGTAGGCCAGTTTAACATCAATAACCTGGAGTGGACAAAGTCCATTCTGCTCACGGCGCAGGAGTTAAACAGCCCTGTTATTCTGGGCGTGTCCGAGGGCGCAGGCAAGTACATGGGCGGATACCATGCCGTGGTGGGTATGGTAAACGGCTTGTTACAGGATTTAAATATCACGGTTCCCGTAGCGTTACATCTGGATCATGGCTCTTTTGAAGGCTGCTACAAGTGTATTGAGGCAGGTTTCTCCTCCATCATGTTTGACGGTTCCCACTATGCCATCGATGAGAACGTGGCCAAGACCACGGAGCTGGTGAAAGCGGCTCATGACAAGGGTCTGTCCATTGAGGCGGAGGTAGGTTCCATCGGCGGCGAGGAAGACGGCGTTGTGGGTATGGGCGAGTGTGCAGATCCCGACGAGTGCAAAGCCATCGCCGATCTGGGTATCGATTTCCTGGCGGCAGGTATCGGCAATATCCATGGCAAATATCCCGAGAACTGGAAGGGTCTGAGCTTTGAGACGTTGGACGCGGTTCAGCAGAAGACCGGAGAGATGCCTCTGGTACTGCATGGCGGCACAGGCATTCCCGCCGATATGATCAAGAAAGCCATCTCTCTGGGCGTTGCCAAGATCAACGTAAATACCGAGTGCCAGCTGGCGTTTGCCGCAGCTACCAGAAAGTATGTGGAAGAGGGAAAAGATCTGCAGGGCAAGGGCTTTGATCCCCGTAAGCTGCTGGCTCCCGGAGCGGAAGCCATCAAAGCTACCGTGAAAGAGAAGATGGAGCTGTTCGGGTCTGTAGGACAGGCATAAGACAGAGGCTTGATAAGTTTAAGATTTTTTTAACGGTCTTTAAGGTTTCTTTAAGGCGGTTGTAGCGCGGTTTTTAAAATGCTATATTGGATTCAGGTGAGCGGGTATACGTCTCACCTGAATTTTTTTGCCGGTATTTGGGCAGAACCGCCGCGGCTATTTGACGGACATTGCAGAAGGCCTTTTCGGGACAGGCGTTCACAATAAGCCCATATGGTAGGCGGAATATCATATAACGCAGGAGGGTTGAGAATGTCTTCATGGAACGTATACGCAAAATGGATACGCGCTGCCGGTCTCCTTATCACGGCCGGACTGTTGGGGCTGACCACCTGCGGCGGCACGGGGCAGGAAAACACCGCCGTGAAAGCCCCCTGTTGGGAAACCGTCGGATTTGCAGTGAACGGGCAGACGGAGGAGGAGCAAGGGCTGTGGGTGGAGGAATATATACCTGTGACCCACAGAGAGATTCCCACGGACAACAAAGAATACGGGTGGCCCAAGGAATTGGGTATATACGATATGAGCGCATACAGGCTTCGTAGTTTCCTGAGCGATTCCGGCGATATTTCTTTGTGGTATTTGGAGTGCTGCGATCTGGAAACCGGTGAGAGCAGTCTGACGGAACTGACGCCGGAGAGGCTGGGTCTGGCAGATACGGAGGGTTCCTATCTGTGGAACGGCTGCGTAATGGCGGACGGTACGCTGGTATTGCAGAGAGTATCTTTTCACTTTGATGAGGAAAAGAGCGACGGTATTTATTTTGACAAAAATGAAATGATCTATACGCGGCTTGACGGAGCCCCCCCAAAGATTGTGGATGTATTACCGGTCTATCGGGAGAGAGAACTGCTGACGGAGGGTGGCAGCAGTATTGTGGTGGGAGACTGTATCTGTGACGGAGCCGGTAATCTGTATGCCCGGAGACAGTCGGGAGAGCGGCCCTACCAGTCTCTGTGTGTTCTGAACCGGGAGGGCGAGCTGCTGCTGGAAGAGACTCTGGGGGAGAAGGAGCAGTTTGGCGATCCGATCCGGACGGAGGAGGGCGAGCTGCTTTTCCCTGTAAGCAGCCGGGAAAGCAGCCGTATCCTGTGGTTTGATCTGGAGGAAAAAAGGGCCGTGACCCTGGCGGAACTGAAAGCAGGAGAAATATTCAGGCTCTACGGGATGCAGGGAAACGACTTATACTATGGACTTCCCGACAGCATCGTGAGGTGGAATGTTGTTTCCGGGGAGAGAAAAACCGTGTTTGGGCTACGGGAAAACGGTGTGGACAATGTGATGGACACCGCCATGACTTTTCGTAAAGACGGCGTGCCTGTACTTCGCATGTGGGGGAATATTGAGGAGGAGGAAGAAGATTGGGCACTGATACTGACCAGGGAGAGGCAGGAGACGGCGGAGGCGGTGCGGATTGTCAGTCTGGCCGAGGAGACAGCAGGCAGGGTACGGACTGCGGCGGCCAGGGTGGAGAGGAAAAACCCGGGATGCCATTTTGACTATGAAAATCGGGGAAACAGAGACGCGGAAGAATACCGCACACAGATCATAACACAGATCATGACGGGAGGCGGCCCGGATATCCTGTACGTATCTCTGGAGGATATGAAACTGCTACAGCAAAACAATGCGCTGATGGATCTACGGGCGCTGCTGCCTCAGGAACTTTTGGACCAGGTGATACCCGGGGTGCTGGAAACAGGCACTGTCTCCGATACGCTGGTGGGCATTCCACCGGAAATAGAAGTTCATAGTCTGATGGTCAAAGACGATGTATGGCCCGGAGACACCTGGACGGTGGACGACGTACTGGAACTGATGGATACAGGGGATTTCACCGGCATGTTTGTGCAGGCATTTTCTGGCTATTATCCCCAGGCATGCATAAATATTATGATAGAATACAGTCTGGAGGATTCCTTTCTGGTTGATGGGGAAACCGGCGAATGCCATTTTGAGGATGAACGGTTTCTTAAAATTTTGGAATGTGCCAAACTGTACGGTAGAAAAGACGGCGACGGCGAATTGGGGCTGGGAGTCGGCGGCGCTCTGGCGACCACGGACGGCTCCTGGCGCTCTGTGTCCAGTATGATCGAAACCTATGACATGTACGGAGAGGACGTACACCATGTAGGATATCCAACGGAAAGCGGAAACGGCAATTATCTGCAGTGCGACGGCGTAGTAGTGGTAAACCGCAATGCAGATCCGGAGAAGGCGGGCATCTATCTGGAATGCCTTCTGAGCGAAAAAATACAGAATGTCCAGGCACAATTTAACCAGAGGCTTTCGGTGCGAAAACTGTGCCTGGAAGACATACAGTATCTGACGCCTCAGGAAAAGGAGATCTACGGGGAGGATGTGGACGCTCTCTGGCATGGAAATCCTCTGCAGATAAGGGATGACGGAACTACGGTGCTGCATGATTGTAAGCGATTTTTGGAGAGCTGTGTTCCTGCTTCAGATGCGGATTTTCAACTGCTGAATATTATCTGGGAGGAGGCGCAGGCTTATATGGAGGGGGATAAAACCGCCAGGGAGGCGGCCGAGGTCATCAACAGACGCGTGCAGGTATATATAAATGAAAACCGATAGGAAATCCCCATAAAAGGGAGGATGCCAAGGGAATCGCTTCCCTTGGCATTATTATGAAAAAGTTTTATTAATGAACAGATAACTGTATTTAGCGGTGTTCTTCCTTTGTTTGATACTAGTATATGGGATAGAAATGTCCAAATCATTATGAGGATTTGAAAAAAAATTGAAGGTTTTGTAAACAAAATATGAACAACCGCATACATTTACAGCTTTTCGGGTTCCGGGTACGTCACGCCGAAAGTATCCACGGTCACGCTCTTCATCACTTGATTTTCATAGGGCCTGTCAGAAGCGCTGTCGGTGGAGGTTTCCGCAATGCGGTTTACCACGTCCATGCCCTCGGTCACTTTTCCGAAAGCCGCATATGCGCCGTCTAAGTGAGGTGCGTTTTTATGCATGATAAAAAACTGTGATCCCGCGGAGTCGGGCATCATGCTTCTGGCCATGGACAGTACGCCAGGCGTATGTTTTAAGTCGTTGGAAAATCCGTTCTGGGAAAATTCTCCCTTAATGCTGTAGCCGGGATCACCCATGCCGCTGCCCTCAGGGCAACCGCCCTGAATCATAAAGCCCTTGATGACTCTGTGAAAGATCAGCCCGTCATAGAATTTCTTCTGGATCAGACTGATAAAGTTATTCACTGTGTTGGGAGCGTTCTCGGGGAACAATTCGGCCTTGATTACGCCGCCGTCTTCCATGGTAATCGTTACAATAGGATTCTGTGCCATAATTTTCTACCTTTCTGAGTAAATTTTTGTTATAATGTTCAGAGAGGGCAGAGATAAAGATATTGATGTCAACTGCCCTGTCTATAATGATAGCCTAAAAATTCCCGCACGTAAAGCTTTTTTGCAACAATATGCTTTGGGAGGGGCTATATGACAGTGCGGGGCAATCCGCGCTGTGCCGGAAAGAGGAAATGATGGAGCAGGTGATCGAGCAGGGAGTATTTTATCTGAAAAAATGTCTGATAGCGCTGAAGTGGGCGGAGAGACTGGCTCCGCTGATGTCGCTGTGCAGGCAGTTGAAGGACGAAGGTATCGATTGTCAGGTGATGTTATCCGAAGAGCTGTGGGAATACAGAAAAAATCAGGGACTTCTTTCGCCGGAAGAGGAGGAAGGGATATTGTATCTCACAGACGATGCAGGAGTGTATTCCTCTTTGGCGGAGGAAAGCGGCAGGGAACCGCCGGTGCTGATATATCTTCACCCTGATAACGCGAACGAAGATTTTGGCAATGCCCGCTATGCGCTGCAGGAGCCGGAGGAAACGGAAACCGAGTATCTGGAACGGGTATACAGGCGATGTCATAATCTGCCATGGGAAATTCTTGTCACAGAGCGCTGCTGGCTCCGGGAGACGGTGGAGGAGGATGTGGACAGTTTCTGGGAGATGTACCAGGCCCCGGAACTTACCCGGTACACGGAGCGGCTCTATCCCACCCCGGAGGCCGAGCGCCGTTATGTCAGAGACTATCGCAGGCTGGTGTATTCATTTTATGAATACGGTGTATGGACGGTGCTGGACCGCCGCAGTGGGGCCGTGGTGGGACGGGCGGGACTAAGTGCCCGGGAAGGCTATGAACTTCCCGAACTGGGTTTTGTCATCGGCTGTAAGTGGCAGGGCCGGGGACTGGCCGGGGAAGTATGCGCGGGAGTTTTGGAGTATGCCCAAAAACAGCTTGGATTTGAGAGGATACAGGCGCTGGTGCATGAGGACAACAGTGTTTCACTGCACTTGTGCCGCACATTAGGATTCAGAGAGCAGATGCCCCCTGTCGGAGGGCATAGAGCAGGGGAATTTCGGTTCCCGCCGGTGGAGATGGAACAGAACGGACGGCGGGAGCGGTTTGTATATATGGTATATCAATCCGGATAGTTTCGTGCATTGAGTGGCAGGGAATCAGAAAGCAATGCGGGTTTTTCCGGCTTGGATGAAAGAATATTGTGATTTTTTGGAGGCGGTAGAGTATTATGGATACACAGGCGGCAGTGGCAGAAAAAAATGCGATAACGGAGGGGGTAATCTGGAAACAGATTTTGCTCTTTTTCTTTCCGATTTTATTCGGAACATTTTTTCAGCAGCTGTACAATGCGGCGGACGCTCTGATCGTGGGGCGATTTGTAGGCAAGGAGGCGCTGTCCGCAGTGGGGGGCGGCACAGGCACGGTTATCAATCTGCTGGTGGGCTTTTTTGTGGGATTGGCCAGCGGCGCCACGGTGATCATCTCTCAATATTACGGCGCGAAAAGGGAAGAGATGGTGGGCTATGCGGTACATACTGCCATAGCGTTCAGCCTTGTGGGCGGCATGGTCATGATGATCTGCGGCCTGCTGGCTGCTCCCTGGATCTTGCAGGCTATGGATACACCCGGCGATGTGCTGGAACCGGCTACAATGTACATACGGATTTACTTTTTGGGCATGGTGGGCAATCTGGTCTACAATGTGGGTTCGGGTATTCTCAGGGCAGTGGGGGATTCCCGCCGTCCGCTGTATTTCCTGATCGCCAGCTGCCTTACAAATATTGTGCTGGATATCGTGCTGGTGGTAATATTGCGTATGGGAGTGGCGGGAGCGGCGCTGGCTACAATATTGTCCCAGCTGCTTAGCGCCGTGCTGGTGATATGGGTATTAATGCGAACAAAGGACATGCATCATCTGGAGCTGAAAAAAATCGGCTTTGACTGGCGGATGTTTAAACGGATCATCCGTATAGGCTTTCCTGCCGGGCTGCAGTCCGTTATGTACAGCCTGTCCAATATCATCATTCAGACTGCCATCAATGGGGAGGGCACAGACACGGTGGCGGCCTGGACCGTTTACGGCAAGCTGGACGTAGTGTTCTGGATGATCGTCAGTGCTTTCGGCATTGCCATTACCACTTTTGTTGGGCAGAACTACGGCGCCGGAAAAATAGACCGGGTCAGAAAGGGGATTCGCAGCTGCCTGGGTATGACAGTGGTATCCACAGTGGTAGTGTCCGCTTTTCTGTATGTGGCCTGCGGCGGGATTTATACATTTTTTTCCGATGACACGGAGGTATTGCGCATTGGGGTGGAGATGACACGGTTTTTGGTGCCCACCTATATAACTTATATCTGCATTGAGATTCTCTCCGGCGCTCTGCGGGGGGTGGGAGATTGCTGGATACCTACACTGATATGTCTGACAGGCGTATGTTTGATCCGCGTGGTCTGGATCATGGCAGCCGTGCCCCGCATTCCCGGTGTCCGCTCCATCATTTTCAGCTATCCGCTGACATGGGTGATCACTACGGTCCTTTTCGGAATATATTACATATTCTTCAGTAAGATACGCCGGAGTACCAAGAAAGTCCGGTAGGCATACAACACCGCCCCGGATGACGCTATACATCCGGGGCGGTCTAATAGAGCCGCTTTATACTTATCTGCCGTAAAAAATTTCCGCGATGGGAGAATCGGGAGATAATATTACGGTCTTGTTGCCCCCTTTCATAGACGCCTTCAGGGCGTCAAGGCTGCGTACAAAGGAGTAGAACTCGGTCTTGGATTCGTCTGCGTACGCCTCCGACAGAATCCGCATGTACTCTGCCTCGCCCTCGGCGATAAGGATTTCAGCCTCTTTCTCCGCCTCTGACAGCATAACGGTCACTTCCTTGTCCGTGGTGTTGCGGATGATCTGCGCCTCGGAACTGCCCTCCGCCGTATAGGTAGCGGCAATGTTATCGCGCTCGGAGATCATGCGCTCGTACACGGCTGCCTTGTTGTCGCTGGGCAGATCCAGCTGCTTGATCTCAAAGGATAAAAGCTCGATTCCATACTGATCCAGCGTGTTTCCAATATTGGAAATGATGGCTTGGGAGAGAGCGCCGTCTCGTCCCGAGATCACCTCGTCCTGGGTGGTGCTGGAAATAACGTTTTTGGTGGAATTGTAAACCACGGTGTCCAGACGTCCCTCAGCGCTGCCGATGGAGGAATTCAGAGTCTGGGCAAAAAGCAGGGGGTCAGTGATGTGCCACAGCACGTAGCTGTTACAGATCATAGTCTTTTTGTCGCTGGTGATCACGTCCGAGGAGGACAGATCATACAATAATGTTTCCTTTGGCAGGGTATCCACACTCTGTATAAAAGGGATTTTTAAGCTGACGCCCGCACGGTCTATGACATGGTCCACTTTGCCAAACTGGCGTATCAGGCTGTATTGATTTTCATTGGTGATGACTAAGCTGTTAGCGCCGATAATCAGCAAGATCAGTACGACAACGACAACGGCTGCATTTCTGAAATTTTTCATAATTACCTCTTTCCGCATACCTGCAGTTGACAGGTGAGCAATTGGTTACACCCGTTTCTGCGGGCATGACAATCTATATTTGTGTTCCGGCATATCGCAGGATGCGCCTGCGACACCGCATAGACCGGGACCTACTCGTTAGCCACAGGTACGTTATAATCCGCAGACGGCGCAGTAGGGCCGGCAGAGCCGTTGTCCTGACCGGGGCTTACAAAGGAATCAATGGGGTAGATGGTCTGCATATCGCCGTCGGGGCTCTCGATTATGACTTTCAGATCCGGCAGCACTTCCTCCATAGCCTCAAAAAACATACGCTGTCTGGTGATCGTGGGATTCTTTACATACTCTTCGTACATGGCGTTGAACCGGGCCACCTGGGCGGTCGCCTCATTGATACGCTCCGTCTTTCTGGCCTCCGCATCCTTGATGATGCCGTCCACTCTGGCCTGTGCCTGCGGGAGCTGCTCGTTGCGGTACTTGTTGGCGTTGTTCAGCGCTGTCTCCTTGCCCTGCTTGGCGGTCTCCACAGCCTTGAAGGCCTCCATGACCTCCGCGGTGGGCGGTTCGGAATCCTGTATCGTGATATTCACCAGCTGAATTCCCAGATCCTGCTGCTCCAGCTGATCTATGATCCTGGACTTGATCGCCGCCTGTATTTCGTTCTTTCCGGTGGTCAGCACATCATCCACCGTGTAGCTGCTGATAACGGTACGGATACAGCTCTGGGAAATGTTTTTCAGGATATTTACCGGCTCCTTGGAGGAGTAAAGCGCCTTGACAGGATCGCTGTAGCGGTATTCCACGAAAAAATCTACATTGACGAAGTTGTAATCCGAGGTGATCATCAGAGACTCATTGGCAGTACTGTTGTTGTAGTCGTCCACATCATAGCCTATGGAAA
Source organism: uncultured Acetatifactor sp. (assembly GCA_910577235.1). Classification (GTDB taxonomy): domain Bacteria; phylum Bacillota; class Clostridia; order Lachnospirales; family Lachnospiraceae; genus Acetatifactor. The sequence continues at coordinate 41,773 of CAJTMX010000021.1, read as the reverse complement.
AACCCTGGATCGTCGTGTTCACCTTCCTCACATGCTGGATGAAGGGAATCTTAAAATGCAGGCCCGGTTCTGTCACGGCGCTGGCCTGTCCTAAAGTGATCAGCACTGCCTGCTCCTGTTCACGGATCTGATAGGTGGAGCCGAATATAAGGATCAGTACCACGGCGATCAGGGCGCATATGCCAATTATTTTTCCGGCGGAACGCAGAGGTTTTGCTGTGTCTGCACTGCTCTTCTGCCAGTTTCCGTCCGGTCCCATGGTCTGAAATCCGTTTTGCCTGTTGCGGCGGGAATCTTTCATCATGTGTCATACTTCCTTTCTGGTGTCCCATTGCGCTTTGGCTGCGCAATGGCGGTTAGTGTTTTAATGTTAACTGCATTATACAATATTTGATTCCCGATCACAACAACAGAAAACCGCACGATGCGGACAGGTAATGTGCCGTGAGATAACCTTATAACTGTGTTACCTCCACATTTTTCCGAAAACTTATATATGTCATCACAAAATACACCAGATAGATACCGAAAAACAGAGCGATGCTTTTCAGAAAGAATCCTCCCGGCGCGGAGGGGACGCCTGTCATTTCCACAAAACCGTTGCTGACGGCCAGGATCATTTTACCGCTGATGATCATGGCCAGTATGGCAGGACAGAGGTAGTAGGCCGCCATCTGCCGCAGGATCAGCCCCCGCAGCTGCTTTCTGTTTAATCCCAGTTTGGCCAGCACATCATAGCGGAATTTATACTTTGCGGAATCGCTCAGCTGCTGCACGGACAGAACCGTCATAGCCACACAGACAAATACCAGTCCCATATAAAACAGAGGAATGATCATCGAGCTCAGTATATATTTCAGTTCGGAGATCAAAACGTCCCGCACCAGATAGACTTCTGTGTACGAAACAATATTATCTGATCCTATGGAGAAATCCGATGCCGGTCTTGGCTCGGTTCTCATCCAATAATCTTCCAGAGAGCCGGGTATAACTGTATCCCCTTCCAGATCCTCCAGCATGTAATGCAGTTCTACGGAAATTTCCCCCGGAACAGCCGCCGCCAGCTCGGAGTAATAGGGCATCATTCGCCCTAAGACGGCATCCGGCACCACCACCAGATAATCCGCCCCATTATGCCCGTCTTGGGAAAAGGGAACGCTCACAACTCCGGCGCAGGTAAGCAGTCGCTGCCCTGTCCCATCCTGGATACGCAGGGACTGTCCAATATCCAGCAACTCCTGATGGAGACGGGGCTTAGTCTGCACCAGATATTCCCCGTCTGTCAGTGAGACCGGGGCATACCCCAGCATATTCCGCAGACGGTTATAGTCTGACAGGCCCATATAGGTATCATAAACATAATAATATGTCTCGTACTGTAGGGTGTCCTGAATTTTGGATAAGTCCGGCGTTCCGTCCTCCCCGCGGTACCGGTCTCCCCAGGTACGCAGATGGGTCAGAATCCAGGTGTTGACCTGGATTTCCCCGTCCGTATAGATATGGTAAGTAAAGTATTCGGCATCGGTTCCAAGAGAATCTATCAAGGCTCTTTCCTCTTCAAAATCATATTCGGTTTCCCGGTTGAATATCTGGACGTCAAAGGGAAATTTGTCCTCCAGAACCGTATTTTCATAGGCGCTGAACAGTAAGGCGATGGAAGCGCCCATCAGCGCCAGGGTAAACAGAGAAGTCAGCGTTCCCAGAGTAAATTGCATGGTGCGTATCTTGGAGGCGAACTGCCGCAGCAAGAACAGGTTCTGCCCATGGTAAATGCCGTTTCCCTTTTTGCGCACATAGCAGATAATCCACGCGGAGAGACCGGTATAAAAGAGGTAGATCGTCAGCACCAGGCCAATCAGGAACAGGAGGATTTCCAAGGTGCCCGCCAGCATGCCGAAGATAGCCCAGAACAGAAAAATAAAGACAATAGACAGAGGCAGGATCAGCTGCTTTACCTTTTCATGCTTTTCCCGGATCACCTCATTTTGACGTTTGGCGTTCATGAGCGCTTGAATATTCATTTTCTTAAATTTGTTTCTGCATCTGATCAGCGCCAGCAGATAACATCCGCCATAGCAGAACAGGGTGGTCAGAACGGTCTCGCGGCTTAAGGAAAAATGCAGGTGATACTCCATTTTAAACATGGAAAACATAATGGTGAGCAGAAACTGCCGCAGCAGCACGCCCACCAGGCAGCCCAAGAGGAATGCCCCGCTGCCCAGCAGGATATTTTCGCGGATATACAGTCTGGAGACGGTTTTCTTTTTCATGCCCAGCAGCAGATAAATGCCGAATTCGATGCTCCTTTTTTCCAGCATGAACCGGACCATATAACCTATGAGCCACGCTACGATCAAAACGATGAATACCGTGCATAGGCCGATCATCACTGCCATCATGTCTACCTCTTCCAGAAGGAGGTATGCCGCAAGGTCATTTTGAAAAAACAGGCTGTTAAAAGAATACATAAGCGCAGTGACCAATGTCATCGTAAAAATATACACCAGATAATCTCTGGCGGAACGTTTCATATTGCGAAATGCCAGTTTATTTAACATATTGAACCTCCAATCTTGGGAGTAAGACAGATTTGTCCGTCTTAGTCCATATTCCCGGTCAGGGACAGTACGTCCAGAATCTCCTGCAAAAATACTTTGCGGCTCTTATCGCCCCGCAGCAGCTCATGAAATATTTTTCCGTCCTTGAGAAACAGGATGCGGCCGCAGTAACTGGCAGAAAAAGCATCATGAGTCACCATAAGGATCGTGGCCTCCATAGTGTGATTCAAATTTGAGAAAGTCTCCAGCAGTGTCTGAGCGGCTTTGGAATCCAGCGCTCCGGTGGGTTCGTCTGCCAGCAGGAGCTTGGGATGGTTTACCAGCGCTCTGGCGCAGGCGCAGCGCTGTTTCTGGCCGCCGGATACCTGATAGGGAAATTTGTCCCGTATATCCTGGATCTCCAGCAGACGCAGTATTTCGTCACAGCTGTCTAAAATAGCTTTTTTTCTGCCGAAACCTCCTTGATTTACGCCTGTTTTTACCCGATCTTGCAGAGTCAGGGCCAATATGACATTTTCTTCGATGGTGAGTGTATCCAGCAGATTATAGTCCTGAAACACAAATCCCAGGTTGTTTTTCCGAAAGGCGGAAAGAGCATCCTCGGACAGTTCGGTGATGTCCGTATTTTCGTAAAAGATATGCCCGGATGTCACCCGGTCTATGGTGGCCAGCATATTCAGCAGCGTGGTCTTACCGGAGCCGGAAGGGCCCATTACGCCCACGAATTCGCCCTTGTCTACGCGGAAACTTACACGGTCTACAGCCTTGGTAACGTTGGATGTGTTGCCATAGTATTTTTCTATGTCACATACTTGGATATAGTGTTGCATATCGGTTATACTCCTTTCTTGAACTGCGGAATTTTAGGCAATAGCGAAACCCGGTTGCCATACGAGAGTCATCGTGCACATTGTATACTTAGGCGCAGGCGCGCCCGCTCGGTTTTCATCGTAGCGGTACGGGACTGCCGGCACCCGGTACTGACGGTGAGCGGCGCAACTACTTTTTGCACCATGCCGCTTATGGAATATACATATGTACTATTTGCTATTGCCAAAAGACTGTTTATTAATGCTGCAATATGAAATTTAACTACGTCTATTGTATACGCGCGGCATATGTTTTTCTATAAAGATAGATTGAAGTTATCTTAAGATTTTGTAAGATAACTTCAATCCTCAATCTTCCCGCGCGTCGCGGATGTAGCTGTTAACGGGGAAACGCAGATACAGTTTTGTGCCGGCAGCGTATTCTGACTCTGCCCACAGTTTGATGCCCAGCCGTTCACACAGCCTGTGGCACAGATACAGTCCCATGCCAGTGGAACGTCGGTGGTCCCGCCCATTGCTGCCGGTAAAACCCTTGTCAAAAATACGGGGCAGGTCTTCCTGGCGGATTCCGATGCCGTTGTCCTCACACAGCAGGGTTACGCCGTTTTCGTCTCTATCGGCTCGGATGCGGAAAAGGGGAGTCTCGCTGCGGTACTTAACACTGTTTAACAGAATCTGATTTAATATGAAGGCAATCCATTTTTCATCCGTATAAACGGTTTCCTTACAGTCCACCCGAATCTGAACCCGATTCTGAATGAGCAGCAGCCGGTTCTTATCAAGCACTTGGTAGACCGCGTCCTCCAGACAGGTCTTCCGGATCAGATAATCCTTGTAGAGCTGGTCTGAGCGGGCATAATACAGCACCATATCCACATAGTTTTCAATCTTCTGATTTTCCAGACCTATAGAGAGATAATCCTCTTCCTTTCCCGGCCCTTTTTCCGGGAGGGAAACCGCCGCGTTTCTGCGGTTATCGCAGAGCAGAGATATCCCGGTGATGGGCGCTTTGATCTCATGCACCCAGCTCTCCATATATTCCCTGTAGGCCCGCTGTTCGTCTTCCATCTGCCGAATGCGCTCGATGCATTGCTTGTTGGAGCGGAGGATCATATCCCTGTACAGGCGGTCCTCCAGATAAAAAGAATCCGGCAGCAGTTCGCCAAGCAGATATCTCTGGTCCACCTTCTCAAGAATCTGCTGTGCTGCCCGAAAGAATTTTCTTTTTTGCAGAAAGGTGGTGATAAGCCACGCCGCCAGCACCAACAGCCAGAGGAGCAGGATCAATACGGTGTTTGTTTCGCTGTAGCCGGTCATACTGAAAAAAGCCGCCGCCGCGCACATGCACACCAGATGCAGGAGCAGGAGCGTGCCCCTGTCCCTTATATAGTCCGTCAGTTTCATATGCGGTATCCCATTCCTCTCCTGGTCTCGATAAAGTCCTGCACGCCTATGGACTTTAGTTTTTCCCGGAGCTTGGCCACATGGACGCTCAGGGTATTGTCGTCTATAAAGATCCGGTTTTCCCAGAGATATTCGATCAGATCCATACGGGATACAAAGACTCCCGGCTCCCTAAACAATCGGTGCAGTATCTTCATCTCGTTTTTGGTAAGTTCCACGCTCCGTTCCCCATGGGAGAGACAACATTTCGCGATATCCAGCCACACGTTCCCCTTTGTAAAAAGAGTGGTTTCCCTGGATTTGGTATTTCCTGTCCGTTTTAGGACAGCGGCAATCCTTGCCAGCAGAACCGGGGCCTGATAGGGTTTGGTGATATAGTCGTCCCCGCCCATCAGCAGCCCGCTCAGCTCATCCATGGAGTTGCTGCGGCTGGTCAGAAATATGACCGGGATATCCATCTGCTGCCGGAGCCGGGTACAGATCTCAAAGCCGGAAAGCTCCGGCAGATTTATGTCCAGCAGTACCAGGTCGGGGCGGATGTCAAGCACCTGCCGGATGACACAGTGAAAAGTATCCGGCGCCGTCACCTGGTACAGGGCATTTTCCAGCAGGATCTTCAGCTCGCGCCGTATGAGCGGTTCATCTTCTATTATGAATATATGCATGGTGGAGGCTCCTTTTCTTCAATAGGATGGCGGGGACTTTTATAAGCATTATAAGCGTATTTTGAGGGAAATGCAACGATGGGTGAAACCCCTTGACACTCTATATATTCTATGATATGCTCCATATATGATGAATATGGACTTCTTTAACAGGATATGCCTGGCGGTTATATTGGGAATCTTAGCGGCGGCGGGGGTGCATTGGCTGAAAGGGAGAGGGCAAGGCGAAGTGGGGCAGGAGGAGAGAGGAGTCTTTAGCCTCACGGCCGATTCCCGTATCCGGTGGCTTGCGCTGCCGCTGATCTTGTACGGGCTGACAGCCATACGCTGCATAGGATTTGGCAGTATACCGGCGGGATTTAATCAGGATGGGGCTATGGCCGCAGTGGACGCCATGGCTCTGGCGGATTACGGAACGGACCGTTTCGGCAACTGGCTCCCGGCGCATTTTCAGGCATGGGGATATGGACAGATGAGCGTGCTGCTGTCCTATTTGATGGCACCTTTTATAAAGCTGTGGGGACTTAACAGCGTTACGGCCCGGCTGCCCATGCTGCTGGCCAGTATCGCTGGAGCCATGGCCCTGTATGGTCTGGTCAAGGATATCTTTGGCTCCCGCGCAGGGTTGCTGGCGTTGCTGTGCGCCGCCGTGGCTCCATGGCATTTTATGCAGAGCCGATGGGCGCTGGACTGCAATATGTTTCCCCATATGTTCATACTGGGGCTGTATTTTCTGAACAGGGGACTGAAAAAGGGCCGGTATCTGTATGTGTCCATGATATTTTTCGCGCTGTGCATGTATGCCTATGGGGTGGCCTTTTATATGGTGCCGGTGTTTTTATTGGTGTCCTGTATTCTGTTGTTGCTGTCCCGGAGGATAAGTTGGAAACAGGCCATGCTGTCCATGGCGGTCTACTTTGGGATTTCCTGGCCCATATATGGGACTATGCTTATCAATTTTATGGGTTGGGAAACGGTGCGTCTGCCCTTTACCACCATGGCGTTTTTCCCGGAAAGTATGCGCTCCGGCGATATATTGTTCTTTTCGCAGCGGCCCTTGGAGCAGCTTTGGCTGAATGGCCGGACGCTGTGGCGGCAGGTATTTCTGCAAAAGCCCGACCTGCTCTGGAATGCGCTGGATGACTTCGGATCACTGTACCACTGCTCTATGCCTCTGGTGCTGACAGGGGCGGGCATTACAGTCTATCATGCCGTAAAAGGGGAAAAAAAGATAAGAATATCCTGTATGCTGCTGTTGGTATATTGGGGAACGGCAGTGTTGACGGGACTTTTTATAAACTATGTGAACATTAACCGCATAAATATTATATTCTACAGCCATTTGGCCTTTGCGGGTATAGCGGCGTACACTGTCATAAAGGAGTGGCGGCGGCTGGCAGCAGGGTTGGCGGCGGTATATGGACTGATGCTGATCCTTTTTCTGAATCAGTACTTTACGGATTGGGCGGAGCGGATGGAGTCCTGTTTCTTTGCCGATTTTATCGAGGCGGTGGAATATGCGGGGGATCTGGAGGCGGATTATTATTATATAACCCCCGATTCCCAGTCCGACGGTTCCTGGTGGGTCAGTCAGATCCTGACCATGTACGCGGTGAAGATGGACGCGAAGTATTTTCAGGGGGAAACCAATATCTTCCGGGGAGCGGAGATTTCCTATGACGACCGCTATCATTTTTATAATGCCAGCGGGGATCTGATTCATGACAACGCCTATATTGTCTATGTGGTCCGGGAGGACCGGCTGGGGGACTACGATCCCGGACGCTTTATGCGGAGACAGTTTGGCGGCTATTATGTGGTAGTTCCCTGGGCCTATGCCAGATAAAGGGTATATAAAGCTACGGCGCCTGGCGGCAGTCAGGCGCTGTTATATACAGTGTCAGGTCATCTCTGCCTTTCTTTGTAAATCATAAATAGGTAATTGCGAAACTCCCTTTTGTGGAGCAGGGAGTGGGCAATATATACAAAATAAGGGCGACTTGCCACCGCATCGGAGCCCGTTTTTGTATATATTGACCAGTCCCGTCACTTGTTTCAAAGAGTTTCGCAATTGTCTATAAATCATAAATCCATTCTTATTTAGTTTCCATATTTAATAACAAACCAAATTATTTATCGAAATACAATAAAAAGATATTGACATTCAATTGTATAAGTGGTATTTTATGGATACATGAAATATTGGCGTGCCTGTAAGGACAGCGCGTGAGACAATGGGTGAAAGGATTACGGGGAGATGAAGAGAGACACGATAATCAGGATCACAAAATATCTGGTAGATATTATGTTTTGTGGGGGTATTGTGATGACGCTGACATTGCCCTGGAGCATCAGATGGGCGGGCAGGTATCTGGAACGGTTGGCTGAGAGTTACGGGGAGATCGTCACGATCTATTTTGTACTGGGGGTTCTGGCGCTGGCCCTTATCTGGGAACTGCGGAAAATGTTTAAAACGGTGCTGGCAAAGGACTGCTTTGTGCGGGGGAATGTGGCAAGCCTGAAACATATGAGCTATTACAGCGGACTGATCGTGCTGATGTCCGTTGTACGCAGCATTGTCTACACCACAGTGGCCATGCTGGTGGTGATCCTTGTGTTTGTCATTGCCGGTCTGTTCTGCCAGGTGCTGGCCCAGATCTTTGACGAGGCCATCAATTATAAAGAGGAAAACGACTTGACTGTATAAAGAGTTTATGGCTTTGGGGAAAGAGGAGATTATGTCAATAGTGATCAATCTGGATGTGATGATGGCAAAGCGGAAGAAGGGTCTGACGGAGCTTGCGGGCGAAGTGGACATCACTCTGGCCAATTTGTCCATATTAAAGAATAATAAGGCAAAGGCGGTGCGTCTATCCACTCTTGACGCCATCTGCAAGGCGCTGCACTGTCAGCCGGGAGATATTCTGGAGTATGTGGAAGACCCGGCGGAGGACGATGATCCCGCGGGTTAAGCCGAAGGTACGCAGGCGCATTTGCCTGTTATATTAAAGTAAAAAGGAGTGAGATGAAATGGAAAATATGCAGAACAATATTTGGCAGGAGCCCGTAAACGGTACCGGGCAGCAACAAAATCCCAATATTGGCAGGCCTGTGGCGTCCTTGGGGCAGGACGTTCATGTAAAAGATCCGGGCGCTGTCAGACCGGGCGTGCCCCAGGGACCAATACCGGGGGGACAGTCCGGGGCGCGGGAGCCCTATTATCCTGCGGGTGGCCCCGTTCCTGTGCCGTATCCCAAGGTAAAACCGGATACGCCTGAGACTAAGAATATGAAAGAGAATTTCCAGATTTTCGGCGTGGCGTCATTTCTGTATGCCTGTCTGTACGCATTTTGCATGTACCGCAACGCCAGCGGGGTGACTTACCCTTTTTTCGTGGCAGGAAGACTCTGGTTTATCTGTTACTGCTTTTCAAAACTGAAGATTTCCTTAAAAAAAGGCAGCGCTTTTTACATGGCCAGTATGATGTTGCTGGCGGTGGCCACCTTCTGCACCGACGACGGAAGGATCATTGCCATGAATAAATGGGGCATTTTTCTGCTGACCATCAGTTTCCTGTTGGTAACTATGTATGACACCCAAAAATGGAAACTTGGCAAATATCTGTGCGCCATATGCCAGACGGTTTTTATGGCCATCGGCGAATTGCCCCGTCCCTTTGAGGATGCTCACTGGTATACCAAAAACAAGATGAAGAAAAAAAACAATAAAGTGTTGTATGTGGGATTGGGTCTTGTGATAGCCCTGCCCATCTTTATGGTAGTGATGCCGCTGCTGGTCAGCGCGGACGCGGTGTTCCGGGATATGACCAGGGAACTTTTGAGTCATCTCAAGCTGGGAAATATATTTCTGGTTATTTTTATGTGGGCCTTTATGTTTCTGGCGTCCTACTGTATCCTGAGCTATCTCTGCAAAAGGGCTGTCAAGCCGGAAGTAAATGACAGCCGCAGGGGCGAGCCCATGATAGCTATTACGATCGCATTTTTACTGACTTTGCTGTATCTGGCGTTCAGTGTGATCCAGATCGTCTACCTGTTTTTAGGTAATATGACGTTGCCGTCAGGGTATACCTACGCGGAGTATGCCAGAGAGGGTTTCTTTCAGCTGCTGGCAGTCAGTATACTGAATCTGATCCTTGTGCTTGTGGGTCTCAACTGTTTTAAGCACAGCAAAGTGCTAAAAGGCATACTGACGGTCATGTCTCTCTGCACCTATATCATGATCGCCTCCAGCGCCATGCGTATGATCATCTATATCAGATGGTATTATCTGACGTTCCTGCGCATATTTGTGCTCTGGAGTCTGGCGATGCTGTTCCTGCTCTTTACGGGGATCATCATTTCCGTTATTAAGGAGAGCTTTCCGCTGTTCCGCTACAGCATGGTAGTGGTGACACTGTGTTACATGGTCCTGGCTTTCAGCCACCCGGATTACTGGATCGCCCGAGTCAATGTTGCCAGTACAGATCTGGCAACGCGTAGCGCCTTTTTTGAAGGGGAGCCCTATGATGACTACCGTTTCCTGAGTCACTTGAACGCGGATGCCGCCCCGGTGCTGATCGACTTGATGGCGGAGACAGAGTACGATCTGGGCACTTATTATTGGGAAGATCCCACTAATAAGGCTGATGAAGAGGGATTCTATTCTGATGATCCCGAAGGGTTTGGCTATTATTATCTGAAACGTCTGAAGGCAAGGAATGCCCAAAACGGGATCAGGACTTTTAATGTTTCCCGTTTTCTGTCAGAGTTTTTGGTTTCGATCTTTTAGAAGATCCGCGTAGTCCACTTTGTGCAGTCCCACACATCCGTTGCCAGTCCCTCATAGAAATCCGGCTCATGGCAGACCATGAGGATACTGCCCTTATACTCCGCAAGAGCGCGCCGCAGTTCTGCTTTGGCGTCCACGTCCAGATGGTTGGTGGGCTCGTCCAGCAACAGCACATTGGAGGCCTGATTGATCAGCTTGCACAGCCGTACCTTGGCCTGCTCGCCGCCGCTGAGAACCCTGACCTTGCTCTCGATGTGCTTGGTGGTCAGGCCGCACTTTGCCAGGGCGGAGCGCACTTCATACTGGGTGAAACCCGGAAAAGTATTCCAGATCTCTTCGATGCAGGTAGTGTCTATATTCTGGTCCGTCTCCTGCTCAAAATAGCCGATCTCCAGATAGTCTCCCTGTTCCACGGAGCCGGACAATGGCGGGATCAGCCCCAGGATGCTTTTTAACAGAGTGGTCTTTCCTATACCATTGGCTCCGGTGAGGACAATTTTCTGCCCTCTCTCCATCTCCAGGTCTAAGGAGGTGGACAGTGGTTCCCCGTAACCGATCACCAGATCATGGGTCCGGAAAATATACCTGCCGGGAGTGCGGGCCTCCCGGAAACGGAATTCCGGCTTGGGCTTTTCCCCCGCCAGTTCGATGACCTCCATCTTGTCCAGTTTCTTCTGGCGGGACATGGCCATATTGCGGGTGGAAACCCGGGCCTTGTTGCGGGCCACAAAGTCCTTGAGGTCGGCGATCTCTTTTTGCTGCCTGTTGTAGGCAGCCTCCAGCTGGGATTTTTTCATGGCGTAGACTTCCTGAAATTTGTCATAGTCCCCCACATAACGGGTAAGCTGCCGATTGTCCATATGATAGATCAGATTGACCACACTGTTTAAAAAGGGGATATCGTGGCTGATCAGGACAAAGGCGTTCTCATATTCATTCAGGTAGCGTTTCAGCCAGACGATATGCTCCGCGTCCAGATAGTTGGTGGGCTCATCCAGCAGCAGGATATCCGGTTTTTCCAGCAGCAGCTTGCCCAGCAACACCTTGGTGCGCTGGCCGCCGCTCAACTCCGTCACATCCCGGTCAAGACCGATATCCGCCAGGCCCAGGGCCCGGCCCACCTCCTCCACCTTGGAATCGATCATATAAAAATCGTGCTGGGTGAGCAGATCCTGGAGGGTGCCGAATTCTTCCATACAGGTTTCCAGTTCCTCGGGGGAGGCCTCCGCCATCCTGTCGCACAGTTCGTTCATCTCCGTCTCCATCTCATAGAGAAAATCAAAGGCGGCGGACAGGACCTGCCGTATGGTCATACCTGCCTGCAGCGCCGTGTGCTGGTCCAGATAGCCCACCCGGACATTTTTGGCCCATTCGATCCTGCCCTCATCCGGCACAAGTTTCCCCGTGATAATATTCATAAAAGTGGATTTTCCCTCGCCGTTGGCACCCACCAGACCGATATGCTCTCCCTTCAGCAGCCGGAAGGACACATCCTGAAAGATGGCCCTGTCTCCGAAACCGTGGGTCAGATGTTCTACATTTAATATGCTCATTACTATAACCGTGCCTTTCCGCTTAACAATTTCTTATGGAAGTATACAGGATATCGGCAGCGTTGTCACGTAAAATATTTCGGACCAATATTACCGAATAAAAAATTAAGAATTTTTAAGGATACATTTTCTGGAAAAAGGGGTATACTAATGGCATTGTAATTCTATAATTTTTTTAATGTCACTTGCGCTTAGTGGCAGAAAGGAGTATTATGAAAAAACTGGCAGTGTTATTTTTGACGATGACATTGACTCTGAGCCTTTTTGGCTGCGGAAACGAGGGAAACGGGGAAAGCACCACGGACAGCGGACAACAGGAGTCTGTAACGGATAGCGCTACCGAGTCAAGCCCGGAATCCCAGACCGAACCGGAAACGGACACGGTGGAAGATTCCTCTCAGGTGCCCGATGAGGGACAGGATGGCATCAGCGAAGAGATGAGTTCCATCCGGCAGGCAGTGGTGGATGCCATGGGTGAAAACTACTGGCCGGACACCCAGATTCCGGCGGAGTATCTGGAGGGCTACGGCCTGACCGCAGATATGTACGTGGATTTTTGGGGTGAAATGCCCATGATCAGCACCAATGTGGATACGATCATGATTGTGAAGGCAGCGGAGGGACAGACTGAAGCCGTGGAAGGAGTGTTGAATGCCTACCGCGATGTGCAGGTGAACGATACATTGCAGTATCCCATGAATGTGGGTAAGGTGCAGGCATCCCAGATTCAGGTCATAGGCGACTATGTATGTTTTGTACAGCTGGGGGCGGACACCATGGATCTGGAGGACGAGGAGTCCATCCTCCATTGTCAGGAGCAGAATCAGATGGCGCTGGAGGCCATTGAGAATGCTGTTCAGCAATAAGTATTGGCTGTAGTGTGATGTCGCGCGGCCCGGTTTAGGCCGGGTCCGCGCGTTCACGGAGAAGAGATTATGGTATTTAGCAGCATAACCTTTTTATTTCGGTTTCTGCCGATCTTTTTATTATTGTATTTTGCGTCTCCCCGGAGGGTGAAAAACATCATCCTCTTTTTGGGGAGTCTTTTTTTCTATGCTTGGGGAGAACCGGTGTACGTGCTGCTCATGCTTTTTTCCACATTGTCGGACTATGTGCATGGGCGGCTGATAGAGGTATACAGGGGCAAAAACGCGGCCAAAGGGCTGCTGATCTCCTCCATTATCATCAACTTGGGGATATTGGGATTTTTTAAGTACAGCGATTTCCTGATCGGCACTGTAAATCAGCTGTTCGGCAGCAGCATTCCTCTGCTGAATCTTCCGCTGCCCATCGGCATCTCCTTTTACACCTTTCAGACCATGTCCTATACGATAGACTGTTACCGCGGCGAGGCCAAGGTACAGAAAAATATATTGGATTTCGGAGTCTTTGTCACCATGTTTCCCCAGCTGATCGCAGGACCCATCGTCAAATACCGGGACGTGGAGGAGCAGCTGCACCGGAGAAAGCCGGATATTATGGCTATCAGTTATGGGTGCTGCAGATTTATCACCGGTCTTGCCAAAAAGGTGCTGCTTGCCAACAACCTGGGTCTTTTGTGGACGGAGATATCGGGGAAAAGTCCGGCTGAGATCACGGTGCTGGGAGCCTGGCTGGGAGTGGTGGCCTATGCTTTTCAGATATATTTCGATTTTTCGGGTTATTCCGATATGGCTATCGGGCTGGGAGCGATACTGGGATTCCGTTTCCCGGAAAATTTCAATTATCCCTATGTGGCCAGATCCATTACGGATTTCTGGCGCAGATGGCATATCTCGCTGAGCAGTTGGTTCAGAGAGTATGTGTATATCCCGCTGGGAGGCAACCGCAAAGGGCTGCCAAGACAGCTGCTCAATATTCTGATCGTGTGGATGCTCACCGGGATATGGCATGGGGCCGGGTGGAATTTCCTGCTTTGGGGCCTGTGGTTCGCCCTGTGGCTGATCTTGGAAAAGCTGGTGCTGGGCCGGATATTTAAGGCATTGCCCGGTATGTTCGGACGGATATATACCTGGCTGGTGGTGCTGGTCAGCTGGGTGTTCTTTGCCATAGAGAACGGAACGGGCGCTCTGGATTATCTGTATGTGATGTTCGGACAGGGAACGGCGGGACTGTATGATTCCACCACTATGTTCCTGCTGATGGATTATCGTGTGTTGTTGGTGTTTGCGGCAGTGGCGGCCACTCCGCTGATCCATCTGCTGACTCAGGCGCTGTTACATGCCACGGGCAGCGTGACGGTGGCAATACGGCGGGTGCTGGAAAAACTGATTCCCGCGTTGCTGCTTTTGGCCTCCGTAGCCTATATCGTGGAGGCATCTTACAATCCTTTTTTGTATTTTCGTTTTTGAGAGGTAAACATGAAACTGGAAAATGACAAACTGCATGCGGGTATGACGGTAGCGCTGTTTGCTCTGATACTGCTGGTATTCACTGTGGTGGATATTGCAGAGGCGGACCGCTTATTTTCACAGACGGAAAACAGAATATTGGCGCAACGCCCGGAGCTTAGTCTGGAGAAGGTTCTGGACGGCAGTTTTGAGAAGGAATATGAGTCGTATGCCACCGATCAGTTTGTGAGCAGGGATACATGGGTAATGCTTAAGACCAGAATGGATATCGCGCTGCAGAAAAAAGTGATCAAGGGAGTCTATCTGGCATCGGACGGTTATCTGATAGAGCAGCATCTGCCGCAGGAGTATGACGGTGAACTCATCGATAAGCGGCTGGGCCAGCTGGCGGAACTGACGCAGCGCTATCCCCAGTCGCTGGTTATGCTGGCACCCACGGCGGATAATATTCTGGCGGAAAAACTTCCGGATTACGCGGTGAGCTACGACCAGAGCAGGTTGATGGAACAGATTAAGGGACGGATAGGGGAGGAACATGTGATCGATCTGTTTCCCACTCTCCGGGAACACAGGGAGGAGTATATCTATTACAGGACGGATCATCACTGGACCACATTGGGAGCCTATTATGCCTATCTGCAATGGGCTCTGAAGGTGGGCTATCCGCCCAGGGATTATGATCCTCAGGATCTGGAAACGGTGTCCGACAGTTTTTTGGGCACACTGCATTCCCGGATCAATCTGCCCATGGAGGGTGATGAGATTCAGATATTCCCCCGGACCAATAGACGCGCGGTAAAGATCACCTATGATTTTAACAGGGAGACTACCAGCTATTACGAACCTTCCTATCTGGAGGGCAAGAATCAATACGGCTATTTCCTGGACGACAATCACGGGTTTATAGAGATCGAGACGGCATATTATGCCGAGGGCAGGGAACTTTTCATTATCAAAGATTCCTATGCCAATTCGCTGATACCCATACTGGCACCCCACTATGAAAAAATATATGTGCTGGACCTGCGGTATTATAACGGCAGCCTGTTTTCCCTGATGGATAAGTATGTGACGGACAACAGGGTAAGCGTGCTGGTAATGTACAACTGTATCCATTTTCTGGAGGATTTTTCCTATCGCTGACGGCGGGCGGGATCATAGAGCGGGGAGGATCGACATGGCAGTCAAAGCGGTTATATTCGATATGGACGGAGTGCTGTTTGACACGGAGAAACTGTGTATGGACAGTTGGGTAGCCATTGCCGGTGAGAGAGGCATACCGGACATGGAGATATTTTTCCCTCGCTGTATCGGCAGAAATCTGACGGACACGAGAGCGCTGTTCAGAGAGTTTTACGGAGAGTCCTACGACTATGAGGTGTTCAGAAAACAGGCGTCGGCATGGTTTCACAGATATATAGAACAAAACGGCGCTCCTGTCAAAAAGGGTGTAAAAGAGCTGCTGGCGTATCTGCGGCAGGGCGGATATCTCATAGGTCTTGCCTCCTCCACTTCACGTCCCGCAGTGGAAGATCTCCTGGATCGGGCCGGGATACGGGAGTATTTTATGAATCTGACTACCGGGGATATGGTGGAACATTCCAAACCCCGGCCGGATATATACCTTATGGCCTGCAACAGTCTGAAGGTGGACCCCACCCAGACCGTGGCAATCGAGGATTCGCCCAATGGGATCAGAGCGGCTCATGCGGCGGGAATGATACCCGTGATGGTGCCGGACCTGATCCCGCCGGATCAGGAAATGCGGGACAAGAGCGCTGTGATCTGCCGGGACCTGTTGGAAGTGATGCGTTTTCTGGATAAATAGGATAGACGATCCCGTAACCGGCAGAGAACGTTTTGCATTTTACCACTCCCTGCTCCACAAAAAGGAGTTTCGCAATTGCCAAAAATTAATTGTAGCGAGAAAGGATATACATATGGCTGATCTGGGTATTCCCCAAAACACCATAGCGGTGTTGCAAAAATATAATTTTGTGTTTCAAAAAAAATTCGGGCAGAATTTTCTCATCGATCCTCATGTACTGGAGAAGATCGTGGACGCGGCCCGGATAACCGATGACGACTGCGTACTGGAAATCGGGCCGGGCATCGGCACCATGACCCAGTATCTGGCGGAAAGGGCAAGAGAGGTGGTGGCGGTGGAGATCGACAGGGCGCTGATACCGATCCTGCGGGATACGCTGTCTGCCTACGACAATGTGACGATACTGAATGAGGATATCATGAAAGTGGATGTGGGGCAGATCGTCAGAGAGCGCAATCAGGGCAGACCCATCAAAGTGGTGGCAAATCTCCCCTACTATATCACCACTCCCATAGTCATGAGCCTGCTGGAAAATCATGTACCGCTGCACAGCATCACGATCATGGTGCAGAAAGAGGTGGCGGACAGGATGCAGGTGGGACCCGGCACCAAGGACTACGGGGCGCTGTCTCTGGCAGTGCAGTATTATGCCAGACCGGAGATAGTGGCGCATGTGCCGTCCAACTGTTTTATGCCCAGACCTGGGGTGGACAGCGCGGTGGTCCGGCTGACCATCTATCAGGAACCGCCGGTAAGGGCGCAGGATGAAAAATACCTGTTCGCGCTGATACGCGCCTCTTTTAACCAGCGCCGCAAGACTCTGGCAAACGGGCTGTCCAACGGCATGGGAATCCCCAGAGAACAGGTGACAGCCGCGCTGCAGGAGATGGGATTGCCGGCGACTACCCGGGGAGAGACGCTTACGCTTAAGCAGTTTGCCGCGCTCAGCAATCTGCTTAAGAGAGGAAATGCAATTTCGTAAAAAGACGATATATAGTCGACACATCCCGGGACCCGGCACAATATCTTGTATTTTTTCTCCTTTTTTCCACATTTAATTTTGACATACTCCAATCACTATGATACACTTATCATGACTGTTTATTTTAATGAGGCTCCGGAGGATGGACTGTAATCGGACGCTTTGAGTTGTGGATGAGGGAGCGGACAACTTTGGATAAAAATGAATATAAAATAAAAGCAGATGAAATAAAGGTGTTGATCGCCCAGGGAGAATACCAGCAGGCAGCGGAGATTGCGGACAGTATCGACTGGCGCCGTGTTAAGAGTGTGATGATGCTGTGTACGATCAGCGATCTCTATAAGATTAACCGCAGATATGAGGACAGCCGCGATATTCTGCTGTTGGCCTATGACCGCCACCCGGGCGGGCGTACCATAGTTTATTCTCTTTGTGAACTCTCTATTAAACTGGAAGAATATGTAATAGCGATAGAATATTATAAGGAGTTTGTGCAGATCGCGCCCAAGGATACAGGGCGCTATATTCTGCAATACAAGCTCTACCAGGCGCAGGACGTCAGCCTGGAGGAACGCATTGCGGTACTGGAGGAATTGAAAGCCAAGGATTATCGGGAAAAATGGGCTTATGAACTGGCTTATCTGTATCACAGAGTGGGTTTGGCCACCAAATGTATCGAAGAGTGCGACGAGCTGATCCTGTGGTTCGGAGAGGGAAAATATGTGGTAAAGGCCATGGAGCTGAAGATGCTCCACCAGCCGCTGAGTTCCGAACAGCAGGGAAGATATGACAGCCGCTTTGAGCCGGAGCCTTTCAGCGAGGGTTCGGAGGCCTACTATCAGGAACAGGAGCCTGTCTATGAGGACGCACGGGGACAGGAGTATTATCCCGAAACGGACTATGACGCGGAGCCGGAACCGCAGAGCGTTTCGGAACAGGCTCAGGAGGCGGCACAGCCTGCAGACCTGCTGCGTGCTCCCACGATCAGGATTCCCTCGGAGGAGATAGAGATCCAGGTCAAGACCATGGATGTGGGACAGTATAATACCATCAATCTGCAAAAGGAGCTGGCGGAGGGCTTGCGGGAAGTGCTCGAGGAGGATGAGGAACCCGGGGACGCCATCACCCGCAGTATCATAGCGCCCATGATTGAGGAGGACAGTGAAGAGTGGGATGCGGGGTCAGAGGAACCTGTTAAACCCGCTGCAGAAGAATATATAGAGCAACCGGCGGAGGAGCAGACGGAAACGGAGGTTTTCTTTGGCACCACCGGAGAAATAGGATCTGTGGGAACCAACGATTTGTCACAGCCGTGTCAGGAGATACTTACGGAGGAGGAAGTCTTTGCCCAGGAAGAACGGGCGGAGACAGATGACAGGCAAACGGGCAGACAAACGTCAAAGATACTTGAAAGAGGAGCGGTAGACGAATCTACAGATGAATCTACCGGGAAATCAGCAAAAGTGACTGCGGAAAAGGAACCGGCGGAGGAGCAGGCCCCCGGCGGGGAGCCCGCCGCGCCGCTTGAGGATCAGACGGCGGCCATTGTCATGGAACAGCTTAGAATGCAGAATATGGGAATAGAGCCACCCAAGGAGATGGCAGGCGTACTGTCCATGGAGTCCGACGGGCAGATCAGTTTGGTGGTGCCGGAATCCGAGAAAGTGGAGAAACAGATCACAGGACAGATGCGAATAGAGGACATTCTGGCTGAGTGGGAACGCATGAAACGGGACAATGAGGAGAGGCGCAAAGAGGCGATCCACCAGAAAGTGTTAAGGCAGACAGGTCCCATGTTCACCGCCTTTGAGGAGTCCATCAGAGACGGACTTCTGGAGCAGTTGGAGCAGGGTGTAGCGCCGGATATGATCGCCGAAGAGCTGCAACTCATGGAGGAGGTTCCCGGAGAAAATGCTTTGAGTGAAGAGGAGTATGTTGCGGGGGAAGAATCTTTAGGTGAAGAGGAGTATGCCGCCGGGGAAGAGACCTTAGGCGAGGAGGAGTATGCCGCCGGAGAAGAGGCTTTTAGCGAAGAGGAGTACGTTGCGGGGGAAGAGGCTTTAGGCGAAGAGGAGTATGTTGCCGGGGAAGAGACCTTAGGCGAGGAGGAGTATGCCGCCGGAGAAGAGGCTTTTAGCGAAGAGGAGTATGCTGCCGGAGAAGAGGCTTTAGGTGAAGAGGAGTATGCTGCCGGAGAAGAGGCTTTAGGCGAAGAGGAGTATGCCGCCGAAGAAGAGGCTTTTAGCGAAGAGGAGTATGCTGCCGGAGAAGAGGTTTTAGGCGAGGAGGAGTATGCCACCGGGGAAGAGGCTTTTAGCGAAGAGGAGTATGCTGCCGGAGAAGAGGCTTTAGGCGAGGAGGAGTATGCCACCGAAGAAGGGGATTTAGGCGGAGAGGAAAACCCGGGTGAAGGGGAATATCCATCCGAAGAGGACGGGGTGGAGGTACCGGAGGAGGTTGAGAACCGGCCTATTGGGGAAGAGGATTCTGCTGGGGAAAGTGAGAATCTTTCGGAGCAGGATTCTCAGCCGCTTAGAGAAAAACCCAGAGTGCGGGCGCTGACCAGAGAGGAGAAAGAACTCTTTGGTTCCTTTATCCAGAGCAAATCCTCCAGAGAAATGCTGATCAACGCCATTGATTCTATCAGTATGGCCTCCTTTACAGGCAATGTGGTGATCACCGGCGACGAGGGTATGGACACGCTGAAACTGGCGAAAAACATGATTCGGGAAGTGCAGATGACGGACAGCAATTTTTCCGGGAGGATCGCGAAGATTTCCGGCAGTTCCTTGAATCAGAGGGACATTGTACAGACGCTGGACGGTTTGGCAAACGGGGCGTTGATCATCCAGAAAGTCTCCGACATGAATAAAGATGCGGTGGACGCGCTGTACAAGGCTCTACAGCAGGAAAAGTACGGGCTGATCGTTATCATCGAAGATACCCGGAAAGCAATGAACAAGTTCCTGAGAGTATATACCAAGCTGACGGAGTGTTTCAACGCCCGTATGGACATGGAGGCTCTGAGTAACGATTCCCTGGTGGCATTCGGTAAAAAGTACGCCAAAGAAAAGGAATACTCCATCGACGAACTGGGAATACTGGCGCTGCATACCAGGATTGCGGAGATGCAGACCAGCGATCACGCAGTGACCGTCATGGATGTGAAAGAGATCCTGGACGAGGCGATCCGCCATGCGGACCGGAAATCCATAGGACATTTTGTGGATATTCTGCTGGCAAAGCGCTATGATGAGGAAGACATGATCATTCTGCGGGAGAACGACTTTATCAAGTAGGTATTACATAAATCAGTCTGCAAGGGGGAGGTTTGGTAAGACATGGCAAAAGCGAAAGTAAAATCCAAGGCAAAAGTCCAAAAAGAGGAGAAAGAGGAAATATTTATCTCCGAGGCGGATCAGTTTCTGTTTGCCCAGGGGACGCATTATGACATATACAAAAAACTGGGCGCTCACCTGTCTGTCCAGGAGGGTGTGGAGGGCGTGTATTTCGGAGTCTGGGCTCCCAATGCGGCAAGCGTCCATGTGATAGGGGAGTTTAACGGCTGGAACGAGGAGAGTCATCCCATGGAAAAACTGGGTCCCGGCGGAATCCACAAGCTCTTTGTGCCGGGCGTTGCGGAAGGCTGCATGTACAAGTTCCTGATCACCACGCCGGACGGGCGGAAACTGTACAAGGCAGACCCCTTTGCCAACTATGCGGAGTATCGTCCGGGGACGGCCTCCAGAGTGACGGATTTAACGGGTTTTGCCTGGGAAGATGATAAGTGGATGGCGGAGCGGGATCAAAAGGATGTGCAAAGGCAGCCCATGGCAGTGTACGAATGCCATGTGGGTTCTTTCATGAAACATCCCGACGGCACCAAAGAGGGTTTTTACAACTATAGGGAGTTCGCGGACCGCATTGTGGAGTATCTCAAGGAGATGCGTTACACCCATGTGGAGCTTATGGGCATCGCGGAACATCCTTTCGATGGCTCTTGGGGCTATCAGGTGACCGGCTATTACGCGCCCACCTCCCGCTACGGCGCGCCTAAGGATTTCATGTACCTGATCAATAAACTGCACAAGAATAAGATCGGCGTGATCCTGGACTGGGTGCCTGCCCATTTTGCCATGGACGCTCACGGGCTGAGCTGCTTTGACGGCCAGTGCATTTTTGAGCATCCCGATCCCCGTCTGGGCGAACATCCCGACTGGGGGACAAAGATTTTCAATTACGGTAAAAACGAGATCAAAAATTTCCTGATCGCCAACGCGCTGTTTTGGCTTAAGGAATTTCATGTGGACGGGATCAGAGTGGACGCGGTGGCCTCCATGCTGTATCTGGATTACGGAAAAAAAGACGGTCAGTGGCTGCCAAATAAGTTTGGCGGCAACAAGAACCTGGAGGCTATAGAGTTTTTCAAACATTTGAATTCCGTTGTCCGCGGAACCTATCCCGGATTTTTGACCATAGCGGAGGAATCTACCGCGTGGCCCAATGTGACGGGAGATATCGGCGGCGAGGGTCTGGGCTTTACCTTCAAATGGAATATGGGCTGGATGCATGATTTCTGCGAGTATATGAAACTTGATCCTCTGTATCGCAAGGGCAATCACTATGCCATGTCCTTTGCCATGAGTTATAATGAGAGCGAGAACTATATCTTGCCGCTGTCCCACGATGAGGTGGTGCATCTGAAGTGTTCCATGGTGAACAAGATGCCCGGATATCCGGCGGATAAATATGCCAATCTGCGGGTGGGTTATACCTTTATGTTTGGCCACTGCGGCAAAAAATTGCTGTTCATGGGACAGGATTTTGGGCAGGAGAGAGAGTGGAGCGAGGAGAGAGAGCTGGACTGGTTCCTGCTGGAGGAAAAGAACAACCTGGGCATGCATCATTATGTGCGGGATCTGTTGGAATTGTATCGTAAGTACCCCTGCATGTACGAAAACGATAACTCTTGGAAAGGATTTGAGTGGATGAACGCGGATGACGCGGACAGGAGTACCTACTCATTTGTGAGAAAGTCCGAGAGCGGCAGAAATAATCTGCTGTTTGTGATGAACATGACCCCCATGCGCTGGGAGAATTATGTGGTGCCGGTGCCGAAAAAGAAAAAGTATAAGCTGGTATTAAACTGTGACGATACTTGTTACGGAGGCAACGGCAACACGGTTCCGGAGGAGCTTACGGCCGTGTCGGAGCCCTGTCATTATCACGACTATTCCGTCTCCTTTGACCTGCCGCCCTATACCGCTGTGGTGTATCAGTTCTGACCCAGCCGTTAAGAAAACCGGAAATTGACCGAAATAATAGGTGAGTGCATCTGCGCTCACCTATTTTTGACCGAAAGGACCGCTGTTTTATGAAGATAAATTTTGATCAGACAGTACATAACGCTCCCGGTGAACCGGGGGTACAGGAGCAGCCCAGACAGCGGGGAACCCGGCGCCGGCAGGCTTATGGTTCCCGGGGCTACGGAGCCTATGTGGACGGGAGGGACAGCGTTCATCCCGGCAACGCTTTGGGCAGCCGCTGGAACGGGAGACAGAAGGCGGCGTCCTCCCAGGGAAAGACCATGGCGGACATTCAGGCGCAGGCCGGTATGACGGATGCCCAGCTGATGCAGAATCAGATGACAGTGATGTCCCACACCATGTCTGACGAGGATTATGCCAGAATGGCCCGGGAAGGGTACGATCCCCGGGAGATGGACCCCCGGGAGGCGGTGACGATCCTGGATAAGATCAAGGCAGAGCTGGTGAAGGGCGGATGTAATATTGCGGGATATACCGATACACTGGATATGGACACCCTGACGGCGGCAGTGGGAGACGCAGGGCTGGCACAGGCTTTGCAGGAGAGCTTTGCCGCGGCGGATATTCCCCTTTCCGCGGAAAATGTGGAGAAAGTTTTGCAGGCTCTGGATCTGGCGCAGCAGTTGGATACGCCGGATGACGGCGACTGCTATTATATGGTTAACAGCGGCATGGAGGCCACCATAAAGAGCTACTATCTGGCTCAGTCCAGCGGCTGTTCCGTCGAGCAGGAGCGGCAGGCAGAGTATTTCGAGGCCGAGGTCAGAGGCTATATGACCCGCAACATAGCAGAGCCGCCGGAGGGCGGCACATCTCAGGAGGATGGGGAGGAAGTCGATCCCCAGGAACTGGACAGACTGCTGTCTTCTCTGGGCTGCGAGGGCAGCGAACAGGAACGGGAGGCGGCAAAGTGGATGATACAGAGGGGGCTGCAGGTGGACCGTGACAGTCTGCGCAGAACCATGGAGATACGGGGAGTCACTTTCCCGGTGGAAAAAGAACACGCGGCGCGGGCCGCCGCTGCCGCCATCGCGGACGGCCGCGAAGCAATGGAGGGCAATCTTGCCGATCCCAGATCCATATGGCAGAAGGCGTACGACTTGATGGCTTATTATCAAAGCGGCGACGCCGAGCAGCGCATCAGCGATCACAGACTGCTGGAGGAAATCCGGCTGCGTATGACCGTGGAAACCAATATGAAATTGCTGGAAAGCGGTTTTTCCATAGACACCCGTCCTATTGAGGAGACTATTGCCGCATTAAAACAGGCCCAGCAGGAGTTGGCCCGGGAATTTTTCCCCGAGCCGGAGCTTACCGACCAGCAGGCGGTGGAGCGTTACAGGGAGCTGGAGAATGCCTGGCAGGTGGCGGCGGAGTTGCCGCAGCTGCCCATAGACACCATAGGACGCTGGCAGGAAACACTGTGGAATGCGGAGCCACAGGAGCAGAATCTGTCTCAGTTCCATCAGAGCGGCAAGGCGCTGCAGGCACAGTACGAAAAAGCCGGCCAGCGCTATGAGAGTATCTGGACAGCTCCCCGGGCTGATATGGGAGACAGCATCCGCAAGGCGTTTGCCAATGTGGATGACATACTGGGAGATATGGGATACGAGCCTACGGAGGAGAACCGCCGGGCGGTGCGGGTACTGGGTTATAACCGCATGGAGATCACCCCGGAGCACGTGGAGGAGATCAAGGCGGCCTGTGCCACCGTGGAGGAAGTCATCACCAGAATGACGCCCAGGGCAGTGCTGCGCATGATCCGCGGCGGAGTCAATCCGCTGGAACAGAGTCTGCCCCAGCTGCAGGAATACTTTGACAATCAGGAGCAGGACCCCGGGCAGGAGGCGGAGAGATATAGCCAATTTTTGTATAAGCTGGAGAAAAAGGGGGAGATCACTCCGGAGGAAAAGAGCGCGTTTATCGGCTGTTATCGCCTGATGCGCCAGATTGAAAAGGGGGACAGCGCCGCCATCGGAAACGTGATAAACACCGGCGCGGAAATGAATTTTTCCACCTTGCTGTCGTCCGTCAGGAGCCGAAGGGCCGGTCATACCAACACGCTGGTGGATGACGCGGTGGGAAGTCTGACCCGTCTGCGGGACCGGGGGGTTCGGATCGACGAACAGATCAATCTGGGATATGCAAAAGAGTGGAACAGAGTGTTGGAGGAGGCGGCAGAGCCTGAGCAGCAGGAGGCTGCGGCAATGCAGGAAGAGGAAAGCGCCCGTGCGCGTAGGGAACTTGCCGAGTCTGCGCAGAGCACTCAGGAGGCATACAAAACAGTGGAGCGGGCGGCGGAAACTCCCACGGCCGCCAATATACTGGCCGCCCAGGATATGGAAGAGCATATCCGCAAGATTCTGGACCGCTGGAATGCTGACAGCAAAAGTAAAGTAAAACCGGCGCAGCTGTGGCAGCGTCTACAGGACCCGGATAAGTTTCGGGAGGCATACCGGGAGGCCGAGGCGTCTCAAGAGGAGCAGACATACCGCAGCATAACGGAGGATACGGACAGCCTGGTGGACGTCCGCTCTCTGCAGCTGATGACCAAGCAGCTGCATCTGATGGGAAATCTGGCCCAGTCGGAGGAATACTATTTTCCCATGGAACTGGACGGGGAACTGGCGGCGGTGCATTTGCAGATATGCCATGGAGAACAGGAAAAGGGCATGGTGCGCATTGAACTGACCGGCGGGAGCATGGGAAGTCTGAGCGGTGAGTTTCAGGTAAAAGACGGTGTTGTGAATGGTTATTTTGTGGGAAATCAGCGGGAAACCGTTATGAATCTGCGCCGTCTGACCGATATATTTGATAGCCATCTGGAGGGAGATATGCAGCTTGGCCAGGTGGAATATGTACATAACGAGTCAGGGAAGACGGTCATGTCCTGGGACAGCTCAGAGCCGATGGAAAACACTGCGCAGGCAAACCTGTACAAGGTGGCCAAGGCGTTTTTGCGGACAGTTCAGGAGATGGGAAAGCAGGCGGAAAGGAATCCGTTCTAAGTGCAGAGGTCTGACGTCCCCAAGGCGGCAGGACCCAAAACGGAATAATATTAGGAGGATTCATATGAGAATCAATTACAATGTATCAGCAATGCTTGCCAACAATGCGCTGGCAAATAACGACAACGCCCTGTCCGCGTCTCTGGAGCGGCTTTCTACCGGTCTGAAGGTCAATCACGCCAAGGACAATCCGGCGGGGCTGGCGATGGCAAAGAGAATGAATGCCCAGATTGTGGGTCTGGGAGTGGCCAATGACAACGCCAATGACGGAGTGTCTGTCATAGAGATAGCCGACGGTGCCATGAGTGAGGTCAGCTCCATGCTGCAGCGTGTCAGTGAACTGACGATCAAGGCTGCCAACGGCACCACCACCACCGAGGACAGGGAGATCATTCAGGAGGAGATCGTTGAACTCAAGGAGGAGATCGAGCGCATATCCAAGACCACACAATTTAACGGACAGAACCTTTTGGACGGGACTTTCAATGTGAAGGGATATACCAATGACGAGAAGATCAAGGTAAGTTCTTTCGGTGAAAAGACCCCCCAGGGAGTCTATTCGATTACATCGCTTGAGGTTACGGATGAATTGGATGCAGACGGCAATCCCACCGGATTCAAGACGGCAATTAATGTGCAGCTGAAGACGGCTACCGGTGCAGGTGGAGCCGCAGACGAAAACAGCTTTCCCTTTCCGGCGGGTACGGAGGAAATTGTTTGTGAAAACGGTTTTATGACTATTAGGGGAAATAACGGCTTTGAACTGAAGCTGGATCTGAACGATGCGAGTAACGGCATAGTGCCGGCTCCGCCCAAAACCAGTCTGGATATAGAGGTCACCGACATTGGCCCTATGCGCCTGCAGATCGGAGCCAACGAAGGGCAGGTTCTGGAAGTGGAGATTCCCCCCATCTCTCTGCGCAATATGGGGATTGAAAAAATAGATGTAAGTACGATAGAGGGAGCAAAAGACGCCATAGACCGGATGGAAGGGGCCATTGGTTTCGTCTCCGGCGTAAGGGGTAAGCTGGGCGCGTATCAAAACCGGCTTGAGTCCACGGTGAACAGTCTGGACGTATCGGAGGAGAGTATGACAGCCGCGTACTCACGTCTGATGGATGTGGATATGGCGGAGGAGATGACCCAGTACACCACCAACCAGATATTGACCCAGGCAGGCACTTCCATGTTGGCGCAGGCCAATGAAAGACCCTCTCAGGTGCTGCAGCTGTTGCAGTAACCGGGACGGAACAGGAGGCAAGGACATTTATGACGTCTGAGATCAAAAAGCAGTTTACGTTTCGCGTCTCCCAGGCCAATCCCACGGAGATGGCGGTGATCCTGTATGAGATGACGCTGCAATACCTTTCCGATGCCAAAGACGCGGCGGAGCGGGAAGACCGGGGGGAGTACCGGGAGAATGTGCGCAGAGCCAGAAACTGTATCGGCGAGCTGCTCCAGTCTCTGAATCTGCAATATGAACCCGCCGGTGCCCTGCGGCAGCTGTATCTGTACTGCGTCCGCAGGCTGTCCCAGGCGGAGGCGCGCTGCCACCCGGAGCTGTTGCAGGAGGTGGCTGGCATTATTACTCCGCTGTGCGATGCCTACAGGCAGATTGCTCCTCAGAACACGGCAGGTCCGGTTATGAAGAATACCCAGACCGTATATGCGGGACTGACCTATGGCAAGAATACATTAACCGAGAACATGGCTGACCAGAGTATGAATAGGGGAATGCTCGTATAATCCCCGCAGGCGCCCGGTGGGAACGGTCTCCTCTGCGGCGGAGGCATACTCCTCTGCGGAGAGGGCAGCCAGATGCTTGTATCGTTTTAACAACGCGTTAATTTCATAAATATAGCAATCCACCATGTCAGGATCAACGGCATTGTCAAAGCCCGCATACGCGATCTCCAGCGCGATGCGGGTTTTTTCCAGGTCTTCCCGCAGAGTCGGCACGGAAAAGTGTATGTCCATATTATCGGAATTGTAATAACTCTGGTTATAAAATGTTTTCATAGCGCTCTCCATTATTATTGGCAAATTTTGGTTGTTATAAGTATAGCCCTGGGGCTGGTAAAATATTCCGGCAAAATTTCTTTGCTGGTCTTTTTTTCCATTTCATTCATAAGATATAAAAACGGCGTCTTGGGGAGTTGCAATGAATCAAACCAACATATTGCTGATCATGGGAATCTGTGTACTGATATTGCTGGCGCTGGCCTGGAGACGCCGGCTGGAATGGCTGTTAAATCTTTTGCTGCGGGGAGTGCTGGGAGCGGTAGCCATATTTTTTATCAATTTGGCCATGGCATCCAGGGGATATTCCACGCTGGTAGGCGTCAACCCCGCCACGGTTTTGACATGCTCGGTATTGGGATTTCCCGGGCTTGCGGCACTTTACGGTCTGCAAGTTCTACATTTGTTGTAGCATTTTCACAAAAATGATTTTTCTTTGTTTTAGCTATGGACATTTATAAAAATAGCGTCTATAATGCAATTCAACAAGAGACGTGTCAAGTCTCTTATCATCTAAACATCATGTTATTGTTTATTTGTGATTCACAAAATTTTACCACGATTTCATGCAGGATGTACAAGGAAGGGAGAGGTGTTATTGGAGCGTAAAATATTAGCGCTCTGCGATCCGGAGGAGGATTATGCGGGGCAGCTGTCCGCTTACCTGCAAAACAGCAGGGAGTTTCCCTGGGAGATACAGGTCTTTACCGGGATACCCCAGCTGGAGGAAGGCGGGAAGTTAAAAGACATCGACCTGCTGCTGGTAGCGGAATCGGTTTATTATCCCGAATTGCCCATTGAAACAGGGGTCACGGTGCTGCTTAATGAGAGCGGCCTTGTCAGGTGGTCTTCCCTCAAAAACGTGGACAAGTATCAGCCCGCGGAGAATGTTCGGCGGGAACTGCTGGAGATGTATGCAGAGAGGGAAGATGCCTTCTACCCCCGGCTGGGAAACGGACAAAAGACCAGGATCGTAGGCATGTACTCTCCTGTGCGCAGATGCCTGCAAACCTCGTTTGCGCTGACTTACGGACAGATCCTGGCAGAGCGGCACAGGACGCTTTATCTGAATTTTGAGCACTACGCGGGGATGCCCGAGCTGTTGCCGGAGGAGAAGGGCAGAGATCTGTCCACGCTGCTGTATTATATGAAGGCGGAGCACAACAAATTTATTCCGCGGATGAAAGCTCTGGTGCAGAAAAAGGGACGACTGGATTATGTGGCTCCGGCGTTTATGGGACATCATCTGGTCTATATAACAGCGCAGGAATGGCAGCAGCTGTTGTGGGAGATCGGAGAAAGCGGCGAATATGACTATATCATTTTGGATCTGTCCGAAAACATGCAGGGATTGCTGGAGATCCTGAGGAAATGCAGCCGGGTTTATATGCTGGTGAAAGAAGATCCTGTGGCTCGGTGCAAGATCGATCAGTATGAACAGATACTGTCCCTGTATGAGTACGGGGACGTAAAAGAGAAGACCAGAAAATGCCGTCTGCCGCTGTTCCGTCAGCTTCCGGATCAGATCGAGCAGTATACCAGAGGCGATCTGGCCCGGTACGTCAGAGAGCTGATAGAGGAGGAGGCGGATGAAAGCGTATGCTGAGAGAGTATGGGCAGCTGAAACAGGAACTGCGTCGCAGAGTGTTGGAGCAGTTGGATTATGGAAGAGAGCAGACGGACTGTGAGGTCATGGAGATCATTGATGAGGTCTTGCTGAAGGAGGATTCACTGCGTCTGCTGCCTGTGGGGGAGAGCCATCGTCTGCGGACGGAGCTGTTCTGTTCCCTGCGGAGACTGGATATCCTTCAGAACCTTGTGGAAGACCCGGAGATCACGGAAATCATGATAAACGGTCCCAACAGTATATTTGTGGAACGGACAGGCCGCTTGCAGGAACTGGACATGCGCTTTGAGTCGGAAGAGAAACTCCAGGATGTGATCCAGCAGATTGTGGCGGGCTGCAACAGAGCGGTAAACGAGGCATCTCCCATTGTCGACGCCAGACTGTCAGGCGGTGCCAGAGTCAATATAGTTATGAATCCCGTAGCCTTAAACGGCCCCATCGTCACTATCAGACGTTTTCCCGATACGCCTATAACCATGGAGGAACTGATCCGCCGGGAAACCCTCTCCCGGGAGGCGGCAGAGCTATTAAGGCTGCTGGTGCAGGCCGGATACAATATTTTTATCAGCGGCGGGACCGGCAGCGGAAAAACCACTTTTCTCAATGTATTGTCGGGCTATATTCCCGATTGGGAGAGAGTCGTAACCATTGAGGACAGCGCGGAACTGCAGCTGCAGGGCCTGCGGAATCTGGTGAGACTGGAGACGCGAAACGGCAATGTGGAAGGCTGTAGGGAGATATCCGTCAGGGATTTGATCCGTGCCAGCCTGCGGATGAGGCCGGACCGAATTGTCGTGGGAGAGGTGCGTGGGGCCGAGGCAGTGGATATGATGCAGTGTCTGAATACCGGGCATGACGGTTCCATGTCCACGGGCCACGCAAACAGTGCCCGGGACATGCTGTCCAGACTGGAAAATATGATATTGATGGGGATAGATATTCCTCTGACGGCCATCAGAAAACAGATTGCGTCCGGCATTGATATCATAGTGCACCTGGGGCGCCTTCGGGACAGGAGCCGGAAAGTCCTGGAGATATCCGAGATGATAGACTGTGAAGACTCCGTTATCCGGTTAAATCCGCTGTACCGTTTTGAGGAGCAGGGCGAAAGCCCGGAGGGGCGGGTACAGGGAACTCTGGTCAGAAAGGGGGACTTGATCCGTGATCAAAAGCTCAGGGCGGCGGGTTTGCAGTCACATATATAGCCGATATTGCAGACGGAGAGCAAAGCTCTATGAAGGTATTACTCCGGCGCAACATCTGCGGGATCTGGGCAAAGCTCTGCTGGTAACGGTATTGTTTGCGGTATTTTTCTACCGTAGCGTGTGGGCATTGCCTCCTATGACGCTGGTGGGATGGCTGTATCTGCGCAGATGCGGACATCACCGCCGCCGCTGCAGGAACCGTCAGCTGCTGGTACAGTTCAAGGAGTGCATCCAGTCTGTGGCAGCCTCCATGAGAGCGGGATATGCGGTGGAAAACGCGTTTGTGGAAAGCATGGCGGACGTTCGCAATATGTTTGGAGAAGACTGTGATATGGAGCAGGAACTGAAACAGCTGCGACAGGGGCTGTCCAACAATCTGACGCTGGAGACATTGCTGACGGATATGGGACGGCGCTGCGGTCTGGAGGAGATGCGGGAGTTTGCGGAGGTATTCGGTATAGCCAGGAGAAACGGAGGAAGTATCCCTGCCATGGTGGACGCGGCCAGCGGTTCCATCAGCCGCAAGCTGGCGGTGGAGGAGGAGATGGAAACTCTGCTGTCTGCCCGGAAACTGGAACAGCGGGTGATGAACGTTATGCCCTTTCTCATCGTCTGGTATGTGGAGGCAGGCAACCCCGGATATTTTGACATGCTGTATGGAAACCCGGCGGGGGTGGCGCTGATGACGGTCTGCCTGGGAATCTACCTGGCGGCATACGCTCTGTCGGAGCTGATATTTGAAAAGACTTTTGGAGATACGGAGCAATGACAAGGAGGCGGTGAGATGTATATGATCGGAGCAATGGTGGCGGCGGGCTTTATTATACTGGCCTGTCTGGCCCGGCATGAGGAGGGGAAACCCTTGGACAGAATGGCGCTCTATATTTACAAAAAGGGCTGTATATACAGGATTCCCGTATTGAATGCCCATCCTGTGCAAAGAGATCTGGAAAGCCTGTATCCCGGTGAATCGGGTCTGCTTTTACAGGGGGAATACTATAGAAAAAAGATACGGCTGTTGCTGGCGGTGCTCAGTGTGGGAACCCTGTTGGGAGTGTCGGCGCGCCTGGGCGCGGATATGGAGAGCAGCCTGACCGATAATGGGGAATTGCTACGTCCGGCGAGGGGAGAGGGGGCGAGACAGGTAAAGCTGATGGTCCAGACGGAGGGGGAGGACCCGTGCACTATTCTGGTGGAGGTGCCGGAGCGAAGAGCCAATGAGAAGGAACTGGAGGAATCCTATGAGGAATTCTGGGAGCAATGGAAAAAGCGGACATTGGCGGACAATCCCTCCTGGCAGGAGGTGTCCCTGCCGCTGGAACCGGCGGAAGAGTTGGAGGGATTTCCCTTTGAGGTATCTTGGAAAAGCAGCAATTATGAGGTGCTGGGAAGAAACGGGACGATCCATGCGCTTCAGATACCTGTGCAGGTGAGACTGACGGTGGAAAGCCGGTATCTGGACTTCTGCCGTCAGGAGGAATTGGATGTATGTGTGATTCCACAAACCTTGAAAGGGACTGAACGGTTGGCCGCGCGGGTTTTGGACGCCTACGGCCTGGCCCAGCAGAAATACGCCGATCAGGACAGAATACTCCTGCCGGACAGCCTGGGAGAAAGCGATCTGTCCTGGCGGGAAGTCAGAGAGGATCATGGCCCGGTATTGATGTTGATGACGCTGGCTACGGCGGCTGCGGTATTTGTTCTTCAAGATAGGGATTTGCATAAGCAGGTGCTGAAAAGGCGGGAACGCATGAAAGAAAATTATCCCGTAGTGTTGAACAAATTTATTCTGTATCTGGGAGCGGGCATGACGATCCGGGGAGCATTTCAAAAGATTGCGCAGGATCATTGCGGCGGAGAAAAAGAGGAATACCAGCCCCTGTACCAGGAGATGCTCTTTGCATGCAACCGCTTACAGGCGGGGATTTCCGAGAGCCGGGCCTATGAGATGTGGGCCGCCCGTACCGGACTGCAGGACTGCGCAAGACTCAGTGCCATGCTGATACAGAATCTGAAAAAGGGAAACGCGGCGCTGTTGGTCCGACTGCGGGAGGAAGGGGAGCGGGCTTTACAGGAGGAACTGAATCTTCACAGGAAGAAAGGGGAGGAGGCCGGCACGGGTCTGCTGGCACCTATGGTAATGATGATGGCCATTGTGATGGTGTTGGTCATGGTCCCGGCATTTCGGAGTTTTGGACTATAGATATTATATGGCACATGCGTTTGCGGGATACGCTGACTGCGCCAGCCTTCCGGCACCGACCTCTTTCCGGTGCGACTATGTTGTACATAGACTCCATTGGGAATATACAATATGTACAAATAGCTAAAAATTGCAACAAAATATCACAGAAAAATATCCAGGCAATTGCGGAACGCCCTCCCGGGTGACGGAGCTGATCATAAAGATCATAAATAGGAAAAACAGATTCCGATGCAGTGACAATCCGCCTATTTTACCCATCCCCTGTATCTTGAAACGGGGTTTCGCAATTGCCCGACAGGATTAGGGTGTCAAAAGTCTATCTGGCTTAAATTATTTGTGCAATTATTCCCACAAAATGAGTACAAAAGCACTCTCGACACCTTAATCCCAACAGGAAAATATATAGTCAATTGCGAAACTCAGTTGCTATACGCGTGTCATTGTGCACATTGTATACTTAGGCGTAGGCACGCTTTCGCTCCGTTCTCACCGTAGCGGTACGTAAGATGCCAAAATACGGCATCGGAGGTTGCTAGCAACCTCGGTACCGACGGTTCGCGGCGCAACTGCTTTGCGCCATGCCTACTTATGGAATATACAATACGCACAACTCGGTACTGGCAAAATAACAGTTTGGCAATTGCCTAGGAAAATATAAGAAAAAAGGAGAAAAATAATGAGAAAAACATGGAGAAGAGCAAGAGACTGGATGGATGAAAAACTGATCGGATGGAAATATTTTGCGGCGGAGGATAATGCCGGAATGGGGACGGTGGAGGTCATACTGATCATTGTTGTCCTGGTGGGAATCGTTATTATATTTAAATCCCAGATCACGGATCTGGTGGAATCCATTTTCTCCAAGATCACCAAACAGGTCAATAAAGTCTGAGGACATGTCTATGAAATCTCAAAATTCTTCGGGTTATCTGACGGTTTACGTGACGCTTACTTTGACGGTAATGCTCTCCCTGTGCCTTACATTGATCGAGGGAGTGCGCAGGCACACGATAGCGTTTGAGACCGAGTGTGTGATGGATATCGGGATGGACAGTGTGTTGGCGGAGTATCACAGAGTATTGTTGCAGCGTTACGGACTTCTCATGATCGACACTTCTTACGGTACGGATACTCCCTCCTATTATAATACCCAGCAGCATCTGGAGAAATATCTGGTACGCAATCTATCTGGCGGGGACGATGCGCCGCTGCCCTTTCTATATCGCGACCTGCTGGGGATGGAGCTGGAGGACGTCAGGGTGATGAAAGTTTCTCTGGCTACGGACGACGGCGGGCGGGTGTTTCAACTGCGGGCGGCACAGTGCATGATGAATCGCCTGGGGCTGGACATAGCGGAAGATTTGCTGGAATGGATGGAGACTGTAGAGGGATACGGACTTTTGGATAATAACCTTGAGGAGCAGATGGATCAGACAAGCCGGGAATTGCGGCGATATCAGGATATGGAAAAACAGATCGGAGAGGAAACATGGGATAAAATCGAGATTACCGATCCCACGGAGACAGCGCGGGAAATGCGAAAAACCGGAATCCTTAAGTGGGTGGTGGATGACATTTCCCGACTGTCGGAAATCACTGTCGATCCCAGCCAATATATCAGCGGGCGGATTGCCCGGGGTGTGGTAAATCAGGGCAGTTATTCGCGGAGGGAACCGCTGGGACTTGTGGACAATGTGCTCTTGCTGGAATATTTTCTGGACTATGCAGGCAGATACGGCGCGCCCCTGGAGGACAGCCTGCTGCAATATCAGGTGGAATATCTGCTGTGTGGCAGGGGAAACGACATAGATAATCTGCGCCAGACGGCCAATCTGCTCTGCGGTATCCGGGAGGCTGCCAATGTGATATACCTGCTTGGCTGTGAGACGAAAAGAGCGGAGATACAGGCGCTGGCATCGGTCTTGGCCGCCGCCGTAGCGCTGCCGGAACTGCAGCCGGTATTTGAGACGGCGCTGATTCTGACCTGGGCCTATCTGGAAAGTCTGTATGACGTTAAATCGCTGCTTGCGGGAGGTAGGGTGGAGCTGCTTAAAGAGGACTCTGACTGGCATTATTCACTGGACAATATATGGAATGGGGCCGTGGAGGTCCGGAGCGGGATGGGCCAGGGATTGTCCTATGAGGACTATCTGCGCATATTGCTGTATGTAGAATCGCCGGACGTGCTGACTATGCGCTTTATGGATCTGGTAGAGATGGATATTCGTGAAACTCCCGGAAACGGCTGTTTTCGTATGGATGGCTGTATCGACGGGCTGGAAGCGGAGGCCACTGTCCGGTCCGGCTACGGATACCGTTTTACGATCAAAAGAGAGAAACTATATTAATGTACACTGGGTGATTGTGAAGCTTTTCCCTGGTGACGGAGCCGGTCAAAATAGACAAAACGGGCTCTGTCTCTTGAAACGGGGTTTGCAATAGTCTATTAATTTACACAAGCGGGAGGTGAGCGGATATGTCTTCTCTATGGATGGAAACTCCTTTTGTAACTATATATTATATAATATTTATAATGCCCTTTCCCTTATACAACTTCCTATTACGCGCATTTGCAGTATGTCCATGTATAGAGGGGACATACCCGCGTATCTCCCGTTTGGTGCACAAAAAGATGAA
The DNA here is from genome assembly GCA_910577235.1 of uncultured Acetatifactor sp. Classification (GTDB taxonomy): domain Bacteria; phylum Bacillota; class Clostridia; order Lachnospirales; family Lachnospiraceae; genus Acetatifactor. Next base: position 6,785 of record CAJTMX010000021.1, on the reverse strand, counting down.
ACATAGGGGCAGTATGACGGTGGAGGCCGCAATAGTGGCACCGCTGCTGCTCTTCTTCGTTCTTCATCTGGGCAGTTGTATAGAGATGTTGCGGCTGCATGGAAAACTGGAGTATGCGCTGTGGCAGACCGGTCGGGAATTAACCTTTTTAGGAACAATGGAGGGAGCGGGGGATATTCCGGATCTGGCGGTATCTTATCTGTATGTCAACGGAAGAATACAGCAGATATTGGGTAAAGAATATCTGAATGAATCTCCTCTGACCCATGGTAGCCGAGGACTGACATATCTGTCATCCGAATATCTGGAGGAAGACGAGTGCATTGATATTGTCTTAACCTATCAAGTGTGTCCGAAGATCACCTGCTTTCCCTTTCCCTATTTTCGCATGTGCAGCAGATATTATGGAAGGGCCTGGACCGGTTATGCCGTCGGAAAGCATACCGAAAAGAAATTGTATGTATATGTGACCGAGAATGGAGAAGTATGGCATGGCAGTGGAGGCTGTTCCTATTTGAAACCCAGTGTCTTTGAGGCGGAACCGGAAACTGTATGGATGCTGCGCAATGGGAGCGGATCAATGTACCGTCCCTGCATCCGCTGTGAGGATATGCCGGTGGGAAACCTGCTGTATCTGACCCGGGAGGGAGACCGCAGTCATACGGTCAGAGACTGCCCGGCGCTGTTGCGCCGGATTCGTGTGATAGAATGGCAGGAAAATATGCCCTACCGTCCCTGCGGCCGCTGTGGATTCCCGGAACGGACAGAAGATTTGAACGAGGAGGAATGACATCATGTGGAGATGGGGCGGATATCTGTGTGTGACCGTGCTGCTGGCCTGGCACAGTATATTTGATATAAAAAGCCAATATATTCCGGGGCGGTCGCTGGCGGTTGGAGTGGTGATCTCCTGCGTAGGAGCTCTCGCAAGAGGAATGCTGGGAGCGGCATCTTGGGGGGAGCTTGGCATTGCCCTTGTGCCCGGGACCATTGCATTGGTGCTGGCTAAGATAACAGGAGAGCAGATTGGCAGGGGAGACGGATGGGAACTGATCCTTTTGGGCAATTGTCTGGGGCCAACGGATTGTTTGCTGGCTTTCGGCATTGCTCTCATGGGTATATTTTTGATCAGCGTGGCGCTGCTTTTATTAAAGAGGGCCGATAGAAATACCCGTATCGCGTTTGTGCCGTTTTTATGGGCAGGCACGGTGGCCGCGTTGCTGCTTGGGATATGAAGGAGGTGAGGAGGCAATACTGCGGGAGATTTGCCGTGGGAAATGCCTGAAACGATGAAAAGGCATGGTAGAATAAAGGGATATTTTTCCGTGGAGGCGGCGCTGGTGCTGCCCACGGTGTTGGGCGTATATCTTTTTCTGGTTGTTATGCTGTTTGCGCAATACGACAGATGCCTGCTGGAACAGGATATGGCGTCCATGCTGATAAAGGCCGGTAATTACGAGGGGACGCCCCAAGAACGTCTGAATTATCTACAGGAACTGACACTGCTATGGGACAGGGAACAATATCTGTGGATACAGCCGCAGCCCCCGCGTTTTTCCGTGCAGGGACAGCAAATCCGCCTGGAGGCGGCGGGAGAGTATATATTGCCATATGGCAGTTTGGCCAGGCCGGGAGAGACCCAGCGCCTGGAGCTGGTCTTTCGGCTGAATACATGGGATAAGGCCACATTGGCGAAATTGCTGGTCCGGGATAACGGGGACTGAGTATATATTGTAACAGGGGTATGGGAGTCCGGTCAAAATGTCTCCCAACATATGAAAAGAGGTAGAAAATGGAGAATGTAAAATCACAGTGTAATACATTGGAGACCGAGTATATCAGAAATATGAATTGCAATTACGCGCGGCTGCGGTTGGAGGAAAAGCCCCGGGAAAGCCGTTATCAGTACTGTATTTTGAACCGGGGAGGTATTCGTTTCTTGCTGCCCTGCAGTCTGCGGTATATTGACGGGGAGGCCTTTCTGTATTACGATATCTCTTCTACTCAGAATATAGTACAGCTTTTTGAGGGAAAAGCAGTGGGCAGAGAGTGGATGCGGGCTTTTCTGTGGGGCATGGAGCGGATGGGACAGGAACTTTACAGATTTCTGCTGGAAGATCAAAATGTGATCTGGAGCCCCCTGCATATCTATCAGGACTTGGAGAAGAACGATTTCTTTTTCATGTATGTACCCTATTGCCAAAAGGACAGAGGGTTTAAGGAATTACTGGATTTTTGGGTGGAGCATATTGACTATGAGGATGAGGCTCTGGTAGAGTTCGTATATAATCTGTACGAACAATACGCCACTGCCGGAGATAGCTGCATTAATCCTTCAATTTATGAAAGATTCAGAGAGGCGGAGAAAAAGGAGAAAACGCGGCAAGAATCAGTTTGCCGGGAAAGGAAAACAGATGTAATGCAGACGCAGGAGCTGTCACAGGTTTCGGAGCCTGAACATAACCGTCCGATGGTCCCGGAAACCGGGGCAATGGACAGACCCCGGAGATTTCTTTCCTTTTTGGGAGGACGCAGAAGGAGACAGGAGCCCGTTACATACCAGGAAATCTTACAGCGCCAGGTGGTTATGCAGAACTTGGGAGCAGTGGGAGAAGAGGTGGTCTATGGCAAGGGGGATGATGATCCGTCTGAGGAAGAAAGGAATGAGGAAGAATATGGAAAAACCGTATATTTGGAGGAATCGGAGAAGGAACCGTCTCGGGGGCTGTACAGGGAGGACGGGGAACTGGCAGTAAGAATCGATAAGTTTCCCTTTGTGATCGGTAAAAAGAGGGAGGAGGCAGATCTGGTGCTGGAAGACAGATCGGTCAGCCGTATCCATGCCCGCTTATTGGACGAGGAGGGCAGTATTTATCTGGAAGATCTGAATTCTACCAACGGGACATTCAAAAACGGATTGCGTATGCGTCCCTATGAGAAACGCCGCTTGGAAAAAGAGGATGAACTTCGGTTCGGCAAAGTGGAATATATTTTTCGTTGACGAACAGGGGCAAAGAGTGGTACAGTTTTCTATATGAACAAGCAGAGGACCATCTATGGTAGAATATATTAGAAAACTGAGGACTCTTCCCTTTATAAGCGTTATTCTGGTGGCTGTCAATGTGGGAGTTTATGTTTTCTGCCAATTACCCGGGAACGTTCTGTATGACAGAGGATGCCTCAGTGCGGTGGAAGTCATAGTAAATGATGAATATGGACGAATCTTCTGGGCAATGTTTTTACATGCGGATACCAGTCATTTGTTCAACAATATGATAATCTTGCTTTTTATGGGAGCCATGATTGAGAGGGAGATAGGCCATCTTCCTTTTACGGGAATATATCTGGCATCCGGGATCGGAGGAAATCTGTTATCCCTGATAGGCAAGATCATCGGCAATAATTGGGCGGTGTCTCTGGGGGCCAGCGGCGCGATCTTTGGTCTGGACGGGCTGTTGCTGGCAATGGTGATGTTTTCTAACCGGCAAATGGAGAATGTCACGCTGACAAGAGTGATCTTAATGATATGCCTGTCACTATACAGCGGTTTTACCGGCGGCAATGTAGATAATCTGGCGCATATCGGCGGACTGCTGGTGGGATTTATACTGGGTATGATATTGGCGTTGTATATACGTGTTTCGGGGAAACAAAGACCGAATACGGGTTATGGAGGAAAAGGTGAATATTAATATTTATTATGGCGGCAGGGGATTGATCGATGATCCTACCCTGTATGTGATCAATAAAATGCGGGAAGTACTGGAAGAACTCAGAGTACATGTGACACAGTATAATCTGTATGAAAATAAGAATGCCATTCCGACTTTGCCTCAGACGCTGAAGGATGCGGACGGTATCATATTGGCCGGTACAGTGGAATGGTATGGCATAGGCGGATACATGTATCAATTTCTGGATTCCTGCTGGCTCTATGGAGATAAGGAAAAGATTTCTAAGCTGTATATGTGTCCGGTTGTCATGTCAACAACCTATGGAGAGCGGGAAGGAAAGATGCAGTTGGCCACCGCCTGGGAGGTTCTGGGAGGACGGCCCTGCAGCGGAATCTGTGGATATATTGCCAATACCCTCACATTGGAGATGAAACAGGAATACACAACGATCATTGAGAAAAAGGCGGAAAATCTGTATCGGACAGTCAACCAGAAAACGCCCAGCTTTCCTGCCAGTAATCAAGCCGTAAAGAATATCGTGGCCATAACTCCCAATGTGGATCTGACTCCTCAGGAGTCGGAGCAATTGTCGCGCTATGTAGCGGACGACAGCTATGTACAGCGTCAAAAAGAAGATATCCAGGAACTGGCAAGCATGTTCCGGGATATGCTAAGCGAGAAAGACGGCGGTTCACAGGACACCTATATCCAGCGCTTTCATCAGGCATTCAAACCCCAGCCGGGTTTTTCGGCATCCTATTCGTTAAAACTGGATGAAAGGGAGGACGCTTTGATCATTCAGGTAGACGGCCCTCAGGTGGAATGTCATTACGGTACTGCGGAGGAAACGGATGTGGAAGTGACGGCGGCTTCGGATATGATCGACGATATCATTGCGGGCAAAATGTCTTTTCAGAGCGCGTTTATGTCAGGCGCTATGAAAATGAAAGGTAATTTCCGCGTAATGCGAATGCTTGACAGCCTGTTTGTGTTTGAGAAATAAGAAAGCCCGTGATAACGGGCAGATAGGAGGCAATCATTTTATGATGAAAGAAGACTGTATTTTTTGCAAACTGGCCAACGGCATTATTCCGACCAGAAGTATCTATGAGGATGACAATTTCAAGGTGATTCTGGACGCCGCGCCCGCTACCAGAGGACATGCACTGATCCTCCCGAAAGAACATGCGGACAATCTGTACCAGCTGCCGGAGGAAATGGCGGGAAAGGCTTTTATATTAGCTAAAAGACTTGCGGAATCCATGACCGGATCTCTGGGATGTCAAGGTTTTAACATTGTGCAGAACAATGGAGAAGCGGCGGGACAGACCGTGTTCCATTTTCATATTCATCTGATTCCCCGCTACTTTGATGATGAGCAGGGATCGTTCTGGGAGCCCAGACACTATACGGATGAAATACTTGATGAGATCCGCAGTCAGTTGACAAAATAATAACTATGATCGCAACGGGCATCACATTAAAAATAATGCCACCATATTGTCTCCCTCCTTCACATTGCTGATGGAACCTCGGTCTGAGGTGTTTCGCTTGAATATATTGCGAACAGCATGTTGGCCATATTCCGGGAGATGTAAATTAGGAGCTGGCGTTTCGAGTACTGATTAATGTAGTAACATTGGTACAACCTATGATGTGCAAAACAGAGGGAAATAATGAGAACAATAGAGTTAAGCGCAATCACAGATAATATTAAGGAAATGTGTATCGAGGCCAATCATTATTTATCGGCTGATATGAAAAAAGCTTTGTCTAATGCGGTACAGACGGAGAAGTCGGATCTTGGCAGACAGATTTTGGGTCAACTGCAGGAGAATTTGCATATTGCCGGAGAAGACATGATACCGATCTGCCAGGATACCGGTATGGCGGTGATCTTTCTGGAGGTGGGTCAGGAGGTGCACTTTGAAGGGGGCAGTCTGGAGGAGGCTGTTCATGAGGGAGTGCGCAGAGGTTACGTGGACGGGTATCTGCGCAAATCCGTAGTTAAAGATCCGCTGATAAGGGAAAATACAGGGGATAATACTCCTGCGGTCATTCATTATAAGATAACACCCGGAGATAAAGTGAGGATTACCGTGGCTCCCAAAGGATTTGGCAGCGAGAATATGAGCAGGATTTTTATGCTCAAACCCGCAGACGGTATCGAAGGAGTAAAAAACGCTATTTTGACCGCAGTGAAAGACGCAGGGCCCAACGCATGTCCTCCTATGGTGGTGGGAGTCGGTATTGGCGGTACCTTTGAAAAATGCGCTATAATGGCCAAGCAGGCTCTGACGCGCGAAGTGGGAGAGCATTCCTCGGTTCCTTATATTAAGGAAATGGAGGAGGAATTGTTAAGCGCTATCAATGGCCTGGGCATAGGACCGGGCGGTCTGGGCGGTACCGTTACGGCGCTTGCGGTGAATATCAATACATATCCAACGCATATAGCAGGCCTGCCGGTTGCCGTTAATATTTGCTGTCACGTGAACCGCCATGCTGTTCGCGTACTGTAAGGGACAATTCCCGTTTCGGAATTGTGTAGCCATTAAAATGAATCTACAAATATGCATTGCTGATAAATACTTTATAACCAGATATATAAAAAACCAGATATATAAACCCAAATATTGGTACAGGAGATTTAGATGATGTTTGATCAAGTATCAGAATGGTTAGATGATGTATTGGAAGATATATCGGAAACAGGTATTCCAAATGAGGTTATGGCTTTTGGTTTTAACTTGTATGACGATGGTGATGATAATTGGTCAATGGAGCTAGTCGGAACATCGGAATTTGATTTAGATGATGAGGATTGGTTGTGCAATGAAGTGACAGATTTCGATACAAGAGATGATCCATTCCAATGGTGCAAAAAAGCTGAATGGGAAGAAATTTTGAATGATGTTACCTGCCTCCTGAAAAGATATTTGGATGGTGGAAAGCATGCTGATGTTTTAAAAGCAAAATCCGGAGTTGGTGTTGGTTTTGTTAACGGTGATGTCATGATTTTATGGAGTAGGAACACTTTTTAGTAAAGGGAGATAATTAACTCCCTTTTCGGAATTGGGTACCCACGAAAAAAGGGGAAATAAATATAAAGTC